>NHBR02000115.1 GCA_002167435.2 Allomuricauda sp. TMED12
ACAACAACAGCAAGAAAACTGTTAAGGTGTACATGGCAAACCTTACATATCTCGACTTAAATTTGAATGGGTTTCTTTCGTCTTTCCGAATTATATATTCATATATCAAGAAAAATATCAAAAGGGCAAAATAGTCAATCATTCTATACCCCAAAGGATGCTCATAAGCGCCCCAACTGAATTCCAAGAACATTCTTCTAAGGTAAATAAAGGAGTCTGTAAGAGTCTCGCTTCTAAAAAACACCCAACCAATGAGTATGAGGATAAACGTAACCAGCATTTGTATTCCCTCCCGGAACAAATTCTTTATGGAACTAAACAAATCAATGTTCTCCAAGTGATTCCGGTTTATGTTAAGGTAAAATAAAGGCAGAAAAAGCAAGGCATGATAGAGTCCCCAAACCACAAAAGTCCAATTGGCCCCGTGCCAAAGTCCACTGACCAAAAAAATGACAAAAATATTGCGAACCGCCTGGGGCCTGTCCACCCGTGATCCACCAAGGGGAATATACAGATAGTCCCTAAACCAGGTAGAAAGTGAAATATGCCAACGTCTCCAGAACTCTGCGATACTTCTCGAGAAATAAGGAAACTTGAAGTTGGACATTAATTCGATGCCGAACAATTTGGATGTACCAATGGCAATATCGGAATACCCAGAAAAGTCACAATAGATTTGAAATGCAAAAAAAATGGACCCCAAAGCCAATGTGGAGGAAGGGAGTGTTTCGTGGTTGACAAAAATATCATCGACCATAAGCGCAAGGGAGTCCGCTATGGCCACTTTTTTGAACAATCCCCAAAGCATAAGCTTTAAACCCTGGACAGCTTGTGTGTATTTAAACTTTTTAACATGCTCTATCTGTGGCAATAAGTGGGAGGCCCGCTCTATCGGACCTGCAACCAACTGTGGGAAAAAAGAAACGTAAGTGGCGAAGGCCAAGAGATCTTTGGTCGGCTCCAATTTACCCTTGTGGATGTCCAAAGAATACGAAAGTGTCTGAAATGTATAAAAGGAAATCCCGACGGGAAGTATAACGTTCAATGCCCACACATTTGTTATTTCCGCTCCAAAAAATGAAAAGGAAGCAACAAAAGAATCGACAAAAAAATCAAAATACTTAAAAAAACCTAGTAGTCCAATATTAAAAACAATACTTACCCATAGCCATCTACCTTTGTTTTTGCTGACCGAGCTTTTATATATTGCCTTTCCAACATAAAAATCCACCAAAGTAGATAGGATAATCAGGGACAAAAAACGGTAGTCCCACCAACCATAAAAAACATAGCTGGCAACAAACAGTATAGCATTCTGTACCCTAGAGTTTTCTTTACCCAAAAACCAAAATAGTATAAATACAATGGGCAGGAATATGAAAAATTCCAGGGAATTGAAAAGCATATTGTTATTTCTTGGTCAAAAAATAATTACCGATTACCAAACTATCCAGACCTGTAGACCAAAAACAACGAATGGCATCAACAGGGGACTCCACAACCGGTTCTCCCTGAATATTAAAACTTGTATTTAAAACTACAGGGACCCCGGTTTTATCACCTAGCTTTTTTATTACATCGTAATATCTGGGGTGCAACTCCTTTTTAACAGTTTGTAACCGTGCACTACCATCCACATGGGTAACGGCTGGAATCACAGACTGCTTTTCGGGCAGTACGTTGCAAACTTTGAGCATAAAAGGTGCTTCAACTTCCAAATCGAAAAACTCATCTTTTGCTTCCACAATTGCAGAAGGTGCAAATGGCCTATAGGCTTCCCTGAATTTTACCTCCGCATTGATCTTGTCTTTCATATCCTGTATGGCAGGGTTGGCCAATATACTCCGACTTCCCAATGCTCTAGGGCCAATTTCCATAGCACCCTGGAACCAACCGATAATTTGACCTTCCTCCAACAAAGAGGCGGCCTTTTCACAAATATCCTCATGATATTCGAAAGGCAATTTTGCTCCCTTAAGTACTTTTTCTATTTCCTCGTTGGTGTAACTGGTTCCCACGTAAGGATCTTCATGGACAAAGTTGCGTTCTTTGCCAAAAATACCGTTGTATAGGTAGTAAGCAGCTCCAATGGCAGTACCATTATCCCCGGCTGCAGGCATAACGTAAACATCCTTGAACTTACTTTCACGGACAATACGCCCGTTCATTACACTGTTAAGGGAAACACCTCCGGAAATAACTAGGTAATCTGCCTTTGTTTTTTCATGAAGAATTTCGCACATTTCCAGCACCCTGTCTTCCAAAACCCTTTGAAATGCAGCTGCTACATCCATATGACGTTTTTCGAATGGTTCCGGATGTTTTCTGCTAGGTCCAAATATTTTGTGAAACTTCGGAGAAAGCCTTCGCCAGTGCATATTCTGAAAATTGAAGTAACTTAAATCAAAGTGGAGCTGACCATTTTTGTCCACACTGACCATTTTGCCAACTTCTTCCTTATAAACTTCAGGATCTCCCATTGGAGCCAATCCCATTGTTTTACCCTCGTCATAGCTGGTCCTAAATCCGCAGAACTGTGTGACAGATTCATAAAAAGAACCTAGGGAATGTGGAAAAAAGCTCTCCCCCAAACATTCTATCTTGTTCCCTTTTCCATAACCAATCCAAGTAGTGGCCCATTCTCCAGAACCATCTATTCCCAACAGTGCGGCCTCTTCATAAGGAGAAACAAAAAAGGAACCTGGCGCATGACTATAATGGTGGGGTATAAAATGTACTTTAGGTCCATTCTTCTTACTCTCCCAATGGTATTTGAACCAATTCCAGAAACCCTTTTGCTTATTATAGGAATGAACAAATTCATGATTAACAAAGGGCTTGAAACGGCTTAGGTTCCCCATCAAATGTCCAAGTTTTTTACCTAGGTTATGGGTTGGCTTGATAGAGACCGCAATATGATCAATATCATCATATGTGAGGTTGGCAATCTTGAGGCAACGATCTACCGCCATTTGTGGAAATACCCTTGTGTGCTTATCTCTATTCAACCTTTCTTCCTCTATTGCTGCTATAAGTTTACCATCGACCACAATACATGCGGTTGAATCATGAAAGTAATAGTTCAGTCCAAGAATTACCATTGTTTTATCTATTAAAGTTTGTGTTTATTTGTCAATGTTCTTAATCAATTTTTCGTATTCCAGATCAATATTTTCATCCATGAATACAAAGTTCTTTTCTCTTGCCTTTCGCTGCCAACGTTTACGAGTATCTGGAATTTCATTGATTAAAGAAGCAACTTGTGGAATAAATTCATCCAATTGCTTCACGTCTACATAATGCATATTTTTCAACTTTTTTGTATTGGCAGTAAAATCAAAATAAAACTTAACCAACTTATCTATTGCTTTCCCATCCGTAAGTCTACCGTTCGAATCCAATATATTCCTAACATCCAATCCCACTTTGGGTTTCCAGAACAATTCTGTTAAATATTCATATTTCTGGGCTTGTAAAAAAGGACTTTGCCAGTAATTTACCACTGAGGTTATCCATGATGATGGGCTTCTGAGAATACATATATATACCAAGTCTTTTCCAATAGGGTTGGAGACGAGTTCATCTATGTAAGCACTAAAAAAACCTGTACATTCCAACTTAAGATTTAATCCATTTAGGCGTTTAAGAAAAAAAGCGTCAAAGTCCTTTTCCAATTCTTTCATAGATAAATATTGAATAGGCTCATGAGCTGAAACACCATTATCAAAGGAGGTGGATAGATAAGTCGTACCTGTTTTGTATGGTGAGATACAATACACTGTTTGATGGCCTGTTATCCAGTCGGTGTCATCACCAAGCTTTTGTTTTTGTAACCAGGCCTCAATATCTTTTGAAGGCTTGGCTAAAACAGAGGTCAATAACTTATGCTTTACATTCATTTCTTTTGGAATCCTTTAAACTGGCTCAATTGACAATTAAAACCTAATTATTAAAAACACAAATCATAGTTTTATGGATATCGAACTATTCAAAAAATAAGTGGGGAAATTTCAAAACAGTTGGAAAAATATAATATTCACAAGCGTTGTATCCAGATTATCGTTATAATCATTTTTTTCTCGATAACAAGTTGATTGGTTAATATTTTACAATTACAAACTCCGATCTCCTGTTTAAAGCATGTTTTTCCTCTGTACAATAAACTCCATCGCTACATTCATTTAACAATTTGGTCTCACCAAATGCTTCTTGGGTGATTCTATCCTCGGCAATTCCTTTGGATAAAATGTATTCTACGGTCCGTTTTGCCCTTTGCTCCGATAGCCATTGATTGTATTGACCTGTCCCCCTTGAGTCGGTATGGGAGGTAACCCTGATTTGTATATTTGGTTCGGATTCCATGATTGTCGCCAGTTGATCCAACATCAACTTATCCTTGTCAGTTAAATATGATGAATTCAATTTAAAGTGAACATTGCCAAGGTCGTCGATTTTGTTCTGTATCGCAAGACGTCGGGCATCTTCCGCGTCTTTTTTGGCTTTTTCGGCTGCAGCCAGTTCAGCAGCTTCTTTTTCCTTTTGTAAGCGTTCGGCCAATCTTGTTGCTTCCTCTGCGTCCGCAATCGAATCCTGAACTCTTTGCTGTTCTTTTTCCATTTCCTGTAATAAGGCCAATTTCTCCTCTCCCTTTCTTGATAGTCCTTTTTCTACCTGAAACCTATATGCTACACCTAGCGCATGCTGTATATGGTTGGAAGCGTTTTCGGTGTCCATTGCCCATTTTCCGGTGGAGTTGAAATCCAACCCCCAATGATCGGAGAACCATGTTCTAAAACCTAAAATAGCATTATATGTTCCCCTACCCTGATTGTTGGCATCGGTATATCCGGCTCCGATCCCTACATAAGGGTCAAAAAAACCGGTTTCCCCCAATATCATATTTAAATCGTAGCTCACCCTAAAATCAAATCCATAGTAATCTACATCTTCTTGCATGACTACTTTATCCACAATTTTACCTTCCTTGTACCTATTATAACTTCCAATCGCTTCCAAACCAACTCCACTTTTAAAATAACGCCCAATACTTACTCGTGATGGATATGGTGCTATGTTCCAAGCGCCTTCTATATCGAAAAGCCTATTGAATTCATGTCCTGAATCATCAACAGCATTGGCACCCAAAGTAACCAGCCAGTAACTTTGGACAATACTGTCCTTTTTGGTCAATTCAACATCTTGGGCAAAGGTCAAAGCAGAAAAGATAAGGGCAATAACTGCCATTGTAGATTTAGAAATGTTCATTTTTATCGATTTGAGGTTATCGACTACAAAGCTAGGTCAACCTTTCATAAAACAGAACTTTGCACTTTTAAGTGTCATAATTCTCGATAAGAAGTAAAAAGGATTTTGAAAGTGTTATCTATCAATCTTTTGGAGTGTTATGACTTTATCGACCAAAGGCAATTTGTACAGATAAAATGGAAAATATGTGGGTTGTATAGTTGTTTCTTCCTCTATTTCTACCATTATCTCCAATGCTATTACGAGCTCATCCTCTGTTTCATTTAGCTTGGATAAAACTGGCTTTGTCTTTCCCTTCTGTTCGCCCAAACAGACCAAAATTGCCATTTCTTTGGAAAAATCCACGATAGGAACAGGTAGTCCGGGTTTGCGCGTTTTATTTATACCAGCATAAAACTTACTTAACGATTTTGCATCCTTTATCACAGTGGTTTCATAAACCTCAACATTGCTGAAACTGTCAAAATCCGCCAACACCAAGTTTTCCATTTTTTCACCCATTGGGGAATTGCTCTCTTTTTGTGCTTTGCAAGAGAGCAAACAAATTATCGATATCAAAAAAAAATACTTAATGACTAAAATGTATTTTTAAAACGTGATTTAAATGCTTTTTCGTAAAGATCTTCGTAAAGTGGTAAGATATGGACGATATCAAATTTGGATGCGACATTGAATGCGTTATCCTTGAATTTTTCCAAGGTTGCATCATCCCTTAAAATTTCAATGCCCTTTGCTGCCATGGTCTCCACATCGCCCACGTCTGCAAGATAACCGGATACACCATCAATATTAACTTCTGGAATCCCTCCTGTATTACTGGAAATTACGGCTACTTTGTTAATCATGGCTTCCAGTGCTGCAAGTCCAAAGCTTTCTGTTTCGGAAGGCAATAGGAACAAATCGGAAAAACAAAGAATTCTGTCAATCTCATTACTATTGCCCAAGAACAGAACTTTGTCCTTTATACCCAAAGCATCGCACATATCTTCCGCTTTCTCCTTCTCGGGACCTTCCCCCACCATAATAAGTTTAGCGGGAATCTCTTTCTGAATCCGATGGAATATCTTTATTACGTCAGGAATGCGTTTTACCTTTCTAAAATTACTGATATGTGTAATGATGCGCTCATCTTCCTTGGCCATCATGGAGCGTTGGCAATCGGTGTAATTATTACTGTACTTGGTGGTTTCAATAAAGTTCGGAATTACTTCTATTTCCTTTTCAATATCGAAGAGTTTTAAGGTCTCATTTTTTAATGCTTCGGAAACAGAAGTCACAACGTCAGATTTATTTATACTGAACGTAACTGCTGGCTTATAAAATGGATGTTTGCCCACCAAGGTTATATCGGTACCATGAAGCGTAGTGATCATGGGTATAAAAATGCCATATTCCTGTAGCATTTTTTTAGCCATATACCCTGCATAAGCATGTGGAATGGCGTAATGCACGTGTAAAAGCTCAATATCATAAAGTTTGATGGTATCCACCAACTTGCTGGAAAGCGCCAGCTCATATGGTTGGTAATGAAACAAAGGATATTCGGGAACGTGCACTTCATGAAAATGAATGTTATTTCCCAAAAGTTCCAAACGTACAGGTTGACGGTAAGTTATAAAATGTACTTCGTGACCTCGCTCAGCAAGGGCAATACCCAATTCAGTGGCCACAACACCACTACCGCCGAACGTTGGGTAACACACAATCGCTATTTTCATAAGACAAATCTAAGGCAATATTCGTTACCTAATTAATAATGGAATCATAAATGGCCTGCTGAATCCTTGTTCGCAATCCAGATTTTATCAATAAAGTATTGGTCGCAGACGGATAGGTTCTGTTGGACAAAAAAACATAAACAATCTCTGCATCGGGGTCGGCCCAAGTATATGTACCTGTAAAACCACTATGCCCAAAACTGTTTCTGGATACACATCCGCATGTGGGCCCTTTCTCCTCTAATTGGGGCTTATCAAAGCCCACTCCCCTTCTCACATTTTTGTTACAGAAATAACATGTATTGAATCTTTTGACCGTACGTGCATTAAAAAATCGCTCACCTCCATAATAACCTCCCTGCAAATACATTTGCATAATTTTGGCCACCTCATTTGCCGTACTAAAAAGCCCTGCATGTCCTCCAACTCCACCTTGCATAGCCGCTCCCATATCGTGAACATACCCCTGCACTGTCTGATATCTAAAATAGTCGTCCTCTTCGGTTGGAACTATCGCTTCCTCCGAAAATTTGTTCAAAGGGTTGAATGCGGTTCGCTGCAACCCCATGGGTTTATACAAAAACTCATCCACCAACTCATTAATAGGTCGGTTATAGGTGTTTTCTATATATTCTTTGAACACGTAATAACCTACATCGCTATATCGATACCTATTGGATTTAAGGCTTTGCCTACCAATTCTATTATAGATGGAATCCTTAAATGTTCTGGTGAGATATAAATGTTCGGCTACTTTATATGGAAAAGCTTCGGAAGGGTTTTTTCTATAAAATTCTGATGATGGCTTTCTATCCTTGGTCAAGGTGTCCAAATAAAAAGCTATCCACGATGGAAGACGACCGTAATGGGACAATGCTTTGAGCACAGAAACATCCTTCAATTCGGTTTCGGCATATTCTGGAATCAAATCTTTGAAGGTGTCGTTCAGGGCAATCTTTCCCTCCTCCTCCATCTTCATTATCATGGGCAAGGTGGAGAGAATTTTTGTTAAAGAAGCCAGGTCGTAAATAGATTCTTCTTTAATATTCGCTTCAGATTGATACGTAGGCTTTCCAAAACTCTTGTTGTAGATTACTTTACCTTTTCTAGCAATCAATACCTGTGCCCCGGGAAACATTAAAGAATCCATCCCGTGCTGTACCAAGGTGTCCACCTCAGCAAGCATTTCGGAGCTCATTCCTACACGTTCCGGAATACTATATCCCAAACGTTGTATTGGTTCAACATCTACACCTGTGCCCTTGGGTAACTCGTCATGGGCCGATACCGGTAGTTTTCCTGTTGCTCCAATAGCTCCAAAAATAACTTCGGCCACCTTTTCCTGTGCTATTTCACTATTCTGATAGCCAACCACTATCCCATCAACAGTATCAAAATTGAGAACATCCAATAAAGCATACGGTCTGGCAAACAAGGCCAAAATGGTGTTACTTGTTCGTAAACGAGATATTTCCTCCAACCAAAAAAGCTCGTTTTTTGAGAATTTATACCCTTTCCATGGGCTCGAATTGTCTTTATGGAAACCAATGATAACCAAGTTGAAATTCGCCAGTTCCTTTTTATACTGCGCAATATCTTTGGCCTGAATATGGGTTACTTTGTAATACTTATTCAGTGTCTTTAAGAAAGGTGCTCCAGAATCATCGCCAAAATGGACATAGGCAATTTTTTTATTGTCCAATTTTTTGATGGGCATCAAAGCAAAATTGTTCTTTGCAACCGTAATGGCGCCTTCAATAGCCCCTTCATAAACCACATCGTTTTCGACACCGTTTAAATCTTCGTACAAATTTTCCAAATCCACAGGCTTATAATTGTACAGCCCTGCTTTGTATTTGGCCATCAATATTTTTTTAACTGATTCAGCAAGTCGTTCCTCGGTGATGGTTCCCTTATTATATGCCTCAATGATAGTTTCTTTAGCTTTAAGCACATTTTCGGGCATCAAAAGCATATCATTACCTGCCAAAAAAGCTTCGAGCGCTACTTTGCCCTCTGCGGCAAACTCAGATACGGCTTTCATGTTCAAAGCATCTGTAATCACCAAACCTTGAAAGCCTAATTGGTTTTTCAGAACTCCAGTCACAATATTTTTGGATAGTGTTGATGGATGTCCTTCCCTTGGCTCCAAACTGGGAACATCCAAATGTGCCACCATAGTGGAACTTAAACCACTTTTCATTACTTTTTTAAACGGATAGAGTTCTATGGAATCCAATCGTCCAACTGAAGAATTGATTATTGGTAAGGATTTGTGTGAATCGGTTGCTGTATCGCCATGACCAGGAAAGTGTTTCCCACTGGAAAGTACACCAGCTTTTTCCATGCCTCGAACAAAAGCCCTCCCTTTTTGAGCGACATTCTTAGGGTCCTCCCCGAATGAACGGTTTCCAATGATGGGATTCTTAGGGTTATTGTTGACATCCAAATCCGGTGCAAAATTGATATGTACCCCAAGACGTTTGACATGTCTTCCAATTTGATAGCCCACTTTTTCCACAATAGCACTATCCTGAATCGCACCCAAGGTCATGTTCCAAGGAAAGGCATAGGTAGAATCCAACCGCATGGCCATACCCCATTCCGCATCCGAGCCGATCAATAATGGTATTCTGGATACGGATTGGTAATCATTGGTCAATTTGGCTTGTTGAACAGGTCCACCAACCAAAAAGATAACGCCTCCAACACCTTGTTCTTTTACTAGGTTTTTTACTCTATCGGTCGCTGTTTTGCTTTGGTTGGAGGCAACACTCACCATAAACAACTGCCCTACTTTTTGTTGTAGGGACATGTTTGCGTATTTGTTCTCGACCCATGCCTTTTGGGCAATGGAATCTTTGACGACCAATGGGTTGATTTGCCCAACAGCTTGTAAACAAAACAGTATAAAAAGGGGGAAATAGCGATTTATCCGCATAAAATATCTTGTCTAAGACCTGAACTTATTGCTGATAAAAATATTGCATTTCATCGAGGAATGCACGAAAATTAAGATAATTTATACAAATCTGGAGTGCCAGCTTTCACTCGCAGGAACCTCCCAATTTTCTAAATATTCCTGTTTGGTGGCCACCAAATTGTTAAATACAATGGTATTTGGGGATACTGATTTGGCCTTGGCCAACTTCTTGAAATCTTTCAACGGTTTGTAAGCAATGTATTCTCCTTGCTTGAAGGATACATTCATTCTATCCAATAATTCCACATTGTACTTCTGCTCCAAACTTTGAATAAAGTGCACGGAGGCATCAATAGAACAACCGGATGCACTTACATTGGTCTGGTCCAGACCAATCACGATAAATCTTTTGTATTTCATTTCAAACCCAGCATTAAGGTCACTACCATGGGCTGTCCATTCCTTTAGGAACTCGGTAAGACTTTCTTCCAATTCCTTCTGCTCTTCTTCAGTAAAACTCCTATTGGATTGATAAACCCAAATTCGCGAGTGATCGGGCAATTCATTAAAATCTACTAGCATGTTTTTTATCCGTTTCGGTGTCGACTGCGCTCGACCTGATATTTTATATTTAATTTAAAGCCCTTGGGCGTTTGCCAATAATTCGGCTACATCCATAACTGTGACACTATCTTCTTTTTCGTGCGCTTTAATACCATCGGTCATCATGGTATTGCAATACGGACACCCTGTTGCAATAATATTTGGTTTGGTTTCCAGCGCATCTTTGGTTCGTAAAACGTTGATGTCCATATCACCTTTTTCTGGTTCTTTGAACATTTGGGCTCCTCCTGCTCCACAGCATAAGGCTGTTTTTTTATGACGTTTCATTTCTACCAATTCTGCTTTGGTTTTGGAGAGCACTTCTCTCGGTGCATCAAAAATAGAGTTGGCTCGACCTAAATAACAAGGGTCATGGAACGTAATACGCTTTCCTTTATATCCCTCTCCTGTAATGGTCAGACGTCCATTATCTAAAAGTTCTTTTAAATATTGTGTATGGTGGACCACATCATAATTACCTCCTAATCCCGGATATTCATTTTTAAGGGTATTAAAGGAATGTGGGTCACAGGTTACAATTCGTTTTATTTCATAGCCATTCAACAATTCTATGTTCATCATGGCCTGCATCTGGAACAAAAACTCGTTACCAGCTCTTTTAGCCACATCGCCCGTAGAGCTTTCCTCGGTTCCCAAAACCGCAAAATCAACATCCGCTTTGTTTAATAGCTTCACAAATGCTCTAGAAATCTTCTTGGCTCGATCATCATAACTACCTGCAGAGCCAACCCAAAACAATATTTCTGGCTGTTTGCCTTCGGACATAAACTCCTGCATGGTCTTAACCTTCAATTGCTCACTCATAGTTCTAGATTTATTCGTTCACCCAATTTAATCGGTCCATTTGATTATAAGGCCAAGGGGCCCCATTGTTCTCGATGTTGGACATCATATTGTTCAACTCTGTTGGTGCGGCCGATTGTTCCATCACCAAATACCTGCGCATTTCCACAATAATGGATAATGGATCTATACTTACCGGGCAAGCCTGCACGCACGCATTACAGGTGGTACATGCCCAAAGTTCTTCTCTACTGATGTAATCGTCCAACAACTGCTTGCCATCGGGAACGAACTCTCCTTTGTTGGCATCAATAATTTTACCCACTTCTTCCAAACGGTCACGGGTATCCATCATAATTTTTCTTGGCGAAAGCTTTTTACCTGTCTGGTTGGCCGGACATTCCGAGGTACAACGTCCACATTCCGTACAGGTATATGCGTTCAGCAGTTGTACCCAGTTCAAATCCATGACATCCGATGCACCAAATTTCTCGGGTTCGGCAACATCATCTTCAGCCGGTGCGGCAAATGGGTCTGCATCAGGGTCCATCATCAACTTAACTTCATTAGTGACGGATTCCAAATTATTGAACTGTCCTTGTGGCTTTAATTTTCCGTAATATGTGTTGGGGAAGGCTAAAAGGATATGCAAATGCTTTGAATAATAGAGATAGTTCAAAAAAGCTAATATGCCCAAAATATGCAACCACCAAGCTGTTCGTTCCACCAAAATCAATGAAGATTCTGAAAGGCTATCCAACAGGGGAACTATAAACTGGCTCACTGGAAATGTCCCAGCCTGCATATAATGGTCTGCTCCCAATTGCTGAAGTTGAAAATCGGCAGCGTTCATAGTCAGGAACAAAGTCATCAGTACCAATTCGATGTACAAAATCATATTTCCATCGGTTTTGGGCCACCCTTTCATCTCAGGTTTTATAAAGCGTTGAATACGGATAATGTTTCTTCTAATCCAAAAAACAACCACAGCTACGATTACTAAAAGTGCAAGAACTTCAAAAGAACCTATCAAAAAATTATAAAGCGAACCAAGTGATGAAAACAATCTGTGGGTTCCTAAAAGCCCATCAAGTATTATTTCCAGCACCTCAATATTGATAATGATAAAGCCTACATAAACAATAACATGCATCAATCCAGCAATGGGCCTAACCACCATTTTGGTTTGTCCTAAGGCTATCTTGGCCATGTTTTTCCATCGTTGGGATTTGTTGTCACTCACATCAACATCTTTTCCAAGCTTGATATTCCTGGACAATTTTTTTACGTTACGGGCGAAAAACCCAATGCCCAAAACAAGGGCTACGGCAAATACTATATTGGGCAAATATTCCATTTATTGATTTTCTTTTTGTTCGGTAGCATCCTGTTGTTCAGCTGGGTCATTCTCGGGAAGTGTATACTCTTTTTGCTTTTTGCCAAATACCGAAACGTTGACGTAGCGTTTTGGGTTGAGTCTAAAGTCCTGTAACAAAAGATCCAATTCTTTTGACGCGTCGGCTAAATTATTGTAGAGGGCATCGTCCTGATGTAATTTACCCAATGAGCCCTCTCCCCTTTCAATTTTAGCTAATATGTCATTCAATTTGCTTACAGTAGTTTGAAACTCAGTAAGTGTTCCGCCTAAATCAGAATTTACTAGGGAATCGGACAATTTTGAAAAGTTGGATGTGATATGGTTTACATTTTTCAAGGAACTATCCAATTGCATTTTATTGTTGTCCAACAAAACGTTCAAATTATCTGCACTTCCTTTAAAAGATTTCACCAGGGCATTCAATGAAACTATTGTTTCTTTAAGCTGCTCTTTGGTAGGGTCGTCCAATATTTGGTTTACGTTCATCAGCAATGAGTCCGCATTCGAAACGGCACCTTCTACCTTTAACTGCAATGGAGTCAGTTTTTGTTGGACCAATTCGGTAATTCCCGGTTTTATTTTTGATTGTAACGTATCGCCGGATTCAGCCCTTGGCGCTTTATCAAACACAGGGACAATTTGAACTCCTTTACCCCCGATAATTCCTGTATCAAAAAGTTCTGCAATACTGTTTTTAGAAAATTCAAATTCATTGCTAACGGATATGGTAACCAATAATTTTCCAGAGCTATCTTTAAATTTGATACTGGTTACATTACCTACATTGTATCCGTTTATAGAAACCTGGGTACCTGGTTGCAACCCGCCTACATTATCGTAAACTGCGTAAAAGGTTTTGTTATTTTCAAAAAGCGGAGAGGATTTTAAGTAGCTAAGCCCAAAAATGAAGGCTACGATTCCAGCGACTACGATAATCCCAGTTTTGATTTCCCTGGATAGTTTCAAAAGATTCGGTTTATGGTTTAAACAAATTTAGGAATAATTATAAGAAGAGTGCATTTGAAATGATTCTACTTCAATGCTGCCGTTATCGGCACCCTTACTCCATTTTTGTATGCAACGATATACGATGTGGTATACCCTTTGGCATCCGCCTCTCCCTTCAACTTTTTTGCAGCCTCATACGTACTTACGTTGCCGTACATGTATCGGAACATATTCTTGTACGGTTCTTTGGAGAGTTCGTTCAAACCATTAAAATTACTTCCAGTAAGCGCAATGTTTTTTCCACTGGCCATTAGTTGCACTTTGAACACCACACCTGCACCTTGTGTTTCGCTCTTGACTTCCTCTACTTCCTTGGCGCCCTCATTAATGGATGTCTTTTTTGGCTGTTCTTCTTTACTCTTCTCAATTTCTTTTTTCGATTCTGGAACATTCACTGCGACATCTGTATCCTCAATTTTAGCATTTTCCGCAACCAGGGCTGCCGTAAAGCCTATTTCATCCTTATAAGAAAGTACGGCATCCGCTATGGCCCCGCCCATTTCATTTTGTCCCTTTTGGGAATTCAGATAGCTACCTTCATTTTTATTGGTTAAAAATCCGGTTTCTACCAAAACACTTGGCATAAATGTTTGGTGAAGCACTATAAAACCTGCTTGCTTTACCTTTCTGTCCTTTCTTTTAAGCTTTTTGGTGAAGTTGTCCTGAAGTTTTTTTCCCAGTTGAATGCTCTGCTCTAAAAATTCCTCTTGCATTATCGTCAATCCAATGATGGATTCTGGAGAATTGATGTCGTATTCCGCATAACGTTGTTCGTAGTTATCCTCCAAATAGATTACAGAGTTTTCCTTTTTTGCTACTTCAAAATTTTGTCGATTGGCGTGCAAGCCCAAAACAAAGGTACCTGCGCCATGTGCATCGGAATTATGGGAATCGCAATGTACCGATACAAAAAGATCGGCGTTAGCCTGATTGGCAATTTGTCCTCTAACAAAAAGATCTACAAAAGTGTCATCATCACGCGTATAAACCACTTTTACATTTGGGTTTTTCTCCAATTCCTTTCCTGCCTTCAATACAATACCCAATGCTATGTTCTTCTCTAAATAGCCATTGCCAAGGTTCCCTGGATCATGCCCACCGTGCCCTGCATCCAAGACCACAACAAATTTATCTTTCGGAAATTCCCCGGTATCATTTTTGTTGAAAGAGGTCATAGTAAAGACCAGAAGAAGAATAATTAAAAATGCAAACCGACTTTTATTCATGAGAACTGAGTAATTATAGTGTTCTGTAATGGTTAAAAATATCGTAATCCCCCATAAGTAGAACAAAAAATATATGTAAGTTTGACCCCAAAACTGGGCCGTCTAGCACAAAAATAGGATTTATCACGTTGCAACCAAATAAACATCTTTTACTTTTCCTATTTGTTCTTCTTTGTGGCATAGCAACCTTAAGTGCTCAGGAAGACCTAATTACACCTTTGCCCATAAAGGCTTCAAAAGACACTATCACCGCTCCTTTATTGCCACCCAACATCTTGAACGACTCTATTAGGGTTGATTCTGTTGATACAGATACCGTGCCAAAAAAACAGCCCTTGTTGTTGGATAAAATTAAATACAAGGCGAAAGACTACGTCAAACTCAGCCAAAAGGACAATAAAATTTACTTGTACGACGAAGCTGAAATTTATTACCAAGACACAGAACTCAAAGCTGGTGTTATTGTAATGGACTATGTAAAGAACGAAGTCTATGCCGGTCGGATGAAAGATTCCTTAGGTAATTATTCGCAGTTACCATTTTTTAAACAAGGAAGTCAAGAAGTTCGACCCGATTCCATCCGATTTAATTTTGATACGCAAAAGGCACTCATCTGGAACTCCAGAACTGAACAAGAAGCAGGTTTAGGACAATTGGGAAGCGATGCCATGAAGGTGTACGCCCAAAAGACCAAAAAGGAAAATGATTCAGTTTACTTTATGAGCGAAGGTAAGCTTACCACATCCAATGATACGGTCAATCCCGATTA
>NHBR02000116.1 GCA_002167435.2 Allomuricauda sp. TMED12
ACCTTTCACTCTTCACCTTTCACTCTTCACCTTTCACTCTTCACCTTTCACTCTTCACCTTTCACTCTTCACCCTTTATCCCCACCAACCACAATTCATCCCACTAAAAATACAATTCGGGCAATCACTTTTCTTTATGCACTTAAGTATGTGGATATTTGACCTGTAATCAATAGTAAAAACGAACAATCATGGAAAATTCAAACGAACATCGTTATGCCAGAGCAAAAGAAAGAATAAAGCATATCAAATCTTTTTACTCTAATCTATTCGCATATTGCTTGGTAATCCCATTCTTGGTTTACCTTAATTTTAGAACAACCGAGTTCCCGTGGTCCATATTTCCAGCTATTGGCTGGGGTCTTGGATTGGTGGGTCATTGGATGACGGCCTACGGACAAAACCCATTTTTCGGAAAAGAGTGGGAAGAACGTAAGATTCAGGAATTTATGAACGACAAAGAATTTTAAGAATGAGTATTTTTAGCTATAACATCGCATCAAATAACAATACAATGGAAACTTCAGATAAAGAAAATAAATATATACGGGCCAGGGAACGTGTAGAAGAACTCAAAAAGTTTTATGGTAACCTTACCTCCTATGTCCTGGTAATCTCAGGATTGGCACTAATCAATTATTTTACGAACCACTTCGCCTATGCTTGGTTTTTGTGGGCCGCTTTTGGTTGGGGTATCGGTATTGTTTTTCATGCCATTAAAACCTTTGACCTGAACCCATTTTTCGGTAAACAATGGGAAAAGCGCAAGTTGGAAGAGTTTATGCGGGACGATGAACAAAAAAATAAATGGAAGTAATCATGGAAAATTTTAATAAAGAAAAATATAACAGAGCCAAAAAGAGAGTGGACGAACTCAAGGGGTTCTATATCCATTCGGCCATTTATGTAGTGATAAACACCTTTATTTTGATTAATATCTACCTTAGGTTAGAGAGTTTTTGGCAATGGGAGCATTTTATCACTTTAATGGCCTGGGGCATAGGCTTATTATTTCATGCATCCAAAACCTTTGGATTCAACCCACTTTTGGGGAAAGACTGGGAAGAGCGCCAGATCCAAAAGTATATGGAAGAGGACAAAGAGGAAATGAACAAGTACAAATAGGATGATGAACGATAAAAATATTGCCAGGGAAACCGCTAAAAAGCGAATTCAAGAACTCAAGGGGTACTACCGCCATATCACCATTTTTGTGATTGTAAACGGCATCCTGTACCTTTTAAAGACAGGTGTATTAACTTCCCTGTTACCCGAAGCATTCCCAAAAGAATCTTATTACTACGATTGGATAAACGCTAATGTTATCATTTGGGCCCTTATTTTAGTAGTACACACACTGATCTTATTTCGGGATAAATTTACTTTCGTTAAAAAGTGGGAGCAACGCCAAATCCAAAAATACATGGATGAGGATGGAAGCGAAACGCATAAATAAGCATAAATACCAAAACCAAAACACCAAGCCATAATTACATGAATGTACTGATCATTGAAGATGAAAAACCAGCAGCAAGACGGTTGTCCAGACTGCTCTCAAAATTAGAAATTGAGGTCCATACCATGTTACATTCCGTGGAAGATTCCATTGTTTGGTTTCAAAATAATTCGCAACCTGATTTAATCTTTTTGGACATCCAATTATCCGATGGGCTTTCCTTTGAAATTTTTGATGTAGTCGAAGTCAAAAGTGCCATCATTTTCACCACCGCTTATGATGAATATGCACTCCAAGCTTTCAAGCTGAATAGCATTGATTATTTGCTTAAACCAATAGACGAAGAAGAGCTTGAAAGTGCAGTAAAAAAGTACCGAAATTTTAAGCCGGAAAATCAAAAAATACCAATCGATTTTAATGACATAAAAAACCTTTTGGTAAACCCCTTGGAACGTGAATACAAAAAACGATTTACAGCTAAGGTCGGGCAACATTTGAAAATTATAAATGCCGATGAGGTTGAATGTTTTTATAGTGAGAACAAAGGTACCTATGCCGCAACTTCAGATGGTAGAAATTATTTATTGGACACTACCTTGGAACAGTTGGAGGAGGAGTTGGAGCCACAAACTTTTTTTAGGATAAGCCGAAAGTTCTATGTGAACATAAATCACATAAAGGACATCATTTCATATACAAATTCAAGGCTTCAAATCAAGTTAAATCACTTTGATGAGCACGAAGTAATAGTAAGTCGAGAACGTGTTAGAGACTTTAAGTTATGGTTGGAATAAATTAGTTTAAAATACTGATTACCAATTTTTAAAATTAAATAAAAACCTATTATAAATATTTCTTATAGTAGGTTTTTTAGTCTTAAATCACTGATTTTCTTCAACTCGATTGTCATCGAATGCGGAGGGGAGCAATTTAGGGATTAATTTAATGAAAATTGGAAGAAGAATGGCTCCCCCGGGCAACATAAAAATGGCCAAGGAAGGAATACTCTTAAAAATATCGAGCAACTGATTTTGTACTTTTTTCTTTTCATCTGTACTCAAATCCTTGACGGTCGATTTAGATAAAAGGGCTACTAACTCTCTACTTTCGGTAAGCTCTTTTTTTAACCTTTTACTATTTCTTAGAATAAGTTTGCTCACATTTTTGGACATTCCATCGTAGAATTGAACGGCCAAATTTTTGTTGCTCAAATAGGCAATTTTGTCCTTGTTTTCTTCAAAGAAATTCTTAACGAAATCCAGTTCAAATTCCACCTCTTTTTTAGGCTTTCCGAGGTCTTTTCCCAATCCAAAAATATAGTCCGTTTCGGTGTAGTCCAAAGTCTTATCTTCCCATATGGTCAAGCAGGCCATATCCAAAAAATAATCTTTCTCGTTTTTGGTGAAATTTTGGGTCAACAAATCCGAATAATTACCCTCATATTTTGCTTCGTCCAGATTAATATAAGTCAAAGATGATCCCAATAATTGAATCAATTTAGCATCTAATTCATGGGTCTCTTTGGAGTTGAGCGCATGGTACACAATGTTGATGGTAACGTACTCCAAAAGTTGGGCATGCTGCATCATATTTTTATACCCTCGGAGATAAATCATGAAGATTAGAATGTCAACATAAAGTAGGGAATTTGTCAAACTATTTCCTAGCGCCCTACTAAAGGTATTATCACTCAAATAAATTCTTGAGTCGATTAATTTTTCCAATTGAGACTCTGTTTTGGATGCAGTCAATATTTTGTTCAAAAAGGACACTCGACTAACATCCAAAGATTGGTAATACTCAAAAACCTTGTTAACGAACGCGTTAAAATCAGTCTTGCCAACTTCAAAGGTATAGGTAAAGTATAGAGCGGTCAGTAAATTGATTTTAGCTATTTCATCTTCGCTCAAGGTGTGTTCCACCTTTATAAAGGACGGTATGTTTAGGTGTACACCATATATGAACCCACTTTTTTTGAGTTCCCTGTATAAGCTATCAAAGTCTTCAAACGGTAAAGACTCCTGATCTACAAGGTGACCAAACTTGTTGATCCATCCAGAGGAAGAAGGGTTCATTTAAATGTATTAACGCTCCAAAGTAAAACAATTTCTTCGACTTTGTTTTGCCAAGTTGAATCACTGCAACAAATTTATGTTAAGATAATTTTAACATTTAAAGACCAAACCCTCCCCTAAAAGGTTCCGTAGGTAGGGGTGAACGAAACTTTAAAAACAAGTAACATGAGAAAAACAACGAAATATTTATTAGGCTTAGTGGCCTTGGTAATTGCAGCTACCGTTTTGGTATCGGCAGACCACATTGATGCGCCTTCTTCGGCTGGAACCACTGCGGACATTGCCGATTTTTATGCTTTTGAACCCAGTGAGGGTTCGGACAACACTGTTTTTGTGGTAGACCTGCAATCCAACGTATTGCCAGAACTGGCTTATGGAGCCTTTGACGAGGATGTACTTACCGAAATCAATATTGATTTGGATGGTGATTTGGTAGAAGATCAGGTGATTCAAGCTATCGCGAGAGATGGTAGAATGTACTTTTTTGGACCCATCGCTCCCTCGCAAACAGGGTTGAGCAGTGAAGTTAATACCGATGCTGCTTTGGGCAATGTGGAAATCTCTGGTGCTACGGCTGTGGTGGAAACCACTTCGGATGGCGTATCCTTATTTGCGGGACCAAGACAAGATCCATTCTTTTTTGACTTTTTCCAGTTCAACGCGGTGATTTCTCCGGAAACGGATTCTGCTCCAGGTGGATTTTTGCCTCCGGAAGAAGCTGCGGACACTTTTGATGGTGCCAATACACTATCCATAGTGGTGGAAATTCCAAACAGTATGTTGGGTACTCCAACAGCTACAAACGCCCTTGGACTATCAGTTTATAAAACTTGGGTAACTACAAACAGAAAACAATAAGAAACTTTTAAATCGATATTATGAAACTTAGACAATCAATATATATAACGGCCCTTGTGCTGAGCTTTGGCCTAGCAGTTGGCTGTAGCAGTGATGACAACGGAACCTACATGGATGACGAGATGATGATGGATGATGATATGATGGACGATGACATGATGGGCGTTGATTTTACCGGAACATTTGCACAGGTAGACCATTTGGGTCGCCCAGGTATAAACACCACATTGAGTTACGATATGGAAGGTGAGGCAAGCGTTAAAGATGCGCACAACACTACCATTCCTTCGGAAATGAGTGCAGCTTTCCAAATGGGATTCCAAGCAAGATTAGAGCAATACCACGATGTGTATGCCCTTAAATTAGGATTGGATCCTGCAGATGTGAATTACGAAAACAACATCTTGGGATTGGATGCCGCAACCTTGACCACGGTATTGGCAGCAGATGTTTTAGAAGTGGCCCCAGATTTACCAACAACATATTTCAATCCAGGTACAGACCTTGATAATGATGGCAATATTTTGGTTCCAGATGGAGATGAAGTGGCTCTTACCGGAAGGCATCCCAACGATGATATTATTGATGTATCTCTGATTTTGTTCTTTGGAGGTATGGAAGGAGACCGATTTAGTGGTCAAGACCTTGATGATGATGGTATGGCCGATTTACCAAGACTAACATCCGATGGTGTTGGACTTACGGCTGATATTTCAACTACGTTCCCATATTTGGGAGCACCTGAGTAATTGCTATGAAAAAGATAGGGGGAAGGAAACTTTCCTACCCCCTTATTTAATTAAAAACAACAACAAGATGAAAACCACAATACAATATATCTTTCTGCCACTTGCCATATTTTTTTTGGTATCGTGTCAGGAGGAAGGAAATGATTTCAAGACAGATAAAAAGGATTATGATCAGTTTTTGGCATCAAAACCGGTAAAGGCAACATCCAAATATTTCAAACTTTGGGATAGCAAAATAAAATCCGATAGCATGCAATTGCTGAGTTTGGGCAATGTAGCTGCAGAATACAGTCGTTTTTTTAAAGAAACCGGAGATATCAAATATTTGAAAGATGCGGAACATTCCCTCAAAAAAGCGGTGGAAATTGCCGCTGTGAGTAAATCGGGATACTTAAGGGCCTTGTCCAGAAATTATATTTCCCAACACCGATTTAAAGAAGCTTTGGAACTGGCAGAAAAAGCGAGGACTTTTGGAAGCGGGGTTAAAGAAACCCAAAGTTTATTGTTTGACCTCCATATGGAATTAGGCAATTATGATTTGGCCAACAAGTACTTGGACAGTATTCAGAATATGTCCGATTTTGGGTATTTGATTCGCGTTGCAAAATGGAATGACCATAAAGGTGATTTGGATACGGCCATTACGTTTATGGAGAAGGCTACGGATAAGGCGGAGTCATCCAAAAATAGAGGGCTATTGCTTTGGTCCTATACCAATCTAGCAGATTTTTACGGGCATGCAGGCAGAATAGAGGATTCTTACCATCTATATCTAAAGGCATTGCATATCGACCCACAAAATGCTTATGCTAAAAAGGGCATTGCTTGGATTGTTTATTCCCACGAGAGAAATGGCAAAGAAGCCCTCAGGATTTTAGATTCTATTATGGAAAAGAATAAATCTCCTGAATATCACCTTTTAAAAGCTGAAGTGGCGGCCTTTTTAAAAGATGATATGCTTAGGGTACAAGCTTTGGATGATTATTATAAGATCGTTGAAAACAACAAGGATTACGGAAACATGTACAATGCATACAACGTTGATTTTTATTTGAGTATGGATGTGGAACGAAAAGCATTTGAGTTAGCGCAAGAAGAGGTTGGCAATCGGCCCACACCAGAGTCCTATAGTTGGTTGGCCTATAGTCTGCTCCATTTGGGCGAAAAACAGAAAGCCATGAAAGTTATAGAGCAACATGTAATGGGTGTCACTTATGAGCCAGCAATTCTTCAGCAAGCGGCAGAAATATACAAGGCCAATGGTGAAAAAGAAAAAGTAAGCGAGTTAAAGCAGGAGTTAATGGGGGCAGCATACGAGCTTGGTCCCGTAAAAGAGGCACAAATAGCCAGTCTTTAATTTCTCCCTCAAAGAATCTAGGTAGGAGATCGCAGCGATATCAGCTTGGTTGTTGTTTTTAGGTACGCCATGGTGTAAAACCATGGCGTTTTTTTATTCGTTGGAAATTACCTCCTCGATATCTGGTTTTTCCTCTTTTAAAATTTCAATTCCTTTTTGAATGACCAAATTGGTAGGAATGGTAATCTGCTTGCCATCATCGGTTCGCATAAAAAGATAAAACCCGCTGATATCCTCTACCTTTCCTGTCCAGTCAAAATCTTTGTCCATAACCCGTATTCTATCACCCAAACGTAGTGGATGATTGAAAAAAAGAATCACACTGGCCGTTAAATTGGACAAAATGGACCATTGTGCCACAAAACCAACACCCAATATGGCCAAAATGGAGGACATGAACACCGAGAAATCCTTCAAGTCAACACCCCATATCAAGGAAATTCCAATAAAGGCGATCAAATAAAACAACAAGTTGCTCAGGTAAAAAATTATTTTCCTGCTGTTCATATCAATAGAACTTGTTTTCCCAAAGCGCCTTATACCTCGTTTACTTAATGAATTAAGGGCTATGATAACCGCCAAAAGAATAATGGTCAATAATATCTCGGATTTAAAGGACAAGGTGTCAAACATGATGGTTCTTAGTAAATTTGGTTTAACTTATCGTTCTAAACTACGAATAAACCTTTTCATATTTTAAGGCATGCAAACAGATTTTGAAGAAAATTCATGGGTGATAAATTATTCGCCGGACAATTATTATAATCGAAAATTCTCATTAGAGGAAGACTTGCAGCTGTCCAAGGGAGATAAATCCATTACCTGGATTAACACCTATGGGTTGGATTATATGGAGGAATTCCGTCAAATGGTAAACGGTAACAATCTGGATGATTTTCTACTAAGGTTATTGCTGAACCAGAAAATGGGGAACAAGGTAATAGAACTGGAAGACCAATTATTTGTAGCGGCCCGTATCTTAAAAACAGAACACCACAGCATGGAATCTGAACAAATGTATTTCGTGATTTCCAAGGATTTTGTTTGGTGCATTCAAGAAAAGAGGGGGGATCATTTTGATTGGATTCGACAACGAATATTTGAAAACAAGGGAATTATACGAAAAAAGCGTGCGGACTATCTTCTCTTCTTTATTTTGGAAACCTTGATAACCAACTATAAAGATAAATATGAAGAAAGTGTGTTAATGGAAAATGCTCTGGATGCTATTGTTAAACGAGAGCCCACACCGGAGTTTATGTTTGAAGTAGAGCAAAAAAAGGCCATGATTCACGATTTTAAAAAAGCATCACATGGACTTAGAGATATCATTGTAAAGTTAGAACGGGTTGAGGTAAAAGGGTTTCAGACCAAATACTTCAGTGAACTTCGGGAACAAATCAACGGTTTGATCATGGACATCGATTCTGATATCATGGAATTGGAAAGTCAGATAAACTTGTTTTTTAGTGTACAGGGCCATCGCTTGAACGAGGTGATGAAAACCTTGACCATTTTTTCGGTAGTCTTTATTCCACTCACATTTTTGGCCGGCATTTATGGTATGAATTTTGAAAACATGCCTGAACTAAAATCGCCCTATGGATATTTTATACTACTAGGGGTAATGTTCATAGTTACCATAATTTCCGTTATCATTTTTAAACGTAAAAAATGGTTTTAACGGTTTTATTTTCCTCATAAACAGGTTGGATAAGGTAATACCCATTTTTATCCAATGATAAACATCATATTCTTGGCAATTGTCGCTAGGTAGATTTGTCTCATCATTTTAAAATTAACACATGATGAGAAAAAAAATACTAGTAGCAGTAATGGCTTTAATGGGATTGAGCAACTTGGCAATTGCACAAGATGCCCCCATGGGCAATGGAAGCAAGTGGCAATTTAGGTTGAGAGGAATTGTGGTTTCTCCGGACGAGAGTGCCAACATTGAAGCCATTGGCGGAGATGTTGATATTTCCACTTCTGTTGTTCCCGAGTTCGATATTACCTACTTTTTTGATGATAATTGGTCTTTGGAATTGATTTTGGCGACCACTAAACACGATGTTGAGGCTGTGGGTACTGCTGCAGGTGATATTGATTTGGGAAATGTGTGGTTATTGCCCCCTACGCTTACTGCCCAGTATCATTTTACCGGTGGTGATTTTGTTCCTTATTTGGGTGCTGGCCCCAATCTTACCCTATTCTATGGGGTTGATGAAGGCCCGGTAGCCGATGATATTGAATATGATACTGCTGTTGGTTTAGCCCTTCAGGGTGGGTTCGACTTCATGTTAAACGACAAATGGTTCTTGAATTTTGATGTTAAAAAATTATTTTTGAACACTACCGCCACTGTTGATGCGACTACCGCTTTAGGAGCTACTGTAGATGCTGATGTGGACATCAACCCATGGATATTCGGTGTTGGTGTAGGTATTAAACTTTAATATTCGATTGTTTTTTTAGGTAATCTAAGTTTTGAAGGCAGTTCGGTTTATCTGGCTGCCTTCTTTTTTTGCCCAAATTTAGGAACCTACCGCCCCCAAGGTGTATAATTGTTCCAAGGTGGGGCTTTCGCTACCTCCCTCAGGTTCCAATGTAATGCCAAATGCTTCAGATTCGTTCGCGTTTTCCAAAGTGAAGAGCTTGGTGTTCTGCGATGCAAAATCATCCAGCAATCCGATACTGGTAGGTGTGAGCGGGTCCAATTTCAAGGACCAAACTTGATACGTGAATCCATCTGGTGGTTCGGGAAGACCTTGTGCATCAATAATGACCTTGCGTTCTTCTTTGTTCCAATAGGCTTTGGCGTAAGAGGAAGGGGATACCGTTTGCCCGCCAAGGGCGATTACGGTTACATTTTTATCCCTAATCTCTTGTAATAGGGTTTCTTTACCGGTTATTTCTTCTCGGGTGTCGGAGAGGATATCTTCCAAGCTTTGCTTTTCTTGATTTGTAAGCTCTATCTCGGACTTGAGTTTGGAGTTTTCGGTATACATCCAGAACAAGCCTATCGCCAATAAAACAGATGCTGCCCAGCCCAAATAACTGCCCCATGGAGTTCCTTTGCCAGAAGAAGCTTCAGGCGTAAACGGAATTACATCACCGATTTCTGCTTTTACCTTGGCAAAGCCATCTTGCGGCATTTTTGAGGAAGCAGCTTTTGTAAGTTCAAGAATGGCTTTCTCGATTTCCTCAATTTCTTTCCTGATTTCCGGATATTGTATGGCATAGTGCTGTACCTCAAGATTTTCTTCAGGGGACAGTTCTCCAGCAACGTAGAGTTCCAATATTCCAGACGCTATGTACTCTTTCACATCTATGCTCATGCCATATTCTTTCTAATGTTGGAAATACAGCTTCTAATCCTTGTTTTTATCGTGCCAATAGGAGTATTTAGTTCCTTGGCAGCTTCCTTTTGTGTATATCCTTTAAAGTAAAGCATATCTATTAATAAAATGCACTTTTCCTTAAGGCCTTTTAATAAGGACTGAAGGCCGATGGTGTCCATTTTACTGTTTAGATCTTCACCGTTTTCAAAAATACCTACGAGAGAATCAACAGGAAGGTTCTTTTTTTGGTTTTTATGGGTTTTGGAACGCACTTCATCGATAGCAGCGTTCCTCGCAATGTTCAATATCCACGTAAAAAAACGACCCTTAGAAGCGTCGTATTGGTCCGATTTTTCCCAAATTTTCACAAAAACATCTTGGCAAATCTCTTGGGAGCGTTCCGAATCCTTGACAATTACATTGATTGCCCCACAAATATTTTCAGCGTACATGTTGTACAGGGTCTCAAAAGCGACCGTATCCTTTTTCTGAAATTGTTGTATGAGGTTGTCCAGATCCATTGAAGTTGGCTAAATATATAAAAAAAGAGCTGCTATTGGCAGCCCTCTTCATAAATCTTTGTTGAAAAACTATTGCTTATTTCTGTTCTAATAAAACAGAACCTTCTATTGCAACATCTTCCCAAGTTTTACTTACCCCATCGGAACCAGTGTGCAATATCTTGCATGCTTCGTTCAAAGAAGCCAGGGCATCCAAAGCCTTCCATTGCTTCAAGTCCATAACGCCTGAGAAATTTACATGATTGTCATCGGTAATTTCATATTCCATAGGAAGTTCTGTAGACACCCCGTTCATGCTCAACTGTACAGCACAACTTTTATCATCCTTAAAAGTAAAGGTACCTGTTATGGATTGGGTCTCTACCATTTTCTCAAAAAAGAATTCAATGATTTTTGGGTCTCTTGTATTGGTCGGGTCGTTTGTAAACAGACTGCTGACAGGTATTGAAAACTCAAGCCCATCCAAGGTTTCCATTGGGGTTTCCCCTGCAGTGTAGCTAAGCTCAACTTCTTGAAATGTTCCGCCAACTGGGACTTTGTCCGTGGTTTTGTAAGCAGTAAACCGAACATCAGTGGAGTCTTCTACAATACTATAAGTGGCAGTGGCGGTTTCTTCTGTTTTTTCCTCCTCCTTTTTTGTTTGCTTGCAGCTAAAGGCGGCTACCAATAATAGTCCCAATACGGCAATTTGAATTTTTTTCATTTCGAATGTTTTAATTTTAGGTCTAAGTTAGTCATTATTCAAAGGGCTGTCAATAAAAAAAGCTGCCCATATGGGCAGCTTTTTAGTTTGTTGTTTACGAATTATTGAATGATACCTGTACAGGCAATTCTGGTGCCTGCGGCACCAGAAGGTTGCGATGTATAATCATCTGTTCCTTGATGCACAATAACCGCTTTTCCTAAAATATCTTTTTTCTCATCACCGCAGCCAATGCACCATTCGTCCGTAGAAAATTCTACTGTGGCATTCCCATCAGCGTCCGCTGTGAAATTACCGATGTCACCTTTGTGATAGCCATCCTCGGAGCCCCATTTTCCGTGGGGTTCATGGGTGGGGTTCCAATGTCCTCCAGTGGATTTTCCATCGGGTGAAGAACAGTCGGCTTTTTCGTGCAGGTGGATAGCATGTTCACCTTCATCGAGTCCTAAAAAGGTAGCTCTCATGATTACTTCGCCACCGTCTTGGGTGAACATAACTTCACCACTTACATTGCTATCACTTTTGGGATCCATTGTGAACGTAATGACTTCAGGGTCAATTTTTTCTGCAACTTGTTCAACCGTTTCTTCAACCTCCTCAGTTGTTTCTTCGGCTTCTTTTTTTGCTTGTTTACAGCTAAAAGCTGTTATAAATAGTAGCGCTAACGCTGTTATTTGTACTTTTTTCATTAAAAATGATTTTTTTATGATTAGCTCATAAGTTAGGGATTATATATGCCCAAGTCAAGCTATTTCCCACTGTATTTCTAGGGCTTCTTTTTGTTGAAGAGCTTTCTTAAATCCGGGTTGTAAAAAACCGCAAATTGTAAACGGTCGTAAACTGCATTGGCAAACTGATTTCTCAAGTATCCCAATTGTACACTGCTGTTTTCGGTAATGTTTACACCAATAGCTCCATAAAGCCTATTTTGTCCGAACAGGTCATCTTGAAGATTGATGAACAATTCATCATAAAAATTCAAGAAAAAGGTATTGGTCAGCGGCAAGGTCATCTGAATACGATATCGTGCCCGGTGCTGTGTTTCGGTGGTTCTACCAAAATCCAAGAAACGCTGCTCCAACCGGTACCTGTGCTCAAATAGGAACTCCCAAACTTTATTCTTTAGAATAAACTGTTCAAAGATCCGATGTTCTTTAGCATTGATCTCACCCTCAAACTCATAAAATGTATTGTCCGTGTCAATAAATGCATACCCTCCAGTAGCTATGGCATTGGGATTAATATGATAGTTAAGCCCCGTTCGCAACAACATTTGGTTGAAGTTGCTTGTGGTCTCATAAAATCGAAACTGGGCTTCTGTATGAACACTGAAGCGTTCCGAAATCTTGTTGGTCCCAAAATACATATACCATGCACCCGTTTCATCCTCGCCGGGTCGTTGGGCATTAACGGTCAATAATCCAAGTAGGATAAATAAGCCTGCTATTTTTCTGATCATTTACTCTCTTCTTTTATAGGTGTACTTTGTTCTTCTTTTAAGTACTCGTCCAAAAATTCTAAAATTTTACTGTATGCCGTGATTTGATTTTCTTTCTTTACAAAACCGTGCCCTTCATCTTCAAAGAGAACATACTCCACAGGAACTCCATTTTTACGAACTCCTGCTACAATTTCATCGGATTCTGCTTGCAGTACTCTTGGATCTTGCGAACCTTGAAGTACAATCAAAGGTTTCGTAACATTATCCGTATGAAAAAGAGGGGAAATCTGCTTTAACCGAACAGAATCCGCACTGTAAGGGTCTCCAAGCTCTTTGTAAAGGGCATCTTTAAAGGATTCCCACCATGGCGGGATACTTTTAAGTGTTCTTATCCAGTTGGTGACCCCGAAAAGGTTCACACCTACATCAAATTCTTCTGGGGTGTAGGTCAAGGCGGCCATCGTCATATAACCACCGTAGGATCCTCCGATGATTCCGATTTTTTCACCATCAATTTCGGGCTGTTGAGACAACCAATTTTTGCCTTCTACACAATCCTTAAGATCTTTATCGCCATGGTTTAGATCGTCCATTTGGTAAAAGGTCTTTCCATATCCACTACTTCCCCTGTTGTTAACCGCTAAAACGGCGTACCCATGGTTCACCAAATATTGGATAAACGAGCTAAAGTTTTGACGCGATTGCCCACCTGGGCCCCCGTGCACCCAAACCAAGGCCGGAACCGGATTTTCAGCGGTTGCCTGATGGGGTGCATAGTAAATGGCAGGAATTTCCAGTCCATCAAAAGATTTGTAGCGTACCACTTCTGCTTTTACCAAGTCCTGACCCTGAATTTCTGGATTCAATACATCGGTCAACTTTTTCTGTTCCTTGGTTTCCAGATTGTATACGTAGAGGTTAGAGGGTGTGTGCGAACCCCCTGCGTAAAAACGCATCACAGTTTCGTCATCAGAAAAACTAACACTTGTGACCTCCATGTTTTCCACAGTGGGCAAGTCTATATTTTCCTCGGTAGCCACATCCATTACTTCAATGGTATTTTTTGCATCCTCGTTAATGTAGGTTACTTGGTAGGTTCCATTTTGGGTAAAATAACTTCCTGAAATATCCCAATCACGCTCCATGGCCTTTTCGTAGGATTCATCGGCAATCGTATATTTCATCAAATAGGAAAACTCGCTACCATCGTCAGTGGTGTAATATAGGGCAGAGCCATCAGGAGAAAAATCCTGTGGAGCGTTTCCACTTTGGTTTTTATTGATTTTCATCAATTCATCAGACTCCAAGTCGTACAAAAACAAATCACTGTCATTCGTGTTGATGGATTTACTTAATGCCACATATTTTTCATCAGGGGAGACTGCACCAACATCATACCCGTCATCATTTTGGTACACCAATTCCGAATTCAAGGTCTCTAAATCCATCTTGTACAAATCCATAAACCGACTTTCCCTTTTATTGGAACCATAAAAGAATGCGGTTTTGTCTTCTGACCATTGATAAAAAAGAGATCGTGCCCCTTCTTCTGGCGTCAGGTCTTTATGACTGCCATCAGTGTCACGAACAAAAATGTGATAGATTTCATCACCATTATTATCCATGCGGAACAGCATTCGTTCATCTTTTGGAAAATAGGAGATGGCGAAAACTGAAGAACTGTCCGATTGTGTAACAGGCACCATGTCACCACCCGAAGTTGGAATGGTGTACATATTGTATATACCCGAACGGTTACTCGAAACCAATAGTTTGGATTTGTCCGGTGAAAAACTGCCTCCACCGATGGATTCGTTGTCCATCATTTGGGAAATGGTATAGGTCTTCATCGTGTCGGCGATGGTAGGTTCCTTTTTCTCTTCCTTGCAAGCCCAAATACTTGTAATTAAGGCAATGGCCAATATTTTTCTCATGGTTTTTTACTTTAGGTTAAAGCTTTCTGTCTCCTTAAAAGGAGAAAGGTCCAATGATTCAATGGAAGTTCGGTACGATTTCCATTTTTCATTAAAGAATGCATTGGTTTGGTCCAATGCAGCCTTTAGTTCTTCTTCGGCGAACTTGATCATTCTTCTTTCAGTTGCCGTTATCCCGGATTTTCTAGAACCTACATAGTAGGATGCATTGCCCAATCTAGACATTACATTAGGTTCGGGATTTCTAACAATACCCTGGCGTTTATCATCCTTGCCCAGATAAAGGGCTACAACGGAGTCAATTTGTTTTACGATTTCTTCCGAGGCTTTAATTTGTTCTTTAAACTTATCCTTGTCCAATTCTTTAAGTTCTTTTTTGAACTTGTTTGCCAAATCCTTGCTTTCCACCAATTGTTTTACCGCATCTGAGGCAGTTTGGGTATAGCCTTCCAGCTTTTTACTGGTTTCGTACACTTCGTTAATGGAGGCCATATTAACATCCAATCTTGGGTCTGTTTTCACGGTTACCGAGGTTGAATCAGACGTTTCGCCATAAATAACTTTTACTTTGTAAGTGCCTGGTTTTACATCTACACCACCACGTTCACGATTGTTTTTTCTGATGGTTCTTGAAGGTCTGTCCGGTCCTTTTTCATCCAAGTTCCAATAAATTCTGTGGAAACCTGCTTTTTCAGGAGTTTTGTATTTCAATGTTCTGATGAGTCTATCGCCATCATAAAACTCAAAGAAGATGGAATCCTTGGTTTTTTCTTTGGACTTTTCTTCGTCAGCTTCTTTTTCCTCGCCTTCCTTTTCATCCTTTTCCTTTTCTTTGGCCTTTTTACTTCCTTCTTTAAGGTAGTAGGTAATCATGGCGCCAGATTCTCTGTTTTCTCCACTATAAATGGCATCACCACCAAAACGGCCTCCGGTAGGTTGTTGATAAGCCGCTAAGTAAGCGTCTGGACTATCGAACAAACTAACTTCTTTTTGTAAGATGGACGTGTTACCGGCCAATTTTCTCAATGGACGGATATCATCCAATACCCAAGCTGCCCTTCCAAAAGTTCCTATCACTAAATCCTGCTCTCTTGGGTGAATTGCCAAATCTTTAGTGGAAACTGTTGGGAAACCTTTATTCCATTTTTTCCAATTACTTCCTGCATCCAAAGAAATATAAAGGCCATCATCCGTACCTAAGAACATGAGGTTTGGATTTTCTGGGTCTTCAATAATGGACAGTGTGTAGCTTTGGACATCATTTTCATCTACAATTCGAGTCCAAGTTTTACCATAATCCTTGGTTCGATAAGCATAAGGCGTATAGTTGAACCTTCTATAGTCGTTGGCAACCAAAAGGGCTTCACCTTTGTTGTTGTTTGAGGCTTTGATTTGTGGGATCCAGCTTCCTGCTGGCAGCCCTTTGATGTTTTTGGTTACATCTATCCAAGTTTGTCCTCCGTTTAGGGTGTAATGCACGCGACCATCATCCGTTCCCACCCAAAGCATATCTTTTTCCACGGGTGAGGGTTCAATTACTATAATGGTACAATGATTTTCAGCCCCAGTGGCATCCATGGTCAATCCGCCACTTTCGCTTTGTTTTTGTTTCTCTTTATCATTGGTGGTCAAATCTGGGGAAATCACTTCCCAGGTCAACCCTTTATCGGTGGATTTGTGTACAAACTGACTTCCGAAATATACTGTACTGTTATTAAAGGGGTCTTGGCCAATGGCAGCATTCCAATTGAATCGAAGCATGGTGTCAGCATCGGGTGGGGTAGGGCGTACAATATAACCATCTCCCGTTTTCCAATCGTAACGGCTCACATATCCTTGCTGGCTCATGGCGTAGCCATATTGGCTATCATCCCTGTCCGGAACTACGTCGAACCCGTCGCCAAATGCGATTTCTTGCCAATAACTGTTTCTAATCCCCTGAGCTTTCCAAACATAAGCGGGTCCTCTCCAAGAACCGTTGTCCTGCATGCCCCCATATACATTATAAGGATATTCGTTGTCAGTACTGATGTGGTAGAATTGCGCAGCAGGCAAATTGCCTATAAAGCGCCATGTTTTACCTCCATTTTTGGTGATATTGAGTCCACCATCGTTTCCATCCATCATAAATTGGCCATTTTTTGGATGAATCCACCACGCATGGTGGTCAGGATGCACACCATTATCAACCCCATAAGCAGGCATCAATTGGGTGAAATTTTTCCCACCATCTTCAGAAACATTAATGTATGTGAAAACAGAGTACACCCGATTTTCATTTTGAGGGTCTACGTAAATTTCTGAATAGTAGAACGGACGATTACCAATATCGCTCTTATCATTTATTTTTTCCCATTTAAATCCACCATCAGTCGACTTGTACAAGGCATTCTTTTTGGCTTCCACCAAGGCATAAATAATATTGGGTTTGTTACTGGCTATGGCCACACCTATTCTTCCCAAATCTCCTTTGGGCAGGCCATCATCGGCCGTAACTTTTTTCCAAGTTTCACCCCCGTCATGCGTAATGTGCAATCCACTGCCTTCACCTCCCGAGTTAAAGAACCATGGTTCTCTTTTGTGCTCCCACATGGCAGCAATCAGTTTGTTTGGGTTCTTTGGGTCCATTACCAAATCTGCAACACCTGTTTTATTGTTTACAAACAATACTTTTTCCCAAGTTTTGCCACCATCGGTAGTTTTAAAAACACCTCGTTCCGGGTGTTCGCCCCAAGGGGAACCAATGGCTCCGACATACACTATATCAGGGTCTGTTGGGTCGATAATAACTCTATGGATGTGCCGTGTTTTCTCCAGCCCCATGGACTTCCAGGTTTTACCACCATCCAAGGATTTATAGATACCATATCCACCATTTAAGCTGTTTCTTGGATTACCTTCTCCTGTGCCTACCCAAATCACGGACGGATTGGATTGTTGAATGGCCACGGCACCGATTGATGCGGTTACTTGGTTATCAAATACTGGCTCCCACTTGATACCACCGGAAGTAGATTTCCATAACCCACCTGATGCGGTTCCCACTAACATAACATCTGGGTTGGAGTGCACAACATCAATGGAAGTAACACGGCCGCTCATTCCAGCAGGACCAATATTTCTTGGTTTCATATCCTGAACCAAGTCCATGTTAAATTCTTGTGCCGTAATACTTGCTGCAATCAGTAATAGAAAGAATAAAATTGATTTTTTCATTAGTTGGGTTTGTTGTTTTGAGTTTAGTTACGACCTAATAGAAGACATACTTTGAAGAGGTATGGTCTGTTTTTTAAGTCGCCTAAAGATACCAAAAACCCCTGCCTCAATTCTTAAAATGATGTTAATGAAGCATCGTAGGAATATAGAGGTTTATTCGTTTTTATAAACAATACCATCCTTCATGACAAATCTGACATTTTTCATTTGTGAGATATCTTCTAAGGGATTGCCTTCCAATGCAATAATATCGGCTAAATATCCATTTTTAATACTCCCCAATCCATCAAAATGTAGGATTCTGGCATTCACAGAGGTGGCCGATTGTAAAGCTTTGATGGGCTCCATCCCATATTCGACCATAAGCTCTAATTCCCGGTAGTTTTCACCATGGGTAAACACACCAACATCACCTCCAAAAACAATATCGACTCCTGATGCCAAAGCCAGTTGAAACGATTTTTTCTTTTTGGTAACCCTTTCTGGGTCAGGTTCTGTTCCCTTTTTCCAGCCTTTGTATTGCTCAATCGCATCGCCAGCAGCTAGCGTTGGGCACAAGGCCACTCCATTTTCTTTCATCAAATTAAATATCTCCAAAGTACCTGCATCGCCATGTTCGATAGTTTCCACACCGCCCAAAATGGCACGTCGCATTCCTTCAGGGGTACTCGCATGAGCTACCACATAGCGTCCGGCAGTAGTGGCTGCGGAAACCATGGCGTCTATTTCTTCCTGTAAAAATGTGGGTTGGGAGGGTTCGTCTTTGCCCCAGCGATAATCGGCATAAATTTTAATTAGATTCGCTCCGTTTCCCAATTGGGTACGAACTTCTTTAATTGCTTCATCCCTGCCGCTGACCGGAACGGCACCCAATGGCACCGTCACTCCGTTATGGAATCCTTTTGGACCATAGGCCCCTGTCGCCACAATGGCCGGACCAGCCATTAAAGTGCGAGGACCAGGCACAATGTTGTCATCAATCGTTTTTTTAAGGTACACATCGGTATATCCCGCTCCTTCCGAACCAAGGTCGCGCATAGAGGTTACTCCTGACATCAAAGATTTTTCGGCATGGACAACTCCTCGTATAGCCCTTTCAGCTGGAGATTCTTTCAAAACCTGATCATTCCATTCGGTTTCGTTATACGGATGCAACAATAAATGAGAGTGTCCTTCAATAATACCAGGCATTAAGGTCATGCCCTTTAATTCTTGTTTGGTGTATGAACCAGCTGTTTTTAAGCCATCCATTGGGCCAGCGTAGGTAATTCGATTTTCATTTACAGCTACGACCCAATCCTCATGCATTGCCATACCATCAAAAACCCGTTCAGGAATTAATAGGGTTTGGGAATGTAGACTGTTCAAACACAAAAATAGAAGTAAGAAAAAATAATGTTTTGGTTGCATGTTCGTGTTGTTTGGAATTAATCTATCACGGAGTTGTTCAATAATTCTTGCAGTTGTCTTTTAGAAAACACTTGGGTGCCCTTGATCACAGTATAAATTTTCTGAGTGTTCTCGATGTTTTTCAAAGGGTTGGCGTCCAAAATGACCAAGTCTGAAATTTTTCCTTTGGAAATACGCCCGTAATCATCGGTTTGGTTTAAAAATTTGGCGCCATTCGCAGTTGAAGTGCGAAGCGCATCCAGTGGCGATATGCCGTTTTCCACCATAACCTGTAATTCTTTGTGCAAGGATATGCCAGGGTAAGTATAAGAGTTAAAGGCACCACTATCGGAACCCGCCAATAACTGAACGCCCGCATCGTTTAGTGATTTGGCTAATGCTCCAAAAAAAGCATCCAATTGTTTACGGTTTTCTCGAGCTTCTTCGGAGGAATTAAGGGATGATCGGATTCTGCCCTGATAGGTCTGAATAATTCCTTTCCCCATATATTTTAAATAAAGATCTTTGGAATGGTCTACTTCATCCAAGTAACTCAAGGTTTTCCCAATATGAAGCGTGGGAACCACAAAAACATCGTTCTCTTTTAAATTAGTAAAAGTAGTCTGTGCTGTGCTGTCTGAGTAGGCGCCCATAAGTGCTGGCATAGCACCCCAAAAACCCATTTCGCCCTTGTTTAATTTATCCGTAACCTCAATTTCATTGCTCGCGCATCCTTTCATGATGTAGTAAAGGTGTTCAATGCCGTCCATTCCAGCATCTATGGTTTCTTCCAGAGTAACCGTAAAGGGCATGTGCCCAGATACTGTGAACCCTCTTTTCTTGGTTTCTTCGATGGTTTTGAGATAGTTTTCAGGTGAAATCCTGCTATCATAAATCTTAACAAAATCAACGTTCAAGGATTCCAAGGAATCCAAGGCCTCTACAATATCTTCTTCGGTTTCCACTTCCAAAGATCCTGCCCAAGTAGCTCCTGGCCCATCGATTTTTGGTCCCGCTGTGAAAATAGTAGGGCCAATTAGGTTTTCCTCCGCAATTTGATGTTTCCATTCCATCACAGCATGGGTAAGGTCGCCACCAGCATCGCGAACCGTAGTAATTCCATTGGCAATGAAAAGTTTTAAAAAGTTCTTGTTGTTGACGATCAGTGAATCACCTCCTCTTAAGTGAATGTGATTGTCCCAAAAACCGGGTAATACATATTTTCCAGAAGCATCGATAGTGGAATCACCTTTAAAATTGCTTGAACTTGCTGCTTCGACAGCTTGGATTTTTCCATCGGAAATATAGATGTCTTGAACTTCGATTTTACCTGTTTCCAGATGAACCACATTGGCATTGGTGATTGCCAAATCATAGTTGTTAATGGTATCATTCTTACAGCTAAAGATTGTTAGTAAAAGAGATGAAAATAGTAGTCGGTTCATAAGCGGAATTTATATTGCCTTAAAGATACCTGAATTTTTATTGTATGCGGTTTTGGGTTTTTCCACTTTTTTTAGTGATTTTTAACCAAATACAAGTTTTGAAGGAAACTAAACCAAGTTGGTTCTATTTATTATTGTTGATTCTATCGGGTGAAGCCATCTTTATCCTTCCTTTTGTGTTGCCCCGTGTTTTTAGACCTACCGTTTTGGATGTCTTGGAATTGGATAATGTACAGATGGGACTATGCTTTTCGGTATACGGTTTAGTTGCGATGGTCTCCTATGTCCTGGGTGGGCCTTTGGCCGATAAGTATCAACCTCGAAAATTGATTGCCATTGCCTTATGGATGACCGCATTGGGAGGCTTTTTATTTGCTCAGTATCCTGATTTTTGGGTTCTTCAAGTCCTCTATGGTTGGTGGGGCTTTACCACAATTTTTCTTTTTTGGGCACCCATGATCAAAGCAACAAGAATTTGGGGCGGTGCCGATTCACAGGGAAAAGCGTTCGGTTTTCTTGATGGAGGTCGTGGACTAACTGGTGCCTTGTTTGGTTTGATGGGAGTTGTAGTCTTCTCCTTTTTTTTGTTGGAATCTCCTGAAATAGCTACTCTTCAAGACAGAAAGGATGCATTTACGTATGTGCTGTATTTCTCATCCGTAATTATCATCTTGGTAGGTGTTTTGGTGTGGTTTTTTATGAAAACCAGCGATAATGATGATAAAGTGATTCGTAATCGTATTTCCTGGGCAGATATTAAACAGGTCTTAAAACTACCTTCGGTTTGGCTGTTGATGGTAATTATTCTCTGTGGTTACGTCGGATATAAAATCACTGACGTTATCTCTCAATATGCCGAAGAGGTCATGTTGTATAATCAGGTTGATTCGGCTAAAGTTGGAACCTTGCTGCAATTTCTACGTCCTGCCACAGGCATCCTTTTTGGTTTGATAGCAGATAAGCTAAAAATCACATGGTTATTGGTGGTGAGCTTTATTTTGACATTAATCGGAGGCTTGCTATTTGCCAGTGGGCTGATAGCGCCAACAACCACGCTTTTGTTCTTTATGTCCGTTGTAGTAATTGCTGCTGGGGTTTATGCCACGAGGGCTTTGTATTTTGGGGTAATGCATGTCGGTAAAATACCGTTGACCTTGACGGGGACTGCCGTGGGTCTCATTTCGTTAATTGGCTACACGCCCGATGTATTTGCTGGTCCGGCCTACGGAATGCTTTTGGATGCACATCCCGGTGAGGAGCTGGGGCATCAAAATGTATTTTGGATGCTGAGTGTGTTTGCCTTTATTGGAGGATTAGCTGCGTTTATCTACCAAAGAAAATATGGTAAGTAGTGACCTTATTGGTTTCTGTATTTGATGTTTTTTTCTGAAAGGGATATAATTTCCTTGATTCTTTTTTTTCGGGTTTCTTCCCGTTTGGCCTGTTTTAGCCAATAGAGATAGGGTTTTCTTTGGCTATGCGTAAAATTTTTGAAGTTTTCATGAGCGGTTTGATGTTTGTCAAAAGCTTTTTGTAAATCTTCCGGAACCACACCGTTTTCCACATCGTCCAGTTCGGTCCAAGAACCGTTTTTCTTGGCCACTTCAATGGCATTTAAACCACTTTTGTGCATCAATCCATCGGCCTTTAATTTTTTTATATGATTCTTGTTCACTCTGCTCCAAGTGCTTTTGGGTTTTCTGGGGCAGAAGTATTGTTTGCGCTTTCCATCGCCGAGACTTCTTACGGTACTATCTATCCATCCATAACAAAGAGCAACTTTTACGGCTTCTTCCCATCGCATACTTTCTTTATGGTGCTCCACCTTGTAAAAAATCAGGTGGACACCAGTTTGCGTTTCATGGTTTTCATGAAGCCACTCACGCCACTCTTTGTCATTTTTAAAATAATGCTCGGGATGCTTTTTCAAACTATATTTTTTGAGTCTCTATGTAGAAGTTTTTGTCAAAATCAACTTGGGCTCCTTCCAATGCTTCTGTTTTCCATTCAGCCGAGGGGAAGAGCCATTTTTCAAGACCATCCATAAAGACTCTAATGGGCATGTCAAAATCCTCTACAATATCAACGTATCTATAAGTAATGGAACCATCTTCGATTTTATATTCCAATTTAGGAATCATGGTTGTACGCAAGTATTGGTTGAAGAAAGCTGATAAATCCTTCCCGGACATCTCACTTAAATAGTTTTCGATTTGCGCTGAAGTAACCGTTTGATGGTAAAATTCTTTATTGAGGCCTCGTAACATTTGACGCCATTTATCATCGTCTTCCACCAATTGGCGAAGGGTGTGCAACATGTTGGCCCCTTTGTAATACATATCGCCAGAACCTTCTTTGTTTACCCCATAAGGACCAATAATAGGCCTGTCGTTTTGAATATTGGCACGGGTGCCAATAACATATTCTGCAGATGCCTTTTTTCCAAAATGATAATCAAGGTATAGGTTCTCCGAATAGGCTGTAAATCCTTCGTGAACCCACATATCTGCAATATCTTTATAGGTGATGTTATTGGCAAACCATTCATGTCCTGCCTCATGAATAATAATAAAATCAAATTGTAAACCCCAACCGGTACCAGATAAGTCACGTCCTAAATACCCATTTTCATATTTATTCCCGTAGGTAACAGAACTTTGATGTTCCATACCCAAATAGGGAACTTCCACTAATTTGAACCCATCTTCGTAGAAAGGGTAGGGGCCAAACCAATGTTCAAAGGCCCGCATCATCATAGGGGTTTGAGCAAATTGTCTTTTTGCTTTTTCCAAATTTTCGGGCAAAACGTAATAATCAAACTTTAAGGGACCTTCCTCCCCTTCATAAAGTTCACCAAAATGCGTATAATTCCCAATGTTTACATTAACACCATAGTTATTGATGGGATTTTCTACTACCCAATTGTAGGTTTTGAAATCGCCTTTATCCTCAACACTTTCCAATTGACCGTTCGAAACATCCATAAGATCTTTGGGAACAGTCACGCTAATTCGCATGCTGTCTACCTCGTCGTACATGTGGTCTTTGTTGGGCCACCAAACACTAGCGCCCAAACCTTGGCAAGATGTGGCGACAAATGGGTTTCCATTTTCGTCTTCTTTCCAAGAAAAGCCACCATCCCATGGCGCTCTAACGGCTTCACGCGGATATCCAGAGTATGTTATTTTAAGTTGATTAATTTCTCCAGGTATCTGTTTTTTTTTCAGTTTGATGAAATGTGCGTTTCCTTCGGAGGTAAACTTTAGTTTTTTGCCATCTTGAACCACAGACTCAATCTTCATGGGTGCTTGGAGGTCAATTTGAAGTGTTTTTGACTGCTCAAGCACTTTATACCGAACGATATTGTGACCTGAAATAAACTTTTTGGAGGGCTCCACTTTTACATTTAGGTCATAATAGTTCAAGTCCCACCATTCCCTTTCTGGTGTTATGCTGCCCCTTAGGGTATCCTGTCTAGTAAAATTTTGTGCATTGATGGACCAAGCTCCCAATAAAAGAGCAATAAGAAAGAAACTTTGTTTCATATGTAAACTTGTAATTATCTAAAAACCTTGTTTGGGAAAACCACTGGACTTTCATGCCCATCTTTTCCAACGGCAGCTACACCAAAAAAGAAATTGTCAATGACAATACCTTCTAAGGTATGTTCGCTGACATTACCTACGTATTTATAATTGTCCCAAGTAGGGGAAGTGGTATCTCTCCAATATATTTTATAGCCCACCGCACCATCTACCTTGCTCCATCTTAGTTTTGCGCTAGGTTCCACAATTCCACCAATTTCAACAGTTTCTGGGGCTGGTGGAGCCCAAGCGATCGATGCCAAGTTTATGGCATTTACAGCCGTTAGTTTTTTAGCATATCCAAAATTCACGTGCTCCAAAACATCACCATAGGCGATACCATCTTCTACACGAATATCTTGGTGTTGTTGGGTATAATTTTCATGCGCCTCCATAATTCGAATACCTGCAAAGCCGACATCATTAAATGGTCTGTGATGACCACCACGGCCAAAACGGTCCAAACGGTAAATCATCATGGGGTTCATTTCGGGCATATAGGTTTTGGTGGTTTTGTACACGTATCTTGCCAACTGACGGGAAATACCATCTACTTCGCCACCGTAAAAACGTCTTGCTCTACGTTGTTGTTCGGTTTCTGTTGGAGGAACAGGCTCTGAAAAGATTCGAAAATCCCTATTGCTTACTACACCATCAACACCTGTGATATTTCCAATCATATCATTATTGAGGATACCTACTATGTCCCATCCCTTTTCCTTGGCATAAGCCGCCATTCCTTTTCCACCATAAAGTCCTTGCTCTTCGCCGGATAGCCCCAAATAAATAATGCTGCTTTCAAACTTGTACTTGGAAAGTACTCGCGATGCTTCAATTGTCCCCGCCATTCCGCTGGCATTATCGTTGGCTCCGGGCGAATCTGAAGTATAGTTGGTTGGGTCGCTCACACGGGAGTCAATATCACCGCTCATAATAATGAAGCGGTTTGGGAATTTGCTACCTCTTTGGATAGCCACTACGTTTACCACTTCAACATCTTTTACGATTCGGGCGTTGTCCCCTTTTGCAATTAGGTTTTTCTGGTAGAACACTTCAAGACAGCCACTACAGTCAGACGATATTTTTTCAAATTCCGATTTTATCCATCTTCGGGCGGCACCTATCCCCCGAGTTTGGGAAACGGTATCGCTTAACGTGTGTCGTGTTCCGAAGTTTACAAGCGTGGTAACATCGCTCTCGATGCGCTCGGCTGATACATCATTGATGATATCGTAAATACGTGTGTCCGTTTGAGCTTGTGAAAGTGATATGATAAAAAATGCAAAAAGTAGGGGGAGGTAGTTTTTCATAATTCGTTTGAGTTGAGTTTTTCCTTGAAAAATTGAACCATAAAAATAGCAAAAAGAACCCAAATCATATGGTTGATTCCTGTTTTGATACTTTTGAAATATCAATCAACAGTAAATATTGAGAAAAGGTTTTAATTCTGGATAAATGTAACTGTTTGGATTTCTCCATTATCCACTTCATAAATGGCGATGGCTTTAAAAACCTCTCCATTGATAGTGACCGATTCTTCGTCAATTACCTTGTTCCCAATAACAATCCTGTTTTTTATCTCACAATGTAAATCAGGGGTGTTTTCAAAAAATGCACCGTATTGCTGAACAAGTTTGGGTTTACCTTTGGATTGGAGTGTTTTTGGAAATTGGTAAAGTTCAGTATCATTTGCATAAGTGTCTGTAAAGGCTTCTATATCCCTGTTGTTGTATGCTTCCAGTTGTTCTTGTACAATTTTTTCCGCATCGGTTAATGGTCCATCGGGAAAAACAAAGGTCATGGATGAAATAAGCCCATTTTCAACTTGGTAAATGGCAACCTGGCGGCCATCTCTGCCATCAACTTTGGTGATTTCCTCATCGATTATGGTGTTTCCAAGTACAATTCGATTGACCACCTCTACACTTGAGTTCTTGACGTTTTCAAAAAAGCGACCATAGTTTTCGTGCATTTTGCCATTACCTTGATACATTTTTTCATTGGGAAAACAACTTACCAGAACATCATCTGAAAAACAACCCACAAAAGCATCTAAATTCCTATTATTAAATGCCATTACTTGATTTTGGATGATTTTCGCTGGTGACTCCTCAGCCACAAATGCCAATCTTTTTGAGTTAGGGCTAATGGCAATACGACTTATATTGTTGATTTCTTCTTGGTCAAATACAATGATGGTTTCCCAATCAGAACCTTCGGAGCTAACGTCTAATGATAAAAGTGTTTTCCCCGCTCCGGTAACAATGGTATTTTTATCCAACCAGCAAATGTCTTCTTCATGGTCATAGGTGTTCGTTATTTTATTTGACTCACCGGTTATTGGGTCCAAGGACAAAATTTGCCATGTATTATTCTTTTTGCCAATAAAACTGACTAGATCGGTATTGGGTATGTTATGTAGTGACCGCCCTACGTTTTGATAAACTGTTTTTTGGGTGTCTTCTTCTAGGTTGATAATTTTTAGGTCCATTCGATTTTCTACCAAAACGGTGGCAACCAAAATATGGTCGTTGAACCAAACGTGGTATCCAATTTTCAAATTTGTGATCGGGGTAGATTCACTTGTTTTAAAATTGTATTCATATAAGCGTTGTAAACCATCCATATCCAACCGAATAGCAGAAATGGCATTTTTATCAGGAATGCGCAAGGGTGAATATTCACTTCCAGCAGTTGTATAGGTCAACCAAGTGGAAGTGCTGCCCTTATTCACATTAAATTGGAGTATGTCGGTTTGGTTTTCCCTCGTGGATGCAAATAAAACGGTGTCATCATCCCAAAATGAAGGTTGGTTGTCATAACCCGGGTTATTGGAAATATTTTTGGGATTGGTAAGAACCGGTTTTCCATTGTTAACTTCTAAGTCAAAAAGATACACCTCTGTTTCTGTCTGGGCCCATACATGGACATTTACCAACAAAAAGCAAATAATGAAAACTGTTCGTGTCATGGTTTTGTAAAACGTTTTAAAAGTAGCCTTACCCTTGCAGTATTTTCCACATGGTATTTGGCCTGTGTTTTTTTGAGTCCAACTTTGACTGTAATGGCCGAGTCGGGAAGTTCTTGGAACATAAATTCATCTGTCCAGTCATCACCAATGGCAAAAACAAAGTCGTAATCATCTTCACTTAACATACGAGTAGCAGCCCTACCTTTGTTCACGTTGCTGCTTTTTATTTCCATAACTTTATTACCGTTCAATACGCTAATATCGTCATTGCCTATTAAACTTCGTAATACGGTGTTAAGCTCAGTAGCTCTTTTGGCTCCAAAATCAGGATCGGTATTTCTATAATGCCAGGCCAAGGAATAATTCTTTTCTTCGATAAAAGAGCCCGGAGTTCTATCCACAAAGGATTCCAAAACAGGCCTAATTTTACCCATCCATTCTCCTTTTACTTGTTCCAACATTTTAAATTCATCACCATTTCGAGAAATCCAGACACCGTGTTCCACTATCATATTGTACTTTTTTGGCAAGAACCAGCGAGCAAAAGTTTGCTTGTCCCTTCCACTTATTAAAAACACGGTAGTGTCTTCTTGTTCGTGTAATTCGTCCAAAAGCTCATACAATTCTTCATCTGGCGATGCTTTTTGGGGGTCTTTGTGGAATCCGGCCAAGGTTCCATCATAATCCAAGAACAACAATCGTTTTTTGGATTTTGCATATTCTTCCTCGATCAGCAATAGGATTTCCGGGGACATTTTTTCGGAAATGAAGGCTTTGCCCAAATCCCTATTCTCTTTTAACGCATTCATAAACTCATTGGCCCAAACCTCTACATTGTAACGTTCCAATCTTTTTTGCAAAAACGTATTTCGGGATACTTGTTCCTCCATGGGCATATTAATGGCTTGCTTTAGGGTGTCTGCCTGCTGCTCAAAGTTGTTTGGGTTTATTAAAAGCGCTTCGTTCATTTCGTAAGCAGACCCGGCCATTTCACTCAAAATAAGCACTCCGGATTTATCTGTTCTGGTAGCAATATATTCTTTGGCTACCAAGTTCATTCCATCTCGTAGTGGTGTAAGCCATGCGATGTCACTTGAGGTGTAAAGGTCAATCAAACTTTCAAATGGCAAAGAGCGATAGAAGTACCAAATAGGTGTCCAATTTACCGTGGACAGCTCACCGTTGATTCTACCGACCAATTCATCCACTTCTCTTTTCAGCAATTGATATTGTGGTACGTTGGAGCGTGAGGGTACGGCCAATATGATTAGCCTGACTTTTTCTTTGTATTCGGGGTATTTCTGAAGGAAATATTCAAATGCATTGATACGCTTTGCAATACCCTTACTGTAATCCAAACGGTCTATGGATAGAATGAGCTTGGTGTCCGGTGCTGAGGCTTTGTGATTATCCAAACGAATCTGTAGGTCACTGCGTTCATCTTCACTTTTGGTATCGTGCAAAACGGCGGCATCCCTAAACTTTTTGTAATCGATTCCCATGGGGAAGGAATCCACTTTTATAACTCTGTTATCCAAATAAATCTCATTAAAGCTTACATCCAGGCCAATGAGCCTTCTCACAGAGCTCAAAAAGTGTCTTTCATAGTCATACGTGTGGAAACCGATAAGGTCCGAGCCTAACAATCCTTCCAATATTTCTTCACGCCAGGGCAGGGTCCGGAAAATTTCAAAAGAAGGAAAAGGGATATGTAAGAAGAAGCCGATGGTCGTGTCCGGACGTTTTTCTCGCACCATTTGGGGAACCAACATTAATTGGTAATCATGCACCCAAATGGTATCGTCTTCGCTTGAATTTTCTATGATGGCATCAGCAAACTTCTGGTTTACCGCTTTGTAGGTGTCCCAATAATTCAGCTCAAACTCGGAATATTTCAAAAAATAATGGAATAGGGGCCAAATGGTCCTGTTGCTGAACCCGTAGTAAAAACCATCTATTTCATCGGAATTGAGTTTTACTTTGGCACAGCCATGTTCTTCGAGGGCTTTGTCAATATCATCTTCAAGTGCTTCAGGAATTTCCTCATTGGTCAACCCTGACCAACCGATCCAAAGACTTTCACCTCCACTGTGTACAGATTTCATCCCTGTGGCCAATCCCCCAACACTTGGTATTGCTTTGATGGTTCCATTGCTAATTTGTAATTGAACGGGTAGTCGATTTGAGATTATGATAGTTTTGCCCATAAAAGGATGATTTTTGACCTATTTTTATTTTTTGTTTCTTTAAAAATCGGGAAATTCGAGCGCAAAACCAATTACTTCTAACCCTTTTGAGAATTTTTGATCTATGGACAACTTGAATTACGGAATTATAGGAAATTGCAGGAGCGCGGCATTGATTTCCAAAGAAGGCTCCATAGACTGGTGCTGTTTACCGCAATTTGACTCAACTTCAATATTTGCGAAATTATTGGACGAGAAAAAAGGAGGTAGTTTTGAAATACTTCCCAAAGGGAGTTATACCATTGAGCAGGAATATTATCGTAACACCGCGATTTTGATTACTCGGTACTCTGAAGGGGACAATGTTTTTGAGGTGCATGACTTTATGCCCCGTCACCATAAAATGAATGGAAAGTACAAAGCCCAGCCCGAAATTATCCGCTATGTAAAATATGTTTCGGGTAAACCTAAGTTTTCGGTTAAATATGATCCTAAATTGGAGTATGGTCTGGGAGAAACCAAGCATTTTGTAAAGCAGGATTTTATAGCTAGCCTTACCCATAAGTTAAAATATGACACCCTGTTCCTTTATACATCCTTTGATAAGGAGCGTATTCTGGAGGGTGAGGAGATCACTTTGGAGGAAGATGGCTATTTTTTGATTTGTTACAACGAAAAAATATTGATGCCGACTACCGATACTATGGGGTTGGAACTGGAGCGTACCAAGGTGTACTGGTTGGATTGGTCCGCTAAAACTCCAAACTATCAAAAGTTTAAAGATGATATAATCAGAAGTGCCATAACCTTAAAAATGTTGACCTATGACAAAACTGGTGCTGTTTTGGCCGCTGCCACCACATCTCTCCCCGAGACCATTGGTGAAGTGAGAAACTGGGATTATCGTTTTTGTTGGATTCGAGATGCATCCATGGTGATCAAGGTGGTTTCCGAACTTGGACATAAGAACTCTGCCAAGCGTTACCTTCAGTTTATTATTGATTTGATGCCCGACAAGGATGAAAAACTTCAGATCATGTACGGTATCAATAAGGAAAAAACATTAACAGAGAGAACCTTGAACCATTTTGATGGTTACAAAGATTCCAAGCCTGTTCGTGTTGGCAATGCTGCATATAAACAACGTCAAAACGATATTTATGGCATTTTGATGGATGTGATTTACGAGCAGTTGAAAAACTTTAGCAACGATATTGAGAATGTTGAGGAACTATGGAGCATTACCAAAGGTATTGTATGGATTGTTGGAAAACACTGGGAGGAACCAGATAAGGGTATTTGGGAATTCCGTGGGGAAGACAAACATTTTACTTTCTCCAAGGTTTTGTGTTGGGTAGCCTTGGATCGTGCCATAAAAGTGGCGAATATGTTTGGAAAAACAAGAAAGCTGGAACGTTGGACTGCACTTGAGCAGAAAATTAAGGACGACATCCATGAAAATGCATGGAATAGCGATATCAACGCATTTGTACAGAGTTATGGCTCCCGTCATTTGGATGCTTCCGTATTATTAATGGAACCTTATGGTTTTATCCATGCCCGTGATCCAAAATATGTGAGTACGGTAAAAGCAATAGAAGAAGGGCTTAGCAACGATGGTCTTTTGTACCGATACAAAAACGAAGATGATTTCGGACTTCCGTCTTCATCATTCACCATCTGTACTTTTTGGTTTATCAATGCCCTGTTCAAAATTGGAGAGGAAGAGAAAGCGTTGGATCGATTTGAAAAGTTATTGGGCTACAGCAACCATTTGGGATTGTTCAGTGAGGATATCGATTTTAAAACGAAACGTTTGCTGGGTAACTTCCCACAGGCGTATTCGCATTTGGCACTTATTGAATGTGCTATTAACTTCTCCAAAAAGCAAGGAGATGAGAAAATATTGGAATCCATAGGTTAAAAAGGCTATATAAAGAAGTGATATGTCACCTCGAGCGCAGTCGAGAGGTCTCGAAAACCTAAACTTTTCAATTTGGTCTCTACTACGCTCGACCTGAAATGTTTTATAAAAACGGAATTGATTACAAAAAAACGCCCCAATCGGGGCGTTTTCAAATCCTAGTGGGTTGTTTTCATCCCAACAAATATTTGAATTAGTCAAAGGTATACCCATTATCTGCGGCAACTTTGTCGGCAATCTGCGTTCTAAGTTTCACAACATTGGGTTGATTTGTATACTTGGTAAAGCGCTTAAGCCCCATTAGCATCATGCGTTGTTCATCACCTTCTGCAAAAGAAACTATAGCTTCCTTTCCTTTTTGTTGGATGATGTCAACCGCCCTGTACAAATACAATTTGGACATGGCTATTTGTGCTGCCTGGGCTTCTTCACCAAAGCGTTTAGCATTTTTCTCGGTTCTTAGAATGGCTGATTCTGCCATATAGGTTTGAATCAGGATATCAGAAGCGGCCATCAACAACATTTGATGTTTTTCCAAATCCGGTCCAAATTTTTGAACGGCACTTCCTGCAATCATCAAAAATACTTTTTTCAATCGAGTTATCAGGTCTTTTTCTTCCGATAGGAGCTCAGAGAAGTCTGGTGTCTCAAACGATGGGATGCCCATCAATTCTTCCCCCACAGCCGTAGCTGGACCTAGTAAGTCAACATGGCCTTTCATGGCCTTTTTTACCAACATTCCTACGGAAAGCATACGGTTGATTTCGTTGGTACCTTCATAAATTCTAGAAATACGGGCATCTCTCCAGGCAGATTCCATTGGGGTATCGGCGCTAAAGCCCATTCCTCCAAATATTTGGATACCTTCATCCGTAGTATGCTGAACATGTTCAGAAACAGCCACTTTTAAAATGGAACATTCAATAGCGTATTCTTCTACACCTTTAAGCTCTGCTTCTTGGTGAGAGTTTCCACTGGCTTCGCGAATAGCGATTCTATCCTCGATATTTTTTGCAGCACGGTAACAGGCGGCTTCATCTACATAAGCATTGGTAGCCATATCTGCAATTTTTGCTTTGATGGCACCAAAGTTTATGATCGGTGTTTTGAACTGAATACGTTCGTTGGCATATTTGGTAGCCTCACCAATAACTCTTCTTTGAGCCTCCAAACATGCGGCTGCCAATTTAATCCTGCCCACATTTAGGGCGTTCATGGCAATCTTGAAGCCATTACCTCTTTCAGAAAGCATGTTTTCGACGGGTACTTTTGTCTCGTTGAAAAATACTTGACGGGTAGAAGAGGAGTGGATTCCCAATTTTTTTTCTTCTTCACCTAGGGAAATTCCATTTGCCGAGTCGTTTTCGACAATAAACCCGGTAATATTTTTATCATCTTCGATTCTGGCAAAAACAATGAACAGGTTGCAGAAACCTGCGTTGGATATCCACATTTTCTGTCCTGTTATGCTGTAGTATTTACCATCGTCGGAGAGCACTGCTTTGGTTTTACCTGAGTTGGCATCGGATCCAGCCCCCGGCTCTGTCAAACAATACGCGCCAAACCACTCACCGGTAGCCAATTTAGGTACATATTTTTGTTTTTGCTCTTCGGTTCCATATAAGGTAATGGGCAAGGTTCCAATTCCAGTATGCGCACCAAATGCTGTACTAAAGGACCCTGTTGCGCCTGAAATATAGTCACAGACCAGCATAGTGGAAACAAAACCCATTCCCATACCTCCATAGGCTTCAGGGACAGCGATACTTAAAAGACCAAGCTCTCCAGCCTTATTCATGCATTCTTCGGTATATGCATAATCTTTTTTCTCGAAACGCTCCCAATGCGCCCAAAGTTCTCTGTCCACAAATTCCTTGGTGCTTTCACGCATCATTTTTTGTTCTTCGTTGAGGTCTTCAAGGGTGAACACGTCTTCACATTTGGTCTCCTTGACCAAAAATTGACCTCCTCTCAGTATGTCTTTTTCTTTAGTATCGCTCATGATTTTTTGTGTTTAGTAATTTTTAATTTAGGAATTCGAATATACCTGCAGCACCTTGTCCAGTACCTACGCACATGGTGACCATGCCGTATTTACCTTTCATGTCCCGTTTTCTCATTTCATCAAAAAGTTGGACGGATAACTTGGCACCGGTACAACCCAATGGGTGGCCAAGTGCGATGGCACCACCGTTCACATTCACGATATCTTGGTTTAGGCCAAGTTCTCGGATAACCGCCAATGATTGTGAGGCAAAGGCTTCGTTCAGTTCAATAAGGTCTATCTGGTCTTGTTTCATCCCAGCTTGCTTTAAAGCTTTTGGGATTGCTTTTACAGGTCCAATCCCCATTATCCTTGGTTCCACGCCAGCTGCAGCATAGTTTACCAAGCGGGCAATGGGCTCAAGATTCAATTCTTTCACCATTTCCTCACTCATTACCATTACAAAAGCAGCACCATCACTCATTTGTGAGGAATTACCAGCTGTAACGCTTCCTCCTGCCGCAAAAACAGGTCTAAGTTTGTTCAGTGTAGGGATATTGGTCCCTTTTCGTGGTCCTTCATCTTTGTTGACGGTGTATGTTTTGGTTTCTTTTTTCCCTGCCTCGTTCACAAAGGTGTGTTCCACTTCTATAGGTACAATTTGGTCTTGGAAACGATTTTCTGCTTGAGCCTTCAAGGCCTTCATATGTGAATTGAAGGCGAATTCATCTTGGTCCTCACGAGAAACCTTGAACTGTTTCGCAACCGCTTCAGCGGTTAGCCCCATGCCCCAATAGTAATCTTCGTGGCCTTCTTTGGCTGTGGCGTAATCAGGGGTTGGTTTATAACCACCCATTGGAATATAACTCATACTTTCGGCACCACCGGCGATAATACAATCGGCCATTCCTGACTGTATTTTGGCCGTTGCAATTCCAATGGTCTCCAAACCAGAGGCACAATATCGGTTAACGGTCACACCGGGTACATCTTCAATGTCAAGTCCCATAAGTGAAATAAGCCTTGCCATGTTTAAGCCTTGTTCGGCTTCGGGCATGGCATTTCCCACAATAACGTCATCAATACGTTTTTTGTCCAATTGAGGGAGCTCGTTCATCATGTATTCGATGGTTTCGGCCGCCAGTTCGTCTGGTCGCTTAAACCTGAACAGACCTTTTGGTGCTTTGCCCACGGCTGTTCTATATCCTTTTACTATATATGCTGTTTTCATTCTTTCTTTTTGATTTTTAGATTCAAGAACCAAGAGTCAGGATTTTAGGTCTTGGCTCTTTTGTCTTGATTCTTGTGTCTAATTTCTCAAGGGTTTTCCTGTTTTCAACATGTGCTGGATACGTTCCAAAGTCTTTCTTTCGGTACAAAGTGATAGAAAGGCTTCTCTTTCCAAATCCAAAAGATATTGTTCGGTTACCATTGTTGCTTCAGAAAGGTCACCGCCGGCCATTACATAGGCCAGTTTGTCGGCAATCTTTTTATCGTGCTCCGAAATATAATGTCCAGCTTCCATGGAGTCGGTTCCTACCAAGAACATACCCAAGGCTTGTTTTCCAAGTACTTTTACATCTTTGCGCTTCACAGGCTTGGTGTAAGCTGCATCTGCCATAAGTTTCGCATAGGCTTTTGCTGTTGCAATTTGACGGTCTTTGTTGACTACTACAACATCCTTTCCTTTTTGTAAGATGCCCAAATCAAAGGCTTCGTAGGCGGATGTTGATACTTTGGCCATTCCGATGGTGAGGAAATACTCTTGAAGCACATTGAGCTCCACATCATTTTTCCTGAAAGTGTCCGAAGCGCGAAGGGCCATTTCCTTGGAGCCACCTCCGCCAGGAATTACACCAACACCGAATTCCACCAAACCAATGTAGGTTTCGGCCGCGGCCACCACTTTATCGGCATGGAGTGAGAGCTCACAACCACCGCCCAAACACATGCCATGAGGGGCAGAAATAGTAGGGATAGAGGAATATCTCATCCGCATCATGGTATCTTGGAACATTTTGATGGCCATATTCAGCTCATCGTATTCTTGTTCGACGGCCATCATAAAAATCATTCCGATGTTGGCGCCAACAGAGAAATTCGCAGCTTGGTTACCCACAACCAATCCTGCAAAATCTTTTTCGGCAAGGTCCACGGCTTTGTTCAAACCAGCGAGTACGTCACCGCCAATGGTGTTCATTTTAGATTGGAATTCGCAGTTAAGGATTCCATCGCCCAAATCTTCGATAACAACTCCGCTATTTTTGAAGACTTCTTTTGTTTTTCTGATGTTGTCCAAAATGATAAACGCATCCTGACCTGGAACTTTTTCCATGGTCTTTTTCGGAATATCGTAGAAGTAGGTGTTCCCTTCTTTTACAGTGTAAAAGGAATCAATTCCGACTTCTTTCATTTCGGCAACCCATGCGGCTGCTTCCAGACCTTCAGCCTTAATGAATTCAAGACCTTTTTCGAGCCCTACGGCATCCCAAATTTGGAAGGGTCCGTGCTCCCAGCCAAAACCGGCTTTCATGGCATCATCTATTTTGTATAACTCATCCGTGATTTCTGGAATACGATGGGTTACATAGGCAAAAAGTGCTCCGAAGCTCTTTCGGTAGAATTCTCCTGCCTTGTCTTTTCCTCCAACTAAAACAGGGAAACGGTCAATGACCTTGTCAATGGTCTTGGTGAGTTCCAAAGTGGCAAATTTCGCACTCTTTTTGGAACGATAATCCATGGAATCCAAATCCAAAGTGAGGATTTCACTTTTACCATCGTCTCCTTTAATTTTTTTGTAAAAACCTTGCCCAGATTTGCTGCCCAACCATTTGTTGTCCATCATGGTCTGGATAAAATCAGGTAACTGGAACAATTCGTGGCGCTCGTCGTCCTTGCAGTTTTCACTGATCCCATTGGCCACATGGACAAGTGTATCCAATCCTACCACATCTACGGTACGGAAGGTGGCGGATTTAGGCCGTCCAATGACGGGTCCTGTTAATTTATCGACTTCCTCGACCGTCATTCCCATTTCTTTTACCGCGTGGAACAGACTTTGAATACTGAAGATTCCGATTCTGTTTCCGATAAAGGCAGGGGTGTCCTTGGCCACTACAGATGTTTTGCCCAAGAACTGTTCTCCGTATCCGTTTAAGAACTCCAGAACATCTTTGGAGGTTTTCGGGCCTGGGATGATTTCAAAAAGCTTTAAGTATCTGGCTGGGTTGAAAAAGTGGGTACCGCAGAAATGTTTCTGGAAATCCTCACTTCTTCCTTCGCTCATAAACCGAATTGGTATTCCAGAAGTGTTTGAAGTAATCAAGGTTCCTGGCGTACGGTGTTTGTCCAAATTTTCGAACACCTGTTTTTTGATATCCAACCGTTCCACGACCACTTCTATGATCCAATCCACATCGGCCACTTTGGAAATGTCGTCTTCCAAGTTTCCTGTGGTAATGCGATCAGCAAATTTTTGGTGGTAAATAGGCGAGGGTTTGGATTTTAGCGAAGCAGTCAATGAATCATTTACCAAACGATTGCGTACTGCTTTGTCTTCCAAAGTAAGTCCTTTGGCTTTTTCCTTGTCGTTAAGTTCTCGTGGAACTATATCCAACAATAACACCTCGACCCCAATGTTCGCAAAGTGACATGCAATGCCACTTCCCATAATTCCGGAACCGATTACGGCAACTTTGTTTATATGCCTTTTCATGTGCGAGTTTATAATTTAATTATTAGTTGTTTTTGTATATATTTTTTTGTCTGTAATTAACTTATTGATGGTTTCAATGACCCTGAAAAATCCTATCAAATCTTCTTGAGAACTATGTTCTTTTACGACTTCATTGAAACGCAATACTACTTCTTTGGATTCTCCCCGTTTTTCTAAACCGAGTGGGGTAAGGAATATCAAGACCCCACGTCCGTCTTTCGGGTTACGCTTGCGTTGTATATATCCTTTTTGCTCAATACTTTTTAAAATCCTTGATAAACTAGTTGCCTCCATCCCCATTTTGGGACCCAATGTGGTGCTTGGTGTACCCCCTTTTGGGTCAATGCTCAATAGCGTAAATCCAATAGCCATCGTGAGCCCATAGCTTTTCGCCTCTTCATTGTACATTTTGCTAACAGCCTGCCAGGTGGCCCTAAGGGCGTAATCAATGGTCAAATCTTTCATAGAACTGGTTTGGTGTTCTCAAATATAGGAAAATTTATTATGCATGCATAATAAATTTAGTTTAAGTGTA
>NHBR02000117.1 GCA_002167435.2 Allomuricauda sp. TMED12
ACACCTATGATTTTGGTATTGGGCGACAGGGCTTGGAACGTACCGCAAAGGCCTGATGCCAATCCACCTCCACCCACAGCCACAAAAACGTAGTCGATGGGCTCGCTGGATTGTTGCAAAATCTCTAAACCAACAGTAGCTTGTCCCTCGATGGTCTTTTCATCATCAAAAGGATGTACAAAGGTTTTTCCCTCTTGTTCACAAAATGTTTGGGCCGCTTTTTTGGAATCATCAAAGGTATCTCCCTCCAAAACCACATCAACCCATTCACCACCGAACATATTGGTCTGGTCTATTTTCTGCTTTGGGGTCACTACAGGCATATAAATGGTTCCTTTTACCTGCAAATGACTACAGGCAAAAGCAACTCCCTGAGCATGATTTCCTGCACTGGCACAAACCACACCGCTATCCAGTTGTTTTTGGCCAAGTGAACTTATCTTGTTGTAGGCGCCCCGTATTTTGTAACTACGCACTCTATGGAGATCCTCCCTTTTAAGAAGAATATTGGCCCCATGGGACTTGGAATAGCGGATACTTTGCTGCAACGTTGTCACCTCCGCCACTTGGGCAATGGTCTTTGCTGCTTGATAAATATCCGCTATTTGCGGAAAATAAGTTTCCACAGTTTCACTCATAGGACCAATGATTTTGTGTTATCCGATTGGCTTCATAGCCGTCATGGATGCACGCAATCTGGCACCAACAACTTCTACATCGTGTTCACGGATGGCTTTGTTCACGGCAATCAACCTCACGTTGTCCACGCCGGTATCTTTTCCTTCACCAAAGTGCTTTCCAATAATATCGGTTTCCACTTGCTTCATAAAATCTGTCAAAAGTGGTTTACATGCGTGGTCGAACAAATAACACCCGTATTCAGCAGTATCGGAAATTACACGGTTCATTTCGAACAATTTCTTTCTTGCAATGGTGTTGGCGATCAATGGGGTCTCGTGCAACGATTCGTAGTAAGCGGAATCTCCAATAATTCCTGACTCGGTCATAGTCTCATAGGCCAATTCCACTCCTGATTTTACAAAAGCGACCATCAATACACCGTTGTCATAGTATTCCTGTTCAGAGATTTCCATATCTCCTGCTGGTGTTTTTTCAAATGCGGTTTCTCCCGTAGCAGCTCTCCAGTCCAATAGGTTTTTATCTCCATTATCCCAATCTTCCATCATGGTTTTGGAAAAATGTCCACTCATAATGTCATCCATATGCTTTTGGAACAATGGACGCATGATTACTTTCAGCTCTTCAGCCAAGTCAAAAGCCTTGATTTTGGCCGGGTTGGACAAACGGTCCATCATATTGGTAATTCCTCCTTGTTTCAAACCTTCGGTAATGGTTTCCCATCCGTATTGAATCAATTTTGAGGCATAGGCTTCATCCACTCCTTTTTCAACCATTTTATTGAAGGAAAGAATAGACCCTGTTTGCAATAAACCACAAAGAATGGTCTGCTCTCCCATCAAATCAGATTTTACTTCCGCCACAAAGGATGACTCAAGAACTCCTGCTTTGTCCCCACCGGTTCCTGCGGCATAAGCTTTGGCCTGTTCCAACCCCTTGCCTTCTGGGTCGTTCTCTGGGTGAACGGCAATCAAGGTTGGCACGCCGAAGCCTCTTTTATATTCTTCACGAACCTCGGAACCTGGGCTTTTTGGCGCTACCATAATCACAGTTAGGTCCTCGCGAACTTGCATTCCTTCTTCCACGATATTGAAACCGTGGGAGTAAGACAATGTCGCTCCTTTTTTCATCAAAGGCATTACGGTGCTTACCACATTGGTGTGCTGCTTATCTGGAGTTAGGTTGATCACCAAATCAGCTGTTGGAATCAATTCCTCATAAGTTCCTACTGTAAAGTTGTTCTCCTTTGCGTTTTTGAAGGATTGACGTTGTTCCTTGATCGCAGCTGGACGAAGCGCATAGGAGATGTCCAACCCTGAGTCACGCATGTTCAACCCTTGATTCAACCCTTGGGCGCCACACCCAACAATTACAATTTTCTTTCCTTTTAGTGCGGTAACACCATCAGCAAACTCGCTGGAATCCATAAATCTACATTTTCCCAACTGTGTCAGTTGTTCGCGAAGTGATAGTGTGTTAAAGTAATTTGCCATTTTTAAAATTTGATTTTATGCTATTTAGCTTTCTTGAAATTCTTGTAATATTTCGCTTATCGGCATCGCTGCCTTTGTTACTGCAATTCTGCCTGAACGCACGAACTGCATAATGCCATATGGTAAAAGTGCATCGTGCATTTCGTCTATTTCGTACCTACGCCCTGTTTTTGCCAAGGCAAAAAACTCGCGGTTTACGGTAACAATCTGTGCATTGCTTTCTTTGATGATATTTTGAATCTGACGTTCATCAAACAACAAATGTGAAGCAATTTTAAACAATGCCGATTCTTGATAAATGGTTTCATCGTCGGTATGATAATATGCTTTGATGACCTCTATTTGTTTTTCTATTTGGCCAACAATCTTGCGTGTCCAATCCTCGGTAGTAAAAACTACAATGGTGAATTTAGAAACACCTTCTATCTCTGATTTTGAAACATTTAAACTTTCAATATTAATATGTCGCTTTAAGAATATTCCAGATATTCTATTCAGTAATCCCACATGATTTTCGGAATACACCGAGATGGTATACCATTGTTTTTCCATATTCGCTTTTATTTTTTTACTGCAACTATAAGTCCAGTGGACCAGTTCATTTTTGTAATTGTAATATCATCTCTTTTTTCAAGCACCTTCACCAACGCATTGGCTTTTTCTTCATGCCCTTCTGGCCAATTGGACTGTTTTTGCATGTCATCGATTACATAGTAACCCCCTTTGCCCAACATCGCCAATGTAGTATCCAAATGGCTGTATTTCCCTGGCCAAGCATCAGCAAAAATCAAGTCGAAGGAATTCCCCTTGTAACCATTCAGCCAATCGCCACCATCCGCACAAACAAGTTCCAATCTCTCCTCTTCTCCAAAAAACATTTTGGCCACTTCGATTAGCTCAGAGTCATTATCGATACTTGTTATTTTTGAATTCCCATCCATTCCCTGAATCATCCAAGACAAAGACAAACCGATTCCCGTACCCAATTCCAGAAAGCTTCCAGCAGGTTTTGATGCCGTCAATGTTTTCAGCAAGGTTCCAATATAAATATCGGAAGGCATCGTAAAGCCCATCTCTTCTGACTTGGCCAGTAAATTATTGTACTGTTTTGGCTTCTCTAAGATTACGGATTGATCCATTTACTTTAATCTGATGTCTGAAACGGAAGCGCCCGATGGAATCATTGGGAATACATTATCCTCCTTTTCCACTTTTACTTCCAAAAAGTATGGGTCTTTGGAGGCCATCATTTCTTGCACTGCCTCTTGAAGGTCTGTACGTTCTGACACTCTTCTGGATTGGATATGGTACCCTTCGGCGATTTTTACAAAATCCGGGTTTGTCATTACTGTTGAAGCATATCGCCTATCAAAAAAGAGTTCTTGCCACTGACGTACCATTCCCAAATGGTCATTGTTCAAAACTACAATCTTTACAGGGACATTATGCTGGAAAATAACACCGAGCTCTTGAATGGTCATTTGATAACCGCCATCGCCGATAATGGCAACCACTTCGCGATCCATTGCACCCATTTTGGCTCCAATGGCCGCAGGAAGACCAAATCCCATAGTTCCCAAACCTCCAGAAGTAATATTACTCTTGGATTGCTTGAACTTGGCATATCGACATGCGATCATTTGGTGTTGCCCCACATCGGAAACAATAACCGCTTTTTGACCTGAAGCCATGTTGATTTGCTCAATCACCTCACCCATCGTAAGTCCTTCTTTGGTGGGATGAATGTCATTTTTAATTAGGGTATCGAACTCAATCTGGTGCAATTTGTCAAATTCGGCCTTCCACCCCTTGTGCTCTTTTTTATCCAATAAAGGCAAAATAGCACTCAATGTTTCTTTGGCATTACCCAAAACAGCAACATCCACTTTTACATTTTTGTTGACTTCGGCCGGGTCAATTTCAAAATGAATGACTTTAGCTTGTTTGGCATAGGTATTTAAATCACCTGTTACACGATCATCAAAACGCATGCCTATGGCAATGAGTACATCACATTCATTCGTCAGCATATTGGGACCATAATTACCATGCATGCCCACCATTCCCACATTAAGCGGATGGTCGGTATCCATTGCAGAGAGTCCTAGAATGGTCCATGCCGCAGGAATTCCTGCTTTTTCAACAAAGGCTTTGAGTTCAGCTTCCGCTTCACCCAAAATCACCCCTTGACCAAATACAATAAACGGCTTTTTGGCACTATTGATGAGTTCCGCTGCCTTTTCAAGACTGCTGGGTTCTGGCGTTGGAACGGGCTTATAGCTCCTTACCGCCGTACATTTTTCATATACGAAATCAAGCTCATCAAACTGCGCATTTTTTGTGATGTCAATCAAGACAGGCCCAGGTCTTCCAGACTTAGCGATATAGAATGCCTTGGCCATTATCTCCGGAATCTCTTCGACTTTGGTAATTTGATAGTTCCATTTGGTTACCGGTGTTGAAATGCCAACGATATCCGTTTCCTGAAATGCATCAGAACCCAACAAGCTGCGTGTAACCTGACCTGTAATACAAACCATTGGTGTGGAATCTATCTGCGCATCGGCAATTCCTGTTACCAAGTTGGTAGCTCCAGGACCCGAAGTTGCCATGGCAACCCCTACTTTTCCCGTAACCCTTGCATATCCTTGAGCTGCATGCGTAGCACCTTGCTCATGACGTGTCAGAATATGGGTGAGTTTATCTTGAAACTTGTACAGCTCATCATAAACGGGCATAATGGCTCCTCCGGGGTAACCATAAATCAAATCAACCCCTTCTGCGAGCAAGCAATGGATTATGGCCTCCGCGCCCGTAATCCTGATTGCTTTTTGCTTTTTACTATCTTTTTTTTGTGCTTTTAATGTCTCCATAAGCCTATATTTAGGGAGATACCCCTATCATTATTTTTAGAACAAATCGGTAACACAACCTTTTGCTGCGGATGATACCGTTTTGGCATATTTGTATAAGCTTCCTGATTTTATTTTCAGTTCAGGTTGCTTCCATTCTTTTCTTCGTTGTTCGAACTCTTCGTCGGATATGTTAATGTTGATGGTATTGTTTACCGCATCAATAGTGATTTCATCTCCGTTTTTCACCAAGGCGATTCCGCCACCTACTTGGGCTTCAGGGGCAACATGACCTACCACGAATCCGTGAGAACCACCCGAAAACCTTCCATCAGTAATCAAAGCCACATCTTTTCCAAGTCCTGCTCCCATAATAGCCGATGTTGGTTTCAACATTTCGGGCATTCCCGGTGCTCCTTTTGGCCCCTCGTAACGAATGACCACCACATCCCCTTTTTGGACTTTTCCTGTATGAATACCTTCGTTTACGGCTATTTCGCTATCAAAAACACGGGCGGTTCCTGTAAATTCCAGTCCTTCTTTCCCTGTGATTTTGGCCACGGCACCTTCAGAAGCTAGGTTCCCATATAATATACGAATATGCCCTGTTTCTTTAATAGGTTGGTCTTTCTTTCTGATGATATCCTGACCTTCTTGCAAATCTGGGGCATCCAATAGGTTTTCTGCCAAAGTCTTCCCGGTAACCGTCATACAATCACCGTGAAGCATCCCTTCTTTCAACATATATTTTAATACTGCTGGAACGCCTCCCACATTGTGAAGGTCCTCCATCAAATACTTTCCGCTAGGTTTTAAATCGGCCAACAAGGGAGTGGATTCACTAATTCTTGTAACGTCCTCTAAAGTAAAGTCAACCTCAGCCGCATGTGCAATGGCCATAAAGTGTAGTACCGCATTCGTAGAACCACCAAGCACGGTTACCAATCTAAAGGCATTTTCCAACGCTTTTTTGGTAACAATGTCCCTTGGTTTAATATCTTCTTTCAACAAATGGTACAAAGCAGCACCTGATGCTTCACAATCCGCTTGTTTTTTACTGTTTACCGCAGGAATAGAAGAATTGAAAGGCATGGACATTCCCATCGCTTCAATAGCTGATGCCATGGTATTGGCCGTGTACATGCCTCCGCAAGCTCCCGCTCCCGGGCATGCTTTGTGAATGACCTCCTTGTATTCCGTTTCATCTATGGCTCCCGCAACTTTTTGTCCGTAGGCCTCGAAAGCAGAGATGATATCGAGTTTTTTATTGTTGTGACATCCTGGGGCAATGGTTCCGCCATACACCAAAATGGATGGTCGGTTCAATCTTAACTGTGCCATCAGGGCGCCTGGCATATTTTTGTCGCATCCTACCACGGTCACCAATCCGTCGTAGCTCATGGCGTGTATTACGGTTTCAATGGAATCTGCAATGATATCCCTTGAGGGCAAGGAATATCTCATTCCCGGCGTTCCGTTCGATATTCCATCGCTAACCCCAATGGTGTTGAAGATAAGCCCCACCAAATTGGATGATTCAATTCCCTTTTTTACATCGAGAGCCAAATCATTTAAATGCATATTACACGGGTTACCTTCGTAGCCTGTGCTTGCTATTCCGATTAAGGGTTTTTGTAGATCTTCGTCTGTTAGTCCAATCGCATGGAGCATAGCTTGTGCAGCTGGTAGCGTTGGGTCCTGTGTTACTTTTTTACTAAACTTGTTCAATTCCATTATCAAATTTCATTCAAATACAGTAATCTTCTGAATTTATACTGTAATTCAAAGATAAATGTTTAAAAAGCCCAATATTTTTAACAGTTACCCACTGTTTAAATCCACTGGAAACATAATAAACATAAATACTTGTATTTCAGTTTTTTAGGTTAATTAAAAATCCAATATTCAATTAATTTTATTACAAATAAAAAAGGCCTGTATCGTATGGGATACAGGCCTTTTCAGTCAATAGCAAGTCTGTATCATCCCGTTTTCGGAATAATAATGACCTCCACAATGACTTGTTTAATTCTTTTCATACTTCAATGGTACAAAAAATAATGGTTCTGTTTATGATTAATTAGAAATTGTTCTTAAACAAGTTTGAAATTTAGCTCATCCCCATACTTTTTCTGCGCCAGAATTGAAATGGATTCTTCGGAAAGTTGCAATATTCGGGGATACCCCCCCGTGGTTTGACCATCTTTCATCAAAATGATCAGGCGGCCGGCTGGGGTCAACTGAATGGTTCCCGGCAAAGTCCCAGAAGTCAACATAGAATGTGAGTGACCAGCTATTAATTCTGAAAGTTGATAGGCCATTCGGTTGTTTTCCTTGGAAACGGTATAGGATTTCGCAAATATTTCTGAGAGCTGGGCATCGGATAACAAAGAAAACTCAGGACCTTTATATACTTTTAAGGTATTTTTCTCAAAATGCTCCTCAATCTTTACTTCCGATATTCTGGGCTCATACGCTAAAGTCTCTTTATATGGTATCTCCTCACCATCCTTTACCCTTGCTTCTTTGGTTACAGGATAAAACTGTGAACGGCTATTGAGCAATTTTTCTGATTGAAATCCACCTTTTATAGCCAAATATCCCCTGAATCCTTGCTCTAAACGCCCATAGGACAAAATATCGCCCTTTTCCACTTTTACGACCGTATAATTATCAATAGGCTCATTGTTCAAAGTAGCAGCAATATGAGCTCCTGACAAGCTTATATATGTATCGGCATCAAACTGTAGTGTGGGACCCGTCATAGTAATTTCCAAAACCGCATCGTTCTCATCATTCTCTAATAACAGATTGGCTCTTTTAACAGATTCCACATCCATTGCCCCAGCAATCGGCACACCTATATCTCTGAACCCAAATCTACCTAGGTCTTGGATGGTTAAATAAAGGCCTGGTTTTAACACTTTAAGCATTTAACACAACTTTTTCGGGTTCATAAATGCCTACTTCTCCTTCTATTTTATGAAGTTCATATTCTGCTTTGGATATACTCTCGAACTGTATCTTATCCCCCACTTTAACAAAACAGGGGTCTTTTTTACTGGGATCGAACAGGTCTACAGGGCAATTACCAATAATGTTCCAGCCGCCCGGGGAATCCTGCGGATAAATACCGGTTTGTTTACTGGCCAAACCCACGGAACCTTTTTGCACTTTCAATCTTGGTTCTGCCCGACGCGGAATCTCCAAAGTTGATGGTAGCCCGCCCAAATACATAAAACCGGGTAAGAAACCGATTCCGTAGACTATATATTGATGTGAGGTATGCTGTTTGATCAATTCTTTTACAGAGAGATTCAATATTTTTGCAGCCTCTTCGATGTCCATTCCAAACTCAAGGTCGTAGCAAACAGGAAGCGTCCATAAATGTTGAACCCGTTCTGTTTTTGATTGGGCCTGTTTTTCATGGCATGCCTGAATCATTTCCTTGGTATCTTCAAAATCTATATGATCTTGGTTGTAAACCATCGTCAAGGAATTATAGGCAACGGACATTTCCCAATTGGGTATTTTCAGCTCTTTAAAAGCATCCATAAAATCGAGGATATCTGCCAAAATGGATTCACTCACCTTATTGGGCCATTCCACTAAAACGGCTCGTTCTCCAAAGGGTTTGATGCTAATGGGGTAACTTTTCACTTTTGTATTTCTACTTGGTTCTTGGGTAATTCTTTAGAAAGATACATTAATATTTTTAAGGCAGAAACCGTATCGCCATGTATACAAAGAGTATTCGCCTGGATATTACATAAATTGCCATCTACGGACTTCACTTCTCCTTTTTTAATGATGGGCAATATATGTTTCAACACTACTTCGGGTGCTGTAATCAATGCATTTTCTTCTTTTCTGGAGACTAGGGATAAGTCTGCATTATAGTTTCTATCCGCGAAGGCTTCAAACCAGAGATTGAAACCTTGTTTCTTTGCTTTTTGGGCTATTACTGAATCAAAAGGAACGTACAAAAAGACTTTCTCTTTGTAATCGGCAATCGCATCCAAATATACCTCTGCCAACCTCTTATCCTTTGCCGTTTGATTGTACAGTGCTCCGTGGGCCTTGATGTGGTGTAAAGTGACTTGTTCCTGCTTAAGGACCTTATCAAAATCCGCTAACTGTTTTCTTATACTTTGTATTAGGTCTTGGTCTGAAATATCCATCACTTCCCTTCCGAAATTGGTTTTATCGGGGTATGATGGATGTGAACCAACTTTAAGATAATGTTTCTTGGCGAGGGAGGCAACCTTCAACATGGTTTCCATGTCACCTGCATGGCCTCCGCACGCTATGTTGCAGGAGCTTATGAATGGAAAAATATCCGCTTCGTTCCCTACTCCTTCTCCTACATCACAATTAATATCTATCTTAAACCGACCCATCTACAATAATCCAACTACTTTAAAAATACTTTTTGCTCCTAAAAATATAGCGAATGCCACAATGGCAATACCGAATGTGTTCTGCAATACCGTATTCTTGTTTTCACCCATAACGGATTTTTTATTTACAATCCACAACAGCAAAAGCGCCATTATAGGAAGCAAGATTCCATTAGCTACTTGGGCAAATTGAATCACCTCTATGGGTTTTATATCAAAAGAAAGAAATACCACCCCGCATAAAAGTACCATGATCCAAACCATTTTGAACTTTTTGTTCTGCATGCCCCCTTCCCAACCAAAACAACTACTGGCCACATAGGCAGCGGCCAAAGGTGCTGTGATAGCAGAAGTGATTCCAGCGGCCAAAAGTCCAATTGCCATAAACAAGAACGCCATTTTACCAAACAGAGGCTCTAGGGCCCTTGCCATATCCAAAGCGTTGTTGATTTCCGAAATTGGTGCTGCTGATGCTGTTATCAGTATTGCCATGGAAACCAATCCTCCCAAACCTATGGATACGATGGTATCCCAATTCACAGCTTTTAAATCGGATTTAGAATTCCATTTCTCCTTTACCAAAGATGCGTGCAAAAAGAGATTATAAGGTACCACTGTAGTACCTACCAAAGCGATAACCGTAAGTAATCCGTCTTCGGGCAACTGCGGTACAAACATTCCTTTTAATATTCCGGTGATTGATGGTCGAGTGATAATGGCACAAATCACAAAGCTCACTCCCATAATGCCAACGAGCCCCACAAATATCTTTTCTAAAATCTTATAACTACTGAACCAAAGCAATAGAAATATGATGACTCCCATAATCGCTGGTAAAAAGATTTTTAATTGTGGTTGGGGAAGCAATTGTTCAAGCCCTAAAGTAGCACCACCAATGTTTCCTGCTTCGTAGGCGGCATTTCCTACCAAAATAGCCCCTAAAACCATAGCTATTACCATATTGCGAGCCCAGGTTGTTTTAAGCTCTGTTCTCACCACATCAACAAGACCATTTTGTGTAATAAGCCCTATTCGGCCTGCCATTCCTTGTAAAACAATGGTGGCAATTATGGACACCAACAAAGCCCATATCAAGGCATATCCAAAGCGCACTCCGGCCAAAGTGCACATGGTTATGGTTCCTGGCCCTACAAAAGCGGCTGCGACAAGAACGCCCGGTCCTATTTTTTTAAACATGGATTCTTTGGTTTAGGTGCGATGAAATTAAAAGTATATCTGAACAAAACATGCATTTCATCCAAAAAAATGTATTTCGTCTAAAAGTGGAATGTCGTACGTCGAATTTTTATACGATTTTAAAAAACTCAAAGTTATAATAGTCCCAAATCATACTTAAACTTAAACCTGACTAAAACTTATGACATGTAAGGATTGCGGCAAAGACATTAGTCCTCAACAACTTAAAGCATCAAAAGAATCTTTAGGCGTTGAACTTTGCGAACGACATACACGGCTCATCAAAAAAGTTATACTGGATAACGACACCCCCATTGATGCTATTCATTTATTCTACGCATTAAAAGAAGCTGGAGTTCACCCCATGTTGGAATGGTGGGATGGTAAAAAATCAGTTGATATTGCCATCTCCCGCGTTAAACTCAATATTGAGATTGACAGAAATTATAACATGATAACCCATGAACAAGCCATAAATGATTTGGAGGATGCCATGCATTCCTTTAAAAATGGCTTTACGACCATTAGGATTCCACATTTGGCCATAAAATATTATTTGGACGAAACCGTGGAAAATATTCTTGGTATCATCTCGGGGCTGAAGGCGAACATTAAGGCAATTTAGTCAGAGAACTGATATCTGTTCTCCTTCTTGGACTCTTTGTATTCCAAAATATTGATGACCAAGGTATCCTCTCCGATATTCTCCAAATCATTGACATAGTTTTTGCCCCTATTTTCAAAATATTCGGTATCACCAGGATTAAGCTTGATCATATCAATTTTACCGTTTCCATAACGCGTAATCACCAATCCTCCAGTAGTACAGACCCAACCGTAATTGGTATTATGTCTTCTAAAATTTAGTCGTTCACCGGGAAGAAGCTTTAGGTCCCACAGTTTTATTACCTCATTTTCAAACACCAATCGATTACTCAACGATCCTTTTATTTCTTGATGTAGCAACTCATCAATCTTCTCCTGCTCCCAAGGGTCAAAATTGCCTACTGGGTTCAATTCCACAAACTGCATCCTATTTAATTTTTCAATAGCCATGCGAAATTATGCCTTAAATCACTAAAAAGCAGTTGTTTAAGCGAACTTTAACGAATTAAATAGGTATTTTTAGAGTTAATTTATTCCTTTTATGAATTTGCCTAAAAAGGAGGGAATAAATTGCTTATTTGTGATTCTTCATAGTAAAATAATGTGCTATCGTCTTGAGTGAAATAAATATAAAGTGGCTATATACAACTGATATTTAACACTTTTTGTTATCTTCAAAAGGTCGGGTTGAGACCAATGGAAGATGTCCAACTTAAATTAGAGCAGGTTATTTAAACCTTCTTAATCTATATTATACTTAACAGTTTTTTATTCTTTTTAAGGAAGGGAATACCGGTTTTTGAAAAAGTAGGGTACAATTTAAAAAATGACCATTCCTATTTGCAGATTATTTCCACCATGCGCATAGTGGTCAAGGATAAGCAGTCAAAACATAAATCATATTGATTTATTTGAAAAGTAACTAAAAAAAAGTAATTGTACATGTAAAGGTATTATTATTAAAAACCACTAAATCCAAATAGTTAGCTATCCATAAAATATGAACAGAACAACCTTGATTTTAAGCCTTTTCAGTTTAATTTTTCTAACCTGCAATACTAAAAACAAAGAACATGATTCCGGTGAGGACAATACAAATCTTATATATAGGGATTTTGAGGATATTAAAGAAGATGGGAAATTAAGAGCACTTCTTGCTTACAGTAGTACGAGCTATTTTTTGTACAAAGGAAGGCCAATGGGTTACGAATATGAACTATTGGAAAGACTTGCGGAACATTTTGATCTTGAGTTGGAAATTACTGTTTCAGAAGACCTTAATTCATTATTGTCAGAGTTAAATAAAGGTGCAGTTGATATCGTCGCTTATGGTTTGGCAATAACCACAGAACGTAAAAAAAAGGCTGCGTTTACAGATTACCTATATCTGACCAATCAAGTGCTTGTGCAACGGAAGCCGACAAACTGGAGAAAATTAACCTTGGATAATATCAAAAGTAAATTAGTGCAGGATCCTATTCAGTTAATTAATGACACTGTTTCTGTTAGGTATAGTTCTTCATATTTTGACCGTTTGCAAAATCTTTCCAAAGAAATTGGGGGAACTATTGTTATTGATACCTTAAAAGGAAAATTAGCTACAGCAGAAATTATAAAGATGGTAGCAGATGGGGAGATCAAATACACCTTGGCCGATAAAAATTTGGCCCAAATCAATGCATCCTTTTTTCCGATTTTGGATGTATCCGTACCCGTTAGTTTTTCTCAGCGTATTGCTTGGGCGGTGAACAAGAATTCTGATGATTTTTTGGTTAAGATCAACCAGTGGATTGAAAACGAGAAGAAAAGGAACGACTATTATGTGATTTACAATAAATATTTTAAAAACAAACGAAATTTTAATCGTCGCGTAAAAAGTGAATTTTATAGCCTTACCAACTATCAAATAAGCAAGTATGATAGTTTAATTAAGGAAAATGCCAAAAAATTGGGATGGGATTGGAGACTTTTGGCTTCGTTGGTATATCAAGAATCACGGTTTGATCAGGAAGCCAACTCTTGGACAGGAGCAGAAGGACTAATGCAGCTTATGCCAAACACAGCAGAGGAATTGGGTGTCGAAAACCTCTTGGACCCCATTGACAACATCAATGCAGGGTCTAAATATTTAAAAAGCATATACGACAATTTTGAAGAGATTACCGATACCGTTCAGCGTATAAAATTTACTATGGGTGCTTATAACAGCGGTTACTACCACATTAAAGATGCACGCAAACTTGCGACATTGAATAAATTAAACCCAAATGTTTGGGATGGGAATGTAAATGAAATGCTACTGGAGCTTACTTATCCTCAAAACTATAATCACCCTTCAATCA
>NHBR02000118.1 GCA_002167435.2 Allomuricauda sp. TMED12
CGCTGCTGGCATCTGCGAAAAGGGCGTCTGCTTGACCCGAAATCTTGATATCGGCACCACTACTGGCATCTGCAGAAACTTTGCTCGCCACTAGTTCTACATTCAGGTCTGCCCCACTGCTGGAATCAAGCTCGATATTTTCCGCCTTGATCACATTTTGGGCAATAAGGTCGGCTCCACTGGAACTTTCCAATGCCGTAATCTCTGGAAGGGTCACATAAACATTTTTGGTAGCTCTTCCAATGTTCTCTATGGCATGGATTTTAAGTCTTCCATCCTTGACATCGGTTCCGATAAGGTCAATAATGTTCTCGTCGGCTTCTACCGAAATTTTAAATTCCGAGCCCTGGGTTACGAACACATCAATACCTTCCGAAGCCAATACAACGTCGAATTCTTCTGTAATATTACGGGTTTCTTCTACTACTTCTCCGTTACCCGTTTTTCCGTTTCCAAAATTCACATCCATCATGCATGAGGATGCAAATAATGATAGGAGTGCTGCGATTGCTAATCTTGCTAGTGTTGTCATGATTGTTGTTTTTTACGCTCAGTTTGACTGGGCATCTATTGATTGATTTTGATAAATAATTTGTTCAATACTGAAAATGAATTCAGTGTAAATGTCTGTTTTACTATGTGTTTTATAAACTTTGAGTTACCCAATTGACGATTTAGATGCCTCAATTGTTACTTTTTTCCCCTGCTTTAACTTTTATGCCATCTTCATTGATCTTCATTTCAAAAGAATCTTGATTATCCTTGATGTCGATATCGATACCATCTTCATTTATGATAATCTTTCCATTGCCATTGGAATCCTCGTCGTCAGTGTCTTCCGGGCAATCCAAACATTGCAATTCCCCATCGTCATCCATCAACCAGTGTTGACCTGCCATACCACTTCTATAAAAACCTTGGTCGTTGTCGATTCCTCGACCAATATAGCGGCTGGTGGAATTATCAAAATAAACGGTCTTCCCTTGTGGAACATAAATGGTTATGGTTACTTCTTGGTTTCTCGCTTTGTTTGATGTTTCTGTGGTCAAATATTTGTCCAGCATAATTTCGTTGCCATCAACTGTGTAGGTATATGCAATATTCCTAGCGCGGTCGCGGGCGGCTGGGGTCGAGCTTCCATCAGCATCTTTTCTAATGTTTATGCTGATGGAGTCCGTATCCGACTTTCTTATTTTGATATCCACATCGTCAGACATCAAAATACGGTTGTCATTTTCGTCATAACCAAAGGTCATCCTTCCAAAATGAACGTCGTCGCGGTCGTAATTCCTGTGCGCATCATCCTTCATGGTGATAATCAGCGTGTCGGACGGAATTTCTAGCGAAAGTTCTGTCCTATCATTAACACTTCCGGTGTATGAGAATTCTGCAGCTTGACGTATTCCCAGCACAATTAGGGTGCCCACGGATATCAACCAAAGCCCCAAAAGAGCAAACTTGGCGATGTTGCCGATGGATTTTAGGTTGGTCACCAATATCTTCAGTCCTAAATAGAGGAGGAAGAAGAACGGAATACCCACGGCAAAGAACAATAAGATGGATACAACCCAAACTGGTGCTCCGGAGGTGTTCACAATCTCATAAAAATCAATACCAGGAACATGAACCGCATCGAACATGCCCACTGTGAACAGACCAAAGAACAGACCTACTAAAGTAGATGCTCCGATGATGATCAATAGGATGCCTATAAACTTACCGAACACTTTAAAAAGGAACAGAATAATGTCCCCGATGGTATCAAAAAAGGTCTTGGAGCTGCTTTTGACCTTGTTGCCCACTTTGTCGTAGTCAACACTTTTCACTTTTTCGGCAACATCATCAAACCCCTCTTTAACTTTGCGTTCTATATTGCTGATGTTGACGGGCTCCCCCCGCATATCCAATTTTTCCGAGGTTGTAGCAGCTTCGGGCACCAAAATCCAAAGTAGGATATAGGCGATTAGACCAAATCCACTGGTGAATATGGCCAAAAGGATAAATATGAGCCTTATCCATAGGGAGTCAATGCCCAAATAATGTTCCAGACCCGCACAAACACCACCAATATATTTATGGTCTACATCCCTATACAGCTTTTTGGCCCTACCGGTAGGTTCTGCATGGGATTTTTTTGGTTCGTCCTCAAAAATATCCTCATCGACCATATAATCCTCGGGCTGTCCCATTACCTCGATTACTTGATCTACCTCTTTATGGGTGATTACCTGTCGCTCGTTCTCCATTTTCTCCAAAAAGAGTTCGGCAATCCTTGCCTCGATATCGGCAATGATCTCGTCGCTTCCCTTGGTACCTGAAAACGACCGTCTTATGGACTCCAGATACCGTCTCAGCTTGTTATACGCATCGTCATCTATGTGGAAGAGCGTATTTGCTAAATTTATATTTACTGTCTTGTTCATTTTTTGATTCTATTTTGTGTTGGTTACCAGATTGACTGCATTTCTTAGTTCATCCCAGGTACCATTGAGTTCGTTAAGGAACAACTGGCCTGTTTCTGTAAGGGCGTAATATTTGCGGGGTGGTCCCGATGTGGATTCTTCCCAACGATAGTTGAGCAATCCAGCATTCTTTAGCCTTGTGAGCAAAGGATATATGGTACCTTCCACTACTAACATCTTAGCGTCCTTTAAGGCTCCCAGAATTTCTGAGGCATACTTGTCGTCATCCTTTAGGATGGACAGTATGCAATACTCTAGAACCCCCTTGCGCATCTGTGCTTTTGTGTTTTCTATGTTCATAATTTCATGGTTCTATTAAATTAACTGTTCGTTTTTGTTCTGCCAAACTTTGTTTGGTAACGTTTCCACTCCATTCCCCTGAATTGGGCAGGGGAGTGGAAACGGTTCTTTGATTGATGATTTGATTTTTTTCGTTTTTTGATTGATGGTTAAACTCCGTTTTACTTTGATTGATGATGATTGCCGCGGAGGTGATTAAGCTCCTTTATATATATTACTTGATGAATTTAATGGTAAAGGGATATTTAAAATATTCCCCTTCGTTGGTTCTGATTGTGGCCAAAATGGTAAACACAATATTTACGATACCAAGGGCCACCTGTAAAAATCCTGATATGCCCACAGGCCAAATCAGTCGTCCTAACCTAAAATCGTCACTATCTATATGAATGTTTAGGTTGTTCAAATCACTCAGGTCGTGAAACCCGAAAAAATTCCAATCGAACAGGTCTGGCCAAAATCCAATAAAAAAAGGAATGGTGATCAAACCTGCTACAATGGAATAGAGCAACATACTAATTTGAAAGTTTAATGCCTGTTTACCATTATAATCCACAAACTCATGCTGCTTCTTATTGGCTGTCCATAAGATCAATGGAAGTATAAAATTTCCAAAAGGAATAAAGTACTTTGAGAACATGGACGCATGGATGATCGCGGATAAATTTCGTTCGTGTTTGGTGATTGTAGTTGCCATTTTTGATTGATGTTTTTTGATTGTAAAGGGGTTAACCTATTAGCTTACCATGCAAATATATATCCAAAAGACAGTACTATGCAAAACAAAGTACTATAATTTAACATAAAATTAACAATTATTGATATCATCTTTTTGCCTATTTTTAGGCCAAACAAACCCAAGTTATGGCATTGACACCCAGTAAAATCAACACATTCACGTTTTTAAAGCTCCCTTCGGCCTGGTGGTGCGGGGTAAGGCTCAAGTATATTGATGAAAAAAAAGCAATCACCACGGTAAAGTATAAATGGATGAATCAAAATCCGTTTAAATCCATGTTTTGGGCCGTTCAAGGGATGGCCGCCGAGTTAAGTACAGGCGCATTGGTGATGAACGAAATACAGAAAAGTGGCAAAAAAGTGTCCATGCTGGTGGCCAACAATAAAGCTACTTTTACCAAAAAGGCTACAGGACGCATTAATTTTACCTGTGAGGACGGGGAATTGATCGCCGATGCGATAAAGAAAACCGTTGAAACGGGAGAGGGGCAAACCTGTTGGATGAAAGCCGTAGGGGTCAACCAAGATGGGGTAGAGGTGTCCACCTTTCATTTTGAGTGGACGGTGAAGGTAAAGGGGTAATCTTGGTAAAGGGTGAAAGGTAAATGGATTGTCGTACATCGGTTTTCCTTTAAACTGTAACAAAACAATCATTCCCCCAACATATAGATAGAAATCAAAAAACATCAAAAATGAACGCACACGAAATAGACTACCACATTTACGGAGAGGAAATGCAATATGTGGAAATAGAATTGGACCCTCAAGAAGCTGTTGTTGCCGAAGCAGGCACTTTTATGATGATGGACCAGGATATTAAAATGGATACCATCTTCGGTGACGGTTCCAACCAAGATACCAGTGTTTTGGGCAAAGTATTCTCCGCAGGTAAGCGATTGCTCACAGGTGAAAGTCTTTTTATGACCGCTTTCTTGAACGTAGGTCAGGGAAAAAAACAGGTAAGCTTTGCTTCGCCCTATCCGGGTAAGATTGTTCCGATAGACCTTTCCGAAAAAGGAGGGAAGTTCATCTGCCAAAAGGATGCGTTCCTTTGTGCCGCCAAAGGCGTTTCCGTGGGAATTGAATTTTCCAAACGCCTGGGACGTGGTTTTTTTGGTGGAGAGGGATTCATCATGCAAAAACTGGAAGGCGATGGAATGGCGTTTGTACATGCCGGTGGAACCATGGCCAAAAAAACATTGGCTCCCGGTGAAGTCTTAAAAGTGGACACGGGCTGTATTGTTGGGTTTTCCCATACGGTGGATTACGATATTGAGTTTATCGGAGGTATACGAAATTCGGTATTTGGTGGGGAAGGTCTTTTCTTTGCAACGCTTCGTGGTCCTGGAACTGTTTATATTCAATCTTTGCCGTTCAGTAGATTGGCCAGTCGTGTATGGGCCGCTGCACCAAGAGGTGGCGGAAAAGACAAAGGTGAAGGCAGTATCTTAGGAGGCATTGGTGATTTGCTCGATGGTGATAATCGATTCTAGTAGCCAGTAGTCAGGAGTCAGGAGAGCCGAGACTCAATGTCATTCTGAATGAAGTGAAGAATCTCATCTGATATCTTAAGTCTGAAATCTGACATCTGATTTCTGAAAAAATCACTTCTTTTGTGCATATGAATTTTAACGACCTGTTCCACTTTCTGGAAGAATTGCAACAAAACAATAACAAGGAATGGATGGATGCGAACCGAAAATGGTACAAATCCCTTCGGAACGATTTCATTGCTTGGCTAGATGATTTGGATATGACCATGGCCAATCTCCATGACGATTATTATCCAACTCCGGGCAAAAAGGGCATCAATCGCATCAATAATAACTTGATGTTTCATCCGAACAAGCCCATTTATAAAGATCATTTTGGTGCTGGTTTGGACAAAGCGCCCAATTCTGCAGATTTTTATATCGAGATTGGGTTAAAACATTGTTTGTTGGCCGGTGGTCGCTGGCGACCCGATTCCAAAACCCTTCGCAGTATTCGTGATGCCATCGATTACAATGGAGAGGAATTACAGGCTATTCTTGAGAAACCATCTTTCAAAAAAATGTTCGGTGGCCTTTATGAAGACGAAAAACTGGTATCCTCACCCAAAGGATTTTCCAACGATCATCCGCACATAGAATTGTTGCGCAACAAAACCTTTGCCGTGGAATATGGTTTGACCAAAGAGGATGTACTCAGCGATGATTTCAAGGAAAAAATCGTTGAAGTTTACAAGGAAATGCTACCCTTTCGTCAATATTTGAACCAAGCGGTAACCGTTTAGTCCAGCTTGTCCGAAGCTTGGATCAATCGTGCCGACAGATCTGGGCGTTCCATATCCTTATCATAAGGAAACATAGGCCTGATGATTCTTTTGTGGCCCAAACGCTCTAAGTCTTGATCCACGCCACCGGGCGTTAACATCATGGTCCAGTCTCCTCGCATGTTGTAAAGCTCGGGAACTAAATAGCCGATTTTGACCACGATAATGTCAGTTTCGCTCGGAGTTAGCCCCAAGTTGGTAAAATCCGATTTTCTGTGATAAGGTTTCCTTTTTTTGGTAACGATGATATGAGCATTGTCCACTTTTACCACGACCTCTGTCTCTGCATGAACATCTCCATGTTTTATAGCAGTCACTTCTCCTGTCAATTCTAAGGGTGGGGCATATCGGTCATCGATTTCGGCACCAACAGGCGCACTGACTTCTCCACCAACACCAACTTTTATGGCTTCTTCTATCAATTTAGGTCCCGGGATGGATGCATAGATCAAAGATTTTCCATCTGCTGCATGGAATTCTTCCCGTTTTAAGAGCTCCATCAAGGTCCAAGTCACATCACCAGCCCCGCCAGCTGTTGGGTTGTCGCCCATATCACTCAACATAAAAGGTTTTTTGTCACTTGCAAGGGCAAGCTCCAATGCTTCTTCGTAGGGTTTTGTAGGAGCAACGAATTCAAACTCTTCGCGGACATCCCAAAAACTATTGGCCAGTTTTTCTGCCCCTTTGGTTACTTGTTCCTTGTCATCTCCCGTTACCATCACCACGGCATGATTCCGAGGCTCATCGGCCCAAGCGTAACCAATCCAAATAGCTGCATCAATAACACCTTCTTGTTGCTCCACTTCGGGGACTTTGGCATACAGGCTTTTTCCTGGTTCCACTCGGGTGCTGGTTTTTTCACCAGGCAACAGGATAGGTACTGGTACCCAGGCTTTATATGTTGGTTTACCTTTTCCGTTTTCCAGTCTAGACACCAAGTTTTCCACTGCTCGTTTTCGGGATTCGGTAGCATCCTCGTGGGGAGCCATGCGGTAACAAGTAATCAAATCAGAATGTTGCGCCAATCGTTTGGAAACATTGCCGTGTAGGTCCATCGAAGTAGAAATCAATACATCGGTGCCTACTACCTCACGAATTCTTTTGATGAGGTCGCCCTCGGGGTCATCCAATCCAACAACACTCATGGCACCATGGATATCAAAGAAAAGGCCGTCATAAGGCATGTTTTCTTCCAACATGGTCAGGGTTTTGCCCACTAAGGACTCATAGGCTTCTCTAGTAACCGTTCCACCTGGCAACGATTTTCCCACTAAAGTGGGAACCCACTCGGCCCGTTGTCTCAAAGAAGAATCAGCCTCCATGAAAGGATAGCGGGTAAATATGGAATCTCCTATTTTGGGGTGGAATGCTTCTTCATGGGTTAGTGCTGGAGAAAATGTGCTGGATTCTATACCCAGTCCGGCTATGGCAATTCTTGGAAGTTCTTTTTCGGTGTTCTTCCCGCAACTTATCAGAATGACAAAAAATAAAAGAAAAAGTACAGGTCTACGCATGTTATTTGGTTTGGTGGTTGTAATCAAAAGCATAAATATCGACAATATTGGGGTGGTGTCAAAAGGAAGAGGTGATTCGGAATGGTAAATGGATAAGAGTTATATTTAGAAAAAACTTATTCATTTTGGCTAGCGATAGAATCAGAAACATGCAACGTGAGTTGCTTTCAGATAATTGGTATACCCTTGAAAAAATAACTTTCGAATATTTACGGGACGATGGTGTTTGGGAAAAACAAATCCGGGAAGCATACGACCGTGGGAACGGGGCGGCCATACTCCTTTATAATGTGGAAAAAGGGAAGGTGGTATTGACCAAGCAGTTTAGAATGCCTACGTATTTAAATGGCAACCAGGATGGAATGATGATTGAAGCTTGCGCTGGACTTTTGGAAAAGGGCAATGCAGAAGAGACCATTAAAATGGAGGTAGAGGAGGAAACAGGGTATAAAATTGATAAAGTAAAGAAAGTGTTCGAAGCATACATGTCTCCTGGTTCAGTTACCGAGATACTTTATTTTTTTATTGGACAGTATGAAGATGCCATGAAAGTAAGCGAAGGTGGTGGTGCTGAGGATGAAACGGAAAATATTGAGGTATTGGAAATCGATTTTGCTAAGGCCATAGCCATGATGGAATCTGGTGAAATTAAAGATGCCAAGACCATCATGTTGTTGCAATATGCCCAAGTCCTGGGAATTTTCAATCAGTAATTTTCGTAAATATTTTTTAGGGTGGTATACATGGTTTCTCTTATTTCAGAAGATGGAATACGGAAATGATTGTTCATAAAACTAAAGATGAGCAGTTTGCCCGATTTTGTCTTCACATAACCACTTAAATTATAATTGTTGCCTACGGAACCAGATTTGGCAAAAAGGAACGGTTCTGTGGTCGGATCTTCCCATGTTTCGACCGTACTGTCGGGTCCCCACATTGGAAATATCCCAAAGAGGCGCTTTTCAGGGACTTCATTATGTAGTTTCTGAAGGATTTGTACAAAGGAGCGCGGAGTAAACAAATTATACCGGGACAGTCCTGAACCATCTACCCACCGAGGTTGATGTTCTAAATCTTTCAAGTGATTCTGCAACATAAAATTAATGACTCTTTTTGTGCTCAATGTATCGGAAACGGTGGCCGAAGCTGTTAGTAATAATTGTTCGGCCAAGAAGTTATCACTCTTAAAAAGCATTCTCTTGAAAATAGAATCAGTCTCTGTCCCATAGACCTTATGTATAACTCCCTCCGGGAAATGATCTGATAAAATGATTTTTTTACCGAGGGCAGACTCCAATAATTGTTGGGTTAAACTATCGCTGCTCACAAATGGAATTTCCAAAGTGTCTTTTTCGGTGGGTGAGATATAAAATTGGTTGTGAAACTCCTCCCGTTTTATAGTGGTATCTTTTATTTGGGTCTGATTGAAAAACGCTTTGGGAGAAATTTCCAGTCTTTCATTATTGGAAATGGTTACCACATTGCCATACAAAGGTATAGCTGACTTTTCAGGTGAAAAATAGGTGTCATAATCTTCCCAGGCCCAACCTGGCCCAAAACGATTCTCAGTATGGTTTTTGGTATAAAGCGCAATGGTAACCTGATTTCTCAACCAATGTATTGCCGTACTATCCTTAAAATAGGAATGAAGCCAAGATGGGTCACCTGTACCTTCAATAAACAAGGTGTCGTTTGCCACAACATATTTTAAGGTGGGAATGTTTTTAGGAAGAAGTTTTAACCCTGTATAAAAGGTTGCAATCTTCGTATTACTGGCAGGCGTAAAATATTTGCCGCCATTATGACTGTAGATTTCTTTCTTGGTATCGGCATCAATGATTACAAGACCATGAAAGGAATTTTCCAGTAGCTTATTTCTTAATTGGGAGTTCAGTGTTTTTTTTATTGAATTACATCCAGTCAATAAAAAAATAAACATAAAAACATTGATAATCAATGCATTAAATGATTTTATTGGCAATCTGTGCATTTGTGCAGTTCATCGATTTTAACAGCAAGTTATTCAATTTTTAACTGGAAATTGAGCTTTATAAACGCCTTTTTTATTAATTTAGAGGACAACCTATTACCCAATTTAATTTAATTAATATGCCTAGAGCTATGTTAGATTACACCAAAACAATCCTTCAAAAGGTGAGTTTTGATGTTAAACTCTTCGCTAGGGAACTTCGAAAAGCTATTTCGAGATTATTGCCAAGTGAAGTGCAAGAACTTAGAATCTGGTTGCAATTTTTTATTGTGGACAAACCAGAGTTACAACCAACATTATTGTTGTTAAAAGCATAAACACTAACTAGAGTCGCTGAAAAGCGGCTCTTTTAATTTTTACCCAAAGGGCTGATTATTTTTACGTCCTGAAATGCAATGGCTCCACGTACAATGCTGGAAATGACCTCTCGCAACGCATCGGTAATCTGTATTTTTAGCTCACTTTTATGATAAATTAAACTTATTTCCCTAGCTGGAACCGGGTTTTTAAAAGTTTTTAAGTTTGTTTTTTTGTCTTCTTCCAAATGAAGTGTGTTCAAATAAGGGAGTAATGTCATGCCCATGCCCTCATCCGCTAAGCTTACCAAGGTTTCAAAACTTCCGCTCTCTATTTTAAATTGCTCTCCAAGTTTGCTTTTGGAAGCTTTGCAAAGGTTGATGACCCCTTCTCTAAAACAATGCCCATCTTGCAACAGCAGAATGTCGTTTACATCCAAATGGTCTGTAGTTAATTCAACTTCGGAGGCCAGCCTATGGTTTTTGGGAACATAACCGACAAAGGGTTCATAATATAATGGACGTTCTTTTATAAATTCAATTTCAAGTGGTGTAGCGGCAATTCCCGCATCCAAATGACCATCCATAACGTTCTTGATCATGGTTTGTGTGGACTGTTCCTTTATGATCAGGTTTACCTTGGGATATTTCTTTATAAAAGCATTTAGGAACATTGGAAGTAGTGTAGGCATTACTGTAGGTATGATTCCTAAGGTGTAGTCTCCTCCGATATACCCTTTGTCTTGGTCTACAATATCTTTGATTCGTTCAGCTTCGGCAACAATGTTTTTTGCCTGTGCCACAATTTTTTCTCCCACTTCTGTAATAGTAATGGGTTTTTTACTGCGGTCAAAAATGAGAACGTCTAGTTCATCTTCTAATTTCTGAACCTGCATGCTCAAGGTAGGTTGTGTAACAAAACTCTTCTCTGCGGCTAGGGTAAAGTTTTTGTGCTCCGCTACGGCCAATACATATTGTAGCTGGGTAATAGTCATTCAAGCATAAGTTTAGGGCATAAATGTATAAAAAACTATCAGGTAAATCTATAGAAAGAACAGAATCCTCTATGTGCAGCATGTATAAAAATAAATAGCCTGCATTGAGCAGGCTATTTGATGATTGATGATATTTTTTGGTTAAAACCTGATGGTGATTTCCAAGTCTTCTCCTTTTACTTGAAATTGGGCACTGTCAAAACTTGGAGGACCCATGGTCATGTCGTTTCCGGACATTCCATAACTTTCTTTGGGCATTCCATTGGCTTCATAATCCATTCGGTTGTTTTCGTTCGCATCGTGCAAGGCCATAATGGCATAATCTCCCGGTGCTACTTCGGTAAACTTCAGTATAACTTTTCCATCTTCAATGGTACTCTGAAGATTTTGAATGCCAGGTCCTTTCATAAAGGTTTCGGCGGTGTGCAGTCCCGCGAGCACTTTTCCTTCATTACTGGTTATGTTGTCGATAGTAATAGTAATGTCGACGCCGGTTTTTTGTTGTGCCATTGCTATTAGACTCACAAAGAAGAAGCTTAAGGCTAGTGTTACAGTTTTCATAATGTTTGTTTTTGATGTTTTGTATGTCCCAAATTTCAGATAGAAGCCTCTTTTTAAAAATTTCAACTTACTCAAATGTTGATTTTTGGGTGTGAATTGTGATAGTGAACATGGGGTTTCAATTCATCTTTAAAAAACCACAATTGGGTATTTCCTTTTGGTATGGCAAAGCAAGTAGACCCAATTTTGTGTCATCAAAAACGAAGAGTCATGAAAATCATCATCAATCTAGTCACCTTTTTATTATATACGGGAGCTGTTTTTTCCCAGCAGACCATAATGGGAAAAGTAACGGACGCTAAAAATAATCCAATTACAGGCGCCAACATTTATTTGGAAGGCACATACGACGGCGCATCGTCGGATGAGAATGGAAACTTTAGTTTTGAGACCACCGAGGAAGGACTTCAGACATTGGTCGTTTCCATGTTGTCCTATGAGTCGCATTATGAAGCTGGCGACGTTTCCTATTTCAGGGATTTGCACATAAAGTTGGTGGAATCGGTCAACTCGTTAACAGGGGTTACTTTAACCGCAGGAACTTTTGAAGCTGGCGATAACTCCAAAGTATCGGTATTGAAACCTTTGGATATTGTTACCACGGCCGGTGCTGCGGGTGATTTTGTGGCTGCCTTGCAAACGTTGCCGGGAACTACAACCGTAAACGAGGATGGACGGTTATTTGTACGAGGAGGTACGGCAGGTGAAACACAGGTTTTTATAGACGGGCTTCGGGTTTTTCAGCCTTTTAATGCAACTGCCAACAATACGCCGACACGTGGGAGGTTCTCACCGTTTCTTTTCAAGGGAATTTCCTTTAGTACAGGAGGGTATTCAGCGGAATACGGCCAAGCGCTGTCCAGCGTACTTTTATTGAACACTACGGATGTTCCCCTTCAGGAGAAAACAGACATTTCCATAATGTCGGTAGGTGGTGGATTGGGCCATACAGAGATTTGGGGCGACCGATCGTTGAGTATCAATACCTCTTATATGAACCTTGCCCCATACGAAGCTTTGATACCTTCGACCCAAGGCGTTCGTTGGAACAGTCCCTATGAATCCATTTCGGGCGAAACTGTTTTTAGAAGTAAAGGCGAGAAGAGCATGTTTAAACTCTACACAGGTTTTAACCATGCCAATTTAGATATTGATCAAGAGGACATCAATTTTGATGATTATATCCGATTCCGTTTGAAAAACAATAATCTGTACTTCAACTCGTCTTACAAATACTATTTTGAAAATGATTGGAGTCTTACCTCTGGAGCTTCCATTGCTTGGGATACCAATGATATAGGTATACAAGAAAATAGAGTGGATGCCAAAGAAACATCATCACATATAAAGGTAAAGGCAAGAAAAAACTTTAGTAATCGATTCGACTTAAGCTTCGGCACCGAATATTTTAATACCAAGTATGATGAAACCTATACGGATTTAAACAATGATGAATTTTACAGTGGATATAATGATGGTCTGTGGGCCGCTTTCGTGGAATCCGATATTTTCTTGAGCAATAAGTTTGCGATGAAGTTGGGTGTTCGGGGAACCCAAAGTAGCCTTTTGGATGAATTTAAAGTATCGCCAAGAGTGTCATTGGCCTATAAACCGGGAGAGGACGGACAGTTTTCATTGGCATATGGAGATTTTTTTCAGCGACCACTAACCGAAGTGGTTAAGTTTGACCAAGATTTACAAATGGAAAAAGCATCGCACTATATTCTCAACTATCAATATATCAACAATGGGAAAACCTTTAGGACAGAACTTTATTATAAGGATTATGACCGTTTGGTGAAATACGACACAGAGGTACCGCAGTTCAATGCTGACTATAACAACTTTGGAGGTGGGTACGCCAAAGGCATTGATCTATTTTGGAGAGATAGCAAGAGCATCGAAAATCTGGATTACTGGTTTTCCTATTCCTTTTTGGATACGGAACGTGACTATCAAAACTTTCCACAAAAAGCAACTCCAAATTTTGCCCCAAAGCACAACGTTTCTTTGGTCACCAAATATTGGGTGGACAAGCTAAGGTCGCAAGTGGGTCTCTCTTATTCTTATGGCTCTGGCAGACCATATCACAACCCTAATGCATTGGGTTTTATGCAGGAAAGAACAAAATCTTACAACAACCTTAGTTTCAACTGGGCCTATCTTATCGACCAACAAAAGATTTTATATTTCTCCGTGAGCAATCTTTTGGGTATCAATAACGTGAGTGATTATCAATATGCAAATACTCCAAATGGAGATGGGGTATATGATAGAAGGGCAATTACACCACCCGCGGATAGTTTTTTCTTCGTTGGATTTTTCTGGACGATTAGCTCTGATGGGAAAAGTAATCAGTTGGATAATCTATGATCTATTGCTGCATTTTGAGATAGTAATCCACAGAGTGTTTGCCCGAGCCGTAAACAATAAAAAAGAGGCATAAAATTAAAACAACAATGGCCAAAATTAGGTTGTTGGTGTTCATGCTCCCTAAAAAATTAGTGAGTATTGCTCCGAAAAGAATAGGTAGTTGGGCAATGGCAGCCCACCTAGTAAGAAGACCTACCACTATAAGAATACCTCCAACAAAATGTGCAGGAACAATATAGTGTAGAATTAGCATACCTCCAGGTATGTTTTGAAACGGACGTGCCATTTTTTCCATTTCCAGATGATTGGACATGAACTCAATTCCTTTGACAAAAAGTACCACGCCGAGCATAATTCGTATCAAATCCAAAAAAAGGTATGTATGGGCATTGGCCCATTTATTGAGATTTTTAATCGAACCCATGGCGATGAAGTTTAAGGTTTCGTATATAAGATACTCATTTTTAGTTTCTTATGAAACAAAAGTGTTGTTAAACCTATAAAAACAGTAGGGTTGGTATAAAATTATGTATAAATGAACCTTAAAAGTCGGTAAGAGTCAGCTCCATTTGAATGTCACTGCGTGCATAGGGCGAAGCAATTTTGGTTATTTCCTTAAATCCCAGTTTGTTGTACAAGGAGAGGGCGGGAGCTAACTTTCTGTTACTTTCCAAAAAGATTTTCTTTGCACCCAACTGCTTTGCTCGATCAATAATGTGTTGCCCCAACAATTTGCCTACACCTTTACCCTGTGCTTTGGGAGAGACTCCCATTTTTGAAAGTTCAAAATCAAAACCATCATACTGGCAGGGAATAAGAGCGCATACGCCCACCGGATTTCCATCTAGCAGCGCAACGGCTATATAACCTCCTTTATCCAAAATGTATTCTTTAGGATGGTGCAGCGTAATGCGATCCATTTCTTCCATTTTGAAATATTTGGTAATCCATTCCTCGTTCAGTGACCTAAATGCATCTTTAAAAGCTTCAGAATAGGGGACAATGGTAAATGGTTTGTTCATTCAGGGAAATTTTCAAGGATTCATTGTCAAAAATAAATCGAATCCTGGAACATTGTATAAACTGAAACCCAATTTCTATGGATTGTAATTACTTATCCGTCAATTTGTGGAACCGTTCAACGAAAAAATTACCAGTTGGGCGATTAAATATGTAGATTTACATTATAATTAGTCATAAAATTCTTACAAGTTCCCAAATCTTGCTGATGAGACTATTAAAAACATATCAACCTGACCCAATCAGGAATATTAACCTACAAATCCCAATCGGCTATGGAGATAAAACTACCCCCGTTTCCCCAATTTATATTTCCGTCCCAATTTGAGCGTTACCTTTTTGCGCTTTTGATTGTTTTATTTCTAGGTCTGCCTTTGCAGGCCCAAGAAGAAAATAATCCTTATGTAAGCTACGATGTCCCATTTCAAAATTTGTTGAAGTTCAATCGTTTTTTGATCAACCCCACTTTTTCTTCCATACGGGAGGACAAATCCTATATCAACTTTTTTCATCGGAGTCAAAGCGCGGATTTTAACAACAACCGACAAAATTACTTTTTGAGTTACAGCGGTAGGTTAAACGATAGGGTAGGGCTTGGACTAAGTCTTTATAACCAAAGCGCAGGCGTGATATCAAACTTAGGTGTTATGGCCAACTATTCCCACGGCATTCAACTCGGAGAGGAAAGTAGCTTGACCTTCGGTGTGAACATCCCATATTATGTAAGCAGTTATGACCCAAGCAGGGCGGTGGCTGTGGAAGGAAGTGACCCTACATTGAGTGAGATCGAAGAAAGTTCCGTGATATCATTTCAACCGGGCCTAAATCTTAGTTTGGGCAAGTTTGATTTTGGTGTCTTTGCCCAAAATTTGGTGGATTATAATTTAAAAACAGGAAAGTCTTTGACAAATCTAAACCAAAAGACTTTTTCTGGTCACATTCAGTTTGCACACGAGTTCGAAAATGGAAGAGGTATTTTTGAAGATGGCAGGCTGATGCCTTTGGCACGTGCTCGTTTTGAAGGAAATGAAGATCCTGTTTTTGGAGGAGGTATCATTTTGGATCTTCCTAAATTAGGTTGGATTCAAGGTGGCTACGATCAATTTTATGGAGCATCTGCGGGCACTGGGTTTAACTTGAACCAAAGGCTGTCCTTTGGATATAATTTTGAAAAAAGCCTTAGCAATAGTATTGCCAATCTAGGGGTTACCCACGAAATTTCAATAGCCTATTCTTTTGTTCCCAATCTTTCCAAAAACACATTTGTTTCTAATGAAGAGGAAGAGAAAAAGAAGATCGAAAATTCTGCTGTTGCCGATGCAAGTGATGAAGCTGGGAAAACGAAGCAAAAAAGTAAGTTGGATGTAGAAACCACATTGCGACCCTACAACAAGGAGGATAGAGCCTATTGGGAGGAACGTATAACGCAATTACAGGAGCAACAAGAAGACAGTTATGCTGTAATTGATGATCTGCTTTACAAAATGGATTCCATGAAGCAAAGTAGAGAGCAGGAAATGGAAAAACGCTTTGAGATGGTTATGCGAATCGTGAAAAGGCACAACGGAAACAAGATTCCCGATATTGAGAAGAATGCCCAAAAATTGTACTTGGCGGACAATAAGGATTTGGACTCCGTTTATAATGCAATTGAGGCTTCAACAACTGCAGCTTTGGCCCAAAACACCAAACCGGTAAGTAAACAAACGGAGACGAAAAGTGAGGGACCTTTTAATGGTGGCGATTTCAAACCTATAGAAAAGTTTATCAATCTAGAAGGTGTTGGACAAGGACACTATATTGTGGCCAATGTGTTCAAAAATGAGATTTACCTTAAAAACTTTATGCAGGAGCTAAAAAGTCAAGGGTTGGATGCACAATATTTCAAGAATCCGGACAATGGCCTCAACTATGTTTATTTGGCCAAATATGAAGAGAATGATAGGGCATATGCTGCTTATAAATCTCGAATGAAGGGGAAATACCAAGATGAAATTTGGATTATGCATGTTGAAAACCCAAGGTACTCCAATTGGGCAGATGCCATTTTTCAAGATATAGAATAGTTAGGACTTTAGTTTTTCATGTGCTTTGCAATACTTTGACTTCCCGAGTCTGGGCGTTCCTCAAGTTCCGAGATTATTTTATGGTGGTCATCTGCCCGCGTTTGAGATAGTTTGTAGGTAGCCTGTATATCCGATACTTGCACTTGAAATCCTACCACACCTTTTACCTGACGAAGTGTCTTCGGAGACAGATTTTTAAGGGAAATCGGTTGTTTAGAGTTTTTCTCATATTTATCCACCAATCGGTGCATGGATTGCATGGTTTCTTGCTCGGTCAAAACCCTTAAAGTGCCATACACATGAACAGCAATATAGTTCCAAGTAGGTACCTCTTCCTCTTTGTACCATGAAGATGAAACATAGGCATGAGGACCGTTAAAAATACAGAGAACTTCAGCTTCATTAGTAAAGTTTTTCCGTTGCGGGTTAGCTTTTGCAATATGTCCCACTAAAATATCCTTACCATTCTCATCAGTTTCCAATTCCAAAGGAATATGGGTGCCCCAAGGCTTATGGTCCACAATATTAATCAGGATACCAAAACTGTTTTGCCTTAAAAAGTCCTTTATTTCATCAATATCTTGATTGTTGTAATGTGGTGGAATATACATGTTGATAGAGGGTTTGACCTTTAGAATATGAAAAAGGTAAAGATAATAAATATCAATCCTCGGGACTTCGGTTTTTATGGAACAAAGCGCCCAAAAAATAGAACAGGCCCTGATCAGGGCCTGTTATAGAGAAAAGTTTTGGTATGGATAAAACTTAATCCATTGGTTCCATTTCTTCTTCGGCCATTTTAGCTTCCGCTTCAATTTTCTGGAGTTCCATTACAATTTCCGACGCGTCCCAATAACCATATTCCCGTACAATTTTACCATCCACAAATTGATAGGTGAGATGTATGGGGATATCTATTTCTTTATTGTTGGCTGCCAAGGTGCCGTTCCATTCCAGCCAGCAATTCACCCAAGTCTCCCCATCATCGGTCAAAACCATTTCATATTCTTGGTTCTCGTTCTTAAAGCCCCTGGATGCATAGTTTATATCCGTTTGTTTATGGTAATCCATTGCTTCACTAGCAGACATTGGGTTTTTGCTTGTGTTGTAAAAGGTTTTTGAAGTATCGGCATACATGCTTGTATCGAATGTTTTACTGTTGTAATTCGACATCAATTTTTTAACCGTATCAATTTCTGGGGAGTCCTGCGTATACCTTACAGGTCCTTGTTGGCAAGCACTTAATGCAAGTGCCGCCATGGTACATAGAAGAATGATTTTTTTCATTGTTTTTAGGATTAGAGTTAATTATTTATAATTAAAACCTCGATCAATGAATGACCGGAATTTATGAGTAGGAATACTTAATACCAAGGCAATAGGTACCTGGGTTGATGATTAAGATAGTTGGCTTAAAAAAATTGTCCGGTAATTTGGGAATACAACTTGCTCTATTAATCCTCAGACACAAAATTCAGTCGCAAGTAGAGGTCTTTTTAATTGGAATAAATGCCAGAATGTAAGCGGGATTATTTTTGATACACCAGCTATTATAAATATAATAAAAATCTGTAAATGAGTAACTTGAAAATGGATGTTATTTTAGGAAAGAGCACAAATCGAGATGATTTTCCTACGGAATCAAGTCTTGTACTTCCATTGTTGTAATAGTAAGATTGCGGAAATCGTATTTACATAAACCTTCTGGTTGATATTTGCTGGGAAATAAATATTCATATCAATCTTCAATCAAGTTTTCCTCTTACCTAATTTTAAGGGTATTCTGGATATACACTACAATCCATCCCTGAATATTTACAGTTGGGTAATCCTTCTTTTTAAAAACGCGGTTCTCAATTCATCTTTACGATATCAATAATCCATCTTGAATAAAGTTCAGGAATAAAAACAAAAGTCATGAAAAAACTGATTTTATCAATTGTACTTTTAGGAGCTACATTGGTCAATGCACAAGACCGCTATTCCAAAGGAATGGAAAAGGCTTTTGAGTTATGGCAGAACCAAAAAGCAACGGAGGCATCCAATATGTTTGAACGTATAGCCACGGCGGAACCCGGTAAATGGTTGCCCTATTATTATGTTTCCCAAATAAACACGGTAATATCTTTTGGAGAAAAGGATGAGGAAAAATTGAGCAAACAGTTGGAAAGAGCCAAGGAGTTTTTGGATGTTGCCAAAGCCATATCTCCTAATAATCCAGAACTTTTGGTACAGGAAGCACTCATCAATACGGCATGGATTGCTTTTGATGGGGCTACCTACGGAATGACCCTGTCCCAAAAAAACGCACAACTTTATCAAAAGGCAATGGAGCTTGCCCCGAACAATCCTCGTGTAGTGTTCTCAAAGGCAGAATGGGATATGGGCTCAGCACGTTATTTTGGAAAGGATACCACACCGTATTGTGAAGATGTGGAAAGGGCCTTGGAACTTTTTGCTACCTTTAAATCCGAAACACCATTTTATCCATCTTGGGGAAAAGAAAGAGCCGAAGAAGTTTTGGCAAACTGTGGGAAATAGAAAAAAATGAAACTTTTAATAAAGGAAATTTTAAAGGCATTGTTGATTGGGGTGGCTATTTTTATTGTGTCCCTTATTATCTACTTTGTTAATGGTTGGGAATTCACCTTTCAGGAATTGGCCAAAGATTTTTGGGAAACTATCATATTTTCCACGATTATCTACCTCTGCAATGCTGCTTCTTTTATTATACTTATGCGAAAGTATGACAAAGAGCTGTTTACCCGCAAATACATTGGTTATGGAATCGTTGGAAATATTGTGGCATCCATTATCGGTATCTTTTTGGCCCGTTTGGTTCTAAGGGTATTGATCTATAAAGTTAGCTTTGGTACTTTTCTTTCCGATGAAACTCCGCGGGAGTATTACATCTCTTTTTTAATTGCGATGGTGGTTGCGATTCTGTTCTATGCAGCCTACTATTACAAATTTTACAAAGAGAAGCAAGTAAAGGAACAAAAGATAATTGCGGGTTCGGCATCGGCCAGGTTCGATGCACTAAAAAACCAGTTGGATCCCCATTTTTTGTTTAATAGCCTTAATGTGTTGACAAGCTTAATTGATGAAGACCCTCA
>NHBR02000119.1 GCA_002167435.2 Allomuricauda sp. TMED12
GTGCTGTTCGCGGGGATGACAATATCCGTCGTGGTGCCGTCCTCGTTTCCGCCGCTTATGGTGTAGTTGACGGTGGTATCGTTCAACGGGTCCGCAACGTCAAGACTCACAGTGAAGGTCAACGTCGCGGTGAGCGCATCCCCCTCCGCTACGGGAGCAGGGTCGTCTATCGAGACAACCACCTGCCCAAACCCTAATCCAATCCCAAAAAGGAAAAAAAGAACAAAGAAAATGTATGCGCGACCCAAAGTGGTCTGCGTTCGATTTGAGGGATTTTTAAATAAGGTCGACATCACCAATACAATCAGTTTCAGTTGGGTTAAACGCAATGCTTAAGTAGGTGACTTGGGAACTACCAATATTACAAAAAAGGCAAGGAACATCCTTGCCTATTTAGTTTAAATCTCTATTTATTCGGATGAACTGTTTTCCTTACTTAAGAAACTGCAGCAGAACTGGTTTCAGCCTCGCGGTGGATTTTTTTCACCAAACCTTGCAATACCTTTCCTGGCCCCACTTCCACAAAGGATGTTGCCCCGTCTTTTACCATTTGCTGTACGCTTTGCGTCCACTTTACGGGGGCTGTTAATTGTAGTATCAAGTTCTTTTTGATTTCCTCTGCATCGGATACCGCTGTAGTGGTCACATTTTGATAAATAGGACAGCCCGGCGTCTTAAATTCAGTGGATTCTATAGCAGCGGCCAATTCCTCTCTTGCGGGCTCCATCAATGGAGAATGGAAAGCCCCTCCAACGGGCAGCAATAATGCTCTTCTGGCTCCGGCTTCCTTCATTTTTTCACAGGCTATGTTAACGGCATCAACCTCTCCGGAAATTACTAATTGCCCAGGACAGTTATAGTTGGCAGGTACCACAATTCCTTCAACCTCGGCACAGATTTTTTCGACTACATCATCTTCCAAGCCCAAAACAGCAGCCATAGTACTGGGCTGAATTTCACAAGCTTTCTGCATGGCAAGAGCACGTTGCGAAACCAATTTCAAACCATCTTCAAAATTTAGAGTACCGTTAGCTACCAATGCAGAGAATTCACCCAAAGAGTGGCCTGCAACCATATCGGGCTTAAACGTATCGCCCAACACCTTGCTTAAAACTACAGAGTGCAAGAAGATAGCTGGCTGGGTTACCTTGGTCTGCTTTAGATCTTCGGCGGTTCCTTCGAACATGATATCGGTTATGGAAAACCCAAGAATTTCGTTGGCTCTTTCAAAAAGTTCCTGTGCTTCGGAATGGTTTTCGTACAGGTCCAAGCCCATACCTACAAATTGAGCTCCTTGTCCTGGAAAAATATATGCGTTCATAGTTGTCGAGATTTTTTGAGTGGGACAAAAATAAGGATAATTTGTTTGCTTACTCCTCCTTGAACCAGCTGGAATACTTTACATAGTTGTTGGCAATCCTATCTATTTCGCCAGAGGAAAGTTCGGGGCTGATGTCCTTTATTTTTTTAGCGGGCATTCCCGCATAAATACTTCCTGATTTTACGTGGGTACCTTTGGTAACCACAGCACCTGCAGCGATAATCGAATTACTTTCCACCACACAGTCGTCCATAACAATGCTGCCCATACCCACCAACACATTGTCTTTGATGGTACAGCCGTGTACTATGGCATTATGACCAATGGAAACGTTATTTCCAATGGTGGTCGGGGATTTTTCATACGTACAATGAATAACAGCGCCGTCCTGCACATTGACCTTATTACCCATTTTTATAAAATGGACGTCGCCCCTAATTACGGCATTGAACCAAACACTGCATTGGTCGCCCATACTCACCTCGCCCACAATAGTGGCGTTTTCAGCGATAAAACAATCGTTTCCTATTTCTGGGGATTTTCCCCTCACGGGTTTGATAATCATTCTGATGTGTTTTGAGATTTTGTAATAGTGTCCTCGACCTTGGTCGATGTGACAATTTATTTAAAATACGATAATAAATCGGCTTTTTTGGAGGCGGATACCGAAAGTTCCTTGCCGTTGGACAGCACCACGCTGCCACCCTTCCCTTTTTTATACTTTACCACTTCGGCCACGTTTACCAAATAGGATTTATGGATACGGGTAAAGGAATAGGGTTGTAAGGCTTCCTCAAAATATTTTAAGGTTTTGCTCACTACTATTTTTTTCTTTTCCAAATAGATTTCCGTGTAGTTGTCATCTGCTTTGCAGAAATAAATATCCGATACATCCAACACTTGGAAACCATCTTGTTGCGGCAGGGTTATTTTTCCTTCTGCACCAACATGTTTGGCTTGGAGCACTTGCCCTTCTAGAGCATTTTCTTTTTCCTTGATGGCCCGCACATAATCCACAGCCTTGATCAATTCATCAATATTGATGGGTTTCATCAAATAATAGGCAGCGTGATGGTTCAAGGCATCCATCGCATATTGATTATAAGCGGTGACAAATATGGTTTCGAAAGTTCGGTCCGGTATTTTATCCAACAGGTCAAAAGCATTGCCAAAAGGCATTTCCACATCCAAAAACACCAAATCCGGTTGATGCTTTTTGATTTCTTTCAAACCCTCTTCAATAGTTGCTCCTTCACCAAGTAAAGTGATGTTTTCACAATATTTGCCCAAATAGTTCCGAAGGATTTCCCGACTATTGGCTTCATCTTCCACAATGACTGCTTTTAGTTCCATCACTATTTTTTAAGTTTTAGGGATACTTTGGTTCCTGTTTTATCCTCATTCAGATCAACAATCGATACTTCCACTCTATTCTTGTACATATCGTTCAAAATCTGGATTCGCTTTTGAATATTGCCCATTCCCTTGGATTTTTGTTTACGCTGATTTGTGGTTTTCAATTCTGCTGATTTTTTCCTTCCAATACCATTGTCCTCAATACAGATTTCAAGCATATCGTTAGTCATTTGCCAGACCTTTATTTTTAAAAATCCCTTTCCTTCCTTGTAACGGAGTCCGTGCCATATAGCATTTTCAATATAAGGTTGAAGCAGCATCGGCGGGATTTGGAAGGCATCGACATCTATTTTTTTATCCACCTCGATTTCATAGTCAAACTTATCTGAGAATCTGGAATGCTCCAGTTTAACGTAGAGTTCCAACAGTTCCAATTCTTTGGCCAATGGAATAAAGTCCTCTTCGGAATTCTCGAGCACACTGCGCATCAACACCGAGAACTCACTCAAAAAGCGGTTAGCACTGCGCTCATCGCTCTTGGCGATGTAATTGTTCACTGAATTGAGGGCATTAAATATAAAATGAGGGTTCATTTGGGTGCGAAGCGACTTCAATGCCAAAAGATTGTTGGCCAGTTTTTGCTGTTTATTACTTCGATAATACAGAAATGCAGTTAGGGCCATCAATGCGATACCAAAAATGAGCGAATAGATTATCCATTTTTGACGCTTGCTGGTCTCTTCATACAACTGTTGTTCGGTTACCGCCAAGCTGTATTTGCTTTGACTCAGTTCCCGTTCTTGCTCTAAACTGGAGATACGGTTTTGGGTGTTTGCTATCTCACGATTAAAACGGGCCGCTCTTGATATTTCTTGCTCTTTTCGCACATACAAACTATCCACAACGGCCACATAATCTTGGTAGGACTCCAAGGCTTTGGTATAATCGCCCTTATAACGATACACTTCAGATAATTTTCGGGTCGCATCCTTTTGAACCACCAAATCATCATCTTTATCTGCCTCTACAATACTTTTTTCGAGATATGGTATGGCTTCGTCCAATTTATCTTGGGCGATATAGGCATTTGCAATTTTATAGTTGATGCGCTGTGAGGTTACCGTATCCCTTGTAGAGATTCCCTGCCCTGTTGAAGCGGCAGACTTCGGTAACTGCTGCAGTTCGTCCAGGTTTTTTTTCCGCAGTTGAATTTCATCATCATAGCGATTTTTTTGATTGTAAAAATCCGCAACCTTTTCACTTTCCTGAATCAATCTTTCTGGTGCAACTTTTTTGGAAAGATTCAAAGAGTTTTGATAAAAACCTTCCGCCTCAATTACCCGGTCCTCACTAGCAAAGGCATCAGCTATTTTAGAGCTCAAATCTATTTCTTTTGGCGAAATCTGATTTTTTTCTGCAATAAGAAGCCCTTCTTGATAATAATCTTGTGCTTCTTTAAGGTTGGACAATTCCATATTGGCATCGCCCAATGTTTCGTAAAGCTCTATCCTTTGGTATGGAACCATGTTTTTTACCCGAACCAATGGTTCCAAAATGGAAATCGCGCTCTCATAATTACCATTCAGCACATAAGTTTTACCCAACAACAATTTGGTTCTGTTGGATTCTTGAGCGGCCAAAGCATCCTTGAAATTTGTAATGGCTAAATCGTACTGATTGTGAAACATGTAGATTTCACCCAACACACGTAGCGAAGAAGAAAGTTCCCGTTTGTTTCCCGCACTGCCAAGAAGCTCCACGGAACGGGCAATAAAATCAATGCTTTTCTCGAAATCCGATTTTTTATAAAAGTTGGCCGAATCCAAAAAGCGCTGGTGATCCATAAGGGCACTTCTTGAACTGGAAGCTTCACGCTTCTGCGTTTGTACAGACCTAGCACTACCATAGCCCTCAACCAAAACATCTACATCCTCACCTGACTTGATTCGGTAACGAACCGTTTTCAGTTCCGGCCCCTCAACAATTAGTATATCACCAATGGATGCCTTGATGGTAAACTCTCCCAAACCATTGGTTCTTGTGAATTGTCCCTTATCGGTAGAAACCTGAACCCCCGAAATAGGAACATAGTTTTCCTTTCCCTTAACAGAACCCCTGATTTCCATCTGACCTTGCACATTTCCAACTTGTGCCCAAGTACTCAGAGAGGTCATCAATACCAATATTATTATGTAGGCCTTGTGAATCATAACTTAGGTAAACATACTGCTTCCCAAGCATTTTAAAAAATAGGGCATTGCCTATTTAGGCTGAAAAACACCACGATTGTGACTCCTTACGAAGTCATATGACTAGGTCACTCACTTAAAGGGCAGTGTTGCTCATTCTAGATTTTTATTGATAAAAGTTGCCAATACATTTACCTCAACATTAAAAATTATTGCATCATGAAACATATGAATTACATTTTGGGCTCAGCACTATTGCTTTTTATGACCGGCACAAGCTATGGTTGTAACCTAAAGGCCCAAACCAGAGAGAGAACAACATTAACAACCCCTTATGCCAGCAAGAAACCAGCAGAGCAATACGTTAAAATTGCCCTTTTATTGGACACCAGCAACAGCATGGACGGTCTAATCAATCAGGCCAAAGCTCAATTGTGGGATATTGTAAACGAATTTACCCATGCAAAATGTGGCACCAATGTTCGACCTTCCCTTCAAATTGCACTTTATGAGTATGGGAACGACAACCTTTCATCACAGGAAGGGTATATTAGACAGGTTTTAGGTTTCAGTAATGACTTGGATGAGATTTCTGAGAAACTTTTTTCCTTGACTACCAATGGCGGTGAAGAATATTGCGGACAAGTAATCCACACTTCCTTAAAACAATTGGATTGGGGAAAAAATGCCGATGACCTTAAAATGATTTTTATCGCAGGCAATGAACCTTTCACTCAAGGAAAATTAAATTATAAAGATGCCGCCATCAATGCACAAGAAAAAGATGTAATCGTAAACACCATTTTTTGCGGCAATTACGAGCAAGGAATTTCTACGATGTGGAAAAATGGAGCCAAGCTAACAGGGGGAGAATACATGGCCATTGATCATAACAGGCAAGTGGTTCATATAAGCACACCCTATGACGATATCATTATCCAATTGAACTCCAAATTGAACAACACTTATATCTCTTATGGTTCCATTGGAAGGCAAAAGAAAGAGCTTCAATCCATGCAGGATGCCAATGCCGCCGAACTGGAAGAGGTTGTAGCCGTAAAACGTGCCGTTAGCAAAAGCTCCCGATTGTACAAAAACTCTCAATGGGATTTAGTGGATGCTGCAGAGGACGACGAGTCCATTATTTCAGAATTGAAGGAAAAAGAACTACCCGAGGAACTTCAAGGAAAATCCAAAAGTGAGATCAAGGCCTACATAAACGAAAAGAAAATGGAGCGTCAAGAAATCCAAAAGAAGATACAAGAGCTCAATGCCAAACGCGAAGTTTATATTGCCGAGCATAAAAAAGAAGAAATAGGAGAGCTCGAAAATGCAATGCTATCGGCCATAAAGGCCCAAGCTTCAAAGAAAAATTATACTTGGGATTAGATTTATTGTTGAACGATCAAGTCCGAACGGTCTATCTTAATTGATAGGCCGTTTTTAATTATTTGCAGCTGGGCAATAACAATCGTAACGTTTGCCATCATCGCTCTGTCCAAATTCATAACCCAAGGTAATTTGATGAAAACCACCATTATCAAAACGTATATCCCCGGATTGATAAGAATAATTGTAAGAGAACATGAACCTGTTCACATTCACCCCAATAATTGGTGTGAACAATTGTAAACGTTGTTCCCCAAAATTTCCGTTGGATTGAAATTGGGCACCATCAAAACTACGTCGGTATGACAATCCGGCCCATACGGTACCGAAACTCACATCGCGGTATACTTTTGCATTTAGGTCCACGGTCTTTTCTTTGGTAAAATCCGTCATCTGGAACAAAATGGACGGCTCTATTCGCGTTTCCCTACCAAAAACATATCCTACGGAGAACAAATAACGTCTTAAGTTATCAAACTCAGCTGCCGTGTATAAATCGCGCCCACTACCCAAAACATTTAGTATAGCTGCGTGAGCATAGAATTCAAATAAGTTATAAGAAACTCCAAGGTCTACATTAAAATAGCTCGTAGTATTCTTTACTCCCGTAACCACAGGGTCTGGAATTACAGACCTAAATTCGCTTTCATCCAAACTGCTTAAAATAACACCTGCACTTAAGCCAAAAGATAATTGGTTAAGCGTTCTAAAGTCACCTCCCAATTGTAAATGGTGCGCATAGGTTGCTTTAAAACCTGTTTGTGAGTGGTAGCCATTGGAATCGTTAAAAAGTATGCCCCCTATTCCACTACGCTCACCAACCCTGGAATTAATGTTCAAGGTTTGCAAGCTGGGTGCCTCATCCACATTGAACCATTGTTTCCTCGCCGTTAGACGAATTTTGGTACCATCGGCAATTCCTGCCATGGATGGGTAGACCAAGTAATAATTGTCCGCTAAGTAATCAAAATACACCGGAATGCCTTCCTGTGCCTTGGCCATGGACCCAAAAAGCAGGGTTATGATAATTGAGGTTAAGATACGTCTCATGTGACGGTAGGGGCTAAATGGTTGTTTAATGCAATAAAACAATTAGATAACGGTATGCATCACACATTATTATAATATTTTGCTACACATCTTAACTATTGGTATTTTTGTACCAAAGATTCAAGATGAAAGAATACAATATTACGGTTGTTCCCACCAACAATGCCAAGATAATCAAGTTTGAGGCTAACCATTTTTTGGCAAAGGGCAACTACGAGTATAAAAACATAGATGAGGCCAAAGAGTCCCCTTTGGCGCAACAACTTTTCTACCTTCCTTTTGTTAAAACCGTTTACATTGCCAGTAATTTTGTGGCCTTGGAACGTTTTGATATTGTTGAGTGGGATGATGTAAAAGACGAGGTCGCCCAGCAATTGGTCGAATACCTCAACGCTGGGGAACCAATTGTAAATGAGACCGACATTAAAAAGAAGCAACCCATTACGGTATATGCAGAGGTGACCCCCAATCCTGCGGTAATGAAATTCGTTTCGAACAAAAAAATCGTTCCCAACACCTATGAGTTCAAAAATATTGACGAAGCCAAAGATTCGCCCTTGGCCATTGAGCTCTTTCACCTACCCTTTGTAAAAGAGGTTTTTATGGACGAAAACTATGTTTCCGTCACCAAATACGAGGTTGTTGATTGGGAAGAAATCAACATGCAACTGCGTGAATTCATCAGGGATTATTTGGCTGACGGAAAAGATGTTGTGACAGCGGAAGCCATACAAAAAAGCAAAGAAATTATAGAGCAGAAAACCACTGGCACGGATTACGATGACACATCTCTTCAGATTATTGACATTTTGGAAGAATATGTAAAGCCAGCCGTTGCCGGAGATGGAGGAAACATTCTATTTCAATCTTATGAAGAGGAAAGCGGAACAGTGAGCGTTATCCTTCAAGGAGCTTGCAGTGGCTGTCCATCGTCCACTTTCACCTTAAAAAATGGCATTGAGACCATGCTTAAGAACATGATGGGCGAAAAAATCAAGGAAGTAGTTGCTCTAAACGGATAATTAACGCTGTTTTACTGCCGAATTCCCATCAAAATTTGTTAAATTGAAAGGAATCACAAAAACATTGACCATGGCAGTTTTAAAAGTTATTGAAGTATTGGCGAATTCCGGCAAAAGCTGGGAAGATGCAACCAACAAAGCGTTGGAGCAAGCCTCAAAATCCGTTAAAAACATTCGTTCCATCTATATCAACGAGCAAAGCGCCACGGTAAAAGATGGAAAGATTGACGACTACAGGGTGAACGTAAAGATTACCTTTGAAGTTCATTAAAAAATTAATGAAATGAAGATGCGTCCAATAATGGACGCATTTTTTTATGCGCAAAAATGCTCTCCTAATGAAAAAAGTGCTTTTCTATTTATTAATTGCCGTAGCGGTCCTAAGCTGCAACCAAAAATCTAAAGAAGTGACCCACGAATATACCAATGCCCTAATAGATGAAACCAGCCCTTATCTGCTACAACACGCCCACAACCCCGTAAATTGGGAAGCATGGCACCCCGATGTGTTGGAACGGGCTCAAAAAGAGGACAAGCTTTTACTTATTAGTATTGGGTATGCCGCCTGCCATTGGTGCCACGTGATGGAAGAGGAATGTTTTGAGGATGAGCAAGTGGCCCAATTGATGAACGAGAATTTTATCAACATAAAAATTGACCGAGAAGAACGTCCCGATGTGGACCAGATTTATATGGATGCCATTCAAATGATCTCTGGTCAAGGCGGATGGCCCCTTAATATTGTTGCCTTGCCAAATGGCAGACCTTTTTGGGGCGCAACCTATGTTCCCAAGGACAACTGGATAAAATCCTTGGAGCAACTGGCTGACCTTTATAAAAAGGACAAACAAAAGATTACCCAATATGCCAACGACCTGGCCAACGGGCTCCAGGCCATCAACTTGGTGGAAAATGATACGGATAGTGAGCTTTATTCCTTAGCGCAATTGGATACCTCAGTGAATACTTGGAAGCAATATTTTGATACTTTTTTGGGCGGACACAAACGTGCTCCAAAATTTATGATGCCCAACAACTGGGACTTTTTATTGCATTATGCCACTGCGACCGATGCACCCGAGATTATGGAATTTGTGGACACCACACTCACCAGAATGGCCTACGGGGGTGTTTACGATCATGTAGGTGGTGGATTTTCCCGATATGCAGTGGACACCAAATGGCACATACCCCATTTTGAAAAAATGTTGTACGACAATGGACAATTGACAAGCCTTTATGCCAAAGCCTACGCGGTAACCAAAAATGAGCTGTATAAGAGTGTGGCGGAGCAAACCATCAGTTTTGTCCAAGAAGAGCTTATGGATGAGAGCGGTGGATTTTATTCCTCATTGGATGCGGATAGTCTGGACGAAAATCAAAAACTTGAAGAAGGTGCTTATTATGTTTGGACCAAAGAAGAACTTATACAATTATTGGGTGATGATTATGAGGTGTTCCAAGCCTATTTTAATATTAATTCCTATGGACTGTGGGAAGAGGGTAATTATGTTTTGATTAGAGACAAAAGTGATATCGAGGTAGCTGAAAAATTCAATATCACAGTTCCAGAATTAAAAACCAAAATAAACGAGAGCCTTGCCCTACTCAAAAAAGCAAGGATCAAACGTGCTAAACCACGACTGGATGATAAAATTTTAACCTCATGGAACGGATTGATGTTGAAAGGGCTGGTGGATGCCTATCGCTATCTAGGGAACGAAGAATATTTAAGTTTAGCATTAAAAAATGCCGAGTTTATTGAAAGTTACATGATCAAAGATGATGGTTCCCTTTATCGGAACCATAAAAACGGCTCAAGCACTATCAACGCATTTTTGGATGATTATGCCACGGTAATCGACGCCTACTTTTCGCTCTATGAAGTCACCTTCGATGAAAAATGGCTGGATTTGGCCAAAAAGCTACTTGATTATTCCGAAAAACACTTTTGGGATGAAGCATCGAACATGTTTTTTTACACATCGGACGAAGATAAATCCTTGATAAGAAGAACAATAGAAATGGATGATAATGTGATTTCCTCCTCAAACTCCATGATGGCAATCAATCTTTTCAAGTTTCACAAACTTTTTCTTGATGAAGGGTATGGGGAGACTTCGAAGCAAATGCTGAAAAACGTTCAAAAGGATTTTGAAGAAAGGGGACAAAGCTTTTCCAACTGGTTGCATTTAGTTCTGTACCTCAACCAAAACTTTTACGAAATAGCCATAGTTGGCAAAGACTACAAATCCATAGGACAAGAAATCATCAAATCCTATGTTCCCAATAGCATTTTGGTGGGCTCCCAAAAGGATGGAAACCTGGAACTATTGAAAAACAGGGACGTACCTGGAAAAACTCTTGCCTATGTATGCATTGAAGGCGCCTGCAAACTACCCGTATCAAACGCTGAAGAAGTTCTAAAACAGCTAGCCGACTAACATTTATTTAAAAACCTTTTTTTATTTCATTTGAATATTAATTACGTTGCTATTTAAACTAAAAACCATTATGGAAGAATTAGAAAATTATCAAGATTACATAGACCAAGCTGTAGAATGGTCCTTTAGTGTATTGCCCAATCTTATTACTGCAATCATTACTTTTTTTGTGGGTGTTTGGGTTATCCGATTGATCAATAAAATGGTCCGCCGATTTTTTGCCAAGAAGGATTACGATGAAACCTTGGAATCATTTTTACAGAGTTTTATAAGTGTTATCCTTAAAGCTTTGGTGTTTGTTTTAGTGGTCACACAATTGGGAGTCAAAACCTCATCCTTGGTTGCCTTGGTCGGTGCCGCTGGTCTTGCCATTGGTTTGGCCCTACAAGGTTCCTTGGCCAATTTTGCCGGAGGGGTACTCATTTTAATCTTTAAACCTTTTAAGGTAGGGGATTTTATTTCAGCCCAAGGAGTGGACGGAACCGTAAAGGAAATCTCCATTTTCAATACAAAACTGAGCACGTTTGGCAACCAAATTGCCATTATCCCAAATGGACAGCTTTCCAACGGAAATGTGATCAATTATAATATGGAGAATACCCGAAGGGATAAATTTGATGTAGGGATTGGATATGGATCCAATATTAAAGAGGCCAAAGAAATTCTTTTAAAGATATGTGCCGAAAACCCCAGCATCAATACAGAACCTGCCCCCGAAGTATACGTAGGTGAATTGGGTGATAGTTCTGTAAACCTTACGCTCCGTTTTTGGGCCAATACCGATGTTTTTTGGCCTGCACATTTTTATGTGATAGAGCAAACCAAACTACGTTTTGATGCCGCGGGAATTGAGATTCCATTCCCACAACGGGTGATGCACAAAGCTATGGAAGATTAATTTTTCTTCTTTTTTTGCTGAAGGACAAAATCTTTGAGGTAATAAGGTTCAAAATAGGCTACATCCTCAAATTGTTTTGACTCATATTTTTCAAAAGCAATCGAAACCATATCCTTGGCCGAAGGAACAACAGATTCATTGAAAATAAAATTGGGGTGTTGCAAAACACCCCTACATTTTTCGGCGCCACTCCCCATTACATATACCTTGTTCTCACCAAGATATTCAACAAAGGATTCCTCATTGATCACTTCTGCGCGAGTCTCCCGTATTTTTTGATAGTTGTTATCATAAACACAGGAATACACTTCCATACGTCTGGCATCGAGCACCGGAATTACCAATTCACCAGGCTTTAAATCCACTTGGTTGGCCATGCTCTGTAAAGTTGGGATGGAAATCAACGGAATGTCCAAGGAAAAACAGATTCCTTTTGCCGCCGACACCCCAATACGGAGTCCTGTATAGGAACCAGGACCTTTGCTTATGGCAACGGCATCGAGGTCCGAAAATGACAAAGAAGCCTCTTTCAAGGCTTCTTTTATAAATACATGTAATTGTTCCGAGTGCGAATAGCTCGCTGCATTGTTTTCTTTTAGGACAATGATTTCATCATCCCTTGAGATGCTCACAGAGCAATTGGTTGTAGCTGTTTCTAAATGTAGTATTATGGCCATAGCGGCCACAAAGATACTAGTTTAATGCAATCGGGATACCAAAGTAGAATTCCAATATTTTCAATCGGAAAATGTAATTGTACTTGGTCCTTATTACATCGGCCTGGGCATTTTCCAGCCTGGCCTGTGCTTGACTGTATTCGAAGGCATTCATTAAACCAACATCGTAACGGTCCTTGGCATACTCGTAGGACAAACGTCTAGCTTCCAGCGTTTTTTCTGCGGCTTCATAGGCCTTTTCAAACGTATTTACGTTTACATAGGCTTGTTGAATAGTACTTTCTAGAGCCAACTTATCCTGCTCCAACTGCAATTTGGCTTTTTCCAAACTTATTTTAGATCGCATAACGTTGTTGCGCGTGCTCCATCCATTGAAAATGGGGACGTTCAACTGGGCCCCATAACTAATACCATCAAAAATCCATAGTTGATCGGTAAAATTAGGAGTATATGGAACACCGTTTCCATCAGGTATCTGGGTTACATCGGAATACCGTGTACCGTATTGGAAAAACCCTGACAAAGTCGGCAAGTAAGCTCCCTTGGCAATCTTAAGATCTTGCTCGGCCAACCCTACATTGGTTTCAGAGAATTTAATGTCATTTCTAAAACCTAATGCTTTATCAAAAATAACCTTTGGTGAGTTTTTAAGAATATCGGAAGGCGGTATAGAGAATTCCTCTTCTGCTATATCAAAGTTTTCGTAATCGGTTATCTGTAGCAATTGTGCTAGACTTACTCTTGATATGATTACAAGACTTTCACCATTGATTATCTGCTGTTCTTGATTGGCAGCGGTAGCTTCAATTTCCAAAAGATCACCTCTTGGCACAACCCCGGATTCCACCAATTCCTTGGTTCTTTTCAGGTCTTGTTCCGTAACGGCGTATTGCGCTTTAAAGGTTTTAAGCTGTTCTTTATTGGAAACTACATCCAAGTAGGCGTTTGCTACGTTCAACCGAATATCGTCCTTTAAATTATCCAAACGGTATTGACTGGCAATAGCACTCATTTTTGCGCGGTTCAACCGGTTTATGTTCCTCAATCCATCAAATAGTGTTACGTTGGAACTGAACCCGGCATTTACGTTAAATGCAGTGCTGTTCGTGGGCAAGTTGTTTGTTGGATTAATGGAGAAACCAGTATTACTCGACACCGATGTTGACGCATTTAAGTTGGGAAGAAAATTCCCCACGGCATCGGATTTATCAATTTGAGCATTCTCCAAATCCAGTTCAAATTGTTCTACGGTCAAGTTGTTATCTACTGCATATTCCACACATTCCTGAAGTGTCCATTTGCGCATTTGTGCGCTGGAAAAGGCAACGGCGAACAACAGTAATACTATTGTTATGCTATTTTTCATTCGTTTTTTGATTTTGGTTGTTAAAATGATGGTCAACATGGCTTAATCTTCGTCAGATTTTTTCTCAAGCTTGTTCCAAACTTTGATTTTATCATCTTCACCAATCCCTGAAACAATTTCGACATCTATACCGTCACTTACACCCAACTCAAGATCTCTACGCTCAAACTCGTTCTCTCCCACTTCTACCTCTACATAAGGCTTTTCCGTTTCTTTGTCAAATTGAAGCAAGGCTTCTTTTAAGGAAAGTACATCTTTCTTCTCTTCTAAAACAATGGAGGCATTGGCGCTGTAACCTGCTCTTACATATGAAGTACTATCGGTATCCTTAACGGCTAAATCTCCTTCGATTTTAAACTGAACAGCTCCCTCTTCCTCTACACCTTTTGGTGCAATAAATTTAAGGTTGGCATCAAATTTTTGTGCTTCCAGAGCTCCCAAACTAATTTCCAAAGGCATACCTACATGTAATTTTCCAACCTCGGCTTCGTCAACTTCTCCTTCAAATATCATTTTGGACATATCGGCGATAGTCGCAATTGTAGTACCCTCGTTAAAGTTGTTACTTTGGATTACCTGATCCCCTTCCTTCACAGGAATCTCCAAGATGGTTCCAGAAACAGTGGCCCTAATATTGGTGTTTGCACTCGCTGAACCTCCTGCAGAACCTTTTCTAATAATCTGATAATCGGCCTGTGCATTTTTCAACTCTTGCAAGGCTTGTTCGTAGGTCAATTTCAAGTTATTGAAATCTTGATTGGAAATTACCCCTTTATCGAACAATGTTTTATTTCTATCGTACTCCAACTTGGCATTACTAAGGGCCAATTCGGCATTACGAACCCGACCTGCAGCCTGGTTCATGGATTGCTCGTTAGGAACTACTTTAATTACCGCAATAAGATCGCCAGATTGTACTCTTACTCCTTCTTCCAAAAGAATCTTGTCAATAATCCCAGAAATTTGAGGTTTGATGTTAATTTCATCCTCAGGAATAACTTTTCCGGTAACGATTACTTTATTGACGATGTCCTTTCGTTCTGCTGTTTCGGTTTTATACAGCTCTGCAGGAGTACTATTCTGCTTTAAAAAGTAGACAACTGCGGCCAAAATACCTATGACCACTACCCCTATCAATCCGTATTTTACATACTTGTTCATTATTGCTTATTTGATTTCGTTATTTAATTGTGTTGATTATTATTCTTCTCTTAATGCATCTATGGGTTTAATTCTTACAGCTCGGTTGGCCGGCAATAATCCAATGAGTACACTCAGCCCTACCATTAAAACAAATGATATGACAAATTGCGGTATGCTGATCATTGGCTTTACAAATGGAAAATCATCCCCACTGCCCCACATGGCATCCAAAATGGACAATATCCCTACTGCAACGGCAAAACCTACCAGACCGGCAAATGCTGTTAATACTATGGCTTCTACGACAATCTGACGTTTCACTATCTTAGGTGTTGCACCCAGGGCTCTTCTTACTCCTATTTCTTGTGTGCGTTCTTTTACAGTGATTAAAAGAATATTACTGATGGCAATTACACCAGCCAACAGTGTAAAGATTCCAACGAAAAATGAAAATCCTTTCAGAACTGTTGTAAATGCGGTGATATTGTTGAAAATCTCCGACATATCAAAACTTCCAATCGCACGTTCATCATCTGGGTGGATATCGTATTTTGCCTTTAGAATATCCTTTATTTGTTTTTCAACGATCGGTACTGGAGTATTATCTTCTACCGCTATGGCCATCCATCCCATTCTATCACCCGAGTTAAAGGCCTTCTGGAAGGTGGTAAAAGGTATAAATACCGCATTTTCCCCGTCTATATTAATGTTGTTGTTTGGCTTATAAATACCTACAACAGAAAAGTATATACCGTTTATTCGGATTTCCTGACCTATGGCATTTTCGCCTTTGTCAAACAACAGTTTATAGGTTTCCTCACCGATAACACATACTTTTTTTGAACCTTCTATATCGGTCTGGTTCAAAAATCGTCCTTCTACCAATTTCTTCTTGGTAATGTTATCAATTTCTGGAAAGTCGCCGTAAACAGATGAACCACTGGTTTGTCCATTTCGATAAACAGTTACCACACCTCGATGGTTACCCAACTCGATGCGCGGAGCCAATACTTCTATTTCAGGAATCTGTTTTTTGAGGATATCCGCATCTTCCAACTTGTACCTGATTCTTCTGCCGCGTTCAAAACCTTTGTAGGGCTCAGAAGTTGATTGACCCCATACAAACAAACTGTTCGAGGCAGTTCCCGCAAATAATTTATTGAATCCATTGCTCATTCCATTGGCCGAACCCAGCAACAACACCAAAATGATCATAGCAAAGATTACTCCCAGCATGGTGAGGAAGGTCCTAAGCATATTCTTGCCAAGGGTATGAAAAATCTCTATCCACAAGTCTTTATCGAATAACCACATAACTATTTATCACTTAATGCAACAATGGGTTTAACATTAGCAGCCTTCATGGCCGGCAACAAGCCCGCCAATACTCCTGCAACTATCAAAACAATAGTGGCAGTGACCACTACTGAAAGGCTTACGGATGGATTGCTAAAGGCAGGCGTCTCTATTGTAGGCCCTATGGCCGCCAGGATCATCCAAGCAAACAACAGTCCAATAAAACCAGAAATCGACGTAATGAAAACCGACTCCAATAGTACCAAGTTTATAATTTGACTAGGCCTTGCACCCAGGGCTTTCCGTACTCCGATTTCCTTGGTTCTTTCCTTAATGGTAAACACCATAATATTCCCAATACCAACAATTCCTGCTATGAGTATCAAAAACCCAACACCGATACCAATTCCTTTCAACACAGCGGTAAAACTACTGATGTTATCAAAAGCCTCCGCGTAATTAAATACATATAAGCCAGATTGATCTTCCGGATCAATTTTGTGTCTTCTTTTCATTAGATCCTCCAACCTACTTGAAAACTCCAATGACGTTGAAAGGTCATAGCTTGGATTATAGGTAAGGGCGATCATGTTAATATTATTGGTGTTCCCGTAAATTCGCTGATAGGTACTTATGGGAGCATATATTCTTCTTTCTGCGTTGTCGTCACCATCATCCGTAAATATTCCAATTACTCTAAAGGGCAATCCATTGAACTCCACAAATTTTCCCAAGGGGTCTTCGTCTTTAAAAAGATCCTCGGCAACTTTTCTACCAATTACGGCAACTTTGGCCTTGTTGATAAGGTCCGCTTCATTGATATATCTACCGGCAACGACCAAGGTTTTTTCAATAGCCTGATGATCGGGGTGGGTACCTTGCACGGAATAAGAACCCGTCTCATCCTTATATCTTGCGGTGGTGTTGGTATAATATCTGGCACTTATATATTCGACATCCTCCGGAAAGCTTCTCTTAATGTATTCCACATCATCATTTTTCAATTGGATTCGCCTGCCTTCCTCAAAACCTCCATAAGCCTTGGAAGTAGTTCCCGGACGCACAAAAATGGAATTAGTGGCATCATCGTTGAACTGGCCCACAAAACCATTTTCCATGCCGTTTACGGAAGCAAGGAGCATTACCAGTATAAAGATGGCCCACCCCACGGAAAAACCCGTTAAAAATGTCCTAAGCTTATTGGTCTTAAGCGTATTAAATATTTCCTGCCAAACGTCCCGATCAAACATATTGTTCCGCCCTTACTTGTTCGACTTTTTTATCTTCTACAATAACACCGTCTTTTAGGTGCACAATTCGTTTGCACATATGTGCAATATCCTCCTCGTGGGTAACCACCAAAATGGTATTCCCATCATCGTTAATTTTTTGGATAAGGTCCATTACCTCATAGGAAGTTGTACTGTCCAAAGCTCCCGTTGGCTCATCCGCCAACAACACTTTGGGTTCGGCCGCCATGGCACGTGCAATGGCCACCCTTTGCTTTTGTCCTCCGGACAATTCGCTAGGTAAATGGTCGGCCCATGGTTTTAGGCCCACTCTTTCCAAATATTTCATCGCTTTTTCTTGACGCTCCTTTCTTGGTACTTTTTGGTAATACAATGGAAGCGCCACATTCTCTAAAGCACTTTTATAATTTATCAGGTTGAATGATTGGAAGATGAATCCCAAGAACTTATTTCTATATTGCGCCGCTTTGGTCTCGCTCAGGTTTTTAATCGGTACACCATCCAAAGTATACTCACCGGAATCTGCACCATCCAACATTCCTAAAATGTTCAATAAGGTAGATTTTCCTGATCCTGAAGACCCCATAATGGCTACAAGCTCGCCTTCTTCTACTTTAAAATTTATCCCTTTTAAAACATGAAGGACATTACTCCCCATTTTATAGGATTTATGAAGATCTTTGATTTCTATCATGATTGGTGATGTTAGCTATCTTACTTTTACCTCTGCTAGTAAGACATATAAGTTGTTAAAATGTTACAAGATTTTTTACTTTTTTTTCTTAATGGTGATTTTTATGGACTATTCCTCTGCTAAAGCGTTCCATACCTTCACCTTGTCATTGGCTGCTATTCCCGACTTTACCTCTACAAAGATTCCATCACTAACACCAAGCTCTACCTCTTTTCGTTCGAATTGCTGATCAGCTGTTTGTACCTCTACAAAGGGTTTTTTGGTGTCATCATCAAATTGCACCAAGGCTTCTTTTACGGCAAGGACACTATCGGCCCGAGCTAAAATAATGGAGGCATTGGCACTGAGACCAGCCCTTATAAAAACGGTATCGCTCTTCTTCAATGTTCCCTTGATTTCAAATTGGATAGCACCGTTCTCTTCTTTTCCTTTTGGTGCGATATAATCCAAAACGGCGTCAAAAACATGGTTTTCTATGGCACCCACCGTAATTTCCAGTGGAAGGTCTTCTTTTATTTTGCCCACTTCGGATTCATCTACCTTACCTTCAAAAATCATTTTATCCACATCGGCAATGGCTGCAATGGTAGTCCCCTCGTTAAAGGTATTACTTTCTATTACTTGGTTCCCTACTTCCACGGGCACTTCGAGGACCATTCCACTTACCGTAGCCTTGATCAGGGTATTGGCAGAGCTGCTCAGCCCACTTGTGGTTCCTGTTTTCACAATGTCATAGCGCTTGTTGGCCGCAGCGTATGACTGTTTTGCTTGGTCGAAGGCTACTTGAGCCCGCTCCAAATCTGTTTTGGGTATCACACCCTTTCCAAATAAGATGGACTGACGTTCGTAGTTTCGTTTTTGATCATCCAGGTTGATTTTCGCCTCATCAATGGCATTCTTTGCATCATTGAGGGCAGAGAGATTGGGCACCACCTTGATTTTAGCCAAAAGGTCACCTGATTTTACATAATCACCCCCTTCTACATAAATTTCTTCAATCACCCCCGAAATATTGGGTTTGATCAGTACTTCTTCCAAAGGAAGAATGCTTCCCGTAGCCACTGCCTTTTTTACAATGGTTTGTTTGGAAGGGGTTTCCGTTTCATATACCACAGGGTCCTCAGAATTTTTCTGGTACAAGTAATACATGGAGCCACCGAAAACTATTACGATGAGCAACAAGATGACAATGGTTACCGATTTTTTCATTTTAATTGATGTTAACTGATTGATTTTTTCATTTTATTCTGTTCGCAATGCTTCAATGGGGCGTACCCGTATGGCGCTCTGTGCAGGTATAAAACCAGCCAGAAGTCCCGATACCATCAAAATTGTCAAAGCTCCGGTTACAACACCTACACTTACACTTGGACTCATAAACATGTCCACCGGACCTATACTATCCAACAAGGAGTTGATTCCAAATATGACCAATGATCCCAATATGATACCGACCATTCCTGAAATCAAGGTCAGGAAAATAGACTCCATCAAAATTTGTTTTTTTATGGACCATGGTTGTTCGCCCAAAGCTCTGCGTATTCCAATTTCTTTGGTACGTTCCTTTACCACAATAAGCATAATGTTACTCACCCCGATGATGCCCGACAAAAGCACCATAATACCAACGATATAAGCGACTCCCTTTAATGCCCCAAAAAGACTTTCAACTCGATTGTATTGTTCATACAGATCAAAATAGCCGACAGCCCTTGTATCTTCTGGATGAACTTTGTGACGCTTCTTCATTACATCGACAATTTTATCCTTGAGTTGGGAAATGGAACTACCATCGTTTGCCGTAATGGCCATCCAACCCACATCCTCGCCTCTATTAAATGCTTGGGAAAATGATGTAAAGGGGACAAATATTTCCTTTTGTCCCTCTTCTCCCCCACCGCTACTGTTCTTTTTATAGGTCCCGATGACCATAAAGTTTACCCCTTGTATTTTGATATAGGTCCCGAGCGCATCCTCATCCTTATCGTACAGGTCATTTTTCACCCCTTGGCCGATAATGGCTACTTTTCTTTTTTCATTAATGTCGTTATAGTTCAAAAACCGTCCGGCGGTGACCGCCATGGGGTCCTGATTGATGATTTCCGGATAATCGCCATATACATTATAGGCTCCTGTTCGGATACCTCTAACTACATTGTTATTACCCCCAAAACCACCAAGTTGGTTCCGCGGTGAAATAAACCGAAGGTCGGGCACATTATCACGAAGGGCCTGGACATCATTTATTTTGAACTCAAATCTTCTTCCCATGGGCAAGCCTTCATAACCCTTGGTCGTAGCCCTGGTCCACATGAACATGGTATTGGTGGCAATATTTCCAAAATCTTGTTTAATGCCATTCTCCAGTCCCTTGCCAGCGGCCAAAAGCACAATCAGAATAAAGATACCCCAACAGACTCCGAAGGCTGTAAAGATGGTGCGCCACACATTGGTTGTGAGCACCTCTATAATTTCCCGCCATCTATCTTTATTGAACATATTAGCTTATGGGTTATTCATCTCGAAGAGATTCAATTACTTTAACTTTTGCTGCTCTGTACGCAGGCACAAAACCTGCCAAGGTTCCAGCGACTATCAAAACTATTACTGTGGAAAAGGCTACATTGAAGTTTACGGATGGGTTCATAATGTAATCCACTTCAATATTTGGACCTACGATCTCCAAAAGGGCCATACTAAAAATAAGTCCGCCAAACCCTGAAATTGCAGTAACAAAAATGGCCTCGTGCAATATCATCCCGATAATGGACCATGGCTTTGCTCCCAAAGCTTTTCTAATTCCGATTTCGCGGGTACGCTCCTTGACCACGATCATCATGATGTTGCTTACACCCACAACTCCAGCGATTATGGTACACACCCCGACAAACCAAAAAAATAATTTGATATTATTCGTTAGACCATAATAACGCTTGGCCTCTTCCATCGCGCTCCATACCTCGATAGCTCCAGTATCATCCGGAGCGATGGTATGGGTTTGTTGGAGATATTCCCGAAGTCCATTCTTAAAATCAATGGCTTGTGCCACAGCTTCATCAAAATTTCCCCTAGGCGGCAAAGTAAAAGACAAGTTGTTGAGTCTGTTTCCGCCATTGAAAGTCCTTTGGGCAGTAGAAATAGGAATGTAAATACGTTCTTCTTCACGATCCTCCATTTCTTTGTACACCCCAATTACCTTAAAGGGAATTCCCGAAATATCAATAAACTCACCAACGGGAGTTTTCACTTCACCAAATACATCTTTTTTTATTTTGTTCCCGATGATGGCCACCTTGCCATTGGAAATTTCATCTTGGTAATTGATAAACCTTCCCTCTAACATTCTGGCATTTTCTATAAACTGAAAATCGGAAGCAACGCCCTGCACACTATATATCAGCGCTTCTTTTCCATAATTGACACTAACGCCGCGAACAAATATTCTGGCAGAACCATATTCAATATCTCCTTTGAACATGGCACTTGCTTGGTCATAATTTTCATTTATGAGCTGAATACGCCTTCCCGGATTTAGACCTTTATATTCTTTAGATGTTACTCCTGGCCATACCCAAACACTGGTGGAAGCATCTTGTTTGAACTCGTTTTCGATACCATTGCGCATACCTTGTCCAAATCCAAGTAGAATAACCAAAATGAAGATGCCCGAGGCTACGGAAAGCCCGGTTAAAAAAGTGCGGAGTTTGTTCTTTCGTATGGTGTCAAATATTTCTTGCCACCTTTCCAGGTCGAACATGGGTTAGCGATTTTGATTGATGAGTGACGCAAGCGTTCACTTATAAGACAATTAAAACCGTGAAATGTTACAGTTTAAGGTAAAATATCTTCGGATAGATTAATTTACCCTCTCATTTTTCTATAGATAAAGTAAAATAGACCTGCCACAAGGACATAAGGGACAGCCATGAGATAAACAATGCCATTATTGATAGCTTCTGCAGTTTTTCCATCAGATTCGCTTTCCACAACCGCACGACACATGGCACATTGGGCTTCCGATACGCTCGGAAAAACCAATAGAACAAGTAGTAAGATGAGTAGTCTTGCCTTCATGGAATAATCAATATTGATAGTATGGTGAAATCATAAGATACACCAAAACGCCTGTAATGGCAACGTACAACCAAATTGGAAAAGTATATTTTGCCCATTGTCTGTGAGCTTCAAAATCATCTAGATATACTTTTGAATACGTAATCAATACCAATGGAATCACAGAAATGGACAGCACAATGTGCGTCATCAAAATGAAATAATATATAAACATTATGGGACCCTCTCCACCAAAAATGGTAGTTTCGGATGTCATGTGATAGGCCACATACATCACTAGAAATAATGCCGATAGTATAATGTTGGTGGTCATTAACCTTCGATGTATCAATTGTCGTCCATTTTTGATTGCCACGACGGCAGCAATCAATAAGATTGCGGTAAGACCGTTTATTCCAGCATAAATTGGCGGTAAAAAGGATAAAGGTTTAGCGTTTGGAATCTTGTAACCAAACAATAGGGCAACCACCAATGGGATTGCTATAGAAATTACGGTTATTAACTTATTGAACCGCTTTTCTTTTAAAGAAATTTCCTCGGTCATTCTGCCAACAATTTTTTAATGTCCTCTTTTAAAATGGTAATCTGCTGAGTTTCTCCATCTGCATTTACCTCTTGTTCTTCAGTAATTGTACCCCGATAATAAATTAGCGGGTTACCAAATTCATCTTCACGGGAACGAATATACCCATTTTTATCAACCAAAGCGAACATACCTGAATGCTCAAAACCACCCGGAGCCGCTTGTTCCTCACTGGCAAAAATGTAAAACCCTTCTTGGGCCAATTGATATATTTTATCCTGGTCACCTGTCATTAAATGCCAATCCTTATCCGTAATCCCATATTTCTCAGCATACTTTGTCAATACAGATGGGGTGTCATATCTTGGGTTGATTGTAAAGGATGCCACTCCAAAATTTTCATCCTTTTTAAAGGCATCTTGGAGTTCTACCAAATTTTTCGTCATTACAGGGCAGATGGTCGGGCATGTTGTAAAAAAGAAGTCAACCACGTAAACTTTTCCCAAATAATCCTCATTGGTGACCAATACGCTGTCTTGGTCATAAAATGAAAAGTTTGGCACTCTTCTCTTTTCTCCTTGGTTAACCACAAAACCTACCTTAATATCTTTGGAACTTACACTCATCCGGTCATTTTCGACAATCGTACCCCCCTTGACCCGCTTTGTAACTTCGTAAACAGCAAAAATTCCGAAAATCAGAATAATAGCGGATACCCAAATATAGGTGTGCTTCTTTTTGTTATTTGCTCCTGTTGGCATTGTTCTTTTTTAAGGCCAAGCGATACTCCGCCAAGATTATCTTGACATCGTCCACCATTTTATTGTTCAATTCTGCTACGGAAGAGGTATCAAAACCATATTTAACCCCCTCATCCTCATCATTGGTTCTTCCCCTAAGCTTAAGGTCCTTGTCTATTATAAAAACATTGGGAGTGAATAACTCTTCATCCAAATCAATATTTGACTTCAAAGAATTGAAGAGTTCCTTGATTTCAGCACCTGAGCCAAAGGCAAAATGCCATTTGTCCACATTGGAGAGCTTGCCCAACTCGTTCTTCAATTCAATTACCTGTTCTTCATTTCCTTTGGGAACCACCATTACTATCTGAAAATCATTGAACTCCCCAAACCTTTTATAGATTTTTTGGTTGAGATTGAATGCATTTCCTTGTTTAGCACCAACATTGTTTCCCAAAAAACCCAAAATGGTAATTTTATCTTTAAGTTGTAAATGAGGGTCTAACGTGGAAACATTGGATACATTTTCACTTAGGACGGGCAGTCGCCCAAAATTATTTACCCCTGAAGCAAAAAATAAATAAACCACCACGGGGAGAATAAAAAGTACTCCTAATACGATTTTCTTTTTCATAGTGTTAAACCGTACAAAAATAAAAAAAGACGGTCGAAAAACCGTCTTTTAAATTTGTTAAATGCTTTTTTAAAAATTCCAAGTTATGAAGCCATCCTTGTAAACATTGTAAATATAATCTGCTTCGAAGAGCAAAATAAATATCAAATAACAGATGAGGAATACGGGGGTCCACACTATTACCCTTCTCAACGAAGTTTTCTCATCTCTCAAGTGCATAAAATCCCATGCAATGTAATAGGCCTTGACCAAGGTTAAGACAATAAATATCCAATTAAGCAATTTCATACCCAAAAAGTGGCTATGGGTAAGTGCCCTTGGTTTGACAATACCCAATGCAACCTCAATGGTTGTAACTATCGTAAGAAAGATAAGTACTCCCCAAATTTTTTGGGTGTTCGACTTAAATTTTAGAAGTCCTCTGAAAATCTCAAGTTTATGCTCGTGTGCCATTTATATATCGATGTTGTTATACCAAATAAAAGAATGTAAATACGAATACCCATACCAAATCCACAAAGTGCCAGTAGAGCCCAACTTTTTCTACCATCTCGTAATGACCTCTACGCTGGTAAGTGCCAAGAATCACATTAAAGAAAATGATAACGTTGATAACTACACCTGAGAAAACGTGGAATCCGTGAAATCCAGTGATAAAGAAAAAGAAATCGGCAAATAATCGGTGACCGTATTCGTTGTGGATCAGGTTTGCCCCTTCCACCACTTGATTGGCTTCCAATATTTTCGCCAAGGATTGTTTTCTATCCAAAAGGGTCTTTTCCCCCTCTTCGTTCAACTGTTCGGTGCGGATAAGGATATTTGGTGTTGCCTTGAAACCTTCAACAACTTCGTTTAAAGAGTAAGAGGTTTTGTACCCTTCTTCTTCAAACCAAATACCTTCACTCGCTTGATGCTGTACTCTTTCTTCCGGCAGGGTTTCAGCAAAATCGGCCAAAGCGGCTCTTTCGCCAGTTTCCGCATTTACAAACTGAAGGATTCTTCCAGAGTTTGTCTCTAACGCTCCATAATCACCTTTTATAAACGTTGCCCATTCCCATGCCTGTGAACCAACGAAGATGGCACCACCGATTATGGTAAGGAACATATAAAGGATTACCTTCTTCTGTTTTAATTTATGACCTGCATCCACCGCCAAAACCATGGTCACCGAGGACATAATCAAAATAAAGGTCATAAATGCCACATAATACATGGGATAGTTTCCATGGAAAAAGGGCACGTGGGTAAATACCTGATCGGCAATTGGCCAAAGTTCTATGAACTTAAATCTTGAAAAACCATAGGCTACCAAAAAACCAGAAAAGGTCAAGGCATCAGACATGATAAAAAACCACATCATCATTTTTCCATAGCTAGCACCAAGGGGTCTATTTCCACCTCCCCAAACGCTGTCTTCTGTACCGGTACTTACCGTTGCATCCATATAAAAGGTCGTTTTATTAAAACTTTCACAAATTTACATTTTTTGACGTATTGTAAAAGACAAAGTTGAATGAAAACTGCTCCAATCAAATTTTATTTTACGAAATACATGAATAGAATTAGATATACCCAGATAAAATCCAAAAAATGCCAGAAAGTGGCACCCAATTCCATTCCCAACATATTTTCAGGGGTATACTTATTTCTAAGTTGCTGAACCAAAACCACCAATAGGGTAATTAACCCAGCTACCACGTGCGCAATGTGCACGGCTGCCAACAAAAACACATAGGACATTTTTATATTACTGGTAGGACCGGTAAAATAATATCCGCTCTCCAACATTTGCGAAAAACCAACAAATTGCAGTGAGATAAAAGTAATTCCCAGAGCCAACGTGATGAGCAAAAATATAGTTCCCATCTTTTGGTTGTCTTTACCGACTGCCTTTTTTGCTGAAAAATAGGCCATACTACTTAAGATAATTATGACCGTGCTGATGAAGAATGCGCTGGGCAACTCTAAATCGCTCACCCAATCTTCACGTTTGCTGCTTACAATATAGGCACTGGTCCAACCGGCAAAGCCCATGATCAAACTCACAATACCAAACCAGAGCATCATTTTTTTTGCCCGCCTGTTCTTTTCCTTTGCTGTTCCTTGGGTTAAATCCATTTTAGCTTATAAACTTATCTATTACGTATACTACTTGAATCAATGATATATAGGTAACACTGGCCAACATCAATTTACGTGCTGATGGATTGTCCCTATTTTCATATAATTTGAATGCAAAAAACAACATGACCAATCCAGACAAAAATACAATAACGGCAGCTGGAATGGAAAGATGCAAACGTCCTGTAAAACCGAAAACCGGTAGTATGGAGATAACAATCATCCAAATGGTGTAAAGAATAATCTGCAATGCAGTGCCTTTATCCTTATTACCGGTGGGCAACATTTTAAAACCTGCTTGTTTATAATCTTCATCCAACATCCAACCGAGAGCCCAAAAATGAGGGAACTGCCAAAAAAACTGAATCATGAACAATGTTCCAGGTTCTATCCCAAAATCATCTGTCGCTGCGACCCACCCCAACATAAATGGGATGGCACCTGGAAACGCACCAACAAAAACCGAAAGTGGGGACTTTGTTTTTAAAGGCGTATATACACTGGTGTACAAAAAAATGGATATGGCCCCAAACATAGCTGTTTTAGGGCTAAGTGCCAATAACGACAGAACGCCTAAAACGGTTAAAACAATGGCTATGACCAACGCAGTTCTTACGGACATTCTCCCTGAAGGGATAGGTCTGTTTTTGGTACGCCTCATAAGAGCGTCCAAATCTTTTTCTATAATTTGATTATAGGCATTGGATGCGCCGACCATGCAATACCCGCCAAACATCAACAACAACAAAGACACCAAATTAATCTGATAGGCACCCAGCAAGTATCCGGCAATAGACGAGAAAACCACGCTAATAGCCAATCTAGCCTTTGTAATCTCCTTAAAATCAGAAAATAGCAAGGAAAGGGTGTTGTTTTTTACGGAACCTACGGCAGATTTCATCCACATCTTTATTGGCTGGCAAAGATAACGCCAGCAATTTTCATTTCCAACCTATTGAGGGTCTTTGTATTATTTTTGAATTATACACTACCTTAATAAAAATTTTCAAAACATCTAATCATGCGCAATATCCTAAGTTTTTTGCTCTTATTATCTCTCGTGACAGCTCAAGCCCAGAGCGATGAAGTGAACATTACAATTGACACACTTGCTCAGAATACATATATGCTCACGGGTAGAGGTGGAAATATTGGTATTTATGTGGGACAGGATAAAGTTTTTATGATCGATGACCAATTTGCTCCGCTAAGTAAAAAAATTAAAGAAACTATTGAAACTCTTACCGATAAGCCCATCACTTACCTGGTGAACACCCATATGCACGGTGACCATACGGGTGGAAACGTCAACTTTAACACCGACAACACAATTTTGATAGCTCAAGACAATGCCAGAAAAAGGCTAAAGGCAAACGGACAAAAGAAGGTATCGACCAACGAGATGAATCAAAAGGATTTTGAAAACTCATTGCCAGAAATCACTTTTTCCGAAGACTTAACTTTTCATGATGGCGAGGAAACGTTAATGCTTTTTCATGTACACAATGCTCATACCGATGGAGATGTCATGATTTATTTCGTCAATGAAAATGTATTGCACATGGGGGACACTTATTTCTCCGGCCGATATCCATATATAGATTTGAACAGTGGAGGAACTATTAATGGATATATAGAGGCCCACAAAAAAGCCTTAATGGTAATCGATTCCGACACTAAAATCATTCCAGGACATGGCGAACCATCGAACAGGTCGGAACTGGAAAACTATATAAAGGTATTGGAAGACGTAAAGCGAACCATTCAAAAGGAAATAACTGCAGGAAAATCCTTGGAGGAGGTGAAAGCCAACAACAATCTAACTTCCAAATATGACGCACAATATGGCACTGGATACATTAATCCTGAAAGGATAAGGGAAATTATATATTTAAGCCTTACCGCTTCTACTAAAGAGTAGTCAAAAAAAAGCCCTGACGTTTCCATCAGGGCTTTTCTCATTCCTGCCTCGACAGGAATAGTATATATGTTACTGTAGCTTAAATGTAATCGGAATACTAAAAGGTACTTTTACAGCTCTACCTCTTTGTTTTCCTGGAGTCATTTTTGGTAGTTTCTGGATAATACGCATTGCCTCAGCTTCCAAGTTTTTGTCCGGTCCGCGCATTCTAATGTTACCAATGCTTCCATCTTTCTGAATAACAAAAATAACACTTACCCTACCTTGAACACCCATTTCTTGAGCGATTTCTGGATAGCGGAAGTTTTTACGAATGTGCTTCTGCATCATTTCTTGAAAACAAGCTTTTTTATCGCTGGCACCTTCACAACCTGGAAATACGGGAACGTCCTCAATTACAGCAAAAGGTACAGAAATGTCTTCTTCAACCTCTTCAACTTCTACTTCTTCGATTTCGATCACCTCTTCCTCTTGACTAGTTTCCGTTGACTCGATAACGGTCTCTTCCACTTCTTCTTCATCTTCTACAACCTCGATAACTTCGGGGGCAGCAGGTGGCGGTGGCGGTGGTGGAGTCTTAATCTGCTCGGTCATCGGAACTTCCTCGTCCAATTGGTCTTCAACATTCATAGAAATGTCGTAGTTACTGACCTTGTCATATTTTTTCCACTCCATGGCTCCGTAGACCAAAGCCAAAACAGCAGCCAATCCTATAACAAAGTACAGTGCACTGTTTCTACCTACGTCCGCTTTCGGGTTCTTTTTTGGTTCCATCCTTTTCTCCTTTTCTAAATTTAGTGTTTGCTAATTTAATTATTAATTGGTTAAATAAACAATTAAAATTTCCATTTTAACGGGTTTTTCTTAGAAAAAACCCACCGAATCAGTCCAATTCCTGCAAATGCACCTAACGTATTTGCTAAAACATCGCCAAATTCGGCCATTCGATCAGTAGTAATCGTATACTGCAATATCTCAATAATTATACCATAGACAATGGCTAAAACCAAAACCATCTTAATGGTCTTGTTCATACCAAATCTTCCATTGGTTCTTTCCCGTATGCTCAGACAACCACCAAAACTGAACACCAAATAAAAAATAAAATGGGTTATTTTATCAGCATACGGTATGTTAAGCTTTCCTGCATCCAATTCCATACTCGAGAAAGAAAATAAGCTGAGCATTGTTATGAACATTGCCCAGCTTACAAATAATAAGGTATATGCGTATTTTTTAAGCACCAATCAATGCCTTGTAATCTTCAGCACTCATAAGGTCATCAGTCTCAGAGGCTTCACTCATTTTAATTTTGATCATCCAACCATCACCATATGGGTCGGAGTTTACTTTTTCGGGCTCATCTTCCAAGGCTTCATTGAACTCGACGATTTCCCCACTCAAAGGCAAAAACAAATCGGAAACTGTCTTCACAGCTTCAACTGTTCCAAAAACCTCTTCTTTATCCAATGTCTCGTCCAAAGTTTCTACTTCAACGTAAACTATATCCCCTAGTTCACTTTGGGCGAAATCCGTAATACCTACGGTTGCGATATCCCCATCTATCTTGACCCACTCATGGTCCTTGGTATACTTTAATTCTGATGGTATGTTCATTACTATTTGTTTGAATTAGTAGATGGACAAATGTAACAGATTGCCGAAAGCTTTTCAAAGAAACTTTATGACAAAATGCAAGAAAAGTGTATTAATTGCCAAAGTTATACCTCAGCGTAAAGCCGGCATTGATCGTTGTTTGTGGAAATGCAGTGGAAACTGCAAATTCTGAGAACGAATGGTCGTAGAAGAACAGGGCGTTCAGACTTTTGCTCAAAGCATAATCGGCCGTAAACTTTATGGACATCAATTTTTGACCTGATGTGATTTGATTATTGTCAATATCCAAATTACGGATTATCGTAATGTTGTCTCTAAGAGAAAGGTCTGCTTTTAAATTCAAGTCTCCTTTTAAACGTGTTTTCTCTCCACCAATGTTGGTAACAAATTTTACATCCTTAAAACGATATCCAAGACCAAGGGTATATTCATTTCCATTGATTTCTGTTAAGAGATTGTTGTCAAAACTCAAGGACAAGGTTCTACTGGTCCTTACCTCTGCCAAGAAGCTGAAGGAATTTTGCATTTCAAAATCCACCCGCATCAAAGGACTGAATTCATCCGTAAGCACCACATTATTAATAAGGGTCTTGGGAAGTAAATCACTCGTTTCTGGATCAAAAGTAGTATTCTGACGTTCCAAATTGGTTTGGAAAGAGTTGACACTATATGCAGCACGATATCCATGACTTAATGAAAAACGCTTAAACTTCTTTTTAAACCATCGATTCTTCATTAAACCGGTATACTTTATATTCCAGTTTGGAATTGGAATATCTCTAAAGGCATCCATATTCACCCGATCTACATTCTGCCCGGTGTACGCTGCAAAGAATGCTGGAAGCAATACATCTTGCTGTGTTTTTCCATAACGCTCCGGAAAACCATCTTCATCGAGCTCTCCAGGATTTTCTCCCCTATCGGCAACCAATCTGTTGGCAATTGTAATCCTATTTTGTTTGAATTGCTCAAACGTCTCGGAATCGAATTCGTCGCTTTTATTGAATACTGTTCCGATCATTACTGTGGAAATACTAAAATTCCCCATTTCATTGATCAATCCATCTTGGCCGTTCATCCATTCTTCAGGACTGTAACTTTCTTGGGAGGAGCTCATATAATTTCTATCGGCACTCAAATCTATGGTCAAATCCTGAGTAGGTTGGGCCGTCGCAGTAATATTCAATTGCTTGTTCGTGTTTTGCATAAACTGCCTACTGTACTCCGGATAATCCGTCAACCACCCATTACGGGCAGCTTCAAACCGCACATCGGCTTGACTTCCAAAGACAAAGCCCAAAGTCGGACGTGTTGTTCCAATAAATCCAATGGATTGTGTATATCCAGGCAATACTGTACCACGGTTCTCACTATAATTTACATTTACCCGTTTTACCATGGTTAGGATATCTACCAATGTGTTGAAACCTTTACTGGTTTTCTTTGGACCATCCGCATCTTCACCATTTGCAGGGTTACCAGCTTTATCTCTTCTGACCGCTGATTGGTTCGCCGTAACCTTCCCATCTCGTTTCTTTAAACCCAAAAAGTCATAAAAGCGCTGCATGCTCATGTTCGCCGTAAGATTATGGGTACTGGCATTTTGGACCACATTGATATCTTCTAGAGCAACCTCTCGCAATGCATCGCCACCTCGTTGCCAATCAAAATTACTGGTATAGGTATACTGCGCATTTATAAAATTGAGGAATGGAATCTTGCTAAAAGGCAATTCGTAGTTCAACTGCATTTGTTGCGCATGTCTATTGGGCTCTCCAATATCAAAAAATCCATCCCATAGATCAAGTGCCTCATTTATACCAGAATCGGGATTTTCGTCCACATTAAAATAATTACGAACAATATTATTATTGGAGGCAGTCAGGTTCAACCTCAAAGATTTGGTAAGACTATAATTGAGGGCATATTGCCAATTGAACAGGTAATTACGTTGCTGAAGCAATGGAAGCTCCAATGCATCCACCCCTGGCTCTAAAACATCCCGATACCGTTGCTGGTTAAAGGAGCGATTATAGTTGGCATTTACCGAAAGACTTGTGGGCAAGGCATTAAAATTCAAATCTTTTAACCATTGCCAATACTTTCCTGTAAGCATGGAATCCTTTTTGGCGAAAGGTGCTACGGGAGCTGGCTTAAAATTATGGTTATAGACAAATCCTGTGGAAACATTTTGATCTCTGAGCTCAGCCACTTCAAAATCCCTGTGATCTGTCTCATTGTAAGAATAGTTGAAAGTGAAATTTTCCACGTCAAAGAAATTCTCTTCAGCTTCCTCTCCCCTATTTTTTCGCACACCAATCAAGTTGATGCTAGTGCGCTTGGTGTAATCCTCCGCCTGTTCTTTTATAGTCTCCGCCTCCTCCGCAGTTGCTGCAGCTGCAATCCTATCATCCAACCTTAAATCGTCATAAACTGGGTCGAACTCCGGAGTAATCAGGGTTTCAGAGATTCCGTAATTAAAAGGTAGCTGCAGATTCCATTTCTTTGGAAACAATTGCCCCACATTCACATTGGTCACTACATCATAGGATATGGCATCTTCCAAAGCACGTTCTGTTGGGGTCTGGTCTATGGAGCCAAAACCCGAAGTACTTCTGCTTCCTGTTGCCGTAACATTGGCAAAATCGGCCATATTGGCATCCAAAGCAGCCGTAGCAGCCCAACCCCCATTATTTTCGAGACCGGCCAAACGAAGCTCATTAAACCACACTTCACCACGGGCTGGAATATTATCAATGTTCTTGATACCGACCATCATTCCGCGTATACTCCCTAAGGAAGGGTTACCTCGAATTCCTATTCGAACTCTGCCCAAAGTACGTGGAGCAAATTCATCCACTAGGACAGCCTCACCATTCACAATTTCATAGTAATTGATTTCATCCAAGGTCTGATCGGATATTCCTTTTGACTTTACTTTGTTCAAATCGCTAAGTGCTACATCAATCTCGTTTACATCTGGCCAAATTTCATCTGGCGATGAAGCTCCAAAGGAAGTAAACTGAAGGGGTAACTCTATCTGATAAAAATTTTGGGAGAAATCGGTTCCAATTCTAAGGAATCCAACCAATGGTGTATCACTATCAGAATAATCGGCATTGAATATCTTTTCGGCGTGCATGAACATTTTTAGACGTTCGTACTGGCGAACATCAATGTTCACATTTTTAAACACCCCACGAGAATCCTGAGACTCAAGATTTTCCACCACAAAAGATAGCGACTGTTCGTTCTGACGGATAATGGTATTATTGTTATTCAATTGTTCTCGTACCACTCCAGGGGGCAATACATAAGGTATGGGTTGTCTTCCGTAGTTCTCTTCGATGTTTACCGTGTTCACATCGGTTACGGTAGCATCATCCGAAGGATCATTGTCCACATTGGGCTGCAAGGAGTTGGTATATGTTCTCCAATCGCCGCGTACCAAATCCAGAGTGGCAAAACGAAGTACGACATCATCTGAAAACCCGGTAAGGTACATTCTCATAAAGCTGATGGACCTAAAATCGGAGATTCCCCCTACGGCATCGGTAAAATCACTCAATGGAATTTTATACTGAATCCATCTGCGGTTCAACTGTGTTCCGTTGGGCAATGTTGGGGTTTGTCCTTCACGGATATCGGTTACGTACTGATCATCTATTGTTGTGTTGGGTTTAATTTGAATTCGGTATTCATAATAGCTGTTTACCGTATTCATGGTCAAATCCCTGTCAATGTCCTCAACATCGGGCAACGTAGTGGAACCCCTGTTTGTATCCGTAACTGCAACTGGAGAGTTTCCTTCGGTATTGTTAAAATCCAAGTACCTCTCCAAGATACCTCCCTCTCTGTTCAAATAGTATTGATAATTGTCCAAGGCAGGATCCTCGGCTGGACCGTTATAAATGGTTTGTTCCTCGGCATCACCATACCCATCCAGTCCAAGGTCTTGGGCCGATCTATTCGCCTCATCCGCATCAAAAGCGTAAACCAAAGATTGTGTAGATGGAACCTGACCCCAAATAGTTTCTCTGGGCACTTCGTTGTTGGTACTTGCGGGCAGACCATTTTCATATTGTTTTCGGCCATCTTTTAGGATATCCTCTGAGATATTACCCAAGTTGAGCACCAACTCGCCAGCATTGGCATCCGTGGTCTCTCCATCAATATAAGGGTCCAAAACCCAAAACTGAACAAATTCCACATTGGATTGTTCAAAATTGGTGCTGCTCAATGGACGCATAATGCCCCCCCATTTGGCATCCGGTGTTTCGGTTTCAAAACTTGGGTTAGCGTTATAAGGTCCTTTTTGATTGGGATAGTAAACAATATCCAAAGTACTTTGTACTTGTGTCTGTCCCTGAGCAATATCAGTCTCGGTAAACACCTCATCAATGAATACCCTACGGGTCGAGTTCAAGGAAATATCGTTGTCCGACATTCCAGAGGGCCTTTGATTGGTGTAAAAAATAGGGTCGATAGTGTACCAGGCCATTTTTGCCCGTTCGTAACCCACATCAATACCAGTCCTATCTTCCAAAAATTCCACTGGTGGACTTGCCAATGTCCAACCCAAAGAGGAACGAATATCAATCAAGGCCTGCGCTCCTTCAAAATCATCCAAATAAGTGGTTGTTTCTCCTCTAAAATCCGCATTTTTTGGAGAATTAGGCCTTAAAAATGCTACTTCACCACGCAAAGAAAGATTAGAGGGCACATCGGTATCTACGTTCGGTAATTTGTTCGCTAACCTTGTTAGAAATGGCATTTCCGTACTGAAGTTTCCGTTAAGTCCAAAAATGGTATTGTTGACAGGTTCTATCCCATAATTGGATTTTTGGGTCAGAGGTCGTTCGTTTAAATTGAGTAAGGTCCCGCCCAAAACAAATTTATCGTTGAATTTATGCTCTACGTTAACCCCGGCAAATCTTCTTGTTTGCTGACCAAAAACCGCATTGTTCTCCACTGAAATATTGATAGGAGTATTGGAAGCTTCCAAACTTGGATCCAAAAGTTGAACCGTTCCTGCCTGATAGTTCACCGTATAATCAATTCCTTCCTGCAATTGACGACCACCGGCAGTAACCGTTACGGAACCTTGCGGCACGTTGAAAGCCCCTATTGGTATTCCATTACCTGATTGAGAAGTATACTTACCTTTTATCTGGAACCGGTTCTTTTCGGCATCTTGTAAAGAAGCTGCCTTGGTCTTGGCATACATATTTCGGAACACATACCGTTCCTGGTTAGGATTATACCCTTGATCATTATCTACATCATAAACACCACCGCCCAATAGCTCAAAAAGATACGCCCCAAATGGCTCTACCTTTGTAAAAATAATACGACCTGATTGCGAATCAACGGTTATTCCTTCTACGTAATCAAAAAATCCATCACCACCGGCTTGCACATCATTATACGTGTTCAACCGGTCCAAATTAAATACATTGAGCAATATTTGGTCCTGCAAACCTGTTGGCCAGCCTGCATTGGGATCCACGGGAGTGATATAGTTCCTTGGCGTTGGATCCGAATAAAGAATATTGAGTTTAAAATCCTCTTGATTTAATTGATAGGCCCCGGTAGAATAGATATTCTTCATCATCAAATCCCAAATAGGGTCTTGTACATTGGTAATGTTACTCTTTAGTAGTTTTAAAACCAACGAGTTGTTTTCAATAAAGCTTGTGTCCAAGGAAACTGATGTGGCATCGATGCCCCCATTGGCAAACTCACCCACCTGAAACACCTGGCCATTATAGGTGTACTGAAAAGCAACACCTAGAACTTCATCGTTGCTTAAACTTTGGCTCAAGGAAATATACCCCAGTTGGGAATCAAATTCGTAGTCTCGACCTGGCTCAAGTTTTCGGGCATTTTCCAGGATAGCATAGTCAAAACCTTGGTTTACGTTATATCCAGGAACGTTAAAACCGGATTCTACCGTAGCGATATCGCGAATTGATTGCGTTAGCGCACCAGTTCCAATTTGATTCGGATCATAAGCATTTGCCCCATTTTGAGGCAATCCTGTTGCCACTGCGGATGCATTGAAAAACCCTGCCGGATCACCATTATTGACTCCGATACGGGTATTATCGGAAATGGCCTCACCCAGATCCTGAATGGCGACAACGTTTCTAACATTTTGTGTTTGCTGGTTCCTGTTCGTCACCCACACCTCTAATCGGGTAATCTGAACCTGACTTTGAATGAAAGGATAAAACTCTAGGGCCCGATCATAATTATCACGAAAATAATGTGCTAGGAAAAAGTGCCTATCCTCATCATAATCCAAAGCAGTTAAAGAAAATTCATTTACGGTACCTCCCCCTTGCGCAACTACGGTATTATTTTGTGATCGTTGTTCAGAGAAAACCGCGGTTACCGTAGTTTTGCCAAACTGAAGCTGTGTTTTAACACCAAATAAGCTCTGTGCACCGGTAATCAAAGAACTGTTGAGCGGCATGCTCACATTACCGATTTCTATTTTCTGAATGATATCGTCTTCTGTTGGAGTATAATCAAGTTTTACCAAGTTCTGAAAATCGAAGGTAGCTTCGGTATCATAGTTGGCGGTTACCTGCAAACGCTCTCCAACTTTTCCCAATAAACTCAAACTAATACGTTGATCAAAATCAAAAGAAAGGTTGGTTCTGTTTCTTGGCGATAGTGCAGGGTTATCATTCTTCTGCCATAAAATCCCCAAATCCATCGCAACGGAACCTTGTGGAATCACCTCGATGGTATTTCCTCCAAAAATGGTCTCAAAAAAGTTGCTGTTCACATAAAAGTTGGGCAGTAGATTTTTACGCGCCTCCTCGCTTCCTTCTTTTTTCCCCGCATAGGCATCTGCCTTTTGCTTAAAGTAGGATTTCATCTGCTCCTTTTCTACAAGGTCGTAGTATTGTTCGGGAGTAAGAATTACGGGGTAATTGACGTTAAAGTCACCAATACTTTCGGTATAAACGTAGGTATTTGTCTTTGGGTCGTAGGTATATTTCGCAACAATGCTATCGGGGTCTTCCATTATAAGGCGACCAAACGCAACTCCTGTCTTCACAGAATCCTGAGCCTGCTCGTTGGTCTCCTGTGCCATAATGGTGGATATGGACAGTAAACAAACAACAAAGAAAATGTACTTAAAGCGCGTTGGTTTAAGTATTGGTTTTGCCCCTCTTTTCAAACTAGTTACAAATTTTTCAGCGCCAGTTTAATAATGTTCTCTACGCTTAGTGAAGTATCTTGGGAAAGTACCTTGTCAACCACCTTTTCAGATTGCTTTCTGGTAAAACCAAGAACCTCTAATGCAGATAACGCTTCTTCTTTATTTGTATTGTTTGATTGCTGTGAAACTTCGCCTATGTCGTAGACTTTTAAAATCTTGTCCTTTAAATCCAAGATAACGCGCTGGGCGGTCTTAGCTCCAATGCCTTTTACAGACTGAATTGTTGGGACATCACCATTGGCAATGGCATCCCTAACATCGAATGGAGACAAAGAGGACAACATAGTGCGCGCCGTGCTAGCACCAACACCCGAAACCGATATTAATAATCGGAAAACTTCTCGCTCCGATTTTTCCGCAAAACCAAATAGCGTATGGGAGTCTTCCTTGACCAGTAAATCTGTATAAATGAAAATGTTTTCCTCATCAGAAAGCAAGGAAAAAGTGTGCAGGGAAATATTTAAAAAGTACCCCACCCCATTGCATTCTACAATGGCATATGTTGGGTTTTTCTCAACAAGTTTTCCTCTTAAATGGGTAATCATTAATTATAGGTTTTTCGTTACTCCCCTTGCATTTTTGCTTTCTTTCTTTTTTCTCGTTCTTGAGCATCAATTACTGCAACAGCAGCCATGTTAACCATTTCGTCTACACTGGCACCCAATTGCAAAATATGGGCAGCACGGGTAAGACCAACCATAATTGGTCCAATGGAATCCGCATTGTTCAGGCCTTTCAGCAATTTATAAGTAATATTGGCTGATTCCAAGTTAGGAAAAACTAAGGTGTTGACCTTTTTACCTGATATTTTGGAAAACGGGAAGTTGTTATTACTCAACTCGGGATCTAGAGCAAAATCGGTTTGAATCTCTCCATCTACGACGAGGTCAGGATTTCTATCGTGTAGAATCTTAACGGCCTCTCTCACCTTTTGTGCATTGGGATGACTTGATGATCCAAAGTTAGCATAAGAAAGAAGTGCCATAACGGGCTTAAAACCAAAGGTTTTAGCCACATTAGCCGTCATCTGGGCGATCTCTGCCAGTTCTTCAGCATTGGGATCTATATTAATCGAGGTATCCGCTAAAAACAATGGTCCACGATCTGTGATCATGATATTTACAGTACTGGCATTTTGTACATTTTTAGCTCTACCCAATACTTCGAATACGGGTCGCAGTACTTTTGGATAAGCCCTGGAATAACCGGATATCATACCATCTGCATCTCCTTCCTTGAGCATCATGGCCCCAAAATAATTGCGCTTGCCCATGTTGACCCGAGCGCTGTATTTTGTTTCCCCTTTTCGTTTTCTTAATTCCCATAGCTTAAGTGCATATGTAGCCCTCATTTCCTTAAATTCATCCGAACGAGGATCTATGATTGGAACTTCAGCATCGAATTCGAGTTCCTTTTTTAAATTCTGAATAGTTTCCTTGTTACCAAGGAGAATGGGGTTGGCAATACCTTCATCATGGACAATTTGAGCCGCTTTCATTACATCCAACAACTCTGCTTCTGCAAAAACAATACGCTTAGGGTTCACTTTTGCCCTATTGTGCAACAACCTAACAACTTTATTGTCATTGCCGGACCTTTGATAGAGTTCCTCTTCATATTTCTCCCAATCTTGGATAGGTAATCGAGCTACTCCGCTTTCCATAGCTGCTTTGGCAACTGCGGGCGGGATTTTAGTGATCAGTCGGGGATCAAAAGGTTTGGGAATAATATAATTTTTCCCAAAAGTCAACCTTGTGGCATCGTAGGCTATATTAACCTGCTCTGGAACAGGCTCACGAGTAAGGTCTGCCAATGCCAAAACGGCGGCTTTCTTCATTTCCTCATTGATCTTGGTTGCCCTAACATCGAGCGCACCTCTAAAAATGAACGGAAAGCCCAGTACATTGTTAACTTGATTAGGATGGTCGGAACGACCGGTCGCCATAATTATATCCTTTCTTGTCTTACAGGCCAAACTGTACTCAATCTCTGGATCAGGGTTGGCCATAGCAAAGACAATCGGGTTTTCCGCCATGGATTTCAGCATTTCCGGAGAAACAATATCCGCAATGGAAAGTCCGATAAACACATCGGAATCCTTCATGGCCTCTTCCAAAGTGTCAATTTTTCTATTGGTGGCAAATTCTTTCTTTTGGGAACTAAGATTGTCCCTGTCGTTTCGGATAACACCTTTACTATCCAACATCACAATGTTTTCGGCCTTTGCCCCGAAAGATTTATATAATCGAGTGCACGAAACTGCTGCCGCTCCGGCACCACTCACTACTATTTTGACCTCTTCTATTTTTTTTTCTGTAATCTCCAACGCATTCAGCAAAGCTGCCGCTGAGATAATGGCCGTCCCATGCTGATCATCGTGCATTACCGGAATGTCGAGTTCTTCCTTTAATCTGCGTTCTATCTCGAATGCTTCGGGAGCTTTGATATCCTCAAGGTTAATACCTCCAAATGTTGGTGCAATAGCCTTAACGGTTTCTACAAACTTATCCACATCGGTGGTATCTAGTTCAATATCAATGCCATCGATATCGGAAAAAATCTTAAAGAGTAAACTTTTACCTTCCATTACAGGCTTTGAGGCTTCAGGACCAATATTTCCTAAGCCCAAAACTGCGGTTCCATTGGAAATTACTGCAACAATATTCCCTTTTGCGGTATACTTGTATACATCGTCCTTGTTCTTTTCGATTTCCAGACAGGGTTCTGCAACACCAGGGGAATATGCCAATGCTAAATCCCTTTGTGTGGAATAAGGTTTCGTTGGAACAATCTTTATTTTTCCTGGTTGTGGCTTTGCGTGATATAGTAGCGCTTCACGCCTCTGCTTTTCTTTGCTCATATCGTCGAAAATGAATTGGTAAAGTTAGGATATTCCAAGCTTTTATTGGAAAATCCGAAGAATCAATTTCTACTAAAATAAAAACCAAAAAGGTTTGCACCCAATGTAACTTCCGTGGAACTGATTAAGAGTCCAATGGATACTCTTCCTTCGCTTTTGATACATTGAGACGCATGGCCAAAATAGCAGCGATAACGAAAAATACGGCAGCAAACAACATGGCATTCACCGAATTACCCCCAAGAAGGTTTTTGAAAATAGGACCAAATGTCAGTGTCTCAATTCCCATGGGAATCACGATCATCATATTCAATATCCCCATGTACACGCCCCTTCTTTCCTGCGGAACCACTTTTGACACCATACTGTACGGGATACCCATCATCGCGGCCCATCCTATACCGAACAATACCATGGGAAACAAAACGTAAACCGGGTCTTGAATATAGGGAATGGCAAAAAGAGCCACCGCAGTACCCAATAAGCTTAAAGCATAAACTTTTTTACCGCCAAATCGAAGTGTCAACGGAACAAGTACCAGAGCAACAACGGCTGTAACCACGTTGTAGGTCGTGCTCATTTTCGCAGCTTGAGCAGCTGCTTCGGAAGTATCATATCCAAGAGAAACCCTAAACAAAGGGGTAATAAACTGCCAGTATACAAAAAGTGCATACCATTGGAATAAATACACAGCGGACAACTTCCACATAAATTTGGGCATCTCCTTAACTGCATGGCTAATTTCCACAAAAGGCACCTTAAATCTTTCGACAAAGGGAAGTGCTTTATGTTTATTGATTTCCGCCAACTCCTCATCGGTTGGAGGTATTTCTGGTGTTTTTAAAACCGACCATAAAATAGTGGCTATGGAAAGAAACGACCCGATAAAAAAGGAATAATACAACCATTTGGGAACCGCTCCTTCAACTTCCTGTCCACCTCCGAACCAATCCTGAAATAAAAATATGGAGGCGTTGGCCAAAAGAATACCGGCACCCACAAAAAGACTTTGCATTTGATATCCTATACTGAATTGTGATTCGGGAAGCTTATCCCCTACAAATGCCCTGTAGGGTTCCATGGCCATATTGTTCCCCACATCCAAAATCCACAATAAACCTACTGCGAACCATAATGCCGGACTCAAAGGAAAAGCAAATAAGCACAAACTTCCCATTAAGGCCCCTATTAAAAAGAAGGGTTTTCGCCTTCCCCAACGCGGAGACCATGTTTTATCTGAAATTGCACCGATTATGGGTTGCACAATCAACCCGGTTATGGGGCCAGCTATGTTTAAAATTGGAAGTATTTCTTCCTTGGCACCCAAAAAAAGAAAAATTGGGTTTATGGCACTTTGTTGAAGCCCAAAACTGTATTGGATCCCAAGAAATCCAACATTCATATTAAAAATTTGCCAAAAGCTTAATTTGGGTTTTTTGATTTTAATCATCCTGTTTGTTTAGCTAGTCATCAATATAGTCCTTGAAAAAATATGATTCTTACAAGAATATTGCTCAATATAATGTTTTTTCTCCTTGAGTAAAACAATCAGCATGTCCCGAATTCTTGAAAATGAAGTTATTTCTTCAAAAAATCGATGTTGCGTTTCAGTCCTGACAGTTTTGTTCTTTTTACTGCAGACTTTTTAAACACTTTTTTAAAAACATCTTCCGTAATTTCCTCCCAATCTTTTTTTGTGAATGCCAACAATTCTGGATTGGGATTGAAAAGAGGCTCATTATGAGGTTTTGAAAAGCGGTTCCATGGGCATACATCCTGACATACATCGCAGCCAAACATCCAATCGTCCAGTTTCCCATCAAATTCAGAGGGAATCTCATTCTTGAGTTCAATGGTAAGGTACGAGATGCATTTGCTTCCATCCACCATGTAAGGTTGCACAATGGCATCGGTTGGGCAAGCATCAATACAAGCAGTACAGGTACCACAATGGTCGGTTACAGGGGAGTCATAATCCAGCTCCAAGTCAACAATCAGTTCAGCTACAAAGTAAAACGAGCCCACTTGCTGAGTCAATAAGTTACTATGTTTGCCAATCCATCCCAATCCGCTTTTAGCGGCCCAAGCTTTATCCAGAACAGGTGCCGAATCCACAAATGCCCTTCCGCACACTTCCCCTATTTCCTCTTGAATGAAATGCAGCAAAGTCTTTAGCTTATCCTTTATCACAAAGTGATAATCTGTGCCATAGGCGTATTTGGAGATTTTAAAGGAATCCGAGTTCTGTTCCTCAGAGGGAAAATAATTCAACAACAGTGAAATAACCGATTTGGAACCTTCGACCAATTTTGTAGGATCTAAACGCTTGTCAAAATGGTTCTCCATATACTGCATCTCGCCATGCATGTTTTGGTTAAGCCACTTTTCCAATCTGGGCGCTTCTTCCTCCAAAAACTCAGCTTTGGAAATACCACACGATAAAAAACCGAGGCGTTTGGCTTCGGTTTTTATAAGTTCTGTATTTTTTTGAAGAGCATTCAATATGGGTGCTTCGTAAAATATTGATATGCCAAGATACAAAAGAGAAAATCATTATTACCGTGGCGGCGGAATGGCCATATCAAAATCCGATGCCATAGCTAGAACCTTTTGAATAATTTCAGGCTCCACGGATTTCATAATTGCGTTGTCCTCACTTGCCGGCACCCCAAAAGTTTCAAAAAACTTGTAAAACCCTTTAGGGCTGTGAATATTTACCCAAGTACAATTAGAATTTGTTTTGTTACTGAATGTATGCAAGGTTCCCGGTGGAATATCTACAGATTCCCCCTCCTTGCATATGAAGGTTTCTCCATTTATAAAAAATTCCAGTTCCCCTTCCATAACCATAAAAGCTTCTTTGTATTCGCTATGCGAATGTGGAGGCGGACCTTGCACTCCAGCCGGAGTTTCGCAGAGAACTAAATCATAATCACCTGTAGTAGGGTGAAATGTTATCTTATGGCCCAAGACCCATTTTGAAGTATTGTTTTTCATTTCATGAGATTTTTGTCTCACAAACATACCTGTTAATTTCTTTAAATCAAAATTTTATGAGATATTTGTCTCATGAAAAATGAGCATATCAAATCTGGACGCAAAAAACAGAAACAAAATACAAGAGATAAAATTCTAGAGGCCACTCGAAAATTACTGGAGAAAAAAGAGCCTTTATCCATGGAAAAAATTGCACAGCATGCTGAAATTTCCAGAGCCACCATTTACCGGTACTACACCAATACCGATTCCATCTCTATGGATCTATTGCTCCAACTTAACGTACCAGATACCAGTACCATTTTTGACCAAAACAAAGCAACTGCTCCCAGCGAGGCCATTTTAAGTATTCAAAAGGCCTATTTGGATTTTAGTTTTAAAAATGAACAAACTTCAAGAAAATTCTTGGCTGCCGTACTTTCCTCCACCAATTCCAAAATGAAGCGTGGACAAAATCGGATAACAACGCTTCGGAATTATTTTGAGGGCCATCAGACCTCGTTAACTGAGGAGGAAAAGGAAAAATTAATCCATGTCTCGGTACTTTTAATGGGTATAGAATCCGTAATTACCGCTAAAGATGTTTGCGGGCTTGACGACGAAACAGCTGCCGCCTCGATTACATGGGGATTAGAAATGATTTTGAAAGGTTGTAACCTCAAAGATTAAAAAAAACGAGGCGTTTGGCCTCGGTTTTTATCAACTGCGTATTTTTTTCGGCATTCACGCCATAATGTTAACCCATAATTTTTCGATTTTTAGCATATGGGCTATTGGGCTTCTTTGATATAGCCCCAGCCTTCTTTTTGTTTCATGATGATTTCATAAATACCATCGGGTACAGAACCTACTCCGGGAATAAGGTTGTCCATCGTCATTTTATGCCTTTTCATGGTCTGTTCGCAAATCACTATGTCCACATTGTTCCTTTTAACAATATCTGTCAAAGTTTCTCCGGCTACGGATGATTTCCTGTCTACCATTTTATAGGCTCCGCTATATATCACTAATTCAAACTCCGATTGCGGATAGGCTTCGGCCATCAATCTTAAATGTTTGGCTGCTGTCCTATGTACATCGGGATTGCTGCTAGTTACATCAAATACTACTTTGATGGGTTCGGTTTGTGCCAGCATAATACCTGACACCATCAACATAAATAACACGATTAGTTTTTTCATTTTTTCTGTTATTCTCCTGCAAAAATGTAACCACATCCTTCTTCTTGTGCCCTACCTAAGGCCCACACTCCAGAGGGCACTAACTGAATTCCGGGCAGTACGGCATCTTTCCATTCTTCGTAAACTTCAGTTGGATCCTGTCCCATTTGTTGGGCAACTGCACCACTGTAGACATTCAGCGCCAGATTACAAACGCAGAACATGGCACCTCTACTTTGCATGTCTTTAATCCCTTGAATCATTGGAAGCGGAAAATCGCCTTCTTGTGGCTCGTAAAATGGATTACGATCATACGGGGTTCCATCTGCTTTTTTAACGTGGAACATTTCACCCAAGGGATACTTTTTCCAAAGGTCGTCGTGCAATGCAAAGGGAATTGCGTCATGTCGAAGTACGGTCATTGCCGTAATTTGATCATCCGAAGAACCCATTTCGTTGTTGGATAGATAGTATGCCCAGTTCCAAATTATTGGAAATCCTTTGTGCGGATAATTCCCATCATAAACCACCCTATGCTTTCCCTTTATTGTTTTCATCCAGGACTCGGCATCGCCCATTTCTAAATCTGTAAAATCGGTCATTCCTGCAAATACAGGGTTTGTCAAAGCCGATAATGTGGATGCAGTGGCACCGAGCATCATCGCTCCCATAAAATTCCGTCTTGATTTTGTTGTTGTTCTCATTGTGATTGTGTTTACTTGGTTTTACGCAGTTGATATTCCTTTTGGTAGTAATCCATAATAGGCTGGAAAGGTCCTAACTGATGTTGTTCTTCAGTAAAAGGATCAATGTAGGGACCATAGGGAGTGGATACGGGCTTTTTGACCAGATCTGGAAAGTCTGCCTCTCTATTGGGCTTTGTAGGTCGAAGTTTTTGGTTAATGTAGCCTGCTACATCATAAGCCTCCTCATCGGTAAGTGTAGGGTTATCAAAGGTGATACCGAAGGGCATATTTCCTTTGATAAATTGAGCTGCGGTAATCACACGTGTCATACCGGCTCCATTATTATAAGAATCGTTTCCCCACAGTGGTGGGTACAGATATAAGTCATTTTGTGGTAAACGCTGGCCTTGCCCATCTACACCATGGCAGATAACGCAATGTTTTTGATAAACGTTTTCTCCATGCGCTAAATCAACCGCTCTTTCTGGAATTTTTACTTTTAAAAAACCTTGGCCTTCAATTTTTCCGTTTGAAGGAGCAGCACGGCCCAACCAATCCATATAAGCGACCATTGCCACCATGGCATCGCTATTTTCCGGCAATTTTCTTCCGTTCATACTGCGTTCCATGCATCCATTGATTCTTTCTTCGATGGTGCCAATCTTATTCTCACGCCCTCTAAATTGCGGGAATCTTTTGACCACCCCGATCAATGGTGCGGCATAGGGTTTTGTACCTCCATCTAAATGGCAACTTGCACAGGCAAGATTGTTTCCTGCATATATCTGGGTTGAATCTTTTTGTTTGGGGCCAATGTGCAGCGGTGTATTTCTAAAAATTTCAAATCCTTTTTTTACAAGTATGTTTTTTTCGGTCAAGGACAAATTGTTCACATCGTAATCCATATAGTACACGCCATCTGGAATCGTGGCCAGCCCTTTTTCGGGACCGCCAAAACCAAAACCAAAACCGAAGCGCATCATCATAATGCCAAAAGCCATCACAATTATCAATGCTGAAAAAAATCCGATATACATCATCAATTTACGTATTTGACCGGTCACCAGCTGAACATCTCCCATTTCGGATGTTCCCGAGTTTTTAAGGTTATCCCCCATGATTTCAATAAGTATTAATAGAAAAGCCTCGGCAGGGAATTAAATTCCCTTGGGTAAAATTTGGGAGTAAAATCTTGAATTTATGGAGTCTATATGATTGCGGAGATATTTCCCACAAAAATCGTAAACTTACAACCCGTTGTAAACCAAAGCAGTATATCAAGATACAAAAAGTATTTAACTATTGGTAGGCAAGCTCGATTGTTGTGCAGAAAAATTGAACTGGCAGTGCTTAGAAAAGTCCTCCTTGGATACCACCCTTTTCCCTACCCAAATGTTTGTAAGCCAGTTCGGTTACTTCCCTTCCCCTTGGCGTACGCATTATAAAGCCTTGCTGAATCAAGAATGGTTCATAAACTTCCTCTATGGTTTCTGCACTTTCAGACACCGCTGTCGCCAAAGTTGTTATCCCAACAGGACCTCCTTTAAATTTATCAATAATGGTACTCAGGATTTTATTGTCCATTTCATCTAGACCATGAGCATCCACATTTAAGGCTTTAAGTCCAAATTGAGAAATCTCCAAATCAATATTTCCGGTACCTTTGATCTGGGCAAAATCGCGAACCCTGCGCAACAATGCATTACATATTCTAGGGGTTCCCCTGCTACGACCAGCTATCTCTATAGCAGCATCGTTGGTAATCGGAACTTTAAGTATTTCTGCACTACGCTCCACAATGGTGGACAATAGTTCTGTATGATAATATTCCAATCGGCTCTGGATTCCAAATCTGGCACGCATTGGTGCCGTTAGCAATCCTGATCTAGTTGTTGCTCCTATTAAAGTAAAAGGACTTAAGTTGATTTGTACCGTACGGGCATTAGGCCCGGTCTCAATCATAATGTCAATCTTGTAGTCCTCCATGGCAGAATATAAATATTCTTCCACGATGGGACTCAGCCGGTGAATTTCATCAATAAAAAGAACATCGCGTTCTTCTAGATTGGTCAGAAGACCAGCCAAGTCCCCTGGTTTGTCCAAAACGGGACCAGAGGTAACTTTAATGTTTACACCAAGTTCATTGGCCAAAATATGGGCCAAGGTAGTTTTTCCCAAACCTGGGGGTCCATGAAACAGTGTATGATCCAAAGCTTCTCCCCTAAGATTGGCCGCCTGCACAAAAATCTTTAAATTTTCGAGTACTTGCGCCTGCCCGGTAAAGTCGTCAAAACTAATGGGGCGTAAAGCTCTTTCTATATCAAACTCTTCTGGAGAAAGGTTTTCACCTGTTGGGTCTAAATTTTCGTTCATGGTTCAACAAATATAGTTGAAAAGCCTCGCTACTGGAAACGGTTTGTTTGCGAAACCAAGCTTACTGCTTTTTAATGAGCTGCACAGTATCCAGAAATTCTGTTATGGTAATATTTGGTGTACCATAAAGGAAAATGCTTGCACCTCCCGTGGCATTGATCCGGATATCACTAAATGCATATACTCTCGCATTGGCATTCCCTGCGATTTTAAGTTGGCAAGAACCTATTTGCATACTTTCTCCGCGATACTTGGCCATGTCCAATAAATTAGCTTGTAACCTTTCGGAGGTACCCTCCATGGTCAAAGATGAATTCCCTTCCATATCCAGTGCCCCTGTATTGATTTGGGCATAAACGTAGGCTTGCGCTCTTTTATTCAGGTTAATGTTCAAAGAATCCACCTCTACGTGAAAATCACCGCTACTAGTATCTTCCAAATTAACATCCATAACAGCAGCATTAGCCTTTATGTCCATTTTTGCATTATTAAATCCATCCACAAACAGTTCATTGGATTCAATAATATCTTTGGAAACGATGCTTCCATTCTTTAATGTAATGGCCTTAAGTTCGGTATACTTCACGGTAATTTCCAATTCCTTTTTTGCGGTTATGTTATAATAGGAACTGATTACCAAAGTACCGTCTTTGACTTCAAATTTTAGGACATCTATTAAATTGTCATCAGCAATAAGATGATATCCTGGACCAAATGACTTATCAAGGTTGATTTCGATATCATCATTTAATACAATGGCATCGAATGGTGGAAGCTCTTCGCTCACCTGTGTTACAATACGACTTCCTTTAATTTTAGGTTTCCGTTGTGCAATAGATATAATTGGGGATAGTACCAATAATAGGATAAGTAACTTTTTCATGATGGTCCTCTTTTTGACAGGGGGAAATGCTATTTAAAGATATACAATTCACTTCAAAATCCATTCCAATAAAAAAGCCCATCCAAAACGGACGGGCTTTTCACTACTTTAAATATGCTCTTAATGGTTGAGTTCTTCCTCGTTCTCCTGAAGCGGAACGTTTTGCGGAACAAAATCCTGCCCTGCAATAATGTACTCACCATTCTCATAAGTTTTACTGTAATCGTATGCCCAACGGTAAACGTGAGGAATCTCTCCCGGCCAGTTTCCATGGATGTGCTCTTGAGGGGTTGTCCATTCCAAAGTATTGGAACCCCATGGGTTAACCGGTCCTTTTTTACCGTAAAAAATACTGGAGATAAAGTTGTAAACGAATATCAACTGTGCCAAACCTGCGATGATCGCAAATACGGTCATCAATACCTGTACGTTGGTCAATTCATCGAACATTGGGAATGCTGTGTTCTCGTAGTAACGTCTTGGTACACCGGCCATACCAACAAAATGCATTGGGAAGAATACCCCGTAGGCACAAACTGCAGTAACCCAGAAGTGGACATAACCCAAGTTCTTGTTCATCATTCTTCCTTGGAACATTTTTGGAAACCAGTGATAAATACCAGCGAACATACCGTACAAGGCTGAAATACCCATCACCAAATGGAAGTGAGCTACAACGAAATATGTATCGTGAACGTTGATATCCAAAGTACTATCACCCAAAATGATACCTGTTAGACCACCGGTAATGAATGTTGACACCAAACCAATGGAGAACAACATTGCCGGGTTGAGCTGCAGGTTACCCTTCCAGAGGGTAGTAATATAGTTAAATGCTTTTACCGCTGATGGAATCGCAATCAAAAGGGTTGTGAACGTAAACACAGATCCCAAGAATGGGTTCATACCGGATACGAACATGTGGTGACCCCATACAATTGTAGATAGGAACGCAATTGCCAAAATAGATGCTACCATCGCCCTATATCCAAAAATAGGCTTTCTAGCGTTTGTTGACATTACTTCTGATGTAATACCCAAAGCTGGCAACAGTACAATATATACCTCCGGGTGACCCAAGAACCAGAACAAGTGCTCGTACAATACCGGTGAACCACCTTGGTAGTGCAATACTTCTCCTTGTATAAAGATATCCGACAAGAAGAAAGAGGTACCGAAGCTTCTATCCATAATCAACAACAGGGCTGCTGAAAGCAATACCGGAAAAGAAACCACACCGATAATTGCCGTTACAAAGAACGCCCAAATAGTCAAAGGTAAACGTGTCATTGACATTCCCTTTGTTCTAAGATTGATTACGGTAACAATGTAGTTCAACGAACCTAAAAGAGACGAAGCAATGAAAATGGCCATGGACACCAACCAAAGCGTCATACCCATACCAGAACCTGATTGAGCCATCGGCAATGCACTTAACGGTGGATAGATGGTCCATCCCGCTGCTGCAGGTCCAGCTTCTACGAACAATGAGATAATCATAATAACGGATGAAACAAAGAACATCCAATATGAGATCATGTTCATAAAACCTGAAGCCATATCCCTAGCACCTATTTGCAATGGAATTAAAAGGTTACTGAATGTACCACTCAATCCCTGAGTCAATACAAAGAATACCATTAAGGTACCGTGAATGGTTACCAATGCCAAATAGATATCGGCATCCATTACACCATCTGGGGCCCATTTACCCAAAACAGCTTTAAAAATCCCGAAAGATTCCCCCGGCCAAGCCAATTGCATTCTAAACAACAATGACATGGCTATACCAATGAATCCCATAATAAGACCTGTAATCAGATATTGCTTGGATATCATCTTATGGTCCTGACTGAAAATGTATTTTGTTATGAAAGTTTCCTTATGGTGATGTCCATGATCATCGTGGTGATCATCGTGACTTGCATGGGCTACTTCAGACATATTCCAATTTATTTTTTCGTTATTCTTTTTGTTTGTTATTCTTCCGAAGTTGTATCTTCTAATTCAATATCTACACCATCTTCTGTGTTAAATGCTTGCTCGGTCTCATCAACCATAACAGATTCTTTGAAAGTCTTCTGTTCAGCAATCCATTTATTGTATTCTTCTTCAGTTTCCACTATAATCTTCATTTGCATATTATAGTGTGATTTACCGCATATTTTGTTACACAGCAAAACGTAATCAAACTCCCATGGGTCTGAGTTAGGTATTCCCTCTGCTGCCCTTTTTGCTCTAATAGCATTGGTTCTTTTAACCTTATCCACAACGTCAGGATTCAATCGCATTTCCTCTGTTGTTACTGTTGGAGTGAAAGAAAACTGCGTAATCATACCGGGAACACAGTTCATTTGTGCTCTAAAGTGAGGCATATAAGCAGAATGCAATACATCTTGAGATCTCATTTTAAAGTTCACCTTTCTACCTACGGGCAAGTGTAATTCCTTTACAATAATGTCGTCTTCTGCATTGGGGTCGGATTCGTCCAATCCAAGTATATTGGCATTGGCGATATCAATCAACCTTACATTGGCTTCACCCAATACGTTATCTTCTCCGCTATATCTGGCTGTCCAATTAAATTGTTGGGCGTAAAGTTCAACAACCAAGGGGTCATCATCCTCATTGATATCCATAATATTGGTCCAGGTATACAATCCCCAAAGAATCAAACCTGCCAATACAATTACAGGAATAATGGTCCATATAAACTCCAATCTGTCATTATCTGCAAAAAACAGTGCTTTTCTACCTTTTTGACCCCTGTACTTGTAACCAAAGTAGTGCAATAGGGCTTGGGTAATCGTCTGAACAAAGAAAATAATCCCCATGGACACCAACATCAACTGATCGTATTCACCACCATGTTCGGATGCCGCTTCTGGCAATAAGGTTTTTCCATATTTTGCAAAACTGAAAATGGTGATTCCATAAATGAAAACCAGAAAGGCAAATAAAAGGTACCCATTGTTCTTGTTATCGGAATCATTGGCTATCTCAGCGCGCTCTGTTTTATTCTGCGATAATTCAAATATCTTGGTCATCTGCCAAATAGCAATCGCAACTAATACTAAAACAGTAAATGTTAATAATGCAGTCATCGTTTATCTATCTAAGACTTAAATCGTTTAATAATGAAAATGTCTACTCTCTTCAATAAATGGGTTTCTTTTGGGTTGTAATGGGGCTTTTGTCAAAGCTGTGAACACCCAGAACACAAATAAACCTCCAAAGAATAAAATACCACCAATCTCAGGCAATCCAATATACCATTGATCGCCAACCGTTGCAGGCATCACCATATTAAATATATCTAAATAGTGGCCAAAAAGAACCACAATACCAGTCATTATAACAAACCAATTTACCCTTTTATAGTCACTGTTCATCAGTACCAATAATGGGAAAACAAAGTTCATTACCAACATACCAAAGAATGGTAATTTGTAATCTTGGAAACGAGCTATGTAATAGGTTACCTCCTCAGGTATATCTGCGTACCAAATAAGCATAAACTGTGAAAACCAAAGGTAAGTCCAGAATATACTGATACCAAACATAAACTTGGCCAAATCGTGGATATGACTGTTATTTACATCCTCTAAATATCCCTTCGATTTTAGGTAAACAGTAACCATTGCTATCACAGTAATACCTGAAACAAACATACTGGCAAAAACATACCATCCAAACAAAGTACTAAACCAGTGTGGATCCAAGCTCATAATCCAGTCCCATGACATCATGGATTCTGATATTAGGTAGAATACCAAGAAAGCCGCTGACCATCTAAAGTTTTTTACAAAATTGCTATTGTCGTCAGATTCATCTTGAGCTAAAGAAAGTTTCCTTGAATATTGACGATAGAAAATCCAACCGCCCAAGAATATAGCGGCTCTTATCAAGAAAAAAGTTGGATTCAAATACCCTGCTTTGCCTTGTAATAGTTCATCGTGCGCCACGGTGTCCGCATCCATCCAAACAAACATATGGTTCATATGCAATGTGGAAAGCAGTAGAATGACAAATACAATAATACCACCAGGAATCAAATATGCCGTTATTCCTTCCATAACTCTAAAAAGCAATGGGGACCAACCAGCTTGTGCCGCGCGTTGTATAGCATAGAATGCGAATACGCCCAAAGCGATCATAAAGAAAAAGAAAGCAGCTACGTAAAGTGCGGACCAAGGTCTGTTTTGTAACTGGTGCAACAAATGTGTATCGTGAGAAGAATCGTGTTCTTCTCCATGCGAAGCTTCCGCACCGTGACCCTGTTCTTCACCATGGCTTTCGGCCGCTTCCGCATGCCCTCCACCATGACCATCGTCATGCACGGCTACCATGGCCTTGGCTTCTTCCACTGTTGATGGAGCTGACAAAAAACCAATTGCCAAGAAAATAACTCCAAGCCCCATGGCTATGAAAGATCCTATTCTAAGTTTGTTTGAAAAGGTATACATAGTTCGTTCTTATCCTATTATTTTGTTAGGTCTTCCTTTAACTTCATTACGTATTCGGATACTTGCCACATCTCTTTTTCATTGGCGAACTGTGAGGCATATGACCCCATAGAATTCAATCCGTAATAAATGGTATGGTACGTAGTTCCTACTGTAATATTTCTGGCTACATCATCATAGCTGGGAACACCCAATATTTTTTCTCTCTTCACAAGATTACCTTGCCCATCTCCTTTTGCCCCATGACAAACAGCACAATAAATTGCATAGAGCTCTGCTCCTTCTGCCAAATTTTCCTCGCTTTTCAAGGAATCCAATGGACTTGTATTCAATCTTGCCAGTTCTTTACCTTCTGGAGTGTTTTCAAACTCATAGGGCATGTATCCTCTGGAAATGGTTCCCTCTGCGGGCAACAGGGCTTCTGTTCCATCCGGGAACAGCCCATTGTCAACACCTTGATAGGTTTCATATCCTACAGGTTCGTACATATTTGGCATGTATTGGTAGTTTGGACTGTTTTTATCTGCGCAAGAGGCAGCAAACAGTACCAAAACCAAAGCAACACTTATTTTACCTAATTGCTTCATATTATTATGACTCCTTTTCTGAAACTTTTACTTCTACCGCACCTGTTTCCCATAACAAATCGGCAAGTTCTTGTTCGTTATCGTGAACCCCCAATTCCATTAAAAAATGGTCATCGGTAGTTCTTTTATCGGGATTTTCTGCATTCTTGAATGGCCACATCCTACTTCTCAAATAAAAAGTTATCACCATTAAGTGAGCTGCGAAGAAAACCGTAAGTTCGAACATAATTGGAACAAAGGCAGGCATATTATCCAAGTAACTAAAACTTGGCTTACCTCCAATATCCTGTGGCCAATCCTCAATCATGATATAGTTCATCATAACTACGGAAACCGTCAACCCCAAACATCCATATAGGAAAGAGGTGATAGCTATCCGGGTATCCGCTAGGCCCATTGCCTTATCTAGACCGTGAACAGGAAAAGGAGTATACACCTCTTCTATATGATGGTGCTCTGCCCTAACCTTTTTTACGGCATGCATCAACACATCGTCATCGTTGTAAAGCGCTTGTATAACTTTTGATGCCATAATTATTTTTTATCGTTTAACAACTTTGCTTGACCAGCCCAATCGTCGCGTTGCGCGCGCCCTGGGAACCTTCCGGTAATCGAATCCAACAAATCATACTCCTTTTCGGTCATTCTAGCGACCTGTGCATAGGTAAATATGCCTATCTCGTTCAAGGTACGCTCCATTTCGGGGCCGACACCTTTTATCTTTTTCAAATCGTCCGGGGTTTCTGTAGCGGCATCGAAAGTACCAATGGAACCCAGCAACTCGGACACTCCCACTTTATCACCAACAGTTGGCTTGGCCTCTCCCATCAACACGTCATCGGTAATTGGCTCACCGTAGCTTACAACCTTGTTGACGTTCGTTGGCATTTCATAGAGAGGTTTACCTGCATCCCTCAATTTTTTGTATTTCCCTCCCGATGCTTTTAAAATTGATTTCACCTCTGCTTGTGCAATTACCGGGAATGTTCTAGCATATAATAGGAACAATACGAAGAAGAAGCCAATGGTTCCAATAAATATCCCGATGTCCACAAAGGTCGGGGAGAACATAGTCCAAGAAGATGGCAAGTAATCCCTGTGCAATGAGGTTACGATAATTACAAAACGCTCAAACCACATACCTATGTTAACGACAATAGAAATGAAGAAGGAGAACATAATGCTGGTACGCAATTTTTTGAACCACATAAACTGCGGCGAGAAAACATTACAGGTCATCATGGACCAGTAAGCCCACCAATATGGTCCCGTAGCTCTGTTCAAGAACGCATATTGTTCGTATTCAACTCCTGAATACCACGCAATGAACAACTCTGTGATATAGGCACACCCAACAATGGAACCTGTAATCATAATTACAATGTTCATTAATTCGATATGTTGTACCGTAATATACGCTTCTAGACTACACACTTTACGCATAATGATCAAAAGCGTGTTCACCATGGCAAATCCAGAGAAAATCGCTCCAGCAACAAAGTATGGTGGAAAAATGGTAGTGTGCCATCCTGGAATCACCGAGGTAGCAAAGTCAAAAGATACAATGGTGTGTACGGAAAGTACCAAAGGTGTGGCCAAACCGGCCAATACCAAGGAAACTTCCTCAAAACGCTGCCAATCTTTTGCACGACCTGTCCAACCGAAGCTCAACAAGCTGTATATTTTCTTTTGGAACGGTTTTACCGCTCTATCACGAATCATCGCAAAATCAGGCAAAAGACCTGTCCACCAAAACACCAATGATACAGAAAGGTAGGTTGAAATCGCAAACACGTCCCAAAGCAAGGGAGAGTTAAAGTTTACCCAAAGTGAACCAAACTGGTTCGGTACTGGAAGTACCCAATAAGCCAACCATGGACGACCCATGTGAATAATTGGGAACAATCCTGCCTGGATAACCGAGAAAATGGTCATAGCCTCCGCAGAACGGTTGATTGCCATTCTCCATTTTTGACGGAAAAGCAATAGTACAGCTGAAATAAGTGTACCTGCGTGACCAATACCTACCCACCATACAAAGTTGGTGATATCCCAGGCCCAGTTAACGGTTCGGTTAAGACCCCAAACCCCAATACCCGTGGAAACGGTATAAATGATACATCCTAGACCCCAGAGGAATGCCACTAGTGCGATGGTGAAAACAATCCACCATTGCTTATTGGCCTTTCCCTCAACCGGACGGGCAATGTCCACTGTTACATCGTGGTATCCTTTGTCTCCGACCACTAAGGGCTTTCGAATAGGTGCTTCGTAATGCGACGCCATAATTTATCTTCTAGTTACTTCTTTTTTTATTGATTAAGCCTCGTTGGTGTTTCTAACCTTTACATGATAGAACACGTTTGGTTTCGTTCCTACATGCTCCAACAAATGGTACATTCTGTCATCCTCTTTCAACTCTGCTACCTTACTGTCATGGTCATTGATATCACCAAAAACCATAGCTCCACTGCTACAAGCTGCTGAACAAGCAGTTTGGAACTCGCCATCTTTGATGACCCTTCCATCTCTCTTGGCATCCAAAATAGTTTTTTGTGTCATTTGGATACACATGGAGCATTTTTCCATAACACCTCTTGAACGTACATTAACATCTGGGTTAATTACCATTTTACCCAAATCGTTGTTCATGTTAAAGTCAAACTCGTCATTGTCGCTATACAAGAACCAGTTGAACCTACGAACTTTATATGGACAGTTGTTTGCACAATATCTTGTACCTACACAACGGTTATAAGCCATATGATTTTGCCCTTGCCTACTATGAGATGTTGCCGCTACAGGGCAAACTGTTTCGCACGGTGCATGATTACAATGCTGGCACATTACGGGCTGGAAAGCCACTTGTGGATTGGCAGAAGGATCTTCCATCTCTCTGAATCCTCCAAGAGAACCTTTCTCTCCCCAAAGACCATCCATTTCTTCTTTCTTCTCATTATCTCCTTCAAAAGTTTCTTCTGAAGAATAGTATCTATCAATACGCAACCAGTGCATATCTCTAGAACGACGCATTTCAGCTTTTCCAACAACAGGAACGTTATTCTCTGCATGACACGCTATAACACAAGCACCACAACCGGTACAAGCATTTAAATCGATGGACAAATTAAAGTGATGTCCTATACTTCTATCAAATTCATCCCACAAATCCGCATCTGGCGAAGTAACGGGAATTTCATTGTGGTTCAAAGAGACGTGCGGCATTGGATTCCATTCCGCATGATCTTTAGTATTAAAAATCTCCAAGGTGGTTTCCTTGATGATATCACCTCTACCCATCAATGTCTTTTGCGACTGCACACAAGCAAACTCATGCACTCCTGAGGCTTTTTCAACAGTAACAGATTGCACATCGGAGAAATTACCATATAATGTATAGGCATTAACCCCTATTGCCATCTCTTCCTGCATTCCAGCTTTTCTACCGTAACCATAAGAAAGACCTACGGTTCCCACCGTCTGGCCAGGCTGAACAATAACCGGTACACTTTCCAGCACTTTTCCATCAACGGTAAGGTTTACATAACCACCGTTAAGTCCACCATCGGCCTCAATCGTATTTTCAAGACCCCAAGCTTCGGCATCCGCTTTGGAAACAGTTACATAATTGTCCCAAGAAACCCTAGAAATAGGATCAGGGAATTCTTGCAACCAAGGGTTGTTGGCCTGACGACCATCCCCCATTCCTACTTTGGAATAAAGCACCAACTCGGTACCTGGACTTGTTGAATTCACCAAAGAACGCACCGCTGAGGCAATTGGAACGATTTCTGGCTGCTCTTCCCCTGAATCGGAAGTAACAGTTTCTTCAACAGCAACAACTGGCGCTACATAAACACCATCTTGCAATGCCTTGTTCCAAGATCCACCTTGAAGCAAATCCGTACTCCAAGTTTCTTTAATGTATTCATAATATGTTTTCTCGACGCCCATCCATGTCAACAGTGCAGTTTGAAACTGTTTTGTATCAAACAACTCACGAATGGCAGGTTGCATCAAGCTATATTGTCCTTTTTTAAATTCGGCATCACCCCAAGATTCTAAGTAATGGGAAGCTGCAGCCACATAACTGGAAGCCTGTGCTGTTTCATCATTAATATAAGCAAAGTCAACTGACACATCTACCTGCTCTAGTCCTGAAATGAACTCTTCAGCATTTGGCAATGTGTATGCTGGGTTAACACCATCCATAATCAATGCACCCACACGGCCCGCGTTCATATCAGCAACCAATTTGGCCACTTTAGCTGCGTCACCCTGACGCACATATTTTGGTTTTTCGACATCAAAGGCCTCACTGGCCAACAATTTGTTGATCGCTAAAACAACAGTCTGTGCATTTTCGTCATTAAGACCACTTACAACAACAGCTTTACTGCCCGCTTTTTTGATTTCAGCCGCAACTTTATCAACGGCCTCGTCTACATCAGAAGTTCCGCCGCCAACACTGCTACCGTTTAACTTACCATACAATTTGGCAAGGGCGATTTTTTGCTGCGTAGGTGTCATTGGATATCTTTTATCCGCATTGGCCCCCGTCAAAGACATGTTGGCCTCCAACTGCACGTGCCTGGACATCTTTCCATTTTTTGGAACACGGCCTTTTGCATAACCGGAATCATATCCACCACCTTGCCAATCACCTAGAAAATCAGCTCCGAAAGAAACAATCAAATCAGCTTTCTCGAAATCATAATCCGGCAAGGCACGCTCACCATAAGCCTTATTAAATGCATTTAGAGCAGCATCTTCAGAAATGGCATCATAAACCACATGGTTCACATTCTCGCCGTAAGCTGCTTTAAACTCAGATATCAACTTAGTAGTTGAGGGGCTGGCATAGGTCTGTGTCAATAACACTACTTGCTTGTTGGAGCCTTTCAAAGCATTCAACTTTGCTTTGACAGTAGCATCCAAAACTTTCCACTCAACAGGTTCACCATTGGCCATCGGCCCTTGAACTCTTTTACTATCGTACAATGACAAAACAGAGGCCTGCACCCTTGCATTGGCACCCCCATTAACTTTGGCATCGGTATTGTTTTCAATTTTGATCGGCCTTCCTTCCCTGGTCTTCACCAAGATGCTGGCAAAGTCAAAACCATCCGCTATAGTGGTAGCGTAATAATTCGCCACACCAGGAACTATATTGTCCGGCTGCACTACGTAAGGAATGGATTTATGGACCGGGCCTTCGCACGCCGCAACCGTAGCTGCTGCCGTACTGAAACCTACATATTTTAAGAAATCCCTACGGGATGTGTTGGAGGAAGACAAGTTTTCCTTGTCGCCCAAAAATTCATCAACGGGAATTTCCTCTGTAAACTCGTTGTTTCTTAGCGCCTCAACAATGGAATCGTTCGGGTTTAACTCCGCTTCACTTTTCCAATATTTTTTGTTTGATGCCATACGATATATCTGAGATTATCTTCTTTTAATTCTTAATAGTGACATTTACCACATTCCAAACCGCCCATCATGGCAGCAGTCAATTCCTCAACACCATACTTTTTGGACAATTCTTCATGGATTGCTTCGTAATAGGCGTTGCCCTGAACCTTAACATTGGTCTCACGGTGACAATTAATACACCATCCCATAGTCAATGGAGCGAATTGCTCTACAATTTCCATCTCCTCAACTGGACCGTGACAAGTTTGACACTCTACACCGGCCACAGAAACGTGCTGGGAGTGGTTGAAATAAGCAAAATCCGGTAATTGATGAATCCTAACCCATTCCACTGGTTCCGAATCACCCGTGTAGCTCTGGTTTTCTTCATCCCAACCTACTGCCTTATATAATTTTTTGATTTCTCCTGTATAAAATTCATTCGTATACCCGTTAGCCAAATCCTCTGCCGACGGCCCTTCCGGGTTACCTGCATACTCATAAATGGATTTATGACAGTTCATACAAACATTTAAGGAAGGTATACCTGAAGTTTTGGACACCCTTGCTGAAGAGTGACAATATTTACAATCAACCTTATTATCACCTGCATGAATCTTGTGAGAAAAATGTATGGGCTGAACAGGAGCGTAACCTTGATCGATTCCAACCTGCATCATCCATCCATATGCGAAATACGCACTAGCCAAAAGCAAGAACACCACGCTCACCAAAACCAAGAACTGATTTTGAACAAATGCCTTCCATAGCGGCAAACGTTTTTCTTTTTCCTGCGCAAGAACAACTCCATTAGCTTCGGCAATCCTTCGCAAAGTCTTGTTAACCAAAATCAACATAACCACCAAAAGACCAAACACTAAGGCCAGCGCCCCAAGAATCATCTCGTTAGATATTCCGGAACTTGAACCTGTTGCCTCACCTCCCGCAGGAGCAGCAGCCGTTGCAGCAGCTGGCGCCGGTGGTGGAGCCGCAGTGTAAGCCAAAATATCGTCTATATCTTCGTTTGACAATGTTGGAAAGGGGGTCATTGCCGCCTGATTATACTCTGCATAAATTTTATTTGCGTAGGAATCCCCAGAAGAAATAACGCCAGGGCTATTTTTAATCCAAGCATAAATCCATTCCTTATCCAAACCTTCATCTTCTGCCAACCTTGCTTCCACATTGGCCAAAGCAGGACCGGTCATTTTGCGCTCCAAGGCATGACATGCAGCACAATTCTGGTTAAAAAGTTGCTTACCTTTCGCGGGGTCTCCTCCAGATGCAACTGCAGTTTCCTCCGTAGCTACGTCAGTGGCAGCTTCGGATTCTTCCTGTGCATAAAAAGATGTGGAGAATAATAGGAGAGTTAAACCTAAAACTTTTGAAAATAGATGGCGGTATAAAACCTTTTTCATATTCGTTAAATTTCTATCGAAATCTTTGGTACGATTCTTTCTATTGAGTTTGAGAGCAATAGCTTTTTACCCTACCAAGAATGGCAACAAAAGTAAGACATACAGGTATTTTTTGAAATGTTAAGGTATTTATAACTTATAATTTATAAAGATTCTAAATAACTTTGCCCCGACTTGGTTATCCTATAATAATCTACATTTGCAATAAGCGCAAACAATACAACACTGAAACAACATGAAAACCACAGTATTTACAGCAATTTTAATTGGTTTGACTACTCAGATTTCCGCACAGGATGCACAAGTGACCATTCAACAAGATTCAAAAATTGATGAATTGGTAAAACTTTACGCTAAGGTTCATGCTAATTCTGGATTTTACCAAATTCAGGTTGGTTTTGGGAACTATAAGAAGGCACAAGAGTTATTAAATCAGGTAGAAATTGATTTTCCTACTTGGTATTCTAAAATAGAGTTTGAATCACCTACATACCGAGTAAGACTAGGTAGGTTTAAAACTAAATTGGAGGCTGAACGAAAGTATCTGGAGGTTCGAAAAAAATATCCGGACGCCATGCTTCTTAAACCAGAGGAAAAAGAAACCAAATCATAAAAAAATCCCGCTCAAAAGGCGGGATTTTTTATTTGAATAGATATTAATTTTACCTGTTACAGCTTTTTCTTGACCGCAACTTCTTGGAAGGCTTCAACAATATCCCCTTCCCTAATATCATTGTAATTCTTAATTTGAAGTCCACAATCGTACCCTTTGGATACTTCTTTGACATCATCTTTAAATCGTTTCAGCGAAGCCAGCTCACCCGTGTAAATCACTACCCCGTCGCTAATCAACCTGATACGTGAGTTTCTAAAGATTTTACCACTGGTAACCATACAACCCGCAATGGTTCCTATCTTAGAAATCTTAAAGGTTTCCCTGATTTCTGCATTACCTGTGATTTCTTCTTTCATCTCTGGAGACAACATACCCTCCATTGCATCTTTGAGGTCATTGATGGCATCATATATAATGGAGTATGTCCTGATATCGATTTCTTCTTTATCCGCAATGGTCCTGGCGTTACCCATTGGCCTTACATTAAATCCGATTATAATCGCATCGGAGGCACTTGCCAACAACACATCGGATTCTGTAATGGCACCAACTCCTTTGTGAATAATGTTCACTTGAATTTCATCTGTGGACAATTTCTGGAATGAATCCGTTAATGCCTCTACGGAACCATCCACATCACCTTTAAGGATAATGTTCAGTTCTTGGAAATCACCCAGTGCGATTCTTCGCCCAATTTCATCCAAGGTAATATGACGCTGTGTTCTTACCGATTGCTCACGCTGCAACTGCGAACGTTTTGCTGCAATCTGCTTTGCTTCACGCTCATCTTCCAATACATGGAACCTATCACCAGCCTGAGGCGCCCCATCCAATCCTAAAATAGAAATTGGCGTGGCGGGTCCTGCACTTTCAACATTTTTACCCCTTTCATCCTGCATTGCCTTGACCTTACCACTACAAGTTCCAGCCAACACATAATCCCCGATATTTAAGGTTCCGGTCTGCACCAATATGGTAGCGACATAACCACGTCCTTTATCCAAGAAGGCTTCCACAACCGTTCCCGTTGCCAATCTATCTGGATTTGCCTTAAGCTCTAACAGCTCCGCTTCCAGCAAGACTTTTTCCAACAACTCGGGCACTCCCTGCCCAGTCTTGGCAGAGATATCCTGGGATTGCACTTTACCTCCCCAGTCTTCTACCAACAAATTCATACTGGCCAAGCCTTCTTTAATCTTATCAGGGTTTGCCGTAGGTTTATCCACTTTGTTGATTGCAAATACTATAGGTACTCCTGCTGCTTGCGCATGACTAATCGCCTCTTTGGTTTGAGGCATAATATCATCATCCGCCGCAATAACGATAATAGCAATATCGGTTACTTGGGCACCACGCGCTCGCATAGCGGTAAACGCTTCGTGGCCTGGTGTATCCAAGAATGTTATTTTTTGCCCATCTTCCAAAGAAACTCCATAAGCACCAATATGCTGGGTAATACCCCCACTCTCACCTGCGATTACATTCTCTTGACGGACATAATCCAATAAAGATGTTTTACCATGATCTACGTGCCCCATTACCGTAACAATCGGTGCTCGAGGCTCCAAATCTTCCGGAGTGTCCTCCACTTCCTCGATGGTTTCCTCGATTTCCGCGGTCACAAACTCTACTTCATAACCAAATTCATCAGCAACAATAGAAAGGGTCTCGGCATCCAAACGCTGGTTCAACGTTACCATGATGCCCAAGGACATACAGGCCGAAATAATCTGGGTCGTTGAAACATTCATCATGGTAGCAAGCTCATTGACCGTAACAAATTCGGTCACCTTGAGAATCTTGCTCTCCATTTCTTGTTTCTCAAGATCTTTCTCCGTTTGCTGACGGTGCTGATCCCTTTTCTCCCTACGATATTTGGCTCCTTTGCCTTTACTGGATTTCCCTTGAAGTTTTTCCAAGGTTTCCCGCACCTGTTTTTGTACTTCTTCTTCGGTAGGCTCTACCTTAGGAGCGGATGAACGCTGTCCTTTTCTGCCCGGTCCTCCTCTATTTGGGCGACCACCACCAGATTGCGGTCCACTTTTGACGATTCTTCTTCGGCGTTTTTTGCGGTCACCGCTATCCGATGCACTTCCTTTATTGGCATTGGATTTTTGATTATCCTCTTTCTTCTTTTTGACAGGTTTTTTAAACTTTGAAAGGTCTATTTTATCACCTGTGATCTTAGGCCCTGAAAGCTTTTGGTAATTAGTTTTCAAGGTTCCTGTTTCTGAGGTTTCGGAAGTCTCTTTGCTTTCCTCTTTGGCCTCTACTTCTTTCTTTTCTGGAGATTCTGGAGATTCTGGAGATTTTGGCTTTTCAGACTTTTCCTTGACCGGCATTTCCTCCTTTACTTTCTCTTCGCCCTTTTCGGGCTCAACTTTTGGAGCTTCCTCTTCTTTTGGCTTCTCCTCCTTAGGCTTGGGCTTGTCCGATTTTTTATCCAAATCTATTTTACCTACGGTTTTGGGTCCAGAAAGCTCAGCTTTGGCTTTAACCACTTGCTGTTCCGCTTCTTTTTTCTCCTTCGCCAACCTTCGCTCTTCCTGTTCTTTCTCCATTCGGATCCGGATTGCTTCCTTCTCCTTCCTTTTTTCTTCACCAACTTCCTTCGAAGCAACCTTTTTGCTCTTATCCGTTTGGAATTCATCCAACAGAACTTGATACACCTCATTGGATATCTTTGTTGTAGGCCGCGCCTCCACCTCATGCCCTTCCGAGTTAAGGTAGTCGACCGCTCTATCCAGTGAAATATTCAATTCTCTAAGAACTTTGTTCAGTCGTATTGTTGGATTTTCTGCCATAAATAATTTTACTTGCCCTAAATTTTCGCTGCTAATATAAGCCTAATCTTCAAATTCTTCCTTGAGGATGCGAACGACCTCTTGGATTGTTTCTTCTTCAAGATCGGTTCGCTTCACCAAATCTTTCACATCTTGTTCCAAAACGCTACGTGCGGTATCCAATCCAATCTTCTTGAATTCTTCGATCACCCAGCTTTCTATCTCATCAGAAAACTCAGTCAATTCAACATCTTCCTCAACGCCTTCGCGGAACACATCTATTTCATAACCAGTTAATTGACCGGCCAATCGTATGTTATGCCCACCTCTACCAATGGCCTTGGAAACTTCCTCTGGCTTTAGGTATACTTGGGCTGTCTTTTTCTCGTCGTTCAATTTAACAGATGATACCCTTGCAGGACTAAGTGCACGGGTCACCATTAATTGAGGGTTATTGGTCCAGTTGATAACATCGATATTCTCGTTACCCAACTCACGGACAATTCCATGGATTCGAGATCCCTTCATACCCACACAGGCACCTACGGGATCAATTCTATCATCGTAAGAGTCCACGGCAACCTTGGCTTTCTCACCCGGGATACGCACTGCCTTTTTAATAGTAATCAATCCATCGAACACCTCTGGGATTTCCTGGAAGAACAATTGTTCCAAGAAAATGGGTGATGTTCTGGACATGATGATGGCTGGCTTGTTCCCTTTAAGCTCCACACTCTCTATAATTCCGCGTACGTTGTCTCCCTTACGGAAAAAGTCGGATGGAATCTGCTTTTCTTTGGGTAGAATGATTTCGTTTCCTTCATCATCCAACAAAATAACGGCACGGTGTCTAATGTGATGCACCTCTGCCGTATAAATTTCACCCTCCAAATCTTTAAATTGCTTGTAGATAGTGGTATTGTCGTGCTCATGAATCTTGGATATCAAGTTTTGACGTAATGCCAAAATCGCCCTTCTTCCAAGATCGATCAATTTAACTTCTTCCGAAACATCCTCCCCAACTTCAAAATCGGGTTCAATTTTTCTTGCTTCGGTCAAAGAAATCTCTTCATTCGGCTCTTCCACTTCGCCATCTTCAACCACGACTCGGTTTCTCCATATTTCCAAATCCCCTTTGTCGGGATTGATAATGATATCAAAATTGTCGTCAGAACCAAATTTTTTCTTGAGCGCACTTCGGAAGACTTCTTCCAAAATCGCCATAAGGGTCACCCTGTCAATAAACTTATCGTCCTTAAACTCCGAAAAGGATTCGATGAGCGCTAGGTTTTCCATTTTCTACTACAATTAAAATTTTAATTTAACTTTTGCCTCTTGAATATCAGAAAACGCGATTTCCTGCTTTTTCTGAACTGTAATTTTTCCTTTACCCACGGGTTTAGGCTCTCGTGCCTTCCACTCCAAAGTAATACCATTTGTCGAGGTTTCTACCAGTATTCCCTCCAATTCCCCAGAGCTGGTCCTTACCTTCAATTTTCTTCCTATGTTTTTTTTGTACTGACGTGGCAACATCAATGGAGATGTAGCACCGGCGGATGTAACTTCAAGGGAAAAATCCTCTTCTTCACGATCCAAATTGTGCTCAATGGCCCTGCTAACATTCATGCAATCTTGAAGACTTACACCTTCGTCACCATCCAAAACCACTTTGATATTATTATCTCCTCCAACAGTAAAATCAACCAAGAACAAGGAAGAATATTCCTCCAACGCCTTGTTTAACAATGATTCCACTTTACCCTTCAACATAAGAAACCAGTAATAAAAGAGGGGACTCGAAGTCCCCTCATGAATACTTTTATATCCGTTCAGTTTTGCAAATATACAACAAATATTATAGCTTTTGCAACCCCTTCCAATACAAAAATAAAGCTTCCCTCATCTATTTTGCAGCACATTATCCATAGTCGATAAACATAAGGGCAATCTCCTGACCGATTTCATATAATGATTTTAATAAAGCAAAGTAACTCGCCGAACACAAAGATTCCAACAAATTCATACGATTAACAATCATTTTAACCCCTTTCACAACAAATATTTTGCACCGAGGGCCTACCTCTTACTTTTGTCGTTCAATCAACAGGATACATGGGCATAACCTCAATTTCCACATGGTCAATAAAACCATTTACCCAGCCAGTTATGGTACTTATTGCCTTCTTATTTTTGGGTACAATGGTTACATTTTCGCAAACCAGCATTTGGAGTGAAAATTTCAACAGCTATGGAAATGGGACCGAAAATGGCACTGCAACCGGCCCCGCGGCTTCTGGCTGGACCACAACTTTGACAGGGAATGTTTGGGTTCAAGGGAACCGCATTGAAGCCAATAATCTTGGTACGGAAGGAATCTGGCGAACTAACCCTATAAATATTTACGGGTACGAATCCGTTAACTTCAGTTTAGATGTGGCCACTCAGGCTCAAACACAACAATTTGAGGCAGGCACCGATTATTTTATTGGTGAATATCGCATTGATAGCGGTTCTTGGACAGAATTCGAAAATGCATCTGGAGATTCCAACCCTTCTGATCCGCTCAATTCATCCTATACGGTCAACCTGCCCACTACGGGATCGACCCTCGAAATCAGAATACGATTCTACAATACCGCAGGCAACGAATATTACTATATCGACAATATAGATGTACAAGGAACTCTTAACCTTTGTAATGGAGAAGTTGACTTTGAATTCTACGACAGTTCACCATCCGGCAGTACAGTGGATAATATACCCACTTCAGGTTTCCAAGGATCAGGCACTTTTACAAGTTTTGATGTCGACGCATTGCAAAATCAGGAAGATCCTGGCGATACCGACAATTTTAGCATACGATATACTGGATACATCCAAATAGATACCCAAGGTTCCTACACTTTTTACACCTCATCCGATGATGGTTCCAAATTATTTATTGATGGCACCGAGGTTGTCGATAATGATGGTGCGCATGGTACACGCGAAAGATCAGGAAGCATAAACCTTACAGCAGGATTGCACGATATCACCGTACTTTTTTTTGAAAATAGTGGTGGAGAAACATTGACCGTTCAATACCAAGGACCTTCCATTTCCAAACAGAATGTACCTTTTTCAAAATTGTATTCAAACTGCAGTGTGGCCAGTGCCGACCTCGATGGTGATGGTATTGATGATGTAACCGATATTGACGATGACAACGATGGTATTTTAGATGTAGATGAATGTGGGGCAGCAGGTGGAAATTTTATACAGACAGCAACAAATATTGCCTTTTTCACCAACCCTTCAAATGCGGAGGGAAGCCCAGGCACTTCTTATGCAGCCAACGCAGTTTATACTTACCAAGGACAGTCAGAAATATTACTGCAGTTTGCCTCACCCATCACCGTAGGGACAACGGTAAGCGTGTTTTTGGGTGCTGACCCAGCTGTTTCCAGCACCGACATGCAGATACAACGTTCTTCAGCCGCTGGTGGAAGCGATGGTTGGTTGGCTGGTGCAAATGGTACTACGCCAGGTTCCATCCGAGAGGTAACATTTACCGTTAGCGGAAGTAGTTTACAATATATTAAAGTAATAGCTTGGCAATTGGGCGCAAGAGTTTATGGTGCCAGTTATGGCGCTTCTGTGGATTGCACAACCGTGGATACTGATGGCGACGGCATACCCAACTACCAAGATTTGGATAGCGATGGCGATGGCATTCCCGATAATGTGGAAGCTCAAACATCAACAAGCTACACCGCTCCATCAGGAAGCGATTCAGATAATGACGGTTTGGACAATGCTTATGAAACTGGTGGCTTAACTGCGATAGATACGGATAGTGACGGCACTCCAGATTTCTTGGATACCGATAGTGATGATGACGGAACCAGCGACACAAGTGAGGCTGCTTTGACCTTATCCGGTTCCGATAGCGATAACGATGGACTGGACAACACTATAGATACAACAACAGGTTATGGTGACCCTGGAGGTGATATTGATGACCCCACCAATACAACGGGAAGTACTTTAATGCTGCCCGATTCGGATGGAGACCTTGGTTCCGGGGGCGACTTGGATTTTAGAGACGATACGGTAGATGCTAACGATCCACCATCCATTTCTGCAACAGGAGATCAAGTATTTTGTCCTGGCGACACCATTCCCGTAGTGGAGACCGTAAGCATTACCGATCCTGACAGCAGTACTTTAGATGCTGTTTACATACAAGTTACTTCCAACTACGATGTTTCTGGCGATCTTTTGAGCCTAACGGGCACACACCCTAACATTACCGCAAGTTGGGATACATCAGAAGGAAGACTTTTACTGAACGGACCAGCTACATTGGCCGAGTTTGAAGCTGCAATTACGGCAGTCGAATTCCAAACTACCGCATCGGTAACCTCTGGGGATACTCGAACATTTTCGATAGTGTTGAATGAAGCAAACTATCTTGAATCAACAGGACATTATTACGAGTATGTACCCTCTTTGGGGATTACTTGGACAGCAGCACGGGATGCAGCCGCCCTACGGACTTTTTATGGACTTCAAGGATATTTAGCCACTATTTCAAATCAGGATGAATCAGACCTTTTAGGATCACAAGCACCAGGCGCAGGTTGGATTGGGGCAAGTGATGCGACCACTGAAGGAGATTGGTATTGGGTAACCGGACCTGAAGCAGGAACTCTTTTCTGGAGAGGAACAGCAGGAGGAACCGCATTTGGTTACGAATTCTGGAATTCTGGAGAACCCAATCAGTCCGGTAACGAAGATTATGCACACATTACAGCGCCGGGGGTTGGATTGCCAGGCTCTTGGAACGATCTCTCAAACACAGGGGCAAACAGCGGTGACTACCAACCTAAAGGATATTTGGTGGAATACGGTGGCATGCCTGGGGATCCTGCGGGTCCTAACATTGCGGCCACAACTATTATTACAGTGGACAATGTTGCTCCTACAGCTAGTGCCCCTTCACCTTTAACGGTTTATTGTTCGACCGATGTTCCAGCAGCCGACATCACGGTTATTGCAGATGAAGCTGATAATTGCGATTCAAACCCAACCGTAACTTTTGTCAGCGATGTAAGCGACGGCGGAAGCAATCCAGAAATCATAACGCGTACATATAGGGTGACAGATACTGCAGGAAACACTTTGGACGTTGAACAAATCATAATGGTAACACCCTATACCATATCAACACAACCAACGGACCAAACCGTGGTTGTAGGTGATAATGGAAGCTTTTCAGTGGTGGCAACCAATGTAGATACCTATCAATGGGAGGTAAGTACAGATGGAGGCAGTAATTTTGCTACTATCTCCGATGGTTTGGAATATACCGGAACACAGACTGCGAGTCTTACGTTAAATACACCGGACTCCAACTTTAATGGTTATATCTACAGGGTGCTTGTTTCCAACAGCGGTGGCACTTGCACACCTCTTACTTCCAATGAAGCCACCTTAACCATGAAAACAGGAAGGGTAATCACCAATAGAGGCGTAACGTACAGGGTGAACAAAAACTAAAGACTCGTAGAATTTAATCGTCTATTTCACTTTTTTTTGAAAACAACCGACCATTTGCTCTTCGAAAAGTTCTTGAATCTCTGTGAGTATGGTCGGGTCATCTATTGTGGAGGGAGCACTAAACTCTTTTCCATCAGCAATGGCACGAATTACCTTGCGCAATATTTTGCCAGACCTTGTCTTTGGCAATCTTTCTGCAACCAATACCTTTTTCAAAGAAGCCACTGGACCAATTTCCTTTCTAACATCGCTCACTATTTCGGTTTGAAGTTGGAAACTTTCAATCTCCGCACCTGTTTTTAAAACAGTGATGGCCAACGGAATTTGCCCCTTGAGATCATCGACTATACCTACTACACAGCATTCGGCCACATCCATATGTTTGGCCACTACTTCTTCCATTTCTGCCGTGGATAAACGATGTCCGGCTACGTTAATGATATCATCCACTCTTCCTGTGATGAATACATACCCATTTTCATCGATATACCCTCCATCACCGGAAAAATAATACCCTTCGAACTTGTTCAGGTAACCTTTTACAAATCTTTCAGTATCGCCCCATAGGTTGGGCAATGTACCTGAGGGCAGTGGAAGTTTGATTGCTACATAGCCTTCTTCGCCTTTATCCGAAACCGAACCATCTTCCCTTATAATTTGAACATCAAAACCGCATACAGGTTTTGTGGCAGAACCAGGCTTTACCGCAAAATGCTCTTCAAAGCCCATCATATTGGCAACAATGGGCCAACCGGTTTCCGTCTGCCACCAATGATCGATCACCGGCACATTGAGCTTTTCCTCTGCCCATTGCAAAGTGGAAACATCACAACGCTCTCCGGCCAGGAATAAATAACGTAGTCCGGTCATATCAAACTGTTTGATAAAACTACCATGTGGATCTTCTTTTTTGATGGCCCTAATGGCAGTGGGAGCAGTAAACATTACTTTCACATCATGATCGCTGATCACGCGCCAAAAAGTGGAGGCATCTGGAGTGCGAACCGGCTTTCCTTCAAAAAGAACCGTAGTACAACCATAAATCAGCGGAGCATAAACAATGTAACTATGCCCAACGACCCATCCTACGTCACTTGCCGCCCAAAAGACCTCCCTCGGATTCACACCATAAATATGTTTCATACTGTAATGCATAGCCACGGCATGCCCCCCATTATCTCTAATGATCCCTTTTGGTTTTCCAGTAGTTCCCGAGGTATATAATATGTACAGTGGGTCAGTGGCATCCACCTCCGTGCACCTTACTGGATTGGCAATTTTCATTAAAGTCGCATAATCAATGTCATTTTCACCATCTGGACGTGCAGCTCCCAATCTTCTATTATAAACAATGATATTTTCCGGCTTGTGTTCGGCCATCTGAATGGCCTCGTCCACCATAGGTTTATAGGGAATAATCCGATCCACTTCGATTCCCGATGTCGCGGTTATAATCAGTTTCGGCTTGGCATCATCTATACGTATGGCCAGTTCGTGCGGTGCAAAACCGCCAAATACAACGGAGTGAACAGCTCCCAAACGAGCACAGGCCAGCATGGAAACGACCGCTTGTGGGATCATGGGCATGTATATGATTACCGTATCGCCCTTTTCCACCCCTAAGCGTTTCATACCACCTGCCAATCGGCTAACCCGATCTCTGAGTTCTAAATAGGTATACTTTTCAATAGTTTGTGTAACCGGGGAATCGTATATAAGTGCGATATCGTTTCCACGCCCATTTTCAATATGGGAATCCAACGCCAGATAGGATGTGTTCAACTTTCCTCCCTTAAACCAGCGGTAAAAGCCATCTTCGTCTTTGGTCAATGCCCGTTGTGGTTTTTGAAACCAATTAATGTTTGCAGCCTGTTCCATCCAAAAATTTTCTGGATCTTTGATGGAGCGATTGAATTCCTGTGCGTAGTTGATCTTCACCATCGCTATGTAGTTTGAATAGTTTATGTGTGCATTTTTGATTGTACTCCTTTGTCAAATCAAATTTTCAAAACACTGAAAATGAAACCATTGAAAGTACAACAGGTCTAAAGTAGTGATTTATCCATCTGACCGATTGAATTATTTCGCTAATTTGATATACATATAATTTATGCTTTGAAAAGTACATATGGTTTTCACAAGTTCGCCATACCTTTAAATCCAAATTCACCCTACCTTTACCCCATGACCCTATTTTCGAATCCAAAGTTTCGTTACTATCTAAAACGCATCCTCTCATTTGGGATTATTTGGTTGGTATTGAGCTGGTTTATTCTACTCATAGAGTCGATGGCCACGGAATACCAGAATCAACGGCCAGAAACGGACATTACCATAACTTGGAACATTTTCCTTTTCGCCTCCTTGGCTGTTTTTCTGGTAGGCATCGCCATGGGTGCAGTGGAAGTGCTTTGGTTGGGCAGGCTGTTTAAAAACAGATCATTTTGGCAAAAAATATTGTACAAAATGGGTTTCTATCTCTTGTTTATGCTGGTCATCAATCTGGTGACCTTCCCGATTGCAGCAAGTATTGAACTAGGCTCCACCATTATGGATGAGCAGGTCTGGCATAAATTTTCAAACTACATCTTTAGCCCTACTTTTTTGAGCACCATGGTCTCACTGGCTTTCAGTATTTTTGTTTCGTTACTTTATTCGGGTATCAGCGACCATCTAGGGCACAATGTGTTGCTCAACTTTTTTTCGGGCAGATACCATCAACCTAAAGAAGAGTCCCGTGTTTTTATGTTTTTGGATATGAAATCTTCTACCTCACTTGCAGAAAGGCTGGGGAACAAGGTCTACTTTCTTTTTCTGAGTGATTATTATAATCAATTGTCCGAAGCCATTATCAAATATAAAGGAGAAGTCTACCAATATGTTGGGGATGAGATTGTGGTTACATGGAAAAAAGATGACGGTTTGCAAAACCACAATTGCATCCGTTGTTTTTATGCCATGAAGCAAAGTCTACAAAAGAAATCCACCTATTTTGAGCAGACCTATGGAGTTGCACCTTCATTTAGGGCTGGATTACATTTAGGACAGGTAACAACCGGTGAAATAGGCGCTTTAAAGAAAGAAATTTTTTTTACAGGGGATGTTTTAAATGTGACTGCCCGGATACAAAAGTTATGCAAGCCTATGCAAAAGGAAATTGTTATTTCTGAGGAGCTAGCTAATGAACTGACCCCAAATAACGTACAATTGGAACCTTTGGGCAATACGAAACTCGAAGGCAGGCAAAAACCTGTCGAGCTTTTTACCCCTCATTTAGACTAGTTTTGGTCTAGTCTTGCACCAAAAACTGGTATTCCTTTGAATACTTGATTTTCAATTCCAACTTTTTCAGTTTCTAAGATTAAAGTTAACCGCTATTTTTTATAACTACTCCATTGATAGATTCTTCCACATTTCCATTCTGATTTTCTACTATGGTTTGGCATGCCCCACCCAAGTGCTTAATAAAAAAAGGGGACGGAGTTTTTTGTGAGGCAGCTGTATTGTTTAGTTGCTTTTAAAAATGTCCAAAGAAATATCTTTATCAATACCAGCATATAAACAACCATACTTGTACTGATTATTCTTGTTTTGAAGTAACCCTCAAATAATAACCATCAGGGTCTACCAACCGAAAATCAGTAAGTCCCCACGGTTGTGTTTTTAAAGAATCATGAATAGGATATCCACTGGCTTTCACCTGTTCATAAACGGATCTGATGTCATCCACTTCCAATACGATTTCTACCCCATACCCTTTTTGCATATGTTTCAAATGGGGTTTGAAATGGTGGTCATCGCCAAGTTTGCCTATGGGACCAATACCCAAGATCACATTATCTCTTTTCACTGGTTGATATGCACTATTTATCTTTTTGCCTTCCATTTGAAAACCCAAGATTCCGGTATAAAAATCCACCGATTTTTGCATATCAGAGGTAAATAGCTCCAATCGCAAGGTCGTGAAATCGTCATTTCTGGAATTACAGGAATAGCTCAAAAAAATAATTATGGATACCAAAGTTGCTGCAAGTCTCATAGTAATAGATTATTTGATGATTGATGATAAAATGTATCTTTCAGTTTTGGAGCATAGAGTAAATCTTACTCAACAAACCTAATTTTCAGCAAACTTACTCTAGAAACAAAAATCCAATCTTAACCTAGGTTAAGATTGGATAAATTAAATCTTGGCAACAAAACAAATCAAGTTCAAAAATGCATTTTCATGCCTTCGTGGGTGGCCTTAAATCCAAGTGATTCATAAAAGCGGATGGCATCGGGCCGTTTCTTATCGGTAGTCAATTGCAACAAATGGGCCTTACGGTCCTTTGCCCTATCAATGGCCCATTCGAACACAGTTTTACCTATCCCCAGCCCCCGATGATCCTTGTGTACTCGAACGCCTTCAATTTGTGCACGAACACCACCTTGGTAAGTCAGATAAGGAATAAACGTCAATTGAAAAACCGCGATGATCTCGTTTTCTTCGTTTTGGACCACCATCAATTCCTGATTGTTGTCCGAATCAATCCGCTCAAAAGCATCATAATACGTTTTGGGCAAAGGAATAGTAAAATTTTCGCGCGTACTGCCCAATGCATCATCGGCGATCATTTCTACAATTGCCTGTATATCTCCGGAGTTTGCCTTTCTGAATTTCATGAGCTTTACTGTTTATTCGATTTTTCAATTGTGATGCCTTCTCAAGTGCTTTATCAATCCATTTTCATCAAATTCAATGGACATGATCTGTCCAGTGGTATGTTCAACAATGGTATCCATGTGGTATGGTTTTACCTTGGCCCAGATTTTTATTTTGACAAAGGCAACATTATTTCCCATCATAATATTCTCTATGGTTACCCTGTGAAAATACACTTTGTTCTGTAGTTTATCCAATAACCCCTTTTTGAACTCCGTTTTATCCGCGACAACCACACCGTATTTAATGTGCTCATCCTTAAAATCATCTGCAAAAAAGGAAAGGAAATGATCAACATCATCAATACTACTGTTGGGTTGTTGTTTGGCACTGTATGCTTCAATAAAAGAAACCGTTTTATCAGTTAAATTCAAAGAAATCGTATCCTCTTGAGCGGATGCAACAAGTATAAATACAGAAAAGAATATGGTAACAGTGGTTTTTATCTTTTTCATAATTCATTTTCAATTGTTACTCATCCACATTTTTCGCCGATAAGTTCTTTCTATTTAAGGATTTTCCGTTAATAATTACTTGTTCAATGTCGTTGTAAGCCATAATATCTTGCAATGGGTTTTTGTTCAAGATCAAAAGATTGGCTTTTTTACCCTCCTCAACTGTACCGTATAGTTTTTCAAGATTAAATGCTTTTGCATTTTCTATGGTCGCCATTGCCAATATGTTGCCCAAAGGAATCCCTGCATTTTCCATTTCCAGCATTTCCAAATAACCATTGTACCCAGGTGGATTGCCAAAGGTTGGGGACGAAGGGGTATCTGTTCCAAATAATAAATGGCCACCATGATCATTCATATATTTCATGCTAACCTTTCCTTGATTAGAGATTCGATTGAAATTGTTTGAAATAATATTCTTGGGTGCATTGCCAAAAACATTGGCATACATAGTATTTGAGTTTGCTTTGTAATATGCAATCAACTCGTTTGGCAACACGTGCTCCAACTCTGGATCATTTAGGTAATTGGAATCAGTGAGTTCCCGTAGACCATTGATTACTTGTAATGTTGGCATATAGCCCACCTTGTTTTTAATTTCTGTATCCAGTACATCTTTGATTGCCTCTGGAATTACTCCTGTGGAATCCAACCTATGGTTGCCCCAATTCCAAAGCCCATGGGCGATTACATCCACTTGGGCATTTCCTAAAAAATCATGTGCCTCCAACGAATTTCCATGAACAGCCAAAACCAAGTTGTTTTTATGCGCTTCCATTTTCAAATTTGCCATCAATGTTTTTGAAGGAGTCGGAAAACGAGGTTGTGTTGGGTCAAAGCCGGGCTCGTAATACGTTTTTAGAACAATAGCTCCGGATGATGCTATTCTTTGGGCCACTGCTTTTGGCGTATGGTTTTCTTTCAAATATTTTTCAGGAATGGGATAGTCCTCATTTTCTTGATATATAAAATTGGGGATATCATCATTCCAATTGGACAGTCCATAGCCATTTCCAATAACCGCACCTCCACCAGCATAATACAAGTCTGGTCCGATTACTGCTTTTTGAAAATCGGTCAATCTTTCCGGTTTGGCGGTACCCAAATCAATCAAGGTGGTATAGCCAAAATAGAGATAGCTTTTAGGCAGCTGCTCTTTGAAATTCTTTACAATTTCTGGGTTGTCCAGTTCCTCGTCGTCCGATAGCGCATCGGTTCCCGTTACATGAACATGACTATCTATAAGGCCTGGAATAATATATTTTCCTGCTGCATCAATAGTGGCAAAAGAACCCTTTAGGTTGGGCTCATCCTTTCCAACATATAAGATGCTATCTCCATCCACTACAATAAAACTATCAGGAGATATGGTTTGGTCGTCGGGGGATATGATTTGGGCATTTTCAATTAGCAACCCGTTTTCCACAAAAATTTCAACCTCACTGGTTTTGCATGAGATTAAAGTGAAGGTAAAGAGCAGTAATCCTATTATTTTGTTCATCGTGTTTTTTTAATTGGAATTTGTACGCCAATTTTTACGCGCAGTATTAATTGCTACTAATATTCCTCTCAATAGTTTCTTTTACAGTCCTGAAATCAACCCAATAAATATTCCCCAACCACTCAGAATCACCATTTTCACCTTGGATTTCGAATCCTCTATGGAAAAATAAATATTTACCGTCCGGTGAGACACTGGGAGCCATTTCTGTTTGGGCCGTATTTATACTTTGACCCAAATTATAGGCCTTTGTCCATATCCCATCTTTATTAAAACTGATGTAGAGATCACTATCTCCAAATCCAGAAGGTTTCTCACCATCAAATATCATGTAGCTTTCGTCGGGTGCGATGTAGGAGTGGGCAATCATTTTTCCAGAGTTTATTTCCTCCCTCATTCGTTGAATGTCACCATATTCCCCGTCTTCGAAATTGGAATAATAGATTCCTCCATCCTCGGGATTGCCGCCTTCCTCTTCGGAAGTGAAATATAGATTACCACTTTCGGAAGAGGTAAGGTACATCATATAGGTTGGTGCTTTCGGTTTTAACATAGGTATCGGCTCACTCCATCCATTATCCTTTTTTTGGCTGTACCATTGGATTAAACCCGGCGATTTGATGGAATCGTTTATCGGCCTCGAACTGCCAAAATAAAGTCGGTCTCCTTTGGGACTGATATGGGGTTCGAACTCCCATGTTTCTTCTGAGGATAAAAAAGCGATTTTGGGTACTGTCCAGCTACCGTTGACCAATTTTGAAGTAAAAATATTGTTCCTTTCCCCCGGTGCACGACGTGTAAAATAGATTTCGTCCATTTCTGGGGAGAAAGTAATAGCAAAATCCATCGTATCACCCATTGAAATAACCCCTTCACCAAAAATCAAGGGAGTAGTACCCGTCGGAACTTCTTCGCTGAGCAATGTAAGATTTGATTTTTCACTTTCCTGACATGATGCGATCAAGAAAGCAAATAAAGTAAAGATGACAAATGTCGGTATGTTTTTCATGTTCGTTTTTTTGATTGATGATATGCTGTTTCAAATATTATTGCTTCAAGACTTTGTTTGTGATGATAGTTACCAGCAAGAGAAGGAAAGCAATTCCAAACCCCAATATACCAATGTTTATACCAAAAAGCGTTTTTTCGCTTCCGTCCAAGTATTTCATGGACCCTCCGTAAAAGTCCTTCAAGATGTAGGCCAATAGAAAGCCCCCGGTAACCAACATACTCACTATCGCACTGTTTTTTACGTCCTTTTTCACCCAGACCAGCCATAGGCAAAAAAGCCCCATTCCTGAGTTGGTCATCAGTTGCCACACCTCGTGGATACGAACATGTGGCGTCCAATCTGGATTGAACACATGGGTGTCGTTAATTTCTAAAAATGGGACAGCAATGGCATAAAGTACAATGCTGAAGGTGATGATAAATCTGTTCATTTTTTGATTGTTTTAAATCCTTATTGTATGAGTTTATATAGTTCTTCTTCAAATGACCTATAGGTTTCCTCATACCTGTTATTGCTTAAAATCACGAGAAACTCATTGCTCTCCGGCAAATACAAAGTCATCGTTTTGGCGCCTCCCCAACTTCCGTTATGATACACCCATTTTCCCTTGCTTTCGGTATCGTAGATAGCAACACCGAATCCATACTTTTTGGAAATATCATCTGTGGAGAGCATTATTTGCTTGCTTTCTTCGGTGATCAACGTATTGTTTCGCAATGCTTGCTTCCATTTTTCAAGATCCAGAACGGAAGTGTAAATACCGCTACCACCAATTATGGCTTTCATCCAGTTGAGGTGTTTGTGGTTTTTATCCTTATACGCTTTTTGATATCTCTTTTTACGTTCATCGTAGGTATACCCGATAGCTACATTGTCCAAATGCTCTGGGTTTTGATCAACGGAAGTGACTCTTGAAGATTGCATTCCTGCTGGAACAAAAATATGTTCCTTGATGTAGGCTTGATAGGATTGTTGACTGACTTTCTCAATAATGACCGCCAATACCACATACCCCGTATTATCGTAGTCATATTGGCTTCCTGGTTCAAAATGCAATTCCAGTTTTAATCTGTTTAAAACCTCAACCACATCTTGATGGGTCGCCATTCGCTTCCGGTCCCAATTTTTCTTATCGTAAAACAGTTTTTGATAATCCGGAAGTCCGGCCTGGTGCCTTAATAAATGTTCTATGGTAATTTGCGGATAAGGAAAATCGGAAATAATCTCTTGCACCTTGGTATCATATCCAATCAGCTTTTTTTCAACCAACTGAATAATGGCCATCGCCGTAAATTGCTTGGAACAAGAAGCCAGTCCAAATAAGATGATATCCTCAAGGGGCTTTTTTGAATCAAAATCGGTAAAACCATAACTTCCTGTAAAAATGATGGAATCATTTTTTGAGTACAACACATTTCCGTTAAAACCTTTTGACTGATGAACCTTTGCCAAACTATCGATACGCTGTATTATTTGAGCATTTAAATTGTTAAACATTAGAGTGTTTAACATAAACATTCCTATTAATAATTTTCTCATGATGCCTATTTGATTTTATATAGATTCGTTGTTGCTCTTTTTAAATCTGCATCTGGTATAAACCTATCTGAAATCGTGAGAATGGCATGCAGGTTGTCCTGCAACCTATCCAGCTTCATTTCCTCTGGACTGATGGAAGTTTGCAAAAGATGTAATGCCATGTCTGCTAAGAGCAACCGCTGTTTTTCCAGCCATTCATCATCATTTTTATTTGCAGGATGATTCAAATAAGCCGTTTCCACTTGGCTGTGCAGTTCCCAACTGGTGGCTATCATTTTTGTTCTTTCCTCTTTTGTCATACTTCAATGTTTGTAAGATTACCAAGCGACAGTTACTATTTAATGTTTGATTAGCAGCTTTTCAACTCCATATGTAAGATTGGATAAGGCTTCCCCGAAGCATCCAGTTCTGACCGTCCAACTACCTCAAATCCATGTTTTAAATAGAAACCTATTGCTTGCTCATTTTGTTCGTTCACATCTACCTTTTGGACCTGCATTTCGGAAATGGCATACTGCAGTAATTTTCTTCCGATGCCCGTTCCTCTATTGTCGGGATGGATAAAGAGCATCTCTAGATTATGATCGGCAACACCCAAAAAGCCAAGAACAGTTCCTTGACCATCTCTTGCGCATCGGAGTTCAACTGCATCCAAATAGGTATTGAGAATCAATGGTCGGAAATATCGGATATCCTCCTCCTTCAAAAAATCGTGCGTTGCCCTAACCGATGCTTCCCATACTTCTACCAAGGTGGGGTATTCTGACTTTTGAGCTATGTCTACTTTAAATATATTCATGGATTGGTCTTTTCTATATGTCTTAAAAAAAGGTGCTAATTTACATTTACCCCTATTCATAAAGATTAACCATGATAAATAAATAGATGAAAGCCTTTATCAAAACAAATGCTAAGCGTTTTGTGTCGTACTTTCCCAAATACCTGTTTTCTTGGTCTCATGTACATACTCAACAAAACTCTTGGACTTGCGCTTAAGTACCTTTTCAATATCATTGCTGATTTCTGACACCATGGGATTTCCCAATACTTCAGTAAACAAATATTCAATTAGCCAGACAAAGTCTGCTGGTACGCCTTGTTCCTTCATAGCAGCAACATATTCTTCTATCGTAATAGGAACAAAATTTATATCCCTTTCGGTGACTTCGGCAATTTCGGCAATTGCTTCTTTAAAAGATAAGGTAGTAGGTCCCGTAAGTTGATATATATTTCCATTATGCTGCTCATGAAGCAAAGCTTCGACCACTACATCGGCAATATCTCCTGTGTCTACATAAGGCACTTGCACCTCGGCTTGTGGCAATGCCACGAATCCTTGTTGTATCGGTTCCAAAAAGAAGCTTTCGCTAAAGTTTTGACTGAACCAACTTGCCCGTACAATGGTATATTCCAATCCCGAGTGAATTACAACTTGCTCGCAAAGTTCAGCTTCTCGCTCCCCTTTACCTGAAAGCAGCACTACTTTTTTCAAGTTCTTTTTCTGTGCAAGAGCGATAAGGTTTTCAATGGACTGTTTTGCTCCCGGTACTGCTAAATCCGGTTGATAAGTGATGTACATTTTGTCCATACCTTCAAGAACATCTTCCCATGTATCTTCATTGTTCCAATCGAATGCGGGTTGTGATGACCTTGAACCGACACGAACATTTTGGTTGAGCAATTCAAGGCTTTCAACGACCTTTCTTCCTGTTTTACCGGTTCCGCCGAGGATTAAAAAATTCTCTTTTTTCATGATTATAAATTTGTATTTGTATTGAATTGATTTTGTGAAAGGGTAAGAATCAGCAATAACAATGATAGTACAGACGTAATCGTCCTTATCAGATGTAATCTGTTCCATTTGTGCTCAAAACTGTTTCGTAAAGCCTTTAATTTTTCAGGGGATGAGTTTTCCAAATCGGTACTTTCCAACATTTCATTAAGAGGGACATTCCCAAAAATGGTAATGACCACGACTCCTGCCACATATAATATTCCTGCAGCAAATAGCATCCAAAAAATGGTATTGGACTGATTTCGGTTGAGATAGATATTTGCGATATGAGTGAAAAACGGTCCAAAAAACACTACCAAAAAAAGCGGGTTGATGATAGCCCTGTTCATTTCTTGAAAGGACTGCAAGTATCCAAGATCATCCAAGCGACCTATCCCTGGTGTTACTGCATTGGTCCAAGTAAAGCAGAGACCTGCAGTTAAACCTGTAAGCAAGATGGTGCTGATTGTTGTAATCGAATTGATAGAGAATTCCATGGCTCTTTTATAATTGGTTCAATGACTTTGATTGTTCCGGACGAACTTTTACATACCAGTAGAGCACTGCAACCAATACAAACTCAAAGGCTATTAACCAGAAATCCAGAGAGCCAAAAAAGCTTGCATAACTGCCACCGTAGGGAATAATCAACATGGGAACTGTGATCAGGGCATCCAGTGTGGCGCTCGCCAATAACATCAACAGCCCCAGCGTAAATCCGTGAACAAACTTCTCTTTCCTATAATAAATCCTTGCCCCCAACCATACTAAAGGGGGTATTACCAATGCCAAACCTATATTGGCCTGCAAGTATTGATCCTCCATTATCGGCAACATATAAATGGCCGAAAAGGCAGAAACTCCAAGAATCCAAACCACGATTCCGACTGCCAATGCTTTAATTGTTTTCATTTTTCCTGTTTTTCTGATTACAGGACAAAACTACATTGACAGTCAAGCTGTTATTTATTCCAAAAGGAGTATGATTTGTTTCAAATGGAGTTTACTTGATTTGGCTGGGACGATAACCGAATTTTTTTTCGAAAGCGTTGGAAAAGGAACTCAAACTATCATAACCCACATGCCAGGCCGCTTCCTGAACGGTTGCTTCTTGGCTGCTAATCAATTGATGGGCGGTTTTTAAACGTTCGTTCTGCAGATATTTGAATACGGGCACACCAAAAAGCTCCTTAAAATTCTTTTTAAGGTTATAACTGTTAAGGCCTATTTGTAAGGATAGTTCGGAAAGTGAGGGAGGATTGTCCAGATTGTTGATCAGGATTTCTTTGGCCTTGTAGAGCTTGTCGCGTTCGGTCGTATTGATTTTTTCGGTTTGCAAGGTAGCCAACTGTCCAAAAAAATGTGACAACAAAACGGTCATTTGGCTTCGGAAGAACATCATTTTGGTTTTGCCATGGTACTTCATATTAAAAACAGAATCCACAATGCGGTCCATTTCCGGGGTCATAAAAAATTGGGGGCCTTCCACATAGTGGTCCGAAGGGTTTACCAATTCGCTCAAAAGCGAAGAGAAAATTTCGCCCTCTTCGTTGGGAAGACTCTCCAAATTCCTCATGGCGGTTGCTATTAGAACACAACGCAACGGTTTTTCCGGGGAAACGGTATGCTCAAACTCAACTTCGGAATCTGCATAAAAGGATAGTGCCAGTCCTTTGGTATAATTAAATGCTTTGGATTGAGAACCATAATTTACCTTGAGGTCCACATTTCCGGAACCATAAAAAGCCACAGCAACCACGGGTTCGTCAAAGCGGCAAGCATCCACAACAACATTTGTGCTGGTAGCTTCCTCTACCAATATGGTGAAATCGTTGATCTCTATAAAGTCCCGGGTCATCTCAATAAAATAATCTTCTAAAGATAATCAACCTACCATAAACACCATTGTTAAAATAATTTGCACATCTCTACTCCTTGCCTCTCAGTTAGTATGCTTTTTCATAATGATATTACTTTTCTTATTTTCACAATAAACGTAAGGTCAGTCTAAGACGGCTAGCTTTGATATGGAAAAACGGAAATCCATGGAAAAATCCTGCTTTACTTTTTCCTGAGAGAAATTTGATTACATCTAAATAATTGGAAACAACCATTTTTATTATTGTACCTAGTGGGGTCCACCCTTTGGACCTAACCGGTCCTGCCCAGGTTTTTTATGAAGCAAAGACCCTTGGTGCCGATTTTGAATTGACATATGCAGGAATTGAGAACGTGGAATCGATACATTCCAGTGCAGGGATAAAATTCGGGGGATTACGTTCCTGGCAAGATATCGCTCTTAAGGAAAATGACATTATTATTTTACCTGGTGCACAAATGGAACAGATGCAGAAGTACAACCGAGACACGTATTGCGATTTTTATGATTGGTTGGTGCTTCAATATCGCAATAAGGTGTGCTTATGTTCTATTTGTACCGGAGCCTATTTTTTGGGTGTTGCAGGATTGTTGAACGATTCGTCCTATACCACACATTGGCGTTATCACGATTATTTTCGCAAGGCCTTTCCCTATGGCAAACTGGAAACGGACCATTTTTTTGTTTCAAACGGCAACCTGATTACCAGTGCAGGCATTAGCTCTGGGATAGATTTATCCCTACATCTTGTAGAAAACCGATATGATAGTGCCTTGGCGGCCGAGGTAGCCAGAGAGTGTGTCCTCTATCTTCGTCGTGGACCATCTGACCCCCAGTTATCGGTGTTTATGGATTACCGAAATCATATTGATGATAGGGTTCACAAAGTGCAACAATATATTTCTGAGAATTTGGATACTTCGTTGCGAATTTCAGAATTGGCCGAAATTGCAATTACCAGTCCCAGAAACCTTACACGTAGGTTCAAAAAAGTAACAGGTATTACCATAGGCACCTACATTGACCGCCTTAGAGTTGAATATGCCTATCAACTACTAAAAAAAGGCTTGGTTTTCTCCTCCGTTACACGGCAATGCGGTCTAAAAAGCGAAGAGCATCTAAGAAATTTACTTAAAAAACATCGAAATCAACTCCCTTCGGACATTATGTCCTAATACCAAGGGATTGTGTCCTTTTCTTGACATTAGCTTTTCAAGTTATTTGTACCTGTAATCAAACTACATGATTTAAGTATGAAGTCTAAAGTAATGTCAAACAGGTTAAAAAGTATCGTTGTTTTATTAATGGTTGCCATGATTCCTCCATTGGAAGCCAAGGGAGGTGAATCAGATACGATGTACTCCCCAATACAATCACCATCTATCTGTCAAACAAGAAGTTTAAAAATGAACCCCACCCCAAAAAAGCAACTACGAGTCGCGGTATTTCTACATGAAGGGATCGAGATCCTAGATCTTGCTGCACCGTTGGAAATATTTACCATTGCCGGAATGAACGTATTTACAGTAGGAATCACCGACCAGCCGGTAACCAGTCAAGGAGTACTTACCCTAACCCCCACCTACACCATAGAAAATGCTCCGAAAGCCGACATTGTGGTATTCCTTGGTGGAAATGGGAGAAGAGCATCTGAAAACGCAAAAATTACAGATTGGATAAAGAAAATATCCCCGGAAACAGAACAATTTGTTTCAATTTGCACTGGAGCCTTCTTCTTGGCCGAATCGGGTCTGTTGGACGGTAAAACCGTAACCACCTTTCATGATGCAGTGCCACAACTCAGGAAAAAAGTCAGTAATGCAACGGTTCTGGATAATACAAGATTTGTGGACGACGGTACCATTTTCTCTACAGCTGGTGTTTCGGCCGGTATTGACGGAGCCTTGTACTTGGTGGAAAAATGGATGGGGAAAGATGTAGCACAACAGGTTTTGGAATATACAGAGTATCAATGTTGGGATCGGGACTCAGGGCTTATCCTGAAGCATTGAAGCCAACCCCAAGGACATTTTTATTAAAATTCAAACAAAAAAACAAACACAATGAAAACATATTTGCTATACCTCGGTCTTTTGATTGTATCATTTTGGTCCTGTAAAGAATCAAAGAAAACAATGGATGTTGCGCAATATCAATGCGTGCCCTGCGATCTTAGCTGCGATAAGAAAGTTTTCGACCACGAGGGAAAATGTCCTCATTGCAACATGGCCTTGGTCCCAATTGCAGATGAAGACTTTTCCATAGATAAATTAACATTGCACCAAGGGTCAGGATCATTTCCCATGCAAGTGAAAACAGAAAGCGGTCCAAAAGACATTTACGTATTCTATCACATGCCCAAAAATTTTGATCCAGAATCCAAGGTCCTGATTGTAATTCCAGGGTCGGGTCGCAATGGTGACGATTACCGTGATGCTTGGATAAGAGCTTCTGAAAAACACAATGTATTGGTTCTAGCTCCAATATATCCAGAGCCTACCTTCGGATTTGACCAATACCATCTTGGAGGAGTATTGACCGACTTGAACATTATGGAAATTGCTACACCCGTAAAAGGCACTAACCAAGTTCGCCTCGACGAGTCATTGCTTCAATATAAAACGGTCCCAAATAGTGAGTTTTGGATTTTCGACGACATGGACCATATTTTTAACGCTGCTGTTAAAGCGACAGGGTCCCATGCCAAAACTTATGATGTATTTGGACATTCGGCCGGGGGACAAATCCTTCATCGATTTGCCATTTTCCATCCAGAATCAAAGGCAAATAGAATTCTTGCCGGAAATTCAGGGTTCTATACCCTACCGGATTTGGAGCATCCACTATTTTTTGGGTTAGGTGAAAGCCCTGTTAACACAAAGAGCCTAATAAAATCCTTCAAGAACAAACTGGTGGTTTTTCTTGGGGAAAAGGACAATGCTTCAGAAACAGGAGGCACTTTATTACTATCGCCTACGGCGAACTTGCAAGGACATCACCGATTGGAACGAGGACACTATTTTTACAATTTTTCCAAAAAACTTGCCGATTCCCTTCAGACTGATTTCCAATGGAAGCTTCATGTGGTTCCCGGCGTTGGGCATGAGTACAAGAAAATGAGTGCGGCGGCGGCGGAATACCTTTATTCTTTGGACAATTAATCATTTTTAAACAATACCATCAGAAAAAAGGTTTATTAACCGTCCAAAATAAAAGATTCGCAGATCAATGTTTTGCTGAATAGGTAGGAGACAAATACTTTTCCTATTTTACTTGCTTATGTATTAGGCCCAGTATAAGCTAAAAAACAATCCCTGCAAATTTGTATTTGCAGGGATTATCAATTCAACCTTAATTGAAATTAATCATTCGACATTTCAACTTCCAACAACATGGCATCCAGTTTATTCCTTCCAAACCATGTTCCCTTGAGCATAACCCCCTCAATTGATTTAGTATTTGTAATGTCCTCAAGTGGATTCTTATTCAATAAAACCAAATTTGCATTTTTCCCTTTAGAAATGGTTCCCTCGGAAGCCATGACATTTAGGTATCTAGCCGGAACAATTGTGCTAGATCTTAATATTTGATAAGGTGTCCATCCTACTTCTTGCAAAAACTCAAATTCCTTATGTAGCGAAAACCCGGGGACAACCATCCCAAATGTATCGCTGCCCGATAGCATGGGCACCTCATGATCGGATAGTATTTTGGTAAAGGTTTTCATCCACTTAAAATAACTTTTGAAAAAGTCCAAAGGTTCCATACCTAGATCAATCTTATCCGCTCCCGTGACAAAATTTGCCCGGTAATGATTTTCATCAGACAACCAATACGCAGCATCCTCTTTGGGCAGATACTTGGCCAAACCATTTGCTTTTAATTCAGTGAACTTTTCTTTATCAAGATATTGCGTGATCATCTCAAAAATTACCAAGGTGGGGGCCACATAAATACCGCTATCCTTAATTTGCTTGGCTATTGCATTAAGAAAATCTAAATCATGGTTTAAATATTTAAAATCTTCGGAGGTATTAAAAATGTAGATGAACTCCTCTACGTGTTCAATGGATTTCATCCGAAGTGAGTACTCCAATGGCAAATTATGTTGTGCATGACCTATAACAGGAATTTTCAACCTTTGTGCCTCTTCCAATAGCTTTAGATAAACCTCTTTGGCAATATCCCTTCCATCACCAATTTTAATAAAATCGTAACCTCTATCCTTGTGCTGCTGCACCACTTTTATGGCGTCTTCAACAGTTTGCAGCTTATCGGCCTGCAAATACGGTCCAGTGGTATAATAGTTTGGACCTAATATTTGACCCATTTTAACTTTGTCCCTAATTGCGATATGGTCCTGACCCTCATATTCGCCCATGTTCCTTGCTGTAGTAATTCCATTGGCTAACAACAATTTAAAATCTGTTGCTATGTTCCTATCATTGTTCCTCCAATGATAATGCATCTCGGAAAGTCCCGGTATTAAATATTTATCCGTACCATCAATCTGCAAATCAATAGGAACTTTGGAAGCCATTGTATCGGTTGGATGGATGTCCATTATTTTACCATTTTTAATCAATACATCCTGATGCTCAAGAACAACCTCCTCGTTCATTGGTATCACATTGACATTTTCAATTAAAGTGACCTTTCCAGTATCCTTGTTCAACCATACATTCCGTAATTGTAACTTGGATGGTTCAGGATTATCAATTGGTTTTATGGCCCTATCTTGAATGACCAGGCCTACCTTATCCAAATATTCTTGATAGTTTATCGGTTGGGTACCCACCACATGTTTTCGCATAAATGAACCGATAGAAGGATAGGTCATCTCTGTGATATCCTCAATCAATTCATCGTCCATGAACGGGTTATTCTTCCCATATTTTTCAGACAGCTCTTTTATCAACGACAATAAACTTCTTTTCCCATGGCTTTCTTCACGCATCAGGATATCCAAACACATGGCCATTAGTGCTCCCTTTCGATACACATTGGGGTAGTTGACTTTAAATTTTTCAGTTAAAATGTTTTCACTCATGGTGGTGAAACTCAAAGAATCATTAAATTTTTTTGAATCTTTGATCTTATAGGCCATTTCATCATAAAAATCCTCCTTCGAAATAAGATTCTGATCGACTTTGAACAGTTTGGAAAAATATTCGGTAACCCCCTCGTATAACCATAGATGTTTTGAAAATTTAGGGTTATTGTAATCAAAATAATGAATGTCCTCAGAATGACCCGTCATGGGCGTTACGATATGAAAAAACTCGTGCGCCATCATATCGAACATAATGTTATAAAGCTTTGTTTCTTCCCAGTATTCAGGCATTACGACCACAGTGGATGTATTGTGTTCCAACCCCCCAAACCCTTTTGGAGATTCATCTTTGCCATCTGACAAGTACACTATTATACTATAGTTTTCGGCTCCTTTGAAATTCCTGAGATAGGTTACTTGGGCCTTCAGCATTTGCAACAAGCTCTTTTTTATCTTGTTAGCCGAATAAATCTTGTGGGGAGAATAAACACCGAGTTCAAAATCTATATGTCCCACTTTAAACTTTTCGATTTCCAAATCGCCGAACATCATGGGATTGTCCGTTAGGTCAAAATAGCGTGAGGCGATATATTTTAAGGTTGTCTTTTTTCCATCAGCGGAGAGCTCTTTGGTTACGTACTGCAAGGCCGACGTATTTTTAAAATCAATTGGAGTGGTGATATCCAATTCGTATGGACTGTTTTTAAGCGAATCGAAATAACCGACGAAACCATGGAGGTTTAATATATAATTATCAGGTTCTATGTTGGTACCGGATGGTGAAAGCGGAATGTTTGGAGCGCCCGATCTTTCAATATCAAAAGTATCATTTACCCAATACTGAATCTTATCCAGATTATGGGCATTTTGGATTTCCCAGGAATTCACATCTTTTTGTAATACCAACAGTTCGTTGCCTTCGTAATCAAAAGCTTTAAATTGTTCAATAAACCTACCATAGTCACCAATGGCATAAGTTCCTTGAATAACCTTGGGCAACCGATAAACAATCAAATCGTTATCAAGCGTATCAGGGTCTATAGTAACTGGAACTTTATCATTTGCCATCATGGTCAAATCTATGGAGGCCACTATTTTGGACTCAACATTGTCTTGTCCGCTTACTCGAAAAGTGCTCAATGTCCAGATGCCAAATAGGACAAAGATGTGGGGGAATACATTTTTCATTTTATTCAACTATTACTGGTCTACCATGATTCCTTTGATTCATACCTTAAAAGGGAAGGGAATACAAAATCTTGAAATATCCGCCTTCCCTAAAAACCACAAACAATCAGATTTTAACCAGTGTAAAATTATATATCCAATAAATTGAATGCCTTTAAACCGTTTCTTTTACTTGATAATTCCCAGGAACAAACCTGAAGGTTTTCATCAAGCGGGTCCACGTATTGATTTGGGAAATTGCCAGCGTTAAATAGCAAATTTCTTCCTTGTTAAAATGAGGGGTCAATGCGTCAAATGTCTCTTCGGGCAAAGGATCTCTGCTCAATTTAGTAAGCGCATCGGTCAGGGTAAGCGCTGCCTCTTCCTTTTCCGTGAAATATGGAGTTTCTTTCCATACACATAATGAAGAAAGCCTTAAATCGGTTTCTCCAAGGTGTTTCAGTTCCTTATGGTGCATATCCACACAATATGCACATCCGTTTTTTTGGGCAACCCGCAATCTTATCAATTCCAATAGTTTAATTCCTAAAGAGGATTGATTAATAAAATTTTCGGTCGTCATTAAATTTTCGAACATTCCTTTTGGAATATCCTGATAACTGATTCGTTCCATAATATTAGTTTTTGAAGTTTATAATTAGTTCTAATGTTTCCTTATTTGACAAGTTGATTCTTGCTACCGGATAACTTCCTTATTTTTCATTCTTTCTGGTATCAATGGATCATGTGATGGCAAATAAATAGTTGGGTTTTCTCTTGAAAATGCCAGTAGGTTTTCAAGGGTCTGAATGCTTTCATTGGTACCTATACCATCTGGCACCTTATTGAGTAAATTCTCTTGGGTGTATGAAGTGTCTCCTGCCAAGAAATAATATACCCCATCCATTTCTGCAATGACCGAAATATGGTTGGCTACATGTCCTGGTGTGGCAACAATCATTACTTTTCCATCCTTCGTAATGGGTAAACTCCTATCAAAAGACGAATAAGGTGATTCAGGTACATCCATGAGTGTTGGTTGAAGCCATTTGGGCCATCTATGTGGCAAATAACCGGCACACATTCCTTTTAATCCTGATGCAGTTTTATACTCATTTCTATCAATCAAGATTTCCGAATTGGGGAAATGATGCAACCCTCCAGCATGGTCTGTATGTAGATGCGTTAATACCACCTTATCGACATCCTTTTTAGGGTCAATTCCCATTTTCAACAATTGCGGGCCGATTTCATCTTCCGGCTTTACGTCAAAATCCACGGCCAAAGCATAATACGGATGCCATTTTGGAAGGTATCCTTTTACACTTGTTTTATGGGTCTCTCCCGTATCTACCACAATAATTCCTTCTTCATGTTCAATTACCCATGCATAGATTGGAACCCAATCGGCCCATTTTTTACTGAACAATACTTTGGCCATTGGAGGAATGATTCCTTTGGTCCTACTTATTTGGTTTTCTTTGATTCTAACTTTCCCTGTTTGTATTCTCTCTATTTTCATCACCTACATAATTTGAATATTTTCTATATCAGCCTTTAGTGCACTCATGAAAACAACTAATGTACTTTTTTAGTTTTTTAAGTACTGTTAAATGAAAAAAATTTAATCTACCATGATACCGTAAAGAAAAATATCCGTTACTTCAGTATAAATGTCTTCACTGTTCATGTTCAAAAGATCGATATATCTACTCTTTAAGGGCAACTCCATAAGATTAAAATAAATTGCGATGATTACATCCAGGTTTACATCACCCTTGATAACACCCTCATCAATTCCGATTTGAAATAATCTTCGGTAATACTTATTGATTCGCTCTATTCTGTTCTTTTGATATTCATCCCAAATATCCGGTGTGTTTATTTCTAAATCTTTTAAAAATTCCTCACTAACATTCAACAATAAATTTCTGGTAAAATCAGAGGTAGCATCCAGCTTCCCCTTAAATTCATTTTCATCATCATTTAAAATTTCTTCGAGTTTAGCGTTGATTTCATTGTTCAAACTCTCCATAACCGCCTTCACCAATTCTTCTTTAGAAGAAAAATGATTGTATAGGCTACTCTTGCTGGTCCTAAGTTCCTTTACCAAACTATCCATGGAAACTTTATAGAATCCATATTTCAGAAACTTTTGTTTGGCAACATGCAATACTCTAGTCCGAACATTCATGATAATATGTACTATTTTAGTTCAATTAGTACAAATATATGAAAATATTTTTAAATCAATTAATATCATCTATTTAATATCCACAATTAAACTGGATATCCTAATACTTTGATGAATACGGAATTGCACCAACTCCGATAAGAATGGGCATTGGGAATAAAATAATAGGAGTAGTGGTGGCCATACAAAATGAAAAAGTTATAACTTGAGTGAATCAACGTTGATTAAATTGCTGTCCCCCTTTTAGCCCCCTATTCAACTTATGAGATTTCATTTTAACTCTGATAATACTAATAAAGATTAATATTCATGTAGTTATAGGTTATAAGATTTATTTGACATAGAGACTCCTAAGTATGAATTAGAACGGAAAAAACTCCTCTACATCCTCTTTTCCCTCAATCAAATCTAGAATGGTCGTGTTCTCAAGGACTTTGATGAATTTTGACTTATTGGACCCTATAAGTTTATGAAGTACACAAGGATTGTCCATATTACAATTTCGAATACCCATTACACATGAATTTACCCTTTTCTCACCATCAATGACTTTAACAATTTCCATGAGCGTATGTTGACGGTCATTTTCACTTAAGTAGAAACCGCCCTTGGGGCCTCTAGTGGATGAAATGATATCATGACGGGAAAGTTCCTGTAACAATTTCGCCAAATAGGCTTCCGGTACATGAACGGTCTCATAAATGTCCCGGACCAAAATCTTATGGTCAGCATTGGAGTTCAATGCTAGATAAAGAACTCCTTTTATGGCATATTTAGAAGAATTGGAAAGCATGGTCTAAAATGTTAAACAAAGATTAAAAGACATTTTTATCCTTTTTATGATTAATATCATGTTATACCTATTTGTCCCTATATACATTTGAATCAAATTTTAAAATCATTTAACACATGAAGACAATAATAAAAGGAATGGCCCTTCTCTTTACCGTGGTAATGATAGGATGTGGAGGAAAGAATGAAGAGAAAAAAGAGGAAGGCTTTAGCGTACAACGTAAAAAGGCTCCCACAGAAAAACCTGTAGAGACCAACACGACCAGCAATATAAAGGCTTCCGAACGTGTGGACATGACTACGATAGGGGTCGGTCCAATCAAGTCCGTTGAATTGGGGCCGGATATTGATCAAGCCATGGTGGCAAATGGAAAACAGGTTTATGATCAAATGTGTTTGGCTTGCCATAGAATTGGTAAAAAATTCATCGGTCCCCCTCCCAATGGAATATTGGAACGAAGAACCCCAGAATGGGTCATGAACATGATCTTGAACCCCCAAGAAATGGTACAACAGGATCCTTTGGCCAAAGAACTACTCCAAGAATTCAATGGATCGCCAATGTCCAACCAAGGGTTGACCGAAGATCAGGCCAGAGCTATTCTCGAATACTTTAGAACCTTAAAATAAATCGTATGAGATCAACCATTAAACTCAGTACTATGGGACTATTTCTACTGCTAGCTCTCAACAGCAGTTGTAAGGATAGGGCCCAAAACCAAACCACGGTTTCCGACCAAAACGCGTCTGAGGCCATATTGGAAAACAATAAAGGGCAGGCTTTTATAGAAGATGATGAGTCCACTCCCAATGTGTTACAAATAGCCATAGGATCAGCTGATCATACCACCTTGGTCGCAGCCGTACAGGCCGCTGAACTGGAGAATGTTTTAGTAAATGCCGGTCCCCTAATGGTGTTCGCGCCTACCAATGCCGCTTTTGATGCGCTGCCCGAAGGAACCGTAGAAGACCTATTGAAGCCTGAAAACAAGGATGCCCTGGCAAACATCCTCAAATACCATGTAACCCCAGGCAACTATTCCAAAGATTTTTTAAAAAAATTCAAAAAACTCGGACAGGCCAATAACCAAAATGTTTCCGTGGAAGTTAAAGGTGATGATGTCTTTGTCGGGGGCGCCAAGATAATTGGTAGTGTACCCGCAGGAAATGGAATCGTACATGTTGTGGACAAGGTCATCCTGCCTCCTACCCAATAAACAATACAAAACCAAAAAAACGAATAAATCCTAACACAATGAAAATTAACAACCATTTGATAGTTACCATAGGGTCGGCATTGATGCTAGTGTCCTGTGGCCAACAAAACCAAAGTTCGAACGGGGCATTGTCATCCAGTGCTGCCGAAAAAGTATATGTTGCCCCAGGGGAACAAGATGAGTTTTACGCCTTTTTATCCGGAGGATATAGTGGCAACCTTACCGTGTATGGTTTACCATCAGGTAGAATGTTCAAAGAAATACCGGTGTTCTCCCAATTCCCGACTTCTGGGTATGGTTATTCCGAAGAAACCGTTCCCATGTTGAACACTTCCCATGGATTTGTTCCTTGGGACGACCTTCACCACCCCGATATTTCCCAGACCAATGGGGAGTTGGACGGTAGATGGATCTTTGTTAACGGAAACAACACCCCACGTATTGCAAGAGTCGATTTGAGCACATTTGAAACAGCTGAGATCATTGAGGTTCCCAACAGTGCCGGGAACCACAGTTCGTCCTTTATTACGGAAAATACAGAATATGTTGTGGCCGGTACCCGTTTTGCCGTACCCGTACCCCAAAGGGATATGTCCATTAGTGAATACAAAGGAAACTTCAAAGGTGCCCTGACTTTTATAAGTGTGGATCCTGAACATGGACATATGGCCATCAAGTTTCAATTGTTGATGCCCGGGTTCAACTATGATCTTTCACACCCTGGTAGGGGAAAATCTCATGGCTGGTTCTTTTTCACCACCTATAATACGGAAGAGGCCAATACCCTATTGGAAGTAAATGCCTCTCAAAATGACAAAGATTTCATTGCAGCCATCAACTGGAAAAAAATCGAAGAGTATGTGAACAATGGCGGGGGAACCAAAATGCCAGCTAACTATGCACACAACGTATATGATGAGCATTCCCACACAGGAACATCCACAATGCGTAAGGAAGTACTCACCGTGGATCCAACAAAAGTACCTGGAGCAGTTTACTTTTTGCCAACACCTAAATCCCCTCATGGATGTGATGTCGATCCATCAGGAGAATACATTATCGGTAACGGAAAACTATCTGCCGATTTAACCGTACACTCCTTTGATAAAATGATTGCGGCCATTGAAGGTGAGAAATTTGATGGGGAAGCCTATGGAATCCCAATCCTAAAATTTGAAGATGTATTGGCGGGACAGGTAAAAAGTGGGGGCCTCGGTCCACTACATACCGAATTTGACGGTAAAGGAAATGCCTATACCACCTTCTTTATTTCCTCGGAAGTGGTCAAATGGAAATTGGGCACTTGGGAGGTCATTGATAGAAAACCAACGTACTACTCCGTGGGTCACCTTATGATTCCTGGAGGTAACTCGAGAAAACCATTTGGTCAATATGTAGTGGCTATGAACAAAATTACCAAGGACCGATACTTGCCCACTGGTCCGGAAATGGAACACTCTGCACAGATCTATGACATATCAGGGGACAAAATGGAATTGATCTATGACTTCCCAACACACGGGGAGCCCCACTACGCTGCGGGGTGCCCCGCTGAGCTATTGGCTCCGAAATCACAGAAAATCTATCGATTGGATGAGAACCAGCACCCCTATGCCGTAACAACCGCTGATGGTTCCAAAGTGGTACGAGATGGCAAAGAGGTACATGTATACATGTCCACAATTCGCAGTCACTTTACCCCGGACAATATTGAGGGTATCAAAGTCGGTGATAAGGTATACTTCCATATCACCAACCACGAGCAGGATTTTGATGTGCCGCACGGTTTCTCCATCTTGGGTCAAAACTCCTCCGAACTTTTAGTGATGCCAGGACAAACCAAGACATCGGTCTGGGAACCTAAACAAGTTGGGGTATGGCCATTCTACTGTACAGACTTCTGTTCGGCCCTACACCAAGAAATGCAAGGATATGTCAGGGTCTCCCCTGCCAATTCCAATATAGAATTGAAATGGTCACTTGGTGAATAATTCGGATTGACTCACCAATGAATGAAGCGGGCTGTGTCCACCACCTGCCCGCTTTTTTACAAATTGACAAACTACCATCGACCAAAAAACCGCACTCAGTTTGTAACCTATAAATCAAAAGAAATGAAAAAGGCTAGTATATTAATGATCTTTGGCCCGCTCTTCCTATTGGGATTATATATTTTCCCACTTTGGAACATCATGTTGGGAGCTCCACAATATCCTGATCCCTTGGGGTTGAACATTCATATCAATGGTCTAAAGGGAGTAAACGAATTTGATATCCAAAACATTGATGGCCTGAACCACTATATAGGAATGCACACGCTCCCGAAAGCTGAGGACATGTGGGAATTTAGTACTTTTCCCATGGTTATCGGAATCATGGTGGCCCTTGGGGTATTGATCGGGTTATTGGGTTACTTCAACAAGGTTAACTACAAATGGTTTCTTGGTTGGTTTGTACTAATGTCCATTATGGGCATATTGGGCATGTACGATTTCAATGAATGGTTGGTGGACTATGGTACGAATCTGGACCCCAATGCCATTATGAAATTGACCAATCCCGACGGAACAGCGATGACCTATAAACCCCCTTTATTGGGACATGTAAAGATGTTGAATTTTGATGTAACCTCCATGCCTGCATCTGGAGGTTGGCTCATGTTCGTTGGCATGATGCTTACCTTGGCCGCAGGATTTTTGGGATGGAAAAAGACTAAAAAACAATAAAATATTCATTATGAAACCATCCATTATCTTATTTCTTGTATTCTTTGGTTGTGCTATGGGCTGCTCTGTAAGTCCAAAACCCATTGATTATGGTCATGTTGGTTGTCATTATTGTAGTATGACTATTGTAGACAAGCAACATGCTGCACAGCTCGTCACCACTAAAGGCAAGGTGTTTAATTTTGACGCCGTGGAATGTATGATGAACCAATTAAAGGACGATCAAACCGAGATGGCCCTGTTTTTGGTCAACGATTTTGACCGACCCGGTGAACTGGTGGATGCCAAAAATGCCACCTATTTGATCAGCGAGAATATTCCCAGCCCTATGGGTGCCTTTCTAAGTGCATTTTCCGAGCAAAAGGCCGCCCAAAACACATTGGATGACAATGGAGGGAAACTGCTATCCTGGACCGAATTAAAACAAGAATACAAATAACAAAGTAAAAGTTTAAATCCATGTATATGATCGATATTGACAATACAATTACCCAACAACCTTTTGATGGTCTACAGATAGAACAATTGGTCAAAAACCCATCCTTGGAAATTTTGAGCATCAGCTTGGCCAAAAATGCGGTATTTCCAAATCACACATCCCCAAAAGATGCCCATTTGATTGTTTTGGAAGGTTCCATCAATTTTCATATTGAGAACCAAATTGTTAATTTAACAGCACAACAACATTTTGGTTTTTCCAAAGAAGTGGAGCATTGGGTAACGGCCAAGGAAGACACCAAGTTTTTGATCATCAGATAAAAATTGCTTTGTTCCGTTTTAAAAAGGTACCACTGAGTACTTCAATTACAAAGACACCATGATATTCAACAATCCACATCACAAATATATCCTAGGATTGATCATGCTTCTGTTGGGACCATTGGTATGGGCCAAGACCTGGACCATCTGCCCAACCTGTGAGCATAGTTCCATCAAGGAGACGATTCAACAGGCCAATGCCCATGACACCTTGTTGATTCAAAAAGGAACCTATAGAGAATTTGAAATTCTGGTGGACAGGCCCTTGGTCATCAAAGGAATTGATTATCCCATTATCGACGGAGAAAAAAAGGGTGAGATTTTTAGGGTCCAATCGGACGGTGTGACCCTGGACGGTCTATTCATAATCAATGTAGGAGTCAGCTACACAAAGGACAATGCAGCCATCCGGGTAATCAGAAGCAAAAATTTCCTTATCCAAAATATGGTACTGGAACAATTATTTTTCGGTATCTATTTAGAAAAATCATCCCATGGCAAAGTATACCATAATAGAATCATCGGAGAAGCCGTGGACGAATACAATTCGGGGAACGGAATCCAACTTTGGTATTCCTCCGATGTAGAGGTAAGTAAAAACCACGTTCAGGGAACCCGGGATGGTATCTATTTGGAGTTCTCCGACCAAATCACAATTACAGATAATGTAAGCAGGGACAATCTTCGGTACGGACTCCATTTCATGTTTTCCGATCATGATGTCTATACCCACAATACTTTTGAGAACAATGGTGCCGGAGTGGCAGTTATGTTCTCAAAGTTCATCACCATGAAGAAAAATACGTTTCGAAAGAATTGGGGCACAGCAGCCTATGGTATGTTGTTAAAAGAAATCAACGATGCGGAAATCAGCGAAAACACTTTTGAAGAAAATACCATTGGTATAAATATCGAAGGATCTAACCGAATCAAGTATACCGATAACGATTTTGTTGGCAATGGTTGGGCCATTCGTGTTATTGGAGCTTGCTACACCAATAGTTTTAAGGGCAACAATTTCCTTTACAATTCCTTCGACATTTCTTATAACAGCAAATTGAACGACAATGTATTCGAAGGAAACTTTTGGAGCAGTTATACCGGTTATGATCTCGACAAGGATGGTACTGGTGATGTACCTTATCGTCCCGTGAAATTGTTTTCCTATGTAGTAAATCGAACCCCGGAAACCATTGTTTTGTTGCGGAGCCTTTTCATGGATATCATTGATTTCTCCGAACGGGTCTCCCCCGTCTTCACGCCTGATAATTTAAAAGATGCCCAACCTTTAATGAAAATACGATCATGACCATTGCAATAAACAATCTTCATAAGCGATTTGGAAAAAACCAAGTATTGAAAGGGGTAGATCTATCCATTGACGAAGGCCATATTTATGCCATTCTTGGACCCAACGGATCGGGCAAGACTACTTTAATCAAGAGTATCCTGGGCATGGTAATTCCCGATAAAGGTAGTATCACCGTACTGGACAGGGCCATCAAAAAGGACTGGAAATACCGCAAAAAAATTGACTATCTCCCCCAGATCGCCAATTTTCCTCCCAACATCAAGGTCAAGGAATTGATTCACATGATCAAGGACCTAAGGAACAGTCCCAGTGCTGAGAAAGAGCTTATCGAGCTATTTGGATTGGACCCCTTCTTGGACAAAAAACTGTCAACCCTTTCCGGAGGTACCAAACAAAAGGTGAACATTGTATTGACCTTTATGTTCGACAGTCCCTTGATTATCCTGGATGAACCCACCACAGGCTTGGATCCAAAGGCCTTGATTCGTTTAAAGGAATTGATCCAAAAAGAGAAAACCCAGGGGAAAACCATTTTGATTACCACGCACATTATGCAGTTTGTGGAAGAAATGGCCGATGAAATCCTATATCTGTTGGAAGGGGAGATTTATTTTAAAGGAAGTATAACAGAACTTTTGGAACAGACCGAACAAACCAATTTTGAACATGCCATTGCGGCCATAACGACTTCGGATAGCCATGCTTAAAATATTGAAATACAGTTTTTACGATTTAATACGCAGCCGTTGGAGCTACGTTTATTTTCTGTTTTATCTTGCCCTTGGATTTGTTTTGTTATTCTTGAACAACGATGTCTCCAAAGCCGTGATAACTTTAATGAACGTAATCATCGTCCTAATTCCTTTAATAGGAACCATTTTCGGAGTGATGTACTATTACAATTCCCGTGAATTTACCGAACTTTTATTAGCACAGCCCATCAAACGGAGTTCTATATTTATGGGACAATATTTTGGTGTTGCAGGCTCTCTTACCATGAGTTTGGTGCTTGGCTTGGGCATTCCATTTTTATTATATGGCCTTTTACGAAGCAATGCAATTTTTGATTTTTCCCTCTTATTGGTCACAGGAGCTTTCTTGACTTTTATATTTGTGGGTCTATCCTTTGTAATCGCCATATCCAATGAAAACAAAATCAAGGGTTTTGGATATGCCGTATTGTTATGGCTATTTTTGGCCGTGGTCTATGATGGACTTTTTCTGATGTCTCTTATTATATTTGAAGAATACCCGTTGGACACTTTTTCCTTGGTGGCCACCGCGCTCAATCCCATAGATCTTTCACGTATATTGATACTGCTCAAGTTGGATATTTCTGCACTTTTAGGATATACAGGCGCTATTTTTAGAAAGTTTTTTGGTACTGATCTGGGTTTCTTGGTCTCCATGGCTATATTATTTCTTTGGACGTTGTTGCCTATACTTAGTTTAAGGTACAAGGCAAAAAGAAAAGATTTCTAACAAAAACATTAGAGTTGGCAATGCAAGGAACACTTTACGAAAAATAAGGTATATCGACAACATGTACGAATGGCAGTCATCTATTTTGGCATTGCGGTAATATTGGGACTGTTACTCTGCTCCAATCCTATATTCTCCTTCAAGTTCGATTATAGATATATGGTGTATGCTCATTCCCACATTGTCCTTTTTAGTTGTGTGTATACTACTTTGACCATCCTACTACATTATTGCTTTGTGGATTGGAATACATCCAGTAAAAGGTATAAACAGATCTTTTGGTGTATCCAAAGCACCTCAATCGGTATGTTGCTGACCCTGGCTAAATGGTCAGACAAAACAAATAAAAGACAATTTTATCTTAAATGTTTTAATCGTATCTTTGCGAGTAAATAAGTTCCCCATATGATGTTTTCAAAAGCCTGTGAATATGGTATTCGAGCGGCAGTTTATGTGACACTTCAATCTTTGGAAGGAAGACGTGTGGGCGTGAATGAAATCTCAGAGGAAATCGATTCACCTATAGCCTTTACTGCTAAAATTCTTCAGCAACTCACAAGAAACAACATAATCCATTCAGTAAAAGGACCCAACGGTGGTTTTGAAATTGACCCTGAGGATATGAATTCGGCTAAATTGAGCATGATTGTCAAAGCTATTGATGGCGATAAGATATATACAGGCTGTGGTCTAGGCCTTAAGGAATGTAACGCTCAAAAACCTTGCCCTCTGCATGATAAATTTCTTGATATAAGGAACAACCTGAGCACAATGCTAACAAGTACCAGTTTGTATGAATTAGCCACCGGGCTGGAGGTGGGACTGACCTATTTAAAGCGTTGAATAAGTGAGGATCGTAAAGATTTCCATTAATCTTACCCGACAATTTACATATGAAAAGAAAGAACCTCTAATGCATCCAAAAAAAGAGATGACACAAACAACAGAAATTGAAAGCTTAAAAGAAGTAAAGCAGTTGGTCGACCTGTTCTATGAAAAGGTTAGAAAAGATTCATTGTTGGCCAACATATTCAATGGGGTTATAAAAGATAATTGGCCTAGCCATTTGGAAAAAATGTATCGTTTTTGGCAAACGGTCCTATTACAGGAACACACCTATCAAGGCAGTCCTTTTGCCCCGCATGCCAAACTTCCGGTCAATGCTAAACACTTTGATCGTTGGAAGCATTTGTTTTTCGAGACCATTGATGAAAACTTCCATGGCGAAAAAGCAAAAGAGGCCAAATTTAGAGCGGAAAAAATGGCGGAAATGTTTCAATTCAAAATTAAATATTTACAGAAAAAAATATGAATTTCCAGTCCTCAACTATACTCCTTCTTGATTGACAGAAATTTAATTCTAAAAGGAAATAGTTAAAATGGATGTTTGTTCATTCAAAAAAAATAAAAAGAGGGGGCCAAATGGGGGACAAAGAAAAACACCTGCTTTATTTACTTGGTTTTCAAGTTTTTAACACTTTTTAATAATCCAAAAAAACAAAGAGTTTAAAAATATAAGCCCCTTAAAACCAGTGTTTTAAGGGGCTTTCTGTTGACCCACTAGGACTCGAACCTAGAACGACTGGACCAAAACCAGCTGTGTTGCCAATTACACCATGGGTCAGTACCGTATTTGAGCGTGCAAATTTAAAACAAACTTTGGTTTCAACAAATATTTTTGACAAGAATACATGCTATTTTTCTGAAGTATGGGTGTTAAAGGTTTTCCAAAAATGACTAATCTTCTATTCTAGATTTACTAAATTCGCCACAATTCGGTTAACAACCAACTCTATGTTTGCAAAAGACTTCAAAAAATGGGACACCATCCTTGGGTGGGTTTCCTTCGCCATCGCGTTAATAGTTTATGCCCTGACCGTTGAACCCACAGGAAGTTTTTGGGATGCAGGGGAATACATTTCCACTTCGGCAAAATTGCAAGTAGGACACCCTCCAGGGGCTCCACTGCTTCAAATGATAGGTGCCTTCTTTGCCTTGTTCGCCTTTGGTGACGAAACCAAAATAGCGCTTATGGTCAATGCGGTATCCATAGTTTCGAGTGCTTTCGCTGTGTTGTTCACCTTTTGGACCATTACCAACTTGGTGGGTAAAATGATCTCCAAAAAAAATGAAATCACCAATAGCAAGGCTATTGCCATTTTTGGAAGCGGACTTGTTGGCGCACTTGCCTTTACCTTCTCCGATAGTTTTTGGTTCAATGCCGTAGAGACCGAAGTATATGCCACGGCTAGTTTAATTATGGCCCTATTGCTATGGTTAGGTTTAAAATGGACGGATAACTTAGGTGATCCCAGAGGTCACCGCTGGCTCATGCTTATCTGTTTTGTGATAGGGCTTACCTTCGGAATCCAGTTTATGGGCTTTTTGGCGATTCCTTCCATAGGCCTACTCTACTATTTCAAAAAATATAAAACCACAACGGTCAAGAACTTCTTATTGGCCAATATTGCCGTGATTGCAGTTCTTATCTTGGTTTATAAATTCTCTTTAACCTATGTTTTAGAACTTTTTGGTTGGAGCGAAGTGTTCTTTATCAATGAAATTGGACTTCCGTTCAACTCAGGTTCCATTATTATGGGGCTAGTTTTTGTCGCAGCATTTTATTTTGGATTAAGATATACCCGAAAACATAATTTCTACAACGCGAACATTATTGTCCTCTGCCTCATGTTCCTCATCCTTGGATTTTCATCTTGGTTGATGCTACCCATCAGAGCAAACGCCAGAACTGTAGTGAACGAAAACAACCCTGCCGACGCAAGGGCCCTATTGGCATATTACAACAGGGAACAATACCCCGGTGTGGACAGTCCTGTTTACGGCGCTTATTATTCCGATACTTTTGCTCCTTCGGGAGAAGACAGGGATGATAGCCCCAAATATGAAAAAGATTTGGAGTTGGGAAAATATGTGATTGTCAATCATTATAAAGGTGCGATCCCAGGACCCAATGAAAAACACGTAGGCATTTTACCCAGAATGTGGAGTGACCAGCACGCTGAAAACTATATGCGTTACTTTGGAGCCTTGGATTTTAGAATAAAATCGGAATACATCTCCAATAATGAACTCAGGGAAGCCGTCAATCAATTTAAAACAGCCTATTCCCAAGGAGAGTTGGATACCGAACAATACATTCGCTTTTTAAGGGAGTTTGGAGAATATATTGAGGTAGAACCACCAACATTAGGACAAAACCTGGAATATCTTTTTGACTTTCAGTTCAGTTATATGTACATGCGCTACTTCATGTGGAACTTTGTCGGAAAGCAGAATGATCTTCAGGGTAGATACGATGAAAATGGAAATTGGTTGAGCGGCATCAATTTTATTGACAGCATTAGATTGGGGAGTCAGGAAAACCTACCCAGCGATTGGAAAAACAACAAAGGACGTAACACTTACTTCTTCCTTCCGCTTTTGCTCGGAATCTTGGGTATTGTATTCCAGATATCCAAAAACCCCAAACAGTTTTGGGTGTTACTCGTATTCTTCTTATTTACAGGACTGGCCATACAGTTTTACACCAATCCGTACATTTTCCAACCTAGGGAGAGGGATTATTCTCTGGTAGGCTCGTTCTACGTTTTCTGTATTTGGATAGGTATTGGGGTCTACGGACTCTTCGAAGAGTTTAAAAAATTGATCTCCGCCAAAATTGCGGCTCCTGCCATCACAACTTTATGCCTATTGGCCGTACCCTTGCTGATGGGATACCAGAATTGGGATGACCATGACCGTTCGGACAGGTATACCGCACCATCAACCGCAAAAGCTTATCTGGATTCCTGCAAAGAAGATGCAGGAGCCATATTGTTTACCATTGGGGATAACGACACCTTCCCGATTTGGTATGCTCAGGAAATCGAAAACTATCGGACCGATGTTCGCGTGGTCAACACCAGTCTTTTTGCCACAGATTGGTACATAGACCAAATGAAACGTAAGGCCTACGAAAGCGACCCTATACCTTCTCAGTTAACCCACGACAAGTATAGTTATGGAACGCGCGATGCGGTTTATTACCAAGGCATCACCGAAAATCGTTGGAACATCAAAGATTTCATGAACTGGATTGGAAGTGATAAACCACAAACCAAATTCAGGCATATTTTAACCAATCAAGGAGCTGATTTGAGCAACTACTCAGAAAGCACTTTGGATATTGTGTACTACCCTACCAATAAAATCAGGATTCCCGTCAACAAACAAAATGTATTGGAAAGCGGATTGGTAAAAGAAAAGGATTCTGCCCTAATTGTGGATTATATTGATATTGATCTACCACAAAGTGCACTTCCGAAAAATAGAATCCTAATGCTGGATTTGATCGCCAACAACGATTGGAAGCGCCCTATTTATTTTTCCGGGGGAAGTTTTGACAGTGCAGAATACATTTGGATGAAGGATTATCTTCAATTGGATGGTTTGGTGTATAAATTGGTACCCATCAAAACTCCGAACCGGAACTCATTTGAAATGGGCCGTATTGATTCCGATTTGATGTACGACATTGTTAAGGATTGGGATTGGGGCAATTCGGGAAGTGATGAAATTTATCATGACCCGCAAACTCGTTCGCAAGGACTATCATTCAGAAGTAATTTGGCCCGTTTGATGGAAACCCTTATTGAGGAAAACGAAATTGATAAGGCCAAGGATGTTATCAATATTGCCATGGAGAATATGCCTGTAGAGCATTATTATTTCTATGCTTTTGTAGAACCATTTGTTGATGGGTACTACAAAGTAGGCGAAACCGAAAAAGCCCGTGAATTGTTCGGCAAGCTTAAAAAGGTCTATCAGGAACATTTGGAGTACTATGCCAATATTCCTTTGGATGAACAATACGATAAAATTGATGACATTCTATCCGATATGCAAGCTTATCGCAGGAACATTGACATCCTCATAGAAAATGGGGACAAGGAACTGGCGGAATCCGAAACAATTATCTTCAATGAATATATTGATATGTTCTCCCAGTTTGTAGATGACGAAGAAGATGTACTGGATGAACCGTTACCTTTAAATCCAGATATGGAAGATTCCATTCCGTTGGACACCATAGAAAGTGTACCCGACTCAACACTTCCACAAGAATAGAAAGCATAAAAAAGCGAGGTAAAACCTCGCTTTTTTTATTGGATATATTCGTTTAATATTCCTATAAGTGTATTGGCATCCTGCTCTCCGCTCTGGCGCCATACCATTTCTCCCTTTTTGTAGATCATTAAAGTAGGTAATCCTTTTATACGGAGTGCCTGCGAAAGTTCCTTGTTCTTGTCCACATCAATTTTAATTACCTTTCCCTTATCACCTAGGGCTGCGGCCACATCACTCAATACTGGATGCATGGAAGTGGACTGCTCGTTCCATTCCGCATAAAAATCTAATAATACAGGGACCTGTAAATCTATAAGTTCTCCGAATTTGGACATGCATTCTAAGGTTTACAGTCAAAAGTAATAAAAAATGTGAATGTTTTACAGGCCATTAATTTTTCACACTTTACTCCAACCTAAATTTAGGACATACTTTTTTATAGATAACATCATCTTGGAAAAAGATGTCTGAAGTAAAAAATCAAATCCTTGTCTTTATTGGTTTACTTCGCACATTTCAAACTTTAAACATACCATTGGCCAAACATTAACATGGAGCTCTCAGTAAAACCTCAACTTTTATCTCTTTTTCATGTTGATTTTCGAGCCATTGATCATAGCGCAAGATTTATGATAATTATCATTACATTTAGCCTACTTAGTTTATAGGTTTACACCTAAAATAACATAACAGCAAATGACTGACCATTAACTACTATTCAGCCAGTTACTGTGTAAAACCTCTAAAAATGAAAAATATCCTTTTTACACTTGGTGCCCTATTCATGACCTCTATCACATTTTCACAGGCCGGACACATCATGCAAGGTGTGGGCTCGGTAAATATGTCCATGGGTGGTGCCGCTACCGCCCAACCTTTGGATATTTCCGGTGCGTTGCATTGGAATCCTGCCACAATTTCTGCTTTTGATGAGGACATTATCAAATTAGATGTTGGATTATTCTTTTCTTCTCCAGAACTAAGCTCAACTGTTCCTGAGTTTGATGGCGAGGGACAACCTACGGGCAATTTTTTTAGTGGAACTACCGAAGATGACAGAGGGGTTTCCCCATTGCCTGCTCTTGCAGCCGTTTGGAGTAAACCGGATAGCAAACATACCTTTGGTGCATCAGCCTTTGGTATTAGTGGATTTGGGGTAACCTTCCCCGAAAACATGTCCAACCCCATAAATATGCCCCAGGCCAATGGTGGGTTCGGCAGGATTGAATCCGACTATATGCTCTTCCAAATTGGATTCGCATGGGCCTATGAAATCACCGATGAGCTTTCCTTTGGGCTGCAACCCACATTCAACTATGCTGCTTTGGAATTGATGCCCAACCCAACAGCTAATCCTACACAAGCAGGATATCCTTCTACAGATAAAGCATCTGCATTAGGTTTTGGCGGCCAAGTAGGATTGTTCTATAATTCAAATTCTGGCTTTAAGGCTGGGGTTTCCTATAAAACAACCCAAAAATTTGGGGATTTCGATTTAGATAATACATACTTGGATGGATCTACAGGAACCAATTCCTTTAACATGGACTATCCTGCCATACTTTCACTTGGTTTGGGCTACTCCTTGGGAACCATAGACCTTGCACTTGATTATAGAATGGTAGATTACGAAAACACGGATGGTTTCTCCTCTGTGGGCTGGACCGAAACTGCCTCCGTAGCAGGTTTTGGATGGGAAAATATCAACATTATTTCGGCTGGTATACAGTACAAAGGAATCAATAAATTGCCTTTGCGGGTTGGGTACACCTATAGCTCCAATCCTATTAATAATGATGTGGCATTCTTTAATATTCCGGCAACAGCGATTATTAAAAATGCTTTTCAAGTAGGTTTAAGTTATGAGGTGAGTGCCAGATTCCAATTAGACCTGCTTTACCATTATGGAACAAGTGGGGATGCTACTTCGGGTCCAGTATTGAACCCACAGTTCATACAAAATTTTCCACCCTATGGAGCTATTCCAGGTAGTAATGTATCCTACGATATGACCACCTCCATGATCGGTGTTGGAGCATCATTAAAACTTTAAATAAACAAGTACATAACCATAACCAACTCTAACCAAAAAGGCACTGATTAATTTCAGTGCCTTTTTATTGTATGGAAGTTTATATTATGCCAATCCTTTTTTCTTTAAAGTGATTACTGAGATCTCTGGCCAAATTCCAAAACGACCAGGATAACCAATAAACCCGAATCCTCTGTTTACGTTAATGAACTGTTCCATTTCCTTGTAAATACCGGCCCAATATTTATAGCGCCATTTTACAGGGCTCCATTTCACCCATCCGGGAATTTCCACCCCAAACTGCATGCCGTGGGTGTGCCCGCTCAAGGTCAAATGAAAATGGTAGTCATCATGTATTACCACATCTTCCCAATGCGATGGGTCGTGGCTCAATAATATTTTAAAATCTTCTTTGGAAACACCCTCTTTGGCTTTTTGCAGGTCACCGGCCTTTTTAAATCCACCGCGACCCCAATTTTCCACACCTACCAAAGCAATTTTATGCCCGTCTTTTTCTAAAAAGCGGTTGGAATTGAGCAATAAATCAAAGCCCATTTCCCTTTGCATAACTTTGAGATCCTCTAAATTTTGTTCTTTCTCTTCCTCAGTGTCCCAAACAGCATAATCTCCATAATCGTGGTTACCCAAAATGGAAAAAACCCCATCTTTGGCATCCAGTCGGGAAAAGACCTCTTTCCATGGTTCCAACTCTTTAGAACGGTTGTTGACAATATCTCCAGTAAAGAAGATCACATCGCTATTTTGTTCATTGACCAAGTTAACCCCGTACTCCACCTTCTTATAATCATCAAAACTACCACTGTGAACATCGGAAATCTGGGTAATCTGATAGTTGTGAAACGCATCGGGAAGGTCATCGAACTCCAACTCATACTTCAACACCTGATAATTATATTTTCCGCGGTACATCCCATATAACAAAGCCCCAAAAGGCAAAGCTGCCAAGCTTAAGGCAATACCACTTACAAACTTTCTACGGGAAGGAAGAAAACCAGCATCTGTATCGGAAACACCAGCAATTTTATTATACCCAAAGCCTATCAATCTAACAATGTCTTCCAACAAAAGGAAGAACCCCAAAACCAAGGCCAATAGAAAAAATGCGGCAAAGATACTTCCTGCTATGGCGGCAGTCCCTTTGAACCCATCTCCGGGATCGTAGGTAATCACCTTTATGGTCAAAAAAATCAGGGCTCCCAAGAAAAGAACAATATAGGTCCAATGCATCAAAGGACTTTTGAATAAAGTCTTAAATGCTTGAAAACCATAAACAGCCAAGACCACATACAGGATTGACAAAACAATAAATCGGGACATACAATTTTTTTACAAAATTAGAGCTAATCTGCTATTAAACAGCGTATTTAAACTTTATTTAACGGCTTCAACTATCAAAGCAAGGGTTTCTACACTTGAAACAGCCACCTCATCTTCCACTAAATGTTTTGTGGAATTCATACTGATTTTCCCCTCCAAGTTCATCCGGTTTCCGAAGGAAGTGCCCGAACAATGAATGGCACGCAGACCAATATCCTTAAATTTTGATGCATTTTTAGTGGAAATTCCTCCACCGCCCATCATAGTGAGTGATGTTTGCTCTTGCCAAGCATCAAGATGGTTGATTCCTTGTTCTGCTGATGTCTCGCCACCGGAGGTTAAAATGGTCTGCACACCCATAGCTTCAAGCTGCTTGATAGCTTCCAACGGGTCAGCGACCCAGTCAAAAGCACGATGAAATGTGAAATGCAAAGATTTCGTCAAATCCACCAATGCCTGAGTTCTTTCCACATCCACCGAAAAATCATCCATCAAAATACCAGAAACAATACCATCCACACCTAACTCTTTACAAGCCAAAATATCCGCTTTCATCACTTCAAACTCAGTATCGGAATAGGTGAAATGGCCGCCCCTGGGACGAATCAAAACATGAACTGGAATATTCAACTCCTTTTTCACCAGTTTTATAAGGCCCATCGATGGGGTAATGCCTCCTACCCCAAGTTCGGAACAAAGCTCAATCCTATCGGCTCCTGCCCTTTCGGCATTCATGGCGGATTCCAAGGAATTGGCACAAACTTCTACCAGCATATTGTATCTTTATAACCCTTAAAATTAAACATACCAAACCATGGAACGACGCAAATTCCTAAAAAATTCCAGCCTATCCGCAGCCGGACTGGTTTCCGCCTCCACATTGGTCGCCTGTAAAACAGAACCAAAGCCCGAAGCAGTCCCAGCCGCAATGGTACCCACTCCAAATCCTGTAAAGCCAATAGTTGTTTGCACTTGGAACTTTTTCAATGCATCCGAAAAAGCTTGGGAAATCTTAAAAGAAGGAGGCAATGCTTTGGATGCTGTGGAGCAAGGAGTAATGGTGGAAGAAGCGGACGAAACCAACGAAACGGTAGGCAAAGGCGGTAGACCCGACCGCGATGGAAACGTGACCTTGGATGCCTGCATCATGGACAAGGATGGCAATTGCGGTTCTGTGGTTTGCATGCAAAATATTGTGCATCCTGTTTCCGTGGCAAGAAAGGTGATGGAAAAAACCCCTCACATTATTTTGGCTGGTAAAGGAGCAGAGAAGTTTGCTTATGAACAAGGCTTCAAAAAAGAGGATTTGTTTACCGAAAGTACCCGTAAACAATATGAAGAGTGGTTAAAAACCTCCAACTATGAGACCACCATCAACATAGAAAACCACGATACCATTGGTATGTTGGCCATTGACGACAAAGGGGATATTGCAGGCGCTTGCACCACAAGTGGAATGGCCTACAAAGTGGCAGGCCGTGTTGGGGACTCTCCGATTATCGGCGCTGGACTTTTTATTGACAATGAAGTGGGTGGCGCTACCGCTACAGGAGTTGGGGAAGAAGTCATCCGTACCGTGGGGAGCTTTTTAATTGTGGAATTAATGAGACAAGGCAAAAGTCCACAGGAAGCTTGTGAGGAAGGAGTAAAACGCATCATGAAGAAAAACAAAGGTCGAAAAGATTTCCAAATCGGCTTTTTAGCCATCAACAAAAATGGAGAAACAGGTGGCTACTGCGTCCACCCAGGATTCACGTATCGGGAATATTCTGATAATGGACACCAAAACCGTGAAGTAGTCAGCTTTTATGAATAGAGGTTAGACCCAAGACCGCTTCGCTTTAAGATTCTTGAATCGGGATATCTTGTTTAACTTGACTCTTGATTCCTATCTGAAAACACAAGATCTCTGAAATCTTATATCTGCCATCTTGCATCCTTTTAAAAGCAATTCGTACTTTTAATCCCCACCATTTTTTGGTAATAGCTAATTGTTTATTGAACATTGATAATTGACAACCGAACAGCATATGTCCGAACAAAAACGACTTTTTTTACTAGACGCCTACGCACTCATCTTCCGCGGATACTACGCCTTGATCAAAAACCCACGAATCAACTCCAAGGGAATGGACACCTCAGCCATTATGGGGTTTGTGAATTCCCTTTTTGATGTGATCAAACGTGAAAATCCCGATCATTTGGCGGTGGCTTTCGATAAAGGAGGAAGTGTGGAGCGTACCGAACTTTTTGAAGACTACAAAGCCAATAGAGATGAAACGCCCGATGCCATCCGCATTGCGGTGCCCTACATCCAACAAATTTTGGATGCCATGAAAATTCCCGTTGTGGAATTGGAGGGCTATGAGGCGGATGATCTTATCGGAACCTTGGCCAAACAGGCCGAAAAGGAGAATTACAAAGTCTTTATGGTAACGCCCGACAAGGATTTTGGTCAGTTGGTGAGCGAGAATATATTTATGTACCGCCCTGCCAGAATGGGCAATGGTATCGAAATTTGGGGCATCCCAGAAATACAGAAACGATTTGGGGTAAAACGTCCAGAACAAGTGATTGATTATTTGGGAATGATGGGCGATGCCAGTGACAATATTCCAGGACTACCTGGTGTGGGCGACAAGACAGCCAAAAAGTTCTTGGATCAGTTTGATTCTTTGGAAGGCCTCTTGGCCAATACCGACCAACTGAAAGGCAAAATGAAAGAAAAAGTAGAGGACAATGCCGAGTTGGGTCGCTTGTCTAGAAAGTTGGCTGAGATTAAAACCGACTGTGATGTGCAATTCCATGCGGAGGATTACGAAATGTGTCCGCCAGATGCCGAAAAAGTACAGGAAATCTTCGAAGAACTCGAATTCCGAAGATTAAAAGACCAATTCATCAAAATATTTACGGGCGAAGCGGAAGCAAGCACCCAAGTAACCAGCACCAAAACGGCCAAAGAAGAAGCCAAAGTGGCCGGAAGTGGTCAGTTTACCCTATTTGGCGGAGATCCTTCAGACGCTGCAGCCACCATTAAAGATGTTAATAGCCGAAAAACCATTGCCGATGTTTCCCATTTTTACCAGAACGTAAAAAAAGGGTTGGACATGGAGCTCTTTTTGGAAATGCTGATGAAGCAACCTTCCGTCTGTTTTGATACGGAGACCACTTCACTGAATCCATTGGATGCGGAATTGGTGGGCATTGCTTTCAGTTGGTCGCCGGGCAAGGGATTTTATGTACCCTTCCCCGACAATGAGAATGATGCCCAACCCTTAATTGAAAAGCTTCGACCATTTTTTGAATCGGAGAATATTGAAAAAGTAGGCCAAAACCTTAAATACGACATCAAAGTGATGCAAAACTACGGTGTGGAGGTCAAGGGCAAGTTGTTCGACACCATGTTGGCCCACTACCTCATCAACCCCGATATGCGCCACAATATGGATGTGCTGTCCGAGACCTATCTCAACTACACCCCTATTTCCATTACCGAGCTTATTGGCAAAAAAGGTAAGAACCAGCTCAGTATGCGACAGGTTCCTTTGGAAAAGCAAACAGAATATGCCGTAGAAGATGCCGATATCACCTTTCAATTGGGGCTAAAATTTACTCCAGAGCTCAAAGAAGCCCATACCGACAAATTGTTTGATGAAATTGAGATTCCACTGGTCCGTGTATTGGCAGACATGGAACTGGAAGGTATTAATCTGGACAAGGATTACCTGAATGGTCTTTCGGAACAATTGGATATAGACATCAAGGGGCTGGAGAAAAAAATATATAAAGAGGCGGGTGAGGAATTCAACATTGCCTCCCCAAAACAGTTGGGCGAGATTCTTTTTGGCAAATTGAAACTGGTGGACAAACCGAAAAAGACGAAAACAGGGCAATTTTCCACTTCAGAAGATGTGCTCTCCTACTTGGCAAAGGACCATGAGATTATTAAAGATGTATTGGACTATCGCGGATTGGCCAAACTAAAAAGTACGTATGTAGATGCATTGCCCAACGAAGTACAGGAAAAAACAGGTCGGGTACATACCGATTACATGCAGACGGTGGCCGCTACGGGCCGTTTGAGCAGTAACAACCCTAACCTGCAAAATATCCCCATCCGCACGGAAAGGGGTCGACAGGTGCGAAAGGCCTTTATACCACGAGATGAAAATTACGTATTGTTGGCTGCGGATTATTCCCAAATAGAACTGCGTATTATCGCTGCGTTGAGCGAAGAAGACACCATGATCTCCGCTTTTAAAAATGGAGAAGATATTCACGCTTCCACGGCATCAAAAGTATTTAATGTGCCGATTGATGAAGTGACCCGCGAACAGCGTAGCAATGCCAAAACCGTAAACTTCGGTATTATTTACGGGGTATCTGCCTTCGGGTTGAGCAACCAAACCGATTTAAGCCGTTCCGAAGCCAAGGAATTGATTGACACCTATTACAAGACCTATCCCAAATTGCGCAACTATATGAGCGAGCAAGTGGACTTTGCCCGTGAGCATGGCTATGTGCAAACGGTTTTGGGTCGTCGCCGATATCTAAAAGATATCAATGCGGGCAACCAGGTGGTACGTGGAGCCGCAGAGCGAAACGCGGTGAACGCTCCCATTCAAGGAAGTGCTGCGGACATCATCAAGATTGCAATGATCAACATCCATAAAAAACTTTCGGAAGGCAAGTACAAGACCAAAATGTTGCTACAGGTACATGATGAATTGGTGTTCGATTGTTACAAACCCGAATTGGAGGAAATGAAAGAACTCATTAAATCCGAAATGGAGCACGCTTACGAGCTATCCGTACCCTTGGATGTTGAAGTGGGTATTGGCGAGAATTGGTTGGAGGCGCATTAAATCCTTAATAATGTAATCTTGAGGCAATTCAATGGAAAGCTATATTGGTAAAATACAATCTCCCCATACAGAGAATGAAACTATTGATTCTGTTCGTCTCCATTTAAACAACAATAATATAGAAGTTGAATTTAATTCAAATGGAGGTAGATTTGACAACATCAAAATATTGATTGGAATATTTAATGGGTTAGGAAAAGTTACTTTAGTCAACTGTCAAAATATTGGTGTGTCCGTTGGAGCCGGAGGTGATATAAGAAAATATAATGCTGAATATTTATTAATAGGTGACTTTTTAAATGACCTCGACTCATGCTTTTTCAAAAAAGTTACCGTGTTAATGAATGGTTTACTTGACTGGACAAAAATTTCATCTGTAAAGAACAATTTGTTTATCGATAAAAAATTAGAAATCAAAGAAATCGAATCTATTGAAATCTATAAATCAAATGATATTTCTATTGAACTTTTTCCTTCTTACAGAATTAACTTGAAAAGGGAAAACAATCTAATTACGATTTCTGAAAACACAGGTTTTAGAATCAAATCTTTAAAAGAAAACATAAACATTTGGAGTTACTTAAGCTTAATTACAGAATTGAAAAAATTCTTTTTCTTAATTGGTAATTTAAGTACACACACTGAAAGAACTAACTTCTTTATAGACAAAGAAGAACCCATTACCCTCTTTTGGTCTGGCAATAACTCAGTTGGCTCAACTTCATATTCAAGCCCTAAAATTAAGTTTGAACAAATAAAACATAACCTTAATGAAATAATTCACAACTGGTTTGAAAAAAAAGATTTACAAACTAGTGTGGACTTAATATTGGAGAAAACATCAAACAATAATTTAAGTATAGAAAATTTCTTCTTAAATAACTGTTTCTCAATAGAAACTTTCCATAGGCGATTCCGAAATTATAAGCTTTTTCAAAAATCTGAATTTAAAGAAATTAAGGAAAAATTGTTTTCCAATAATTTAGATAAGGATATTAAAAAATTAATTGAAAGTAGTCTAGCACACATAAATGAACCCAACTTTAGAAATAGGCTAAATGATTTTAAATCTGAATTTGATGTTTTACTTCCAAACGAATGGATTGCGGATGACTATATTAACAGAATAGTTAAAACTCGTAATTATTTGGTGCATAGAAGTAGTAAAAAAAATGTTTTTGATGAATTTGAGATGAAATTTGCAGCCATGTTCATAGAATCAATTGTAAAAGTTAATATTTTCAGAACCCTTGGAATCGAAGAAAACATAATTGATGAATTATTAATTGATTCTGGAAAAAAAATTAGAAGTAGTTACAATTCAAATAAGAAAACTACTGAAATATAATTTTGGATATGATAAATTCCAAATGAAACCCTCCAAAATCATATTGCCCATTATCGTGCTGTCGCAGTTTTGCTGTACTTCGCTTTGGTTTGCGGGCAATGGGGTAATGCCCGACTTGGTAACCACCTTTGGGTTGAGTGAGAGTGCCGTGGGGCATTTGACCTCAGCGGTACAGTTTGGGTTTATTATCGGCACCCTGGTCTTCGCTATTTTATCCATTGCCGATCGGTTTTCACCATCCAAAGTATTTTTTTCCTGTGCCGTTTTGGGTGCATTGTTCAATTTAGGGGTGGTTTGGGAAGGCAACAGCCTAGTCAGCCTTCTTTCCTTTAGGTTTTTTACAGGGTTTTTCCTAGCGGGCATCTATCCCGTTGGAATGAAAATAGCCGCAGATTATTTCGAAAAAGGATTGGGCAAATCCCTGGGCTTTTTGGTCGGTGCTTTGGTGGTCGGGACTGCATTTCCCCATTTGTTAAAAGAAATGACCCACACTTTTTCATGGAAAGCCGTTTTAATGGCCACCTCCTGCTTGGCCGTTTTGGGCGGTACACTTATGGTGAGTCTGGTTCCAAATGGCCCGTTCCGAAAACAGAGTCAACAATTACAACTATCCGCCTTTTTAAAAGTGTTCCAGAACAACAACTTTCGCTCAGCCGCCTTCGGATATTTTGGGCACATGTGGGAACTCTATACCTTTTGGGCCTTTGTACCCATAATGTTGTCCACATATACGTTTCTGCATCCAACTACTTCGTTCAATATTCCTTTGTTATCCTTCCTCATCATAGGTATCGGCGGGGTAGCCTGTGTATTGGGAGGCTATTTGTCGCAAGGTATGGGAACCAAGCGAGTGGCATTTATGGCGCTTTTGCTTTCCGGTGCTTGCTGTTTGATTTCCCCTTTGCTATTTGCTCAGGAATCCGAGGTAGGCTTTGTTGCTTTCCTAATTTTTTGGGGTATGGTGGTTATTGCCGATTCCCCCTTATTTTCCACCTTAGTGGCACAGAATGCATCAGCCGAAATAAAGGGAACAGCACTGACCATTGTGAACTGTATAGGTTTTGCCATCACCATTGTCAGCATTCAATTACTTAATGAAATGCGCACTTGGACGAATTCCAATATGGTTTATATGTTGTTGGCATTGGGGCCAATTTTGGGTTTGGTTGCTTTGATTTCAAAAAACAGCACATCAAAGGTCAAATAGTCAACCTTACTTTCACCAAATAAATGCCTATCTTGAATCATCTTTTTTTTGAATCAATTTCAAATACTCACATCACATCAAACTAAACTGCACTAAAATGAAATTTATCAAACTCCTAATGCTATCGATAACGGTAGCATTGGCAAGCTGCGAAAATCCAAAGTCTGAAACAAAGGACACGGTAGAAACACCTGAAACTGTTCAAGATGAACGTGAATTCTATCAAATAAAAATCTATTCCTTTAGTTCCGAAGACCAAATAGTTACCGTGGACAATTACCTGAAAAATGCCTTTATTCCAGCCGTTAAAAAACAGGGCATAGACAAGGTGGGCGTTTTTAAATTCCGTACCAATGAAACCGATACGGTCCAGAAAACCTATGTGCTTCTTCCGTTCGAAAGTTTAGAGCAATTCAAGACACTGGACACAAAACTCTTGGAGGATGGGGAATACACCTCAGCTGGGAGTGACTACATCAATGCAAATTATGATAATCCTCCCTACGATCATATAGAATCCATTGTGCTGAAAGCTTTCACAGATATGCCTATTATGCAAGTTCCCAATTTGAATGGGCCACGCGAGGATCGTATTTATGAATTACGTAGCTACGAATCCCCAACGGAAAAGTATTATCGCAATAAGGTGGATATGTTCAATGCCGGTGGTGAAATACTTCTTTTTGACCGATTGGATTTCAACGCTGTATTTTATGGCGAGGTACTTTCCGGGCCCAAAATGCCCAATTTGATGTATATGACCACCCACGACAATATGGCAAGCAGGGAAAAGAATTGGGAAGCTTTTGTGGATTCCCCGGAATGGAAGGAACTTATTGCCATGCCCAAGTATGAGAACAATGTCAACCATGCCGATATTTGGTTCTTGTACCCTACCGAATACTCGGATTATTGATTGTATCCCAGATGACCGAAACACAGACCATAGAACTCATTTATTTTACAGGAAAAACCTGCGGTGTCTGCAAAGTGCTGAAACCAAAACTTCTCGAAGCGGTCCAAGAGAACTTTCCAGAAGTCAATATTCGGGTAGTTGATGTGGAAGAAGAAGTGGAATTTACCGGACAATCCATGGTGTTTACTTTGCCGGTGGTTATCATCAAAGTTGATGACAAAGAAATGGCCCGGTTCGCTCGAAGTTTTTCAGTATATGAGGTTTTAAACAAATTAAAGCGATTGGAAGGTGAGTAGTTGGGCTACGCATATTCCAAAAAAGGTTTGGAAATCCATATTTGGAGAACTCCAAACTCATAACAATAAAACAAAAGCAAACAAATCATCTTTCGATGTTTTCCTTAATTTTAAAGCAAAGGGATAGGAGCTATCCTTTGTACTACCATAAAAACTAATCTTCAACCCAATGAGAAAAAAATATTTTCTAGGAATTGCGCTCTTAGCAATGGTTCCATTAATGGCTCAAGAGGGCACACTGCTTTTACGGGAGCCTACCCTCACCAATAATGCCGTAGCATTCGTATATGCCAATGATTTATGGAAGGCACCACTTACCGGTGGTACCGCCCAACGCCTTACAAGTGGCTTGGGAAATGAATCAGATCCGAAATTTTCCAAAGATGGACAGTGGATTGCTTTTACCGCAGAGTATGATGGTAATAGCGACGTCTATCTTATCCCGGCATCAGGCGGCACCCCAAAACGTATTACATTCCATCCTTCGATGGATGAAGTTCAAGGCTGGACACCGGAAGGAAATATTCTTTTTAGGTCGACACGTAACGCAAGACCGACCATGACCAGTCAGTTCTTTACGGTATCGCCGAATGGAGGATTGCCTCAAGCATTGGAGATTCCCCGAGGAGCCTATGGCAGCATCTCAGCAAATGGTTCCCATATTGCCTATACGCCAATTACTTCGTGGGACCCAGAATGGCGTAATTATAGAGGTGGACAGGCTATGCCTATTTGGATCGTGGACCTGAGCACCTACGAACTGACCACCACCCCACAATTAGATCAAGAACGGCATTTGTATCCCGTATGGTCTGGTGACAAGGTCTATTATTTATCCGAGCGGGATTATACCAGCAACATATGGAGTTTTGACATTAACACCAAGACAGAGGAGCAAATCACCTTTCATAAAAAGTTTGATGTAAAAAACTTAGATGCATTTGGAGATCAACTAGTTTATGAACAGGGAGGGCAATTGCATCTATTGGACCTAACTACGAAAGAAAGTCAACCATTGACCATCACAGTTAAGGGTGATTTAAACTTTAGCCGTGAGCGCTGGGAAGACGTAACGGCCGACGCCGTTACCAATCCCAATATTTCCCCCAATGGGAAAAGAGCCATTTTCGAATATCGGGGTGACATCTTCACTTTCCCTAAAGAAGAGGGAAGTTGGCGAAACCTAACACAATCTTCCGGGGTGGCTGACCGCTACCCAATATGGTCGCCTAAAGGAGATAAAATCGCATGGTTTTCCGATGCCAGTGGCGAATATCAATTAGTGGTGTCCGATCAGTATGGGCAAAACCAAAAATCGTATCCTTTGGAAAATCCCACTTTCTATTTTAAACCGGATTGGTCTCCAAACGGGCAATATATTGCCTATACCGATACGGATTACAATATGTGGTATATTGATTTGAAAACAGGCAACGTCACAAAAGTGGACACGGACCGCTATGCCCATCCCAACCGTACTATGAACCCCGTTTGGTCACCAGATAGCCGTTGGATTACCTACGAAAAGCAACAAGACAGTCATTTTAAGGCCATTTTTGTTTATGATACTCAAACTGGAAAAACGGTTCAAGTAACTGAGGGAACTGCAGATGCCACAAGTCCTGTATGGGATGTATCAGGAGAATACCTTTACTTTTTGGCCAGCACCGACTACGGGTTGGCATCAGGTTGGTTGGACATGAGTTCCTATGACCCAAGTATCACCCGAAGTTTATATGCATTGGTGCTTAGTGCTTCCGGCAAAGCTCCCAATCTCCCTGAAACTGATGAAGAAATGCCTCAAAAAGAGGAAGAAGGGAAAGATAAGGGTTCAAAATCAAAGAAAAACGACAAAAAGGAAGATGAGGAAGCATCGGTAAAACCTGTCCTTATCGATTTTAGCAACATACAGGATAGAGTGGTTTCCCTTGACCTTCCTGCACGCAATTATCAATTTTTACAACCTGGTACAGAAAAAAAGGTGTTTGTAGCTGAGACTATTCCAAACGAAAGAGGCCTCAAAGTACACAGCTATGATGTAGCCGAGGAAAAAGCCACCGATTTTACCGATGGTATATCAGCTATGGTTACATCCGACTCAGGAGCATATGCCCTCTTGAAAAAAGCAAGTGGCTGGATGATCACCGAATCCAAAGGAGCACCTAAGCCAGAGGACAATCTCAATATCGATGCGAAAATCAAGGTTGACCCCCAAGCGGAATATGCCCAAATCTTTAAAGAAGGATGGCGTTACATGCGCGATTTCCTCTATGTAAACAATGTGCACGGGGCGCCTTGGGACAAGGTTTATAGCTGGTATCAACCTTGGATCAAACATGTAAGGCACAGAACCGATCTTAATTATGTTGTGGACATACTTAGTGGTGAAGTCGCTATTGGACATTCCTATGTTTCTGGTGGGGATATGCCCAATGTGGACAGGGTCCCTGTTGGTCTTCTGGGAGCTGATTTCGATATAGTTGATGGCCACTACCAAATCAAAAAGATATATACCGGGGAACAATGGAACCCTGATTTGCGTTCTCCTTTGGCCATGCCCGGTTTAGATGTCAAGGAAGGAGATTATCTTATGGTAGTTAACGGAACCCCACTTACGGCAGACCAGAACATTTATGAATTACTGGCCCAGACCGCGGATCGGACGATTAACATTACCGTGAATGGTACACCGAGCATGGCCAACGCCAAAATGGTTACCGTGAAACCAGTGGCCAATGAGTACCAACTACGCTATATGGATTGGGTGGAAAGCAATAGAGACAAGGTCGACAAACTATCTAATGGAAAATTAGCTTATGTGTACATTCCCAATACTAGCGGCAACGGTTTTAGTAGCTTCAACAAATATTATTTTTCCCAACAGGACAAAAAAGGAGTTATTCTGGATGAAAGAAACAATGGTGGAGGCTCGGCAGCCGATTATATGATAGATATTATGGCTCGTGAACCTATTGGATATTTTAACAGCAAGGCGAACGATAACCGACCATGGACAAGTCCAATTGCGGGTATCTGGGGTCCAAAAGTGATGATCATCAACGAACGGGCAGGCTCTGGAGGTGATCTATTGCCCTTTATGTTCAAAGAAAAGGATTTAGGTACTTTGGTAGGCACCAGAACCTGGGGAGGTCTTGTCGGTACATGGGATACACCTCGTTTTATTGATGGAGGCCGAATGGTGGCACCCCGAGGTGGTTTTTACAACACCAAAGGTGAATGGGATGTTGAAGGAAAAGGAATTGCCCCGGATATAGAAGTAATACAAAGCCCAAAAGAAATCGTAAAGGGAAAAGACCCTCAACTGGAACGAGCCGTAAAAGAAGCCTTGCGACTTTTGGAAACCGAAGAATTTATAATGAAGCCCGAACCTCAAGCCCCTGTGAGATGGAAACGGCCTGAAGGGTACGACCAAGAAGGCAATGACTAAAATTAAAAAAGGCACCCAATCGGTGCCTTTTTCATTCCTTTTCATAGCTTAATAATCAATTGCCAAAACTGTTGGCCAATCGTGGTTTTTGACTTTTGCTCCCCATAAACAAATCCGTAAGCGGTTTAAAGTGTCGCTTCCACTGGTAGGGAGCAAAGTCAAACCATAATTTTACTTCGGTAGCGTTTCTTTCCTCCACCGTAAATCCATCTTCGATTTGAAAATCAAGTCGGTCGAATGAATTGGCGGATTCAGCTACCCCATCCTGATAAATGAACTGATTGCCCCAACCTGCCATGTAAAACCGCAATGCGGTGTATTTACCTTCGGGCAAAGAAAGTACGCTTTTGGAACGTATAAAGTTTCCAGAAGCTATTCCTTTTAGGGAAACAGGGTTCTGACCAGGAAAATCAATTATAAAATACTCATTACCATCCTCATTGATTGCTGAGAACTTGGTAATGTTAAGGGACATTTCTGAAACATTGAGCGCCTTGGCGGCCTCATTTCGCAAGATCAACTCCAATCCATGGGTTTCGGCAGCATACTTTGCTGTCATTACACTAGGTATGTATGGAACTGTTGACCACATTGTTGGATAAAAATTCGTATTCTTCATAGCTATTGTATATAAATTATACAGGTGCAAAGTTGAGGCAGTTTTATTGTCTCGACGTCCAATAGATTATCCAGTTTATATGCTCAATTAACCTAAAATTGAATTTTTAAGATATTTTTTGGTTAAAATGACATAAATCGCAAGTTTTCTATCTTTAGAAACCGAACATAAGCACATGAAAAACATCTTTTTAGGCTTACTAACTGTGTTGGCCTGCAGCACCAACCTCTGGTCACAAGACACCGACGCTCTTTTGATTAACACCCACAACAGAAAAACCACGTCGCTCAATGGCGCATGGCACTACATTGTGGACCCGTATGAAAATGGATATTACAACTATCGTTACGAGCCTTTTGACCAACAGGAGCAACCTTCTGCCAATGCCTATTTTACGAATACAAAACCAAAAAGTCCTTCAGATTTAATTGAATATAATTTTGATGAAGCAGATACTTTGCAAGTACCAGGTGATTGGAACACACAAAAAGAAAAACTCTATTATTACGAAGGCACTATTTGGTATAAGAAATCTTTTGATTACTCAAAGGTTAGCGACAAAAACAGGGTATTCCTATATGTTGGAGCAGCCAACTACAAAACCGAAGCCTATTTAAATGGTAAAAAGCTGGGCACCCACATCGGTGGTTTTACCCCTTTTAATTTTGAAGTGACCCACTTCTTGAAGGAAAAGGACAACTTCATCATTTTTAAAGTGGACAACAAACGAACCAAGGAAGGTGTTCCTACCCTGAACACGGATTGGTGGAACTACGGAGGCATTACACGAGACATAAAACTTATTGAAACCCCGTCAACTTATATTGGAGATTATTTTGTCCATCTGGATACTGAAGATAATACCATCATTACAGGTGAGGTCAATTTGAGAGGTGGGGAGAATTTGGCACTGGAAATCTCGGTAGAAATTCCTGAACTGCGCATCAAAAAGAAATTGACGACGGATGTTTCAGGTCGAGCAGTTTTTGAAATCAAATCAAAGAAAATTGAATATTGGTCTCCCGAAAATCCAAAGCGTTATAACGTTTCCTTTACAACAAATAACGAAGAGCTTCAGGACCAAATTGGTTTCCGAACCATTACCACACAAGATGATGACATCCTCCTGAACGGGGAACCCATTCTTTTAAAAGGCATCAGTCTACACGAAGAAAGCCCGATTACCAAAGGCAGGGCCAATTCTAAGGAAGATGCCGAGAAAGTTCTGGGCTGGATTAAAGAAATGGGTGGAAATTATGTCCGCCTGTCGCATTATCCGCACAACGAGCATATTGTAAGACTGGCCGATGAAATGGGAATTTTAGTCTGGGAGGAAAATCCAGTGTATTGGACCATCCAATGGAATAATCCAGATACCTACGCGAATGCAAAAAATCAATTGTTGGAAATGATTCAAAGAGATAAAAACCGTGCTGCCGTAATTATCTGGTCCATGGCCAACGAGACCCCTGTAAGTGATGCAAGAAACACCTTTCTGACCAAACTTATTAAAACCGCGAGAAAGACCGACCCAACCCGATTGATCAGTGCAGCATTGGAACAAAGTAGTGACCCGAACAACCCCGACATCAAACATATTGATGACCCAATGGCAGATGTGGTGGATGTACTCAGTTTTAACCAATACCTGGGTTGGTATGGGGGTACGCCCGAATCTTGTAGAAATGCACAATGGGAAATAAGCCAGAACAAACCAGTGATTATTTCGGAGTTTGGTGCCGGTGCCAAACAAGGTGTACATGGAGATAAAAATGAAAGATGGACCGAAGAATATCAAGAATACCTGTACATAGAAACCTTGGCCATGTTGCAAAAAATTGACCAATTGAGTGGAATGTCACCTTGGATTTTGGTCGATTTCAGATCACCAAGAAGACCGCTTCCCCATATTCAAGATGATTATAATCGAAAAGGATTGATTTCCGAGGATGGTAAAAAGAAAAAGGCCTTTTGGGTGCTCAAAGAATTTTATAATGCCTGGGAATAAGTCAGGAATTAAATACCGTAAAAAGAGTAACTTTCCTTTTATAGCTGATAGATAAACCATGAAGATTAGTTACATTTTTTTATTGCTGGCACTGGTAGCTGAAATTATAGGAACCATTGGTGGTTTTGGTTCTTCGGTATTTTTTGTGCCTCTGGGCAACTTTTACTTTGATTTTTATTCGGTGCTTGGTATGACGGCCATTTTTCACCTTTCCAGTAACGTCAGTAAGATTTTCTTGTTCAAAAAAGGATTGGACAAAAAATTGTTGCTCTACATTGGCGTTCCTTCGGTAATCTTTGTAATTGCGGGAGGATTTCTATCCAAAATAGTGGATAGCGGTTCACTCGAAATTATATTGGGGGTCTTTCTGGTCGTGTTCAGTCTTTTGTTCCTCATCAAAACTGAAATCATAGTGCTTCCCAATAAAAGAAACTCTGTAATCGGGGGAGCACTATCAGGTTTCTCTGCAGGGCTTTTAGGTACGGGCGGTGCCATTCGAGGGCTGACCATGGCCGCTTTCAACTTGGAAAAAAGTGCCTTTATCGCCACATCGGCCTTTATCGATTTCATGATTGATTTTTCGCGAACCTTTGTCTACTATGAAAATGGCTACATCGGCAAACAAGAATTGACCTATTTACCCTTTTTGTTCGCCATCGGATTGATTGGCACCTACTTGGGAAAGCGAATATTGCATTATATCCCTCAGGACAAATTCAGAAAAATTAGCTTGATATTAATTCTGCTAATCGGACTGGCAACCATTACCAAATTGGGATTTGACCATTTGGGCTAATTTTCCTCATAGTTCTCCCCAATTTTGTCCAACACCTTTAAAAATGTTTCAAATTCGGAATCATCAATGTCCTGTAGCGCCAATTTTCTCAATTGAAGTGCACTGGGTAAGGTCAAGTCCAAAATTTCCTGTCCTTTGGAGGTCAGTTCCAGTTTAAAACGCTTTTGATCACCCTTAAAACGGGTTTTGGAAATCCAGCCTTTGCGCTCCAGACCACCAATAACCCTAGAGGTTGTAGCCCTATTCCGAAAGTTTTCGTTTACAATGTCGCGCTGACTGGCATTCTCTCCCAGTTGATATATTTGGTAAAGAATCACCCATTGCTCAATGGTCGTATCCACACCAAGCTCATCAAATTTGCGTAAATACGCTTTTTGAATCTTACGGAGCACCAAATCCAAATGGAACCCCATCCCCTGTATTTCATCTATACGATTGAGCATTTTTTAAAGAATAGCCACAAAAATAGGGATTCCGATTTTGTCAGCTCGAAGTCATCAGAATACAGCATAAACTTTAACTCAATTTTCAGTCAACAAAATCGTTTTCGTATCTCAAAATTATTATTTTTGTTGCACCAACAACAAAATAAAACTGAACAATAAAAACTTAAAAATAATCATGGAGACATCAACACTTCCAAAAGACAGAAATACATCCGAAGATTTTATGCCCATTAATGGGACCGACTACGTCGAATTATATGTGGGCAATTCCAAACAAGCAGCTCACTTTTACAAAACAGCCTTCGGATTTCAATCCTATGCGCAAGCAGGTTTGGAAACTGGATTGAAAGACCGTGAAAGCTATGTTGTAGTGCAGGATAAAATTAGATTGGTACTTACCTCTCCACTTAAAAGTGGAACCGAAATCGGAAAACATATCGACAAACACGGTGACGGTGTTAAAGTTGTGGCACTTTGGGTGGATGATGCTGCCCAAGCCTATAACAATGCCATGGAAAGAGGGGCAACATCCTACATGGAGCCCAAAATCGAAGAGGACAAAGATGGAAGAGTGGTACGTGCTGGAATTTATACCTATGGTGAGACAGTTCATATTTTTGTGGAACGTAAAGATTACAACGGCACCTTCCTACCTGGCTTCAAAAAATGGGACACTCCAGATTACAACCCAGAACCAACAGGGCTAAAATTTGTAGATCACATGGTGGGTAACGTAGGATGGAACAAAATGAACCATTGGGTAAAGTTTTATGAAGATGTTATGGGCTTCAAGAACATCCTATCTTTTGATGATAATGATATCTCGACTGAATATACTGCATTAATGAGTAAAGTGATGAGTAACGGGAATGGTCGAATAAAATTTCCTATCAACGAACCTGCAGAAGGTCAGAAAAAATCACAAGTTGAAGAATACTTGGATTTTTATGAAGACGAAGGAGTTCAGCACATCGCCGTGGCCACGGACGATATCATTAAAACCGTTCGTGATTTAAGAAGTCGAGGCGTGGAGTTCCTAAGAGTTCCTGCCACCTATTATGATGCAGTTACCGACCGTGTTGGTGAAATTGATGAGGACATTGCGCCATTGAAAGAACTGGGCATCTTGGTAGACCGCGATGATGAAGGATATTTGTTACAAATCTTCACTAAGCCCGTAGAGCCTAGACCAACAATGTTCTTTGAAATTATACAAAGAAAGGGTGCACAGTCATTTGGAAAAGGGAATTTTAAAGCATTGTTCGAGGCCATAGAGCGAGAGCAAGAGCTTCGAGGTACATTGCATTAATAATTGTAAATTAAAGGTGTCAAATTTTGAGTACAATCATAAACTCAAAATTTGACACTTAATCCTTAAAAACGAAAGCAATGCCTATTTATCATAAACTTGGCAAAATCCCGCAAAAACGGCACACCCAATTCGAGAAGCCCGATGGCAGTCTCTATTACGAGCAGCTTTTCGGCACTATCGGATTTGATGGGATGTCCTCGCTTTCCTACCACGTTCACCGACCTACTCAGGTCAAGGAAATTGGCAAAGCGTTGGATGTGAGCCCAAAGATTGCTGTGGAAAAGAACATCACTAGCCGAAAGTTCATTGGTTTTGATGTAGCCCCCAAAGACGATTTCCTTGAGGCACGGGAGCCCTTATTGGTGAACAATGATGTTCACGTGGGATTGGCCGCACCCAGAAAATCCGTTACCGACTATTTTTATAAAAATGCCGATGCGGACGAAATGCTCTTTATCCATAAAGGGTCAGGGACACTGAAAACCTTTCTGGGCAACATTCCTTTTGAATATGGAGATTACCTCATCATTCCACGTGGGATGATTTATCAAATAGAATTTGACACAGAAGACAACCGCATCTTATACGCCGAGTCTTTCCATCCTATTTACACCCCAAAACGCTATCGCAACTGGTTCGGGCAACTTTTGGAGCACTCCCCTTTCTGTGAACGTGACTACAAATTACCGCAGGACCTCGAAACTTTTGATGAAAAAGGAGAGTTTTTGATGAAAATCAAAAAACAGGGTATGCTGCACCAACTGGTTTATGCCTCGCATCCTTTTGATGTGGTAGGATGGGATGGTTACAATTACCCCTATGGATTTTCCATTCATAATTTTGAACCTATTACCGGGAGAGTTCACCAACCACCACCAGTGCACCAAACTTTTGAGACAGGTGCTTTTGTGGTTTGTTCGTTCTGTCCGAGGTTGTATGACTATCATCCAAAGGCAATTCCAGCACCGTACAATCATTCCAACATAGATTCGGATGAAGTGTTGTACTATGTGGATGGTGATTTTATGAGCCGAACCGGTATTGGCCCCGGTTATATTTCGTTACATCCAGCAGGTATTCCCCACGGACCGCACCCCGGTACTTACGAAGCTAGTATCGGTAAAAAAGGCACGGAGGAACTGGCGGTGATGATCGATACCTTTAAACCCTTACAGGTTACAGAGAACGCTCTCAAAATTGATGATGGCAAGTATTATAAATCGTGGCTGGAGTAAATTTTACATAATTGAATGTTATTTCGATATGAGCGAAGCGATTGGGAAATCTTATTTCCAGATTTCTCACCTTGATTTCGACTGTGCTCAATCTGACAGCTCGAAATGACGAAAAGATAAGATTCCCGTTTTCAAGGGAATGACATATAACACAATATATGATCATAGAAATACCCGAAAATTCAGATTTTTCGATTCACAATATTCCTTTTGGGATTTTTTCCACGCAGGACAGAAGCCCACGGATAGGCGTTGCCGTTGGCGAACATATTTTGGATTTGGCCGCCGTCGCCGAATTGGATGTGTTCGACTTCAATACAGCCTTGCTGGAAAAGGACACCCTAAACGAATTTATTTCGCTCGGGAAAGAAATCACCACACGGGTCCGAAAAAAGATTCAATATTGGTTGAAAGACGATAATTCCATTTTGGCCGGAAATTCAGATCTTTTCGTGAAACAGTCCGACGCCCAGATGCATATGCCCGTAGCGATCGGAGACTATACCGATTTTTATTCCAGTTTGGAGCATGCCACCAATGTGGGTAAAATGTTCCGCGACCCAGAAAATGCTCTTTTGCCCAATTGGAAACATATTCCCGTGGGTTATCACGGAAGGGCGAGTTCAATTATCGTGAGCGGACAGCCCATCCATCGACCCAAAGGGCAAACCATGCCCATTGGGATGGAATCTCCCGTTTTCGGTCCAACAAAACGTTTGGATTTTGAATTGGAAATGGGTTTTATATGTGGAAAAGGGACCAGCCTTGGAGATTCCGTTTCTACAAAGGAGGCAGAGGATTATATCTTCGGTCTAGTGCTCTTTAACGATTGGTCGGCACGCGATATTCAAAAATGGGAATATGTGCCACTTGGGCCATTTTTGGCCAAGAATTTTGCATCGTCTATATCTCCTTGGGTCGTTACGTTGGAGGCCTTGGAACCTTTCAAAGTAAAAGGGCCCAAACAAGAACCCGAAGTATTATCGTATTTACAATATGAGGGCGAGAAGAATTACGATATCAACTTAGAGGTCGGTATCCGACCAGAGAACAGTGTGGAAACAAAAGTTTGTTTTAGCAATTTCAAGCATATGTATTGGAACATGACCCAGCAATTGGCGCATCACACGGTAAACGGATGTAACATTAACATTGGAGATATGATGGCCTCTGGAACCATTTCGGGCAAGGAGGAAAATAGTTATGGCTCCATGCTCGAATTATCTTGGGGAGGCACAAAATCCATCAAACTAAAAGGTGGAAGCGAACGCAAATTTATTGAAGATGGTGATACGGTGACGATGAAGGGTTATGCTCAAAAAGACGATATTAGAGTCGGATTTGGCGAAGTGACCACTAAAGTGTTACCGGCCAAAGATTAAATTAAACTTCAGATGTCACAATGAGCGCAGTCGAAATGTCATCTGAAATTCAATCCTATCTCGACTGCGCTCGATAAAACAAAACAAAATCAATCTTAATGATCAAGACCGTAGACCCAACCACTATACCTCAACCAGAATTGTACAGTATTTTATCGACCGCGGTGGCTCCAAGGCCGATTTGCTTTGCCAGCACAATAGATGCAGAAGGCAATGTTAATTTGAGCCCGTACAGTTTTTTCAATGTTTTTAGTTCCAACCCACCCGTTATGGTGTTTTCTCCCACAAGAAGCGGAAGGGACAATTCCTTAAAACATACGCACCAAAATGTGGTGGAAGTGCCAGAGGTTGTGATTAATGTAGTGAACCATGCGATGGCAGAGCAAATGTCACTCTCCAGCACAGCCTATGATAAAGATGTGAACGAATTCGTAAAAGCAGGCTTTACTCAAGTACCTAGCGTAAAAGTGAAACCGCCTCGTGTGGGCGAGGCTCCCGTATCTTTCGAGTGCCGTGTATTGGAAGTAGTTGAATTGGGACAGATTCCTGGGGCTGGAAATTTGATTATTGCGCAAGTGGATATGATTCACATCAATGACGATTACTTGACGGATAATGTCCTAGACACCGAAAAATTGGATTTGGTGGGCCGTATGGGGGGTAACTGGTATATCCGGGCCATAAAAGAATCTCTTTTCGAGATTCCAAAACCTATTCGCACCCACGGTATTGGGGTGGATGCTCTCCCCAAAGGAATTCGTGAAAGCGATGTGCTTACAGGGAACAATTTGGGCCGA
>NHBR02000120.1 GCA_002167435.2 Allomuricauda sp. TMED12
GGAGCGATATCCGTCACCAAAGGCCCAAGGGTGTAAAAAGGGGCCTCATGGGTGAGTTCCAATTGTCGGTCCACATTTTCTTTGATCATATGCATGGGCACATGCCCCGGTCCTTCGATGATCACCTGTACATTATGCTCCCAGGCAATCTTGGTCAATTCCCCCAAGGTCTCCAGTTCCGCAAATTGGGCCTGGTCATTTGCATCGGCAATGCTACCGGGTCGCAGACCGTCCCCAAGGGAAATGGTCACGTCATAACGGTTCAAGATCTCACATAGTTCCCCAAAGTGTTCATAGATAAAGTTTTCCCGATGATGGGCCAGGCACCACTTGGCCATGATACTCCCGCCACGGGAGACGATTCCGGTCACCCTGGATGCCGTCATGGGAACAAAGCGCAAGAGTACTCCGGCATGTATCGTAACATAATCCACGCCCTGTTCCGCCTGTTCGATCAAGGTATCCCGGAAGAGTTCCCAGCTCAGGGCCTCTGGATCACCTCCCACCTTCTCCAATGCCTGGTAGATGGGCACGGTACCCAAGGGAACCGGACAGTTGCGCACGATCCACTCCCGCGTCTCATGGATATTTTCACCTGTGGACAGGTCCATGATCGTATCGGCGCCCCACCGACTGGCCCATACCGCCTTCTCCACTTCCTCCTCAATGGAGGAGGTCACCGCGGAGTTCCCGATATTGGCATTGATCTTGGTCTTGAAATTCCGTCCAATGATCATGGGCTCGAGTTCCGGATGGTTAATGTTAGCGGGGATCACGGCGCGTCCCCGGGCCACCTCGTCCCGGACAAACTCAGCGGTGATCCTTTTGGGGATCGAAGCCCCCCAGGAACGTCCCTGGTGCTGGCCATCTTCCATCATCAATTGGTTTTCACGGAATGCCACATATTCCATCTCAGGGGTAACAATGCCTTTTTTGGCATGGTACATCTGGGTATGTACCTTTCCCTTGACGCTGCGCAATGGGGATCTTCCCGCGCTGAAACGAATTTTATCCAATGCCCCGTCCGCCAATCTTTTTTTTCCGAATTCGGAAGTCGGGCCCTCCAGGGCTTCAAGGGCCGCATCGGTAGCGATCCAGGGACGGGCCGTAGGCAGTCCCCGAAGTAAGTCGATCTTCACGGAAGGATCGGTGTAGGGGCCACTGGTGTCGTACAATAACAGTGCGGGGTTTTCACGGCCCTTATGGTATACATTGGCCTTGGTGTTGCCCTGCTCCACTTTTCGGAACGGGACCCGATAGCCATGCGCTGTGGCCATGTAATGTTTTTTTGAACCCGGAAAGGGCTCCCTGCTTATCTTTGAATTATTGTTGGCCGGTATACGCTCATTTTTGCCCATAGCTATTTTTTTGATCAAATGTCCATGAAAATACTTACCATGGATAGTACAGGCTGGCCCATTTAAAAGTGTCCAACCTATACTATTTGACAGCTGTGCCAATGACGATCTTAGCCTCATGAAACACCTGGGTTCACGCCAGAAAAACAAATTGAACGATGAACATATATATCATAGGTGCCGGAGCCATTGGAAAGGCCCTTGCCGTCTTCCTTAAACGAAAGGGCTGTAAGGTACAACTGGTACGTGGCAGCATGGATGATGGAAGTATCCGTTACGAGCAGATTGAACTTAACCTCGAGGAAGACAGGGTGATATCCGAAAACATCAAGGTGAGTACCCTTTCAGCCATCCCAAAAATGGAGGGCATCGTACTATTGACCAACAAATCTTTCGGAAACCAAGGACTGTCTGAAAAGCTGCGCCACAAGACCCGAAAAACCCCGGTGATCTTATTACAGAACGGTCTCGGGGTGGAACGTCCGTTCATCGAATCAGGCTTCGACCAACTGTACCGCTGTGTGCTTTTCGCAACGGCCCAGACCCTCTCCGGGAACCAGGTCCGTTACCGTTCGGTCTCCGCCTCCCCTATCGGTAGGGTCAGGGAGAAAACCCCTTTGTTGCGGACTTTGGTAGCACAGGTGGACAGTCCGTTGTTCCGTTTCTCCGAGGTAGAAAATATCGAACAGATCGTTTGGAAAAAGACGATGGCCAACTGCGTGTTCAATTCCATATGCCCTTTATTGGAGGTGGATAACGGCATCTTCCGCAGAAACAGTGAAGTTTTTGCGCTGGCAAGGGAGGTCATTGCCGAATGTGTCGTAATTTCACAGGCCAAGGGGATCGATCTCGATGCAAAGGATATAGAAGAACAGGTATTGGCCATAAGCAAACTGTCCGATGGCCAGTTCATATCGACATTGCAGGATATCCAAAATCACAAGGAGACCGAGATAGAAACCTTAAACCTGGAAATTCATCGGATCGCCCAGGAGCTGGGCATGGAAGCGCAGATAAAAAACACAAAGCTCTTGGGAGAGCTGATCAAAGCAAAATCAAAATTGAACCAATAGATGTACCAACTGTTCCGGCCGCCCCATCATTTACGCCACTTGGTACGGCATTACTGGATGCTCGATAGGGAGGACAAGGGCGGTATCACGGAATACCTGTTCGCCTATCCCTATGTCAACTGGGTATTTACCCTGGGGGAGCCCTATACCGTAAGCGATGACCTACGAGGGAAGATGACCATTACCGATACCCGTGTCCTTGGGCCGCGCACCCAGTTTGCCACCTATGGCCACCCAAAGGGCAACAGGACCTTTGGCGTCACCTTTCAGTTTGGTGCCGCCCTCCCGGTGTTCAAAATGGATATGGGGCTGCTGACCAACAACATCGTTGCACAGGAGGATATCCTTCCCAGGACAGGGTGGTTATCGCCTTATTTTGCCGAGGCCAACTTGGATGCCTTTGTCAAGGGCCTCAGCGATCAACTTACCCATCTCAACAAAGCACAAATGGACTGTAAGGGCCATAGGCTCTGGAGACAATTTGTGGAACTATTGGCCCATGGAAAACATTTTTCCGCCAACGCCATTGACATGGCCAGGGAACTCAAGATCAGCCAAAGACAGCTACAGCGCATCACACAGCGTCATTCGGGTCTATCTCCCAAGACAGTGCAATCCATGATCCGATGCAGAATGGCCCTTCGGTCAATACAAATCACCGGACAAATGAACGAACTTTTTGGGTTTGGGTACTACGATCAGAACCATTTTATAAAGGAAGTGAAGCGATGGACCGGACATACCCCAAAAATCCTATTGGATGTATTGGGCACTAAAGGACCATAGCGGCAAACGACCATATACTGTGATCACCTAACCCTATTAGCGGCCTCCCAGCCCATAAGGGCCATCTTACGGGTCTGGCCCCAACGGTATCCCCCGATATGGCCCGATGAGCGAATGACCCTATGGCAGGGTACAAGATAGGCCACCGGGTTCAGGCCGACGGCATTGCCAACCGCCCGTGAGGCAGCCGGTGCACACATTTTCACTGCAATATCCCCATAGCTCACCAAATTTCCCCGGGGAATGGACAATAAGGTCTCCCATACCTTCAATTGGAAATCCGTCCCCTTTAAATGCAACTTGACCTGATCGATATTGGACCAGTCCTGCTGGTACAGTTTCAGGGCCTCTGTCTGAAATAGATCCGAACGTCTATGGAAAATGGCCTTGGGAAAATGCCCCTGGAGCTCGGCATAAGCGGCTTTGAAATCCTCCATAAAGGCCATATGACATACCCCTTTTGGTGTTGATGCCACCAGCAGGTCACCGAAACCGGTCCGGGCAACATCGTAGTTGATGGTAAGGTCGCTGCCCCCATTCTTGAATTCCCCTGGGGTCATCCCCTCGATCTTGACAAAGAGGTCGTGCAATCGCCCGGTTCCTGAAAGACCCGTGCGATAGGCAGTCTCGAACAAGGTTTCCCTACTCTCCCTCAGGATGGATTTGGCATACTGTAGATTGGTGTACTGCAGAAATTTTTTAGGGCTGACCCCGGCCCAATCGGTAAATAACCGTTGAAAATGAAACGGGCTCAGGTGCACCTTTTCCGCAATCTCGGCCAAGGTGGGTTGCTGCCGGTGGTTCTCCCGGATATAGGCTATTGCCTTGGCTATGCGATCGTAGTTGATGGGGTCCTTGATTTCCATAGTATTCTTTATGTACATCAAAATTAATGATGGGCCCCCTCCGATGCCAACCCGATACTTGCTAAATTGAAAATAGGGTTTACCGTTCCAACTCCGAAAGCATATGCAGGGCCTCTTTCTCCGTGGGCGGCCCCAGTATGTTTTTGGCCGCAAAAGCCTTGGCGTTGGGATACTTGGAGGCTGCAATAGCTCCTGCCGCCCGGTCCAGGTCATAAGGGGTGTGCATCAAATGGACACCATCATCCAAAAGCAACCAATCTGCTCCGGTTCCCCCAAAACGCATCCCAACGCTTCCCGCATTGACCACCCGTACCCCGGCAATCCTTCGGTCAAACTGCATATGGGTATGTCCACATATGACCACGGAGGCTTCAAGTGACCCAAAAATGGGTTCCAGTTTTCGTACTGGGGTAAACTTGGTAAAGACATCCGTATCGTTTTCCGGGGTAGCATGACAAAAGAGGATTTCGCCCAGGGACTTTGTCTTCATCTGAATGGTTTTGGCCCATGATTCGATAAAGGCAACATCCCAAGCATCCAATTGGTCCAGGGTCCATGCAGCCTCTGATTTTGCCCTTGGGCCCAAACCGTATACCTCCAGCCCCTTGGCATGGCGCAACAGGTCGGTTTCGGCATTGCCACGTATGTAGGCAATGGGAATCTCGCTTCGTGACAATAGGGAAAGGGCCTCCTTGGGCATCGGTCCGGCAACCACATCACCGCCAACAAACAACAAATCGACACCCTGCCCGGAAATTGCCTTCAAGACCGCTTCCAAAGCAAATGGGTTCCCATGGATATCATAAATCGCCGCTATTTTCATTTGATTTTATTCCGATGGACGCCGTGTTCACCAAGCCGCACATAGATCGGGTGCCATATCACAAAGTGGGCCACGGGCCCTTTGCACCAAAAATAAACGAATCCTTGCCCAAAAGGATTAATCCATCTTAATATCCATCTACAAGACCTACTTCCCATAACCCCGCATAGATCATGGTCCACTTGAAGATCAGCAATTTTCGGGTTTCGACGAAACGTATCACCCAGTAGGTTTGCTGTCAAATTCTAATATATATATCCTATGAAATCATTACAGGACAAAACCATTTTTATCACCGGTGCCAATAGGGGCATCGGAAAATCGTTGGTCGCAGCCTCCCTAAAAAAGGGGGCAAAGAAAATCTACGCAGCTTCAAGGAATCTGGACAAACTCCCCGACTTTGGGGACCCAAGGGTTGTGCCCGTGGCCTTGGACATAACAAGGGGCGATCAAGTGGAGCACTGTGCCAATTTAGCCGGGGATACTGAAGTGTTGATCAACAACGCTGGGATTTTAGAACCTGGGGATATCCTTCAAGGGGATACCACAATGCTACGTGACAATATGGAAACCAATTATTTTTCGACCCTTAGGATGATGCAGGCCTTTGCCCCGGTCCTATCCCGGAACGCCCCGGCAAAACTGGTGAACATTGTATCCATAGTGGCCTATTCGCCGCTGCCGTCGATAGCGGGCTATTCGGCGGCCAAGGCCGCCCTATACTCTGCGACCCTGTCCTCCCGGATCGAACTGGCGCCACACCGTGTCATGGTGCATGCCGTCAACCCTGGGGCCATCGATACCGATATGAACGCGGGCAGCAATTGGGAAATGCCATCTCCCGATCGTATCGCACCAAGTATCCTGGATGCTGTTGAACAGGGTATTTTGGACATTGTTCCTGACGAAATGGGACAGGGAATGTACGCCCAGTGGTGCGAAAATCCCGAAAAATTGGCCAAAACCTTTCATGATATGTACCATACCGGAAAATAACCAACCATTTAAGGGGTGGATCGAACCGTCCGCCCCTCCATTTTTACCGCTCATAAAAATAACGGGGCGCTCGTTCATTTCTTAAGATATCTTAATTCAAAAGGAGGTGCTCTTAAGTACATTTATCCCAAGGAAAAAATCACAAAAGCCCCTCTTAATGAACACCTTACAGAATCCAAAAACAAGGAACGGAAACCATGGCCTGTCCAATTCCAGGAAAATCTTCGCCAATATTGCGCTATTCGCCCTATTGTTCGGTTCCTGTGTCACGGACGATGGCAACCTTCCACCAACACATCCATCGGATGACCAGGAACTGGTAACCGACCTTGCACTGCCCGACTTAAAAATCAATCGGATAGAACACGACGGAAACTGGATCTATTTTATTGCTACCGATGCCCTGTACCGATTGGATATTTCACAAGATGGACGGATACCCGAGTTTATTTTGGAGGATGGCGATGGCCCAATGGATCTTGCGGTTATCGATGGCATGCTCTATTATACGCCATTTTGGGTCATGACCGAGCTCAGGGCCATCGACCTTGAGACCAAAAAAATAGTCCCCAGCGGAATAGACCTGCCATTTTACAAAGCGGCCTTGGCCAAGGACGGGGATCGGCTCATTTACCTGGAGACCGAATCCAGCTTTGGTTTTGAGACCACGGTGCACGCCAGGGACATGGTGACAGGTGCCCCGGACACCCTCTTGGCCGAACTGCCCTTTGAGGAATTGGAACATATGATCTATTTCCAGGAGAACCTATATTTCTTCAGAACCTATTACACCGGGAAGGACAAGGGCAGCTGGTTGATGCGCTACGACCTCATGAATGGGCAGGCCACTCCCGAAATGCTCGTTGGGCTATCGGATGCGGAGGATGTGGTCTCCCCGGGAACGGGGCTGGCGGTCGACGCATCTGGAATCTACTTTACCCATTTGTTGGGGGACGGACTTTATCGAATCGACCATGGTTCCCCGGCAGGGCTACCGGAACCGATCTTGTATACCGAGGATATTTCCTCGGGAGGCACCGATCTAATTGGCCCGCTTTTGATCATGGGAAACCATCTTTACATAGGGAGCAATGGCCATTTGTTCACAGTCGATCTGGAAAGGATGCCCGTGACATCGCAAGAAATCAATCGTTAAAAAACAAAAACAAAGTTATATGGAACAGACATTGACACATCCGATCAAACTGAGCGCCCTATCCGGCAAAGGAGACTATGCCCTTAGCAGCGGTGGCAAAGAAATTGGGCAATTGAACTACATCAATTGGTTCATGGGAACGGCAAGGATACAGATGGAAGGCTCGACCATAGAGCTCAAACCCTTGCAGATTTTCCAGAATAAAATCGATTTGATTCGACATGGCGAAAAGATAGGGCAATTGAAGTTTTCATCCGATTTGACGGTGACCATACAGCTTGGGGACGACCATTCGTATACTGTAAAAAATACCGGGATCTTCAATCCCAAGTTCAAGGTGGAGGACGCCTCCAAAAACTGCATCTGTACCTTGCGGGGCAAGAACAATTGGAGAAAGCTCAAACATGATTTCTTCATTGAGGACCTGAAGGAAGACCAGATCGACACCGCGGCACTCTTGCTGTACACCGCCTATGCCATCAATATATTCTTTGAGCGCATCAGCGCGCTGTGACCATTTTTCATGTCCCATGGAAATAAGACCCGTACAAAAAAGTGATGTGGGCCTGTTGTACCACCTTATCCTAGACCTAGCCAAAAATCAGCAATTAGAAACATATGTGGAGACTTCACCGGAGCAACTGTTAAGATCCCTCTCTAAGGAACCTCCTGATTTCGGGGCTTTGCTGGCCATGGAAAAGGGAAGGGCAGTCGGTTACCTCACCTATACCATTTCCTATTCCATCTGGGCGGGCCGTCCGTTCCTTCATATGGACGATCTCTTTGTGACCGCCAAAGAACGCGGGAAGGGCATTGGAAGACAATTGATGCTACATCTACGGGAAATGGCCATGGCACGGAACATTTCCGGCATAAAATGGGAAGTTGACCGGCACAACCAAGCTGCAATATCGTTCTATCAGGCATTGGGTGCCCAAGTCAATATCAAAGGAATTGGAAGATGGGAGTTTTCAAGCGCTGCCCACTCCCAGGGCACAGATAGGTAGAATTATCCTTTGGAGGCCTTAATCCAACCCACTTTTGACCGCCAGGCCCTTTGTTCCCGAAGATGGCCTTCCATATCCTTGGGCGCCCTTTGACCTTCGTTCCTCACACGTAGCCGCATTGCTTCGGTCTGTTCCTCCAAACTGTTCAGTCCCAGGTCCCGCCTCCTGGCATTGACCTTATCCAGATTATCATACGGAGCCGGGCTCATCAAGCCCTCCTGGTCCCAATCGAACTGTGTTCCGTACCATTGTTCCTGGCCCTCCAATATCCTGACCCTGTCGGTCAGATAGGCCAGTTGTATGGACAGGTCCTTATCCTTTTCGGCTTCCCTTTGCAAATGATGGAGGAATTTCTTCATAAAACTTGGAATACCAATGGCGTGTTGGACGACCAACCAAGCCGCCTGATTGGCCTCCTTGCCCACTTTTGGGACGCTCGGATATCCGATCGCTTCCATGATGGCCTCCAATTCCCTTGCATTAGCATTGTGAAGTGCCTCCATAGCTTCATTATATCCACTGGAAAGCGTTCCATTTTCCAGGAGCTGTTGTCGGAGGTCAAGATCCCTATCCTGAAGCTCCATGATTCTTTTGGCCGCGGTTGTCGATGTCATATAGGGTTATTTCCGTTCCCCGGTAGCAGGGAGATAGGCCACCAAGTCCACTTCCAGTTTTGCGGTCGGTTCATACAATCGGCTCACTTCCACCCAACTGGCAGCGGGGAAATCCCCTTCATAAAACTCCTTTCGGTGATCATTGAGTAGTTTCATGGCCTCTATATCCGTGGTGTACAAGGTCTCCTTGACCACATCCTGCGGTGTGGCCCCAAAGGATTCCAAACAGGCCCTAAGGGTACCGTATAGCTGGGCAACCCCCACTGGGGATAAGTCACTGGTCGGCACTCCGGAAACATAAATGGTGGGCCCCACTTTTACTACCTGGGCATAACCTGCGGCATCACTTTGTCCCTTGTTGTTGTCCCAATGCCATTTCTGCCTTAAGTCCACTTGCTGTTGCTCAGAAACGGCCCTTGTGCCGTCCTCACTATTTTTTCCTTTGTTACAGCCGATGGCAACGAAAACAACAAGGGCCACAAGGTATTGGATCGTGTTTCTGTACATATCTTGATGCTTTGAATTCCATATTAACTGCTGCAAGATAAATAAATGGTGTCATAGTACCCAAGAAGCCGAAGACCCGAGGATATTGGCCATTATGCACGGACATCGGCACCATCACTTTTTCGTTTAGCGGGTTCCATTGCAAATGTTTCTCCCTCACAAGCTGTTTCCGGAACTTTTGAAAAACCGTGCTCACCTTATAAAATCTATCCCAACCTGTCACATTTCCCAGGGCCAAAACTGTCTTTTATAAAAACAAAAAACATGAGCAAAAAACTTATCAGTTCGGGATCGGCGTTTGAAAAGCAGATCGGATATTCGAGGGCCATCGTGCAAGGGGATTGGGTCTTTGTATCCGGCACTACGGGATACGATTACGACACCATGGAAATTTCAGAGGATGTGGTGGAACAGACCGAACAATGCCTAAAAAACATCCAGGATGCCCTAAAGCAGGCCAATGCCACCATGGAAGATGTGGTCCGGGTCAACTACATCCTGCCCAATGCATCGGATTTCGAATCCTGTTGGCCCGTGTTACGTCGGTATTTTGACGAATCCAAGCCAGCGGCCATGATGATATCGGCCGGACTTGCCGATCCCAAAATGAAAATCGAGATCGAAGTGACGGCTTTAAAACAAACGGACAAGAGCAGAAGCGATCTCATGGGTAGTCTCAAGAATTTTATTATAGGTGGGGATACCAGTGATATTGCGCTGTTGAGTGGCATCCTTCACCATGATTTCCGAAACGTGCAATCCGGTTTCTTTGAACAGGAGGGGGTATTTGTTATGGACAAGGAACGCTATTTGGACCTTATCAAAGAAGGAACTTTTGGCGGGACACCACGAACGTTACAGATCGATTCGTTGGAAATAATGGGGGATTTGGCCTACGCCCGAGTTACCCTGGAGAGCAAAGATCTTCGGTTCCGCTCCTTGATCAATTTGATCCGTTCGGCAGGCCAATGGAAAGTTTTGGGCAACTACCCGGATATAGCGAACAAACATCTCTAAATTGACATCAAAAGGCATTTCTGCCCGTTTCCCCATGCCAGAAATGCCTTTTCCATCCCATCAGGGCCTCCAAACTCCCTTTTTCTTAAGACAGCTTAACCATTTTACGGCATTATTTATGGATTTTTAGCACCGCTATCATGAAACTTGTGGCCTTTACAATACAAAAACGAAAAGTATGGAAACCATAGCACATATACCGTCTTCCCTGAGCAAAGTACGCTCAAAATCATTCGCCCTAAAATCCATGCCCCTCTTGCTACTGTTGCTCAGTTTTATCCAAAATGACCTGTATGGTATGCAATACGGGGGGGAAACGATGGATTTCCAGTTTGAATCCAATGGAGACACGCTGGCAGGAAGTTTACGTTTGCCCAAGGGCATCCAACATCCTCCGTTATTGGTTTTCATGCCCGGCTCCGGCAATTCCAGTTATAGGACAAACTACAAAGGGTATTTGGATGCCACCCTCCATACCCTGGTAGCCGATAGATATGCCCTGTTGAATTTCGACAAACCGGGCATCGGCAAATCCTCGGGAGCCTGGTGGGACATGGATTTCGAGGCCCTGGCCAAAAATGCGGTCGACGCCATTCGGTATGCGAAGGAGAATTTCCCAATTGACTGCCAAAAGGTAGGGGTCATTGGACATAGCCAAGGGGGATGGCTGGTCCAGATCATCACCGGTACCTATGCCGATGAAGTATTGTTCGGAATAAGCATGGCAGGGTCCGTCACAACGGTTTTCGAACAGGATGTACAAAACCAATACAGTAAGAACCGATGCGAGGGAATGGACAGTCTCCAGGCCATGGAGCGGTCCGTTTCCAAGGTTTATAAACTGTATACCACCCCCATCATCAGGGCCGAGAAGAAAAACGACCTCCATTATAGGGTCATCAAGGGGTATGATCCCACACGAACTATCAGGAACATCCGAAGACCGGTGCTGTTTCTCTTTGGGGAAAACGATCCTTTGGTACATGCCCAGAGTTCCGTGGACAAACTCAAGGCACTATTTGAGGGCGCCCCCCCTTCACATATCCAATGGAAAATCCTTAAGGGTACCGATCACTCCCTGTATCGGATAAAAGAGAACTGTTTTGATGGGAATGTAAAAAAAGTGCCCACGAGCCAGGAACTCCACAAGGTGATGGACACCTTTATCGATAAGCAATTAACCCTTGGTCGGCCCTGATATATCCCATAAATCATTAATTTACCCAAAAAGTACCTATCAGGATCGTCCACCATACACCTCCATAACACCATGAAACAACTTAGCATCACCATTTTGGCATTGGCACTTTGGGGCGGCACTGCCCTAAAGGCCCAGGCGGTCCCGGGATCACAGGAAACGGATTCCCTATTCAACAAGGTCTTGATCAATGGGCAGAGTATGGGCATTCCCGGTATTTCCGTGGCCATAGGCAAGGGCGACAGTATCTATTGGAGTGGAACCATCGGTTATGCGGATCTTAAGGCCAGGACACCCATTGCGCTTGACTCCAAATTTGGTATAGGCAGCATTACCAAGACCTTTGTGGCGGTCACGGCACTGCAATTGGCCAAAGAGGGCAAACTAGATCTGGAAAAAGTTCCCTCGGACTACCTGGACACCACTATGCTGCCAAACATCGCTAATCTTGACCAGGCCCCCATAAGGACACTGTTGAACCATCAAAGCGGCATTCCCACCTTTGAGTTCGATCAAGCATGGATAAGACAAGGAAGGGGAGTATCGGTAAGGCCAGAACATCTATGGGGCAAAGCGGAAACTCTTGACTACATTGACGGGCAAGCTGCTCTTTTCGCTCCCGGGGAAGCATATGAGTATTCGAATACCAACTACACACTTCTTGGTCTTATCATAGAAAAGATCACCGATAACGAGCTTCACGAAGAGATCCGAAATCGCATATTAAAGCCCTTGGACCTGGGCAAAACCTTTTTGGAATCCTTTGAGCAGGTTCCCGGGGGATATGTGGCAAACTACCATTATGCGACACCTGAATATCTAAAAGTCGCCGGACACTCCCCATATTTCCCATATGCGAACCCGTATTTGATCGAAACGAGCAGGTCGAACCTGTCCACAGAATGGGCAGCCGGTGGCTTGGTTTCCACGTCCCATGACCTGGTCAAATGGGCACAGGCCCTGAACACCGGGGATTTTCTGGACAAGGAGATCAAGGAACAATATTTTACCTATCATCCCCCTGGCGGCGTTGCGAACCCGAACTTCCAGTATGCCCAGGGCATTTACCGAATATTTCCCTATTACCGTGGTCATGCGGTACTAGGGCACTCTGGTGGGGTACTGGGCTTCTCGGCCATGATGTTCTGGATCGAGGACACGGATATTATCGTGGTCTCCTTGGTCAACGTAGGGAACATGCACAGTGGTCTGAAACGTCCGCCCAGTAGCCTGTTCTACCAATCGATACTCATCCCAGCGGTCTTCGAACATTTCGGGATCGATAAAAAATAAACTGAAAACATGGACGGTACCACCCCAGACCCTTTAAGGAAAAAAGTGCCCTTGGCCTTCTTGCCCACCCCATTGACACCATTAAAAAAACTTTCCGCAGAACTCGGGCCCTACGAACTGTATATCAAAAGGGACGATATGACAGGACTCGGTATGGGGGGCAACAAAACGCGAAAACTGGAATATCTCCTCTATGATGCGGCAGAGACTTCCTGTGACCTTGTGATCACCTCCGGTGCCCAACAGTCCAACCATTGTCGCCAAACGGCCGCGGCCTGTGCCCAATTGGGCCTGGAATGCCATCTGTTACTGGGAGGCGTACCGCCCAAGGTGTATGAGGGCAACTTACTGTTATCCCATCTTTTCGGGGCCCAGCTCCATTTTACAGGGGAAAACCGTAAAGGCGAGGACATTGCGGAACTCCATGATGTGCTCTCCAAAAAAGGGAAATGTTATCTCATACCCTATGGGGGCTCCAATGCCATGGGCGCCCTGGGATTTGTAAATGCGATGCGGGAAGTAAAAATCCAATTACAGAAAATGGACCTGCAAATAGATCATATCTTCTTTTCCTCCAGTTCAGGGGGAACCCAGGCAGGTATGTTACTGGGCAAGGAGTTGTTCGATATTCAGGCCGACCTGCACGCCATAAGTGTGGACAAGGCCAAGCTACATGGGGAATCCCTTGAGGAAAGGATCTTGGACATCCTGGCGACGGGTTCAAAATCCCTGAACCTGACCAACACCTTTCAAATCGGGGATATTGCCCTAGATCGGGATTATGAAGGTCCAGGTTATGCGAACCTGACGCAACAAGAACTGAAGACCATCGAAATGCTTGCCGAATCGGAAGGTATCTTACTGGATGCGGTATATACCGCAAGGGCCTTCCATGGAATGCTGGACCTTATCCAAAAAGACCGACTTGCCCCAGGGTCCAAAATTTTGTTCTGGCATACGGGGGGCATGCCCAACCTTCTCACCCATGCCTTTGCAAATCGGCTGAACCGTTGAGTCCTATAATTCCTTCGGAGACCGCACCCGTTCATACATGCCATAAGCTCGGACCACTTCGGCAACACGGATGTTGTAATCCTTAAAAATGGATGTCCTCCCCCTATCTTGGGCCTTCCTGTGCATGTCATGGTTCCTCCAAACTTCAACCGCAGCCTCGTCCTTCCAATAGGAAAGCGATAGCATTTTACCTTCATCGGAAATGCTTTGAAAACGCTCAATGGATATGAATCCCGCAACCTTGGTCAATTCCTGTTTCAAGCTTTGGGCAATATCGAGGTATTCCCTTTTTCTATCGGGGGCCACATGGACCTCAAAAATGACGGCAATCATCGTTCTTCGTTTTTAATGAATGTAAGGACCTCATCGAACAACGCCCACCGATTCTCCTCCAAATGTAGCACATGGGTTCCATGGCCCACTACAACATATCTTTTATCATCGACATGTACCATATGGTCAAAAAGCATTTCGGCATCCCTCGCACCGAAGGCGGTATCCCATTCCCCACGAACGATCAATGTAGGGACGGCGAGTGCTTCAGGATCGAAGAAACAGTTCCCGTTCCAACAATCATAAAGATCTTTTTGCCAATCACTGGGGTATCGTACCGAGCCGGTGTTCCGTTCTTGGGCCGTGGGGTCACTTTCAACCCACGCCCTACCCCATTGCTGCAGGACATCCTGCTCCAGGACCATTTCCTGTTCCTCGGGAACCATCGCCAGGAACTGCTCCATTCGCTGTTGTGGTGTTTGTTCAAGAAACAAAGATTCAGAAGGCTCCCAAGTTGTAGAACCGGGTCGCTGTACAATGGGCGCAAAAAGTACGAGCCTGTCCACTTTCTCAGGATATAGGCTCGCATAGTATCCCGCCACCGTTCCGCCCCAGGAATGGCCCAAAAGCACCACCCGATCTATCCCTAGTTGCTTTCTGATAAGATCTACGGCAATATCCAGGTCGCGGACAACTACCCTGCCCCCGTTCGGAACATCATCGACCTTATCATCCTGGACCATGTGGTCATACCTGTCCGATCCCCCATAGCCCAAGAAGTCCAGGGCAAAGACATCGAACCCCGCATCTGCCATGACGTCCATCCAAGAGACCCCCTGGATCCTATATCCAGCGGAGAGTTCCGAAGGGAACGAGGAGCCGTGCACAAAGAGAACGGCCCCTTTGGATTCGGTCTTTCCTGAGGCTGTGTACAGCAGATTCAACCTCTTTCCTTCCAACCTACTGGGAAACCGGAACCTTTCATATTCCGACCCTCCGCCTTGGGCCCAACAGCAGGCAGCCGATAGTAAAAACCATATCATTTTTTTTATCATGTCATCAGAGTTGCTTTGGTCGACAAAACTAATGGAGGAAAAGATCTAATGGTTCCATGCAAAATGAACCATGGAACTCCAAAGCGGTGTATATTTGAAAGTATGGACACAGCAATGGAATTCAGCGCGGCCGCGGCACTGATTGGTGATCGCTCAAGGGCCAAGATCCTATGGGCCCTTCTGGACGGCAGGTCCTATACGGCCACGGAACTTGCCAATTTTGCCGATTTGACCCGACAAGCGGCCAGCAACCATTTGACCAAATTAATCCAGGGTGGATTGATAGTGGTGGAGCAACAGGGAAGGCATCGGTATTTCAGACTGGCAGGCCCAGAGATCGCACGCAGTATCGAAGGGATAGCGAGACTGATCCCAACACACAAATTGGAACGAATCAAAAGACCCATGCCGAACCGGGGCCTGATAAGCGCCCGGACCTGCTATGACCATCTGGCCGGTGAGTTGGCCATTAAGATACAGGAATCCCTCCTTGCACAAAATATTATGGTCCACAAGGACGGCACGTATCAAATTACAACAAAGGGATGGCTATGGCTGAAAGCGCTCGGAATCGACACCAAAAAACTGTTGAAGGGCAAAAGGGTACACGCCCGTCCTTGCTTGGATTGGACCGAAAGGAAACACCATGTGGCCGGTGCGCTGGGAAAGGCCCTATTGGACCTAATGATCGATAGGGATTGGCTCAGAAAAAAGAGCAGTGGCAGGGAAGTGGTCATTACTTCCAAGGGGGCCCGGCTACTGAAGGAACATTTTCAGGTCTCTTAATGGGACGCACCACAATTCGACAGCTCAGGGCTTCAATTGCAGGTTCGGGGTCCGAACGGCAGCTGGCCATCCAGACCCCTTTTCCCTGACCCGGTCAAAATGGTTTACGGGTCGCTATGGCAATACGGTTCCATGCATTGATGGTCACAATGGCCATGATGATCTGAGAGATCTCATTTTCGGTAAAACAATTAGCGGCCCGATCATAAGAATCCGATGTGAGTCCCGCCTTATGGATCAAGGTCACCTCCTCCGTCATTCGGAGAACCGCTCTTTCCATCTCGGTGAACATATCGGTTTCCTCCCAGGCATCCAATAAAAAGATACGTTTGGGATCCTCCCTATCTGACAGGGCTTCCTGGGTGTGCATGTTGATACAGAAAGCACAGCCATTGATCTGGGAGGCCCTGATCTTGAGCAGGTGCACAAGTCCCTTATCCAAGGTACTTTGTGAAAGGTATTTTTCCAGAGCGAACATGCCCTCGTAGGCCTTTGGCTCCACTTTGTCGATTTGAGTTCTTTGTTCCATGTTTCATTATTTTACACCCCAAAATTAGGGTTGCTACAGGACAATAAACTTCAACTGGTTTAAGAAACGGGGCCAATTATAAGAGTTGTTAACGGTGGTGCTCACGTCCCCTGAGCTCACTTAAGTATTCCGGTGAAAGGCCCAAAAAGGAAGCCAACAGATATTGGGGCACACGTTGCACAAAATCAGGGAACTTTTGTGCAAAGTCATGGTACAGTTCCTCCTTGGAAAGTCCATATACGTACTTCATCCGAATTAAGGAGGCCCCATAGGCCCTTTCGTGGATCAACCTGAAATACCGTTCCAACTCGGGAAACCGCTCCAATAGCTCTTGCTCCCCTTTCCGATCGATTCCCAATACCTTGCTACGTTCAACTGCCTGAAGGTTAAAATCCGTTCGGGAGGAGGAACGAAAAGCCATGAAATCGGAGAGCCACCAATGCTCCAGGGCAAACTGTACGGTCTGTTTCTGGCCCCTATCATTGACAAAATACAGGTTCAAGCAACCCTTGGATACAAAATAGATATGGGTACAAAGCTCCCCTTGCCTAAAAAGGTGTTCTTTTTTTCGCAAAGGGAACTCCGAGAGATAAGGGGCCAACAAAATAGGATCTATCTGAAAACCGATAGTTCGCTCCATATGTTTTGCGAGGGTTCCGACCATTTTCATACTTTATCGGGACATCTTTGGCCATGTCCCGGGATAACGTACCTTAAAAATACGACCATTCCCATCAATTTACGGTGGAACACATCAATATTTTATAGGCTATCCAGATAAATTAGGGATTAAAAAAGCCCCCCGATACGTGACTCCACCCATATGAATAACCAACGATGTACCAGGGGGCCGGACTATTTCTTTATCGATCGAAGCCTTCCTTCATTAAAAAATCATGGACATGTGCCACAAATGCATCGCTCTCCGTGACGAAGGGTAAATGGTGGCTATCCTGAAAAAGCACAAAATCCTTGGGACCCTTATAGGTTTCAAAGACTTCCCTGACCAGATCGGGTGGCACATTGGCGTCGTTCACCGCTGCCATAAAGAGGATGGGAATGGTGAGATCTTTTACAGTATCCGTCAAAGTGGCCCCTTGCAGTTCCTCATCCATGGCCCGGGCAATGGCAAGCGCATTGGTCTGCCAACCCTCCTCCAATCCTTCGATTCCCATACCATCAAGGACATGGGACATGGAAAGCCCCTTCGAAATTCCACCACAAGCTTGGCTTGCCCATTTGCTCAATATCATCTGCTCGCCAAAGGAATCGATGGGCAACGCGATTTGCGTTCGGAGTTCACGGATGGCATCCGCGTTATTCTCCCTTTTGGCCCATGCCAATGTCATGTCATAACTTACCCGGGCATTTATATTGGAATCAAAAGGAGGGGCCACTGCTACGAACCTATCGATCTTTTCACTCCCTCGAATAAGATATAAGGTACCGAGCATACCCCCCCATGAGTGTCCCATCAAATGAATCTTCTCCCGTCCAAAGCGTTCCAGCAAATAGTCAACCACACGTGCCACATCGGCAATATGTTCCCCCACCCTCTGTGAGGACAAGGGCACTTGACCGGAATTCCCGGTTCCCCTCTGGTGCATGTACACCATGGTAAAGTCATCCTCCAGTTTTTTTCCGGCGTATATTTGAAAGGGATAGAGTCCCAAAATCACATCCCCTGGGCCGCCATGTAAAAACAGTACCACTGGATTGTCACGGTGCTTTCCTTTGATATCCAAAAAAAGTCGGGCTCCGTTGCGCTCTACAAATACTGCCTCGTCGATTGTAACGGTGCCACTCCCATCATCCTGTGCCATGGAGCCCAATGCCCAAAACATCCAGGCGAAGTGTACGATATTCCTAGCGGATAACATGCTCAAAACGATATGGATTCCCCGTCATCAGGTACCAATACATGATGACCACGCCCTTGATCCTTGATATAGTCTTTCAGCGCCTTTCGATCAAGGGTACAATGATTAATGGCCTCCAAATGGACGGCTATGATCTGTGTTTTTGGCCGTTGGGCCGATAATTTCACGAGTTCCTCCTTGGTAAGGGTCATGGTCATGCCCGGTGCCAACACCTCATTGGGCTCGCTGAACTGGCATTCCCCAGTATTTGCAATGATCACATCCGGTTCAACGGTATCAACGGTCGAATCCAATTTATTGTCCAATATGGCGTCCCCGGTGACCAGTACCTTTTTCCCCAAGGCCTCGATACCATAGGAAGAGGATTCCCCGAATGGGGGCTGTCCCGTTGCCCCTTGATGGTGACTGGCCCCATAACGTGAAATTTGGATGCCTGACCATTGATGTACGGTATCGATCGGGATAAGATTGGTAAAACCTTTTTCGACCAATCGCTCCCGATCACTTGGCTGACAAAATAGCAACATGTCCTTGGGGACAAACTCCTCGGCGGCACGATCAAAATGGTCGGGATGATAATGCGTCACAAGTATCGCATCCACATCGGAAAGCACCTTGTCCACCGTATAGGGCAGATCGACCAAAGGATTGTTCAGGCCATTGGAAAAAGGAATGGGCTCCTGTGAACCCTTAGCTCCCAGGATGGGATCGATCAACAAGCTGCTTTTTCCGATATCCAAACGTACGGTCGCATTGCGTACCAGCTGCATTTCAATGGTATTACCGGATTTGGAACCCAAAGACCGCTTCGCTCCGCAGCCCAAGGACAGCATCAACAAGGACAGCAAGGAAAATTTCAATAGTTGTATCTCGGTCAAGGTTTTCTGCATTTTGTTCTAGCATTATTTAAATGATATCGATAGCATAAAACCGCCGCCGGGTACAAGGATCCCAAACGGCGGTCCGTTGCTTTACAAACTAACTAAGGGCAAACTTATGCCCCATTTTGTTCATAAAAATTAAGGCCCCTTAAGAAATGGACGAACCTGCAAATTTTTAAGGCCCTCCATGAAAAGTATGGTTACATCGAACGTAAATAGGGCAGGTACATCCGTATCCCCGTATGGAGCATGGAAGAAATCCCGGAACTGGTGATGGTCGCACCGGCCATGGCATCGATCAATCCGTCTTCCTTGTTGGTGTTCAAGGGGTCGCCGTTTCCCTTTTTTACAGTAATGCCCTGATAGGAACCCTCACTGTCCAGAATATGCTCCCCGATAAAATCGTCCCTAAAAAAGGGTTCGGTCATGTTGGCGCCGAGCCCCGCCGTCTCTTTTTCATGGTCAAAGACCACCCCTCCCAAGCGGTCCAAGTTTTCCCTTAAACTCACATGGCCCCAGATATTGCCCCAAAGCCCCTTGCCCTGTACGGGAAAAATATAGAAAGTCTCCCCTTCTTTTTCCCCGATAAAAAAAGGCAATTTGGGCTCATATCCCGGATTGGCCCTTGCGATGCGCATTTCCTTCATCAGGTCCACATCGAAGGCCTCCTGGGTACGTTCCACGGAATCACCCGTGATGATATATTGCCGATCACCAATAAAACCTTCATACAGCTCGTCCACCTCTTCCCTGCCCACGGGCAGGTTCCCGTCCGGGCCAGACTTCACGTCCATTACAAAAAGAATGTTCTGCTTTTTCTCAATCTCTTTGTTTCGCTCTATCATGGGCTTCAAGCCGACCGATAAAGTGGAGAGTCCAATACCGACCACGATGACCATGGCCACTGAAAACAAAACGGTATACCGATTACTGTCCTTGTCAATTTTCATATAAGTTGTCAATTGGGTTCGCTGATTTTTTATTGGGCCAGGGTACCAGAACCAAAAAGCCCGGTACAAAATTATGATGCGCCAGTTTTTTAAATCTTAATCCAGCTTAAGAAATGGCCGGACTTGATTAATTTTCGGCATGGATAGCCATGGACTGCCATAACGTATCAAGGTTGCATTTTTAGATCAAAGGTGATCTCACTGGTCTTGCCCGCTTTTTTCATTGCATGGATCTTTAGGGCCCCTTTCTTGCCATCGGCATTTTCAAAGAGCACAAGAAAAGGAAGACCATCCAAGGGCAATGCACCCTGATCCGCTGTAATATCACGTGCCCTTAGCAGGGAATCGTCCATCATTCGGTCAAAGTCGGATATGGTAAAACCCTCTTGGCCCTCGGCCTCCAAGTGCATAAAGATCGTGGGGCGGGCACCGGGCACTTGATCCAGTCCCCAATAAGATACCACGTCCGGGGATTCAAAGAACCGGACACCCGGAAGTCCCACAAAGACGATATCCACTCCGGGGCCCGTTTCCCCATCCAATTCATATGCACGGACCACGGTGCCCTTGGCCGTGGAGAAACAAGCCCCCAAGGAATCCTGAAGGGCAACGCCTCCCAACCGGATGTCCCTATACGTGAGCAAACCTCCTCCCTGCCCCATGGGTTCCCGAGAACAAGAGGGCAAAAGTAGAGGGCCCAGCACCATCAAAAAGAACAGTCCCAAAAACCGGTACATCAGCATTTTATTTTGTTAATCCATAATCCCCCCTGATAGTTTTCCAACCAAGGGCAGAACGGGACGAACCTAGCCATCTTTTCAACAAAAAAAATTAAGACAGCTTAAAAAAAGCCTCCGATAGCGCCAAGGTATCCCTACATCCGTTCCATCTTTTTGATATAAATGATTACAGATCGAGGGAACTTTATACTTTTGGTGGGATACTAAATCCCATATAATCAAAACCAGAATGAAACACCTATTTACCTATAATTGGATGATTCGTGACGAATGGTTCGACCTCTTGGCGGACATCCCGAAAAAGGAACTGACCTTATCCAGGACCGGTGGGCCCGGCACTATCCTCGAGACCCTGTTCCATATCGTCAAGGTCGAGCACAATTGGATACGCGACCTCAAGGAGCGGCCCATTTCATCCACCACCTATGCGGACATGGACGACAAGCTTGATCGTATCAGGGAGCTATCGGACCGTTTTCATGAAGAGGTGCGGGAATTCGTAATGGGATGGGACGGGTCGAGTGAAGAACGGATACTCCATTTGACCGGAGGAAACGGCAATGAGATACGCTGTACCCATGGGGAGGCACTACGGCATATCATTGTCCACGAGGTTCACCATATCGGACAACTCTCCATTTGGGCACGGGAGATCGGTATTCCCCCGGTTTCGAGCAATTTGATCCATAGGGGGATCATGTTGGCATAAAGGGGCTTACCGACCAACCAAGGAATTCAATTCGCGATCATTTCTTTCCCCCGGTGGATTTCTTAATCCCGCTTAACTTTTTGGAGCCGGTCATTTTATAGTTTTAGCCCTTCATGATCGGAAGGGCCCAATAGCGATCCTTCCTCAATAGATCCAACTATAAAAAAGACAATATGTCAACAAAAAAAAACCAAGAACAAGTGGAGCCCCCCAAGGGTATCCCGGAACCCGATTGGCTGAACAAAGAACTCTATCCCTTTAAAAGCAGGTATGCCCGATTGTCCAAAGGAGATATGCACTATATCGACGAGGGCCAAGGACAGATACTCCTTTTTGTGCATGGCACCCCGACCTGGTCCTTCCTATACCGCAAACTGATATCCGAACTCTCCAAAGATCATCGATGCATTGCCATCGACCACCTAGGTTTTGGTCTATCCGAAAAACCCTTCGACTTCGATGGAAGGCCCAAATCACATGCCCAAAACCTGTTGGAGTTTATTGAAACCATGGGCCTTGAGGGCTTTACCATGGTCGTTCATGACTTTGGTGGCCCCATCGGTCTTGCCGCCGCCATGGAAATCCCAGATAAGGTCAAGGGAGTGGTCCTGTTCAATAGTTGGCTTTGGAAAACAGCGGACAACCCGGAGGTCAACAAGATAGACCGTATGCTCAGAAGCCCCTTGGGAAAGTTTCTGTACCTCCGACTCAATTTCTCGGCAAAGGTGTTGTTAAAACAGGGGTTTTCTAACCGGAAATTGCTCAACAAGTCGATACATGCGCATTACAAAGGGCCCTTTCCCGACCGAAAAGCCCGCCTGGCCCCTTGGCGTATTGGCAAAGAACTCCTGGGATCCTCGCAATGGTACGGGAAACAATGGGAGAAACTACCGGTGATCACCGGGAAACCTTGGCTGATCTTATGGGGCAAAAAGGACAGGTTCGTTTCGATGGCCTATCTGGAAAAATGGAAAAAGAGATTGTCCCGGGCCAATACGGTTGTCCTGGACTGCGGTCATTTCGTGCAAGAGGAAAGGCCCATGGAAGCGGTGAACGAAATACGTTCGTTCCTTGAAAAGCGGGAATCCTGAAGGGGAATGTCCCAACGGCACGGATTTCGGCCTTATCCCCGATCAAATTTCAAAACCAAACAAATCCTTATTAAAACATGATGCTTACCAAAGCCGGTAAGGGTTTACGGTACAACTTGAAAATAAATGTCACGATCTACCCTATTAATCCATCTTAAGAAAAGGATAGCGGTCTCTTGTAAGAACCTACCTGGAAGTCTAAGGTCACAGAAGATGTCAGTTAGAACACAGGAACTGGTCCGTTTTTTTCGACGAACGCCGTTTATGGGAATTGCACTCCTTTCGACATCAAAAAATGAGGGGTTCGTCTAAACCATATTGCCCGTAAAGAACGGGTAAACGAACTTGCCCGAAACGGGCAAACGAAGTAAAAACGAAAGATACAACATGAACGGAAAAGACAAGGAATACAACGATACAACGGGTATACGCCCTTTGGAAATTCCACTGGACGACGAAGTTCAGGATCTTATGGACCGGATATTCCCTAAGGGAATCCCAAGTCCCAGCCTGTATAGGATCGTAGCCAAGAACCAACCCCTGTTCAAAGACCTGATCGAATCCAGGTTCATCGGACCGACAGGGATCTTTGACAAAAAAAGACTGGATCCCAGGATTAGGGAACTATTGATACTACGCACCTGTAAAGCCAATAACAACCGTTACGAATATGCCCTTCACAGGACGACCATTTCACAGAAAATGGGGTTGTTACCGGAACAGATAACGGATATCTGGGACGACTTTCCAGATCCAGGGCTTTGGACCGAGCGGGATCTATCGCTTTTTGAACTGGTGGATAAACTGTCAGCTAGGAAAGATACCCCTGTATCCCTCCATGGACGTTTAAGGGAACACTTTTCTGAAAGTGAGCTCATTGAGATCGTTCTGCTGATCGGGTTCTACACCTCGGTCTCCATGCTTGTTGCCTTTGCTCGACCAGAATTTGACAATTACGATATAACACGGTGATTTTATCGATGATAATGATCAAACAGTATAAGTGAAGCGATTAATAGCAGATATTACCAATACGGTCTCCCTGACGGAAAAACAGCTCGGCAAAGTTACCCGGGCCTTTAAGACCGTACGGCTCGAGAAAAAGGACCACCTTCCGTTTTTCGGGAAAAAGGCGGATGCCCTGCATTTTATCGAAAGTGGACTGGTCCGGGTGTATTTCTTGGATAAGGGCGCCCGTGAGATTACCGTGCAGATAGGAACGGAAAAAATGTGGTTGAACAACCTGCACAGTTTTATTACCCAGACACCGAACAAACATTATGTCGAGGTCCTAAGGCCCACCCTCCTCTACCAAATACGGAGGGAAGACCTGGACCAACTAGTCCAAAAGATTCCCGCCCTGGAAACATTTATGCGCATCAAGATGCAGCAGGCATACGCCCGCTTGATGGAGAGGACCCTGGAGCAGACCAACCTGACGGTCGAGGAACGATACCAAGCGTTCCAACGAAAATATGCACGCATAGAGGCCATGGTACCCCAGTATATCATTGCCTCATACCTCAACGTAAGCCCAGAACATCTGAGCGCGGTCAAGAACCGTATGCTGAACCGTTGATTTCTTAATCCCCATTAATGCAAATGGCCGGGGGTAGCTTGATATTTGCCCCATGCGTACCAAAGACATTTCCTTTTTTGAGTTCATAGCCATCGTGGCCATGCTAATGGCCATGGTGGCCATGACCATCAATATGATGCTGCCGGCCTTCGACCGAATCGCCAACGACCTGCAGGTGGATGACCATTATGTGCACCTGAGCATTTCCCTGCTCTATTTGGGACTTGGGCTGAGCCAATTCCTTTTCGGGCCCATTTCGGACCGTTTTGGGAGAAAACCGGCCATCTACCTTGGGCTGTTCATTTTCGGTGCGGGTTGCACCATTTCCCTTTTTTCCACACATATCGTTACCCTGGTCACGGGACAATTGGTACAGGGCATTGGCCTGGGCGCACCCCGCACCTTGAGCATTGCCATTGTCCGCGACCGGTTCAAGGGAACACGTATGGCCAGGACGATGTCCTTTGTGATGATCATTTATCTGATCACCCCGGTACTTTCGCCCATTTTGGGCAAGCTCATTGTGGACGGACCCGGTTGGCGGATATTGTTTATCCTGTTCCTGTCGACCGGCCTGCTCCTAATGCTCTGGATCCGCTTTAGAATGCCAGAGACCTTACTGCCCTCCAAAAGGGGCAACCTGCATTTTCCCCAACTATGGTCAGTGGCCAAACAGCTCTTGGGCAACAAGCGTTCCATGGGCTTTGTGGCCATCCTTGGGATACACTCCGGGGTGTTCATCGCCTACCTGAACCTATCACAGTCCCTATATGAGATCCACTATGCCCTGGGCAAGGATTACCCCTATTACTTTGCCTCCATGTCCTTCGCCATTGGGATAGCATCCTATATCAATGGAAAAATCGTGGAGAGGGTCGGAATGCGCACCATCATGACCACCACGCTAATCGTGGAGACAATCCTGACCGTGGCCTATCTTATGGCTCTATGGGCAGGGCATTCGGAACTTTACGGTTTCCTGCTCTTTATGTTCCTTCAACTTATGGGCTACGGTTTTATCATTGGCAATGTCACGGCACTGGCCATGGAGCCCCTAGAAAAAAATGCAGGACTGGGCTCCGCCATTATCGGTGCAGTGTCCACCATCTTGGCCGCTCCCATTTCGTTGCTGATCGGATTCCAGGGACATGAGGGCCCAAAGGCACTGGCCATTGGTTTTATGATGGCCGCCCTCTTGGGGCTGCTCATCATTCAAACCCGGAAATGAACCTTTCATATACTTTCAACATCTTGAAAAACAATAGGTTTCAAATAAAATCTTATAATTGCCCAAAAAAAGTGACTGACCAGTCACTTTTCTTTGTACATTGCCGAAAATTAATGGACCTTATGCCCAAACTAACCTTTGACAAACTCACGGAAGGAAAAAGACAGCGGATCATCGACGGGTTCCTTAGGGAATTCGGTCGTCATGATTTCGATGAGGCATCCATCAGTCTGGTCATCAAGGAACTGGGTATATCAAAAGGGAGCATTTACCAATATTTTGAGGACAAAATGGACCTTTTCCTGTTCCTGTTACAAGAATGCCAACAACGTAAACTACAGTATATAGGAGCGCTAGATCGAAAAGATTTCCACGACTTTTGGGCGTATTTCAGGGACCTGTTCCGTAGAGGGATCGCCTTTGATCGGAACTGTCCTTTGCACAGCCATTTCCTTCACAATTTTGCCCAGAACGCCCATGCACCCACACTTCGGAAATGGTATGGCCAATTGGAACAACAGACCTTGGAGGCCTTTGTGGCCATGGTCGACCATGAAGTGAAACAAGGCCATTTCAGAAAGGACATCGACCATTTTACCCTGGGCTATATCCTACAACAGATGGGCATCGGCATCCAAAAACAATTACAATTGACGGGAGCCATTGACCCCGAAAAAAGTATGGCACAAGGACTACCGGTCTACCACGGTAGGGAAAACGTACTCATGGAGATGGTGGAGACCTATATCAGGGCCTACCGTCCCACTTTTGAAAACATCGAACAATGATACAAGTAAAAGATTTGCGCTATCGCTACAAAAAAGGGGGCCCAGAAGTGCTACAAGGAATTCATTTTTCCATCGCCAAAGGGGAGATCTTTGGTTTTCTCGGTCCATCCGGTGCCGGTAAGAGCACGGCCCAAAAAATCCTCTACAAGATCTTGGAAGGCTATTCGGGAAACATCATGATCAACGGTAAGGATCTGAGAGAATGGGGCAAAGAATACCATGAAATGATCGGCGTGGGCTTTGAACTGCCGAACCATTACCTTAAATTGACCGGGAAGGAAAACCTGGAGTTCTTCGGCTCGTTCTACAAGTCCGGATCTAGGTACAACATCAAGGAGCTTTTTGAAAAGGTAGGCCTCGAGCATGCGATGAACGAACCGGTGGAAAACTATTCCAAGGGTATGAAGATGCGGCTTAACTTTATCAGGGCCATACAGCACGACCCCGAGATCCTGTTCTTCGACGAACCCACATCCGGCCTAGATCCCATCAATGCCCGTACGATCAAGGAACTCATCAAGGAATTGAGGTGCAAGGGAAAGACCATTTTCATCACCACCCACCATATGGAAACGGCCGATCAGCTCTGTGACCAGGTCGCCTTTATTGCCAATGGCCGGTTGATGGCCACCGACCCCCCGTCCAAGTTCAAGGAGGCCCATGGCATGCCTATGGTCCGGGCAAGGACTCAAAACGGTGACACCCGGGAATTTCCATTGGAGCACATCGGGCAAAACAGGGAATTCCTGCATTTCATACAGGGGAATCCCATCACCTCACTAAAGACCCAGGAAGCGACCCTGGAAGAGGTCTTCATTTCCATAACCGGTGAAACCTTGCGACCATGAATACCTTTGCACGACAATTGAAATGGCAGTTCGTAATCCTGGCCAAGAACCAGATCGTTACCATGAGTTTTATGGTGACCCTGCTCTATATCGGCCTGCTTTTCGGCTTGGGAAAAACCGCTTATCTGGACCAGGTCCTAATGGCCATCATTTTGAACGACCCGACCGTGATCGGTTACTTCTTCATCGGACTTTCCCTGTTTACCGAACGCAAGCAAAATGTGCACGAGGCCATGGCGGTCAGTCCGGTCAACCTGAAAACGGTACTCTTGGCTAAGACCGTTGCGATCACCACGATCGGGGTAGGCTGTTCCCTGGCCCTTGTCATTCCCCTCAAGGGCCTGTCCTTCGACCTTGTGGACTTTACCCTCGGTTCCATCGGTCTTTGCGCCCTTTCGGCGCTCTTGGGACTGTATGTCCAGACCTTTACCAGTGAGTTCCTCAAGTTCGCCATGGTCTCCATACCCATATTCCTGGCCTTTACCAGTGTTCCCCTGCTCCAGTATCTCGGGGCCATCGACCTGGGCGGCCTGAAATACCTTTTACCCGTACAGGGCCCGGTCTCCCTGATCGACCATGCCCTGAGCGGAACCGCCATGAACATGTGGTATGCCTATGGCTCCATAACCGTTTTGGTGCTCTTAGGCTACCTAATGGCCGGATCGAGGTTGGCACAATTGACGAATCCTTAAAAAGCACCCTATGAAACGTATCTTACAATTGGCACTTTTGGATTTCAAGATCATCTTTCGCACCCCATTGCTAAAATCCTTTTTGTTACTGCCACTTTTGTTGTTCGCCATGGTGCTTTGGTTCCTGCCCTCCCTCTTGGACAACTACCCCCACCTGAAACCCTACCTTAACGTTTTCATGATCGTAGCGGTCGTGGAGAATACCCAGATGTTCTCCTTTATCAGCAGTATGGTACTACTGGAGGAAAAGGAATCGGGCA
>NHBR02000121.1 GCA_002167435.2 Allomuricauda sp. TMED12
AATGGAATACAGTCGTATTATTTCGGATGGCATATTTGTTTCATCCATAATAATAGCTTTCTGTAAATTTTCCCTCAACAAGGCCAATACATTGTCATGGGTATATTCTTCCAAACCCGGTCCTCCTTGTAAGTACTTTTTGACCATCAAGAAGTCATTTCTTTCCAAAATAAGGTTACCATATCTCAAAGGGTATCTTTCCATCATTAGCGATTTCATTTGCCTTTATCCGGGAGATTTTGCCTCTGCCCGATCAATTTGAAATTATTCAGGGTACTAAAAGGCAAATGGCATGCCTTAGAAAAGGAAGTGTAATTATTTTTTTGTAAAACACTGATTATATGTGATTTACAAATAAAATTACTGATGGATGAAAAATGGATGTTGGGAGAATATTACCCAGTTGGTCAGAAATTGACCGAATCAATCAAGCTTATCGCGCAGCGTTTTTCGATTGATCTGTAATATTTCTGCTGCCTTGGTTTTGTTTCCTTTGGTATGCAGCAATACACGTTTGATGTATTTCCTTTCCATATCCCTTAAAGGCATCAATTCCTCCTCGGGAAAGTCAATTTCGTATTTTAAAAAGTCCGGTAAGTCCTTGATGCCAATAGGTCCATCCGCCATGATTACAGCACGTTGCACTACGTTTTCAAGCTCTCTTATATTCCCTGGCCAGGGATACCGTTCCAATATTTTTAAAGCATCAGGAGCGATTCGAAGCAAACGGTCCCTATATTCCATACCATATTTTTGCAAGAACCTATGTACAAGTAAAGGGATATCGGATTTCCGTTTCCTAAGCGGGGGGACCTTAATTTCCACTACGGTCAAACGGTAATAGAGATCTTCCCTAAAGTTTTTTTTCTTGATCTCCTCCAAAAGATCCATATTGGTGGCTGCTATGATACGAAGATTCACTTTTTCAAAAGCTCTGGACCCCACCTTGGTAATTTCCCTTTCTTGCAAAGCCCTCAATAATTTGGCCTGTACATCCAAACAGGCGTTCCCGATTTCATCCAAAAAGAGGGTACCCCCTGATGCTGCCTGAAAAAAACCATTACGGCTTTGATCGGCACCGGTAAAGGCCCCTTTGGTGTATCCAAATAATTCGGCCTCTTGCAGATTTTCCGGGATAGCCCCACAGTTCACTGCGATAAAGGGTCCCGTACTATATTTTCCCGAATAATGAATGGCTCGTGCCACCAATTCCTTTCCAGTACCGCTCTCTCCCTGAATCAAAACCGTTGCCCTATTATCCTTTACCCGCTCTATTATGGAAAGTACTTGGTGGAAGGCTGTTGAATCACCTACCATATCCTTAACCCCAACGCCCCGCGTTTTGAATGACTTCGAAACAGGGGATATTTGGTGCCGACTTCCGTGTGCCAATGCTCTTTCCACAGCTATTCTAAGTTCTTCTTTCGTAAAAGGCTTGGTCAAATAGTCCATGGCACCGGACTTGAGCACTTCCAAAGCACCATCGACCGAGGGGTAGCCGGTTACCACCAATTTAGGCATCTTGGGATAGTGTTCATTGGTATACCTCAATAATTGTATGCCATCGACTTCTGGCATTTGGATATCCGAAATCAATAGGTCCATGGAAGTATCTTTTAAAATAAATAGGGCTTCCTTAACCGATATCGCCTTAAAAACATGATAGTCGAATTCTTTGAGCCTTCTTGCCAACAGCTCTAAGATCTTGATATCATCATCTACGATAAGAATGTTTTCTTTGTTCAATGGCATAGGCGTCAATTTGGAAACTCCATGGTAAAAATAGTACCTTTTGGCACATTGGGCCTATGTACAATGGTACCCTTATAACTTTTGATGATACCGTGAACTACGCTCAGACCAAGTCCGGTCCCTTCCCCGATTGGTTTAGTAGTATAAAAAGGTTCAAATATCTTGTTTTCTTGTCCAGGTGCAATCCCTTCTCCTTGATCGACGATATTGATGATAATTTTTTGCTTCTTGCTTAGTACCTCCACCTTGATTTCTCCGCATATGGGTGAATAGTAGGCAGCGTTCATAATGAGGTTGAACATGACCTGGGTCAATTGAACGGTATTGGCTTGAATCCTTAAATCTTCGTTGTCATAGGATTTGATGACCGATAATTGTTTCGCTCTTAGTGAGGGACCCATCAGACGTATCACGCTGTCCAATACTTTTTTGAGCTCAACAAATTCCATCTGTTGGGGCATTTCACAAGTAAAGAACATCAATTTTTTGACGATTTCCCGACTGAAAATCGCATTGTCCATTATGGTCTGTAAATCTCTTCTTTTTCCTGGATCGGTAGCTTCATCCAGTAATAATTCGGCAAACCCTAAAATATTGGCCAAAGGTGTATTCAGCTCATGGGCTATCCCAGCAGTTATCTCACCCATGATATGTAAACGATCATTTCGTTCCATTTGTCTTTTTGTTTCCTCTTCCGTATCATGGATCTGCTTACGTTCCATATAGTTCCCTACAGCTAAACAAACATTTTTAAGTAAAGTTTTTTCTTCAGGAAGAAAGTCTTTCAAGCTATAAGATGAAGCAGGATAACCAACAGATATACTTCCTTCTACCCTATTGAACACAATGACATCACAGGAAATGCTGCACATTGCCCCATTAAATCCTTTGGTTTGTACGTTATAAGTGCCAATGGACAGTGCTACCTCCGCTTTTTCTGGAAACTGCCATCCTCTTTTCAAGCAATAGGCTATAGCTTGCAAAGCGGTGGATAATTCGTCATATCCTGAATTCACGATAATGGAAGTGACTTCATAGAGACAGGTCAACTCCTTTACGCGCTCCTTTAATTTTTGTTCGGTATTTATCATAGCATTCAAAACTTTAATCCATAAAGATACAAGCGCCCCGATTTTAATGTTCAATCCTTACTGAAAATCAATCAAAATACCTTTTGGATCATGGACCCAATTATACGTATCGTATCGAGGTATGGATTTAAAACCGTCATCAAATTATATCAATAATCCATTTAGGTCCATACTTTGTGACAACAAAAATAACAATAAAAGACATTTTTATCCTCTTTATGACAATTATCATACCGCTTCCTATAACCGGTACTTAGCTTTGTCCCCATGAAAAAATTGGCAATTCTTGTAATCACTCTTATCATGCTGGTCAAACCATTATGGCCCGTTATGGAATATGTGGTCAATTATGATTATATAGCCAACGTTTTATGTGAAAACAAAGACAAACCTCAATTACAATGCAACGGTAAATGCTATCTGGCCAAACAGTTAAAGAAAGCGCAAAGGGAACAAGACAAAAATCCATTTGGTGAGCAAAGATCCAAAATTGAAGTCCAGTCGATGGTTTATTTCCAATCCCTACTAAATTTTGATCTGGCACTTGAAATTGAAGAGTACAGCGATAGCAACTTTTGTCAATACCAGGATTTAAACGCCATACTTCTTATTGAGGACATCACCCACCCACCCGAACTGATTTAGTAGATTCCTTCATGTACCTATTCCCACTAAAATCAATCACTACTTGGTGATAGGTACCCTATTTATTTATTGAATTTATTCTAAACCCTAAGCAATGAAACTTACATATTCATTTGGGGCTCGGATAGGTGGTTCAAAATACCCAGTATACCTGCTTTTTCTGTTCATAACACTGTTATACCAGCAAAACGTACAGGCCCAACAACCTATTACCGACCCAACACTGGACTCCATACTCACCATAGATTTAAAGGAGGTCATTGTCATCTCATCATTTAAAAAAAGTATGGAGCACAAAGCGCAGTCCAAGCCGTTGTCCACATTAGACCAATATTTGGAATCCTCTAAAAAAGTGACCATGATCAAGCGTGGTGCCTATGCTTGGGACCCAATGCTCAATGATATGGGTTCCGAGCGCTTGTCCATTACCATAGATGGTATGCGGATCTTTGGCGCTTGCACCGATAAAATGGACCCCATAACGTCTTATGTGGATGTTTCCAACCTCTCGGATGTACAGGTAAATAGTGGACAACAAGGAGCCCGGCACGGTAATACTATCGCAGGGGCCATCGATATGCGCTTGGAAAAGAGCAACTTTAAACCCACGGGCTGGACGGCTACCGTGGAAACAGGATATGAGACCAACAATGCTTCCCGAATCGTGGGGGGCGAACTCAATTTTTCTGATGAACGATTTTATCTGGATACGGATATTATCCATCGGAAGGCGGAAAACTATTTCGCCGGCGGTGGTGAAGAGGTCGCCTTTTCCCAATATGAAAAATACAATCTGTCCGCAAATGCCGGATACCAGGTCTCCAAAAACCAGAAACTATTGGCCAGCTTTATATTTGACGAAGCCCATGATGTAGGGTATCCCGCCCTACCTATGGACGTATCCTTGGCCCGTGCCTTTATCGGTTCCATAAGCTGGATTCAAACCGAATTTATAGGAGAGCTTACCCATTGGGAAACAAAGCTTTATGCCAATACCATAACACACGTTATGGATGATAGTAAAAGGCCGGAAGTACCCATACGAATGGATATGCCCGGATGGAGCGACACCTATGGATTTTATTCACAGGCCAAGTTGACATTGGACAACCATGCATTCTTGGGTAAGATCGATGGGTTCTACAATCGTTCTTTGGCAGAGATGACCATGCATCCCAATGATCCCAATAAACAGGAAATGTTCATGTTGACCTGGCCCGATGTCCATACCTTGAACTATGGTTTTTATTTGGAAGACAATGTCAACCTCAAAGAAGGTGCGTTAAAGGTATCGACCAGATTTGCACTTCAATCATTCAATGTAACCGATGATTTTGGGCTGAACAGTCTTAAGATCTTCTATCCCGACTTGGAGCGGAGACAGACACGGACATTGAAAAGTGTTTCGGTGCATTATCAAAAAAACTTCAAGAAATTGCAATTAAACCTTGGCATCGCCTACGGTGATCGTGCGCCATCAGTTTCGGAAGGATTTGGTTTTTATCTGTTCAATAGTTTTGACAACCATGACTATATCGGTGATCCAGAACTGAAAAATGAAAAGGTTTTGGAGGGAAATTTCAAAATTGGTTATGCCTTAAAAGGGTTTACTATTGGTTTTGAGGGCAATTATTTCCATACTAGGGATTACATCATTGGAGAAATCGATTCCAACCTGAGCGTGATGACCATAGGTGCCGATGGCGTAAAGGTCTATACCAACCTGTCGTATGCCAACCTTTATAATCTATCTGTGGATATGGACTACAAAATCACAACGGAACTGGACTGGAGCGGACTGGTCACCTACCATAGAGGTACCGATCACAATGGTCGCAACTTGCCATTTATCAGTCCATTTACCTATCGTACCCAATTAACCTATGACGATGAGCATTTTTCAGGGACTTTGTCCCTAACGGGAGCTTTAGATCAAACCAAGTTCAACCCAGGTTTTGGTGAAGACCGCACACAGGCCTACGCCATACTCTCGCTTTCCTTGGGCAAGACCTTTTCCCTAGGCAAAAACGACCTATATGCCAAGGTCGGTTTAGAAAACTTGTTTGACACGTATTATTCAACCTATTCCGATTGGAACAACATTCCCCGCATGGGCAGGAACTTTTTCATGACCCTATCCTATGCCATTAATTAATCATACACTTAAAATCCATAAAAATGAGAACTATAAAATCATTCATATTTCTATTTGCACTGTCCATTGGAATTACGTCTTGTTCCGATGATTCGAACGGTACAACCCCAGTGGCGGAAAACCCGTTGGATGCATACTCCTTGACCAGCAGTTTTGAAGCCAATGGACATGTATTGGAACTATATTCCGAAAAAGAAGGATTGACCTTAGGATACAATAAGCTCTATTTACGTATCAAGGAAATCTCCACCGGAACTTATGTACCCAATGCCACCATATCCTGGAATCCCATGATGCATATGGCCGACAAGTCCCATTCATGCCCAAAATCGAAGATTTCAACAATGGCGGACAATACCGTCTATACGGGATTTATCGTTTTTCAAATGGCCAGCAATGCCGATGAACATTGGGAATTGAACTTAGAATATAGTTTTGGAGGTACTACCTATACGACCTCAAAACAAATAGAGGTCAATGCCCCCACTGACGGAAACAGGACCGTAAATGTATTTACGGGAACAGATGACACCCGGTATGTGTTGGCCATGGTGCCTTTTGCCCCGGAAGTTGCCATCAATGATTTTTCAGCGGTACTCTATAAAATGGATTCCATGATAAGTTTTCCCGTAGTGGAAGACTATTCCATTGCCATTGACCCAAGAATGCCGGGCATGGACAACCATAGTTCCCCAAACAATGAAAATTTGATCTACGACAGGGATACCGATTCGTACAATGGTAAGCTATCCTTGACCATGACCGGTTACTGGAAAGTCAATTTACAACTACTAAATCCAGATGGAGAACCCATAAAAGGTGAAGCTGTTACAGAAGAGAATGAAAGTAGCAGCTTATATTTTGAACTCGAGTTCTAACGGACAGCGTATACTTTTCACACAACGATGACAAGGTCACCCCATGAGGGTGGCCTTTTTTGGTATGTCACATTGAACGCGGTATCGGTGCCATGGTGTTTTTAATGGCCCTATCCGTTTTTTATCGACTTAGTTAATTAGGGAAGAACTCCTCAATATCCTGTTTCCCCTCGATTAAATCCAAAATAGTGGTGTTTTCGAGCACACGGATAAATTTGGTCTTGTTGGACCCCACAAGTTTATGGAGCACACAAGGGTTGTTCATGTCGCAGTTACGAATGCCCATGACACACGAGTTCACTCTTTTTTCTCCATCAATAACCTTCACAATGTCCATAAGGGTACGCCTGCGATCATCACTGTTCAAATAAAATCCTCCCCTAGGGCCTCTTGTGGAAGAAATAATACCATGTCTAGAGAGCTCTTGTAACAATTTGGCCAAATAAGCCTCTGGTACATGAACTACCTTATATATATCCCTGACCAAGATTTTATGGTCCTCATCGGAATTCAATGCTAGATAAAGCACTCCTTTAATGGCGTATTTGGAAGAATTGGAAAGCATTTTTCTTAAGTTCCAACAAAGATTAAAAGACTTTTTTATCCTTTTTATGATTAATATCATGTTATACCTTTTTGTCCCTATTTACATTTGAACAAAATTTTAAAGGATCATTACATGAAGACAATACAAAAAGGAATAGGACTACTCTTTGTGATAGCGTTAATAAGCTGTGGAGGAAAAGACAAAGAAAAAAAAGAGGAAGGCTTTAGCGTACAACGTAAAAAGGCCCCTACCGAACAGCCTGTGGAAACCACTTCCACCAATGAAGTGAAAGCCTCCGAACGTGTGGATATGACCACTAAAGGGGTGGGGCCAATAAAATCCGTGGAATTGCCAGATGAAATCGACCAGGCCATGGCAGCAAACGGAAAAGAGGTCTATGACCAAATGTGTTTGGCATGTCACCGGGTCGGTAAAAAATTTATAGGTCCTGCACCCAATGGAGTATTGGAACGAAGGACCCCGGAATGGGTCATGAACATGATCTTGAACCCTCAGGAAATGGTACAGCAAGACCCTTTGGCCAAAGACCTGCTGCAGGAGTTCAATGGATCGCCCATGTCCAACCAAGGTTTGACCGAAGATCAGGCCCGGGCCATACTAGAATACTTTAGAACCTTAAAATAAACCTTATGAGATCAACCATTAAACAAAGTACCTTGGGACTGATCTTACTTCTCGCACTCAACGGCGGCTGTAAGGATGGTGCCCAAAACAAAACAACCACTGCTGACCAGAGCACATCTGAGACAGTAATCGAAAGTAACAAGGGTCAGGCCTTTATCTCAGACGATGAGTCTACCCCGACTGTATTGAGCATTGCCATCAATTCCCCGGACCACACTACCCTGGTAGCAGCTGTACAAGCAGCCAGTCTTGAAAATGCTTTGGTCAATGCCGGTCCCCTAATGGTATTTGCTCCCACCAATGACGCCTTTGATGCACTGCCCGAAGGTACCGTGGAAGATTTGTTGAAGCCGGAAAACAAAGATGCCCTGGCCAACATCCTCAAATACCATGTGACCCCGGGCAACTATTCCAAAGACTTTTTGAAAAATTTCAAAAAATTGGGACAGGCCAACGACCAGAATGTCCCTGTTGAAGTAAAGGGAGATGATGTGTTTATAGGAGGCGCTAAAATAATCGCTAGTGTGAAAGCAGGAAATGGCATCGTCCATGTAGTGGACAAGGTCATCCTACCCCCTACCCAATGATCGATACAACAACCATAAAAACAAATAAATCCTAACACAATGAAAATTTATAACCATTTACTAATGACCATGGGAGCTGCCCTAATGCTGGTTTCCTGCGGTCAACAGAATCAAAATTCGACCGGGGCCCTTTCATCCAGCGCTGCCGAAAAAGTATATGTCGCCCCTGGGGAGCAAGATGAGTTTTATGCTTTTCTATCTGGGGGATACAGTGGTAACCTAACAGTATATGGATTGCCCTCCGGTAGAATGTTCAAGGAGATTCCTGTATTCTCACAATTCCCAACCTCGGGTTATGGCTATTCAGAAGAAACCAAACCGATGCTCAACACATCCCATGGATTTGTACCTTGGGACGATGCACACCACCCGGACATATCCCAGACCAATGGGGAGTTGGATGGTCGTTGGATATTCATCAACGGTAACAATACACCTAGAATTGCCCGTATCAATTTAAGCACTTTTGAAACCGAGGAAATCATAGAGGTACCCAACAGTGCAGGTAACCACAGTTCTTCCTTTATTACAGAAAACACGGAATATGTAGTGGCCGGTACCCGTTTCTCTGTTCCTATTCCCCAAAGGGACATGCCCATAAATGAATACAAGAGCAACTTTAAAGGATCATTGTCCTTTATCAGTGTAGACCCAGAGCATGGTCATATGGATTTAAAATTCCAACTGTTGATGCCCGGGTTCAACTATGACCTATCGCACCCTGGTAGGGGAAAATCACACGGCTGGTTCTTTTTTACCACCTACAATACGGAGGAGGCCCACACTTTACAAGAGGTGAACGCCTCACAAAACGACAAGGACTTTATTGCCGCTGTCAATTGGAAGAAAATCGAAGAATACGTTAATAATGGAGGAGGCACCAAAATGCCTGCAAACTATGCGCACAATCTTTATGATGAAGGTACACATACGGCCACAACTACCATGAACAAGGAAGTATTGACTGTAGATCCGTTAAAAGTTCCTGGAGCAGTATACTTCTTGCCAACTCCAAAATCACCCCATGGTTGTGATGTAGATCCAACTGGACAATACATTATTGGAAATGGAAAGCTTTCTGCCGACTTGACCGTACACTCCTTTGATAAAATGATAGCCGCCATTGAGGGTGAAAAATTTGATGGTGAAGCCTATGGAATTCCAATCTTGAAGTTTGAGGATGTATTGGCCGGACAGGTTAAAAGTGGAGGTCTTGGCCCATTGCACACCGAGTTTGATGGAAATGGCAATGCCTATACCACCTTCTTCATCTCTTCCGAAGTGGTCAAATGGAAATTGGGAACCTGGGAGGTCATCGATAGAAAACCAACCTACTACTCGGTCGGTCACTTGATGATTCCCGGTGGGAACTCAAGAAAACCATTTGGCAAGTACGTAGTCGCCATGAACAAGATCACCAAAGATAGGTATCTTCCCACTGGCCCTGAAATGGAGCACTCCGCTCAGATCTACGATATCTCTGGAGATAAAATGGAATTGATCTATGATTTCCCTACCCATGGCGAACCCCATTATGCAGCTGGAATACCCGCTGAAATATTGGCGCCAAAGTCACAGAAAATTTACCGCTTGGATGAGAACGAGCACCCTTATGCCGTTAAAACCCCAACAGATGCCAAGGTGGTAAGGGATGGAAATGAGGTACATATCTATATGTCCACGATCAGGAGCCACTTTACCCCCGACAACATAGAAGGAGTCAAGGTCGGTGACAAGGTATACTTTCACATAACCAATCACGAACAGGATTTCGATGTACCGCACGGTTTTGCCATGATCGGCCAGAACACTTCCGAGCTTCTTGTCATGCCAGGTCAGACCAAAACCTCTCTTTGGGAGCCTAAGCAAGTCGGTGTATGGCCGTTCTACTGTACGGATTTCTGTTCAGCATTGCACCAAGAGATGCAAGGGTATGTTAGGGTTTCCCCCGCCAATTCGGATGTTGAACTGAAATGGTCCCTTGGTGAATAATTCGGATTGATACACCAAGGAACAAAGCGGGCTGTGTCCATGACCTGCCCGCTTTTTTTACAAATTGAAATACAACCATCGACCAAAAAACCGCACTCAATTTGTAACCTTTAAATAGAAAAAAATGAAAAAGGCTAGTTTACTAATGATCATTGGCCCACTCTTCTTGTTGGGATTATATGTTTTCCCACTCTGGAACATTATGTTGGGGGCACCGCAATATCCGGATCCTTTGGGTCTGAATATCCATATCAGTGGCCTGCAAGGTACCAATGAATTTGATATTCAGAACATTGATGGCCTGAACCATTATATTGGAATGCAAACATTGCCCAAACCTGAGGACATGTGGGAGTTCGGTACCTTTCCCATAATCATTGGGATCATGGTGGCCATTGGCGTATTGATCGGGTTCTTGGGGTATTTAGGCAAAGTAAGTTATAAATGGTTCATCGGTTGGTTTGCGTTGATGTCAACAATGGGTGTTTTGGGCATGTACGATTTCAACCAATGGTTGGTGGATTATGGTACCAATCTCGATCCCAATGCCATCATGAAGTTGACCAATCCCGATGGAACACCCATGACCTATAAACCGCCATTATTGGGACATGTAAAAATGTTGAATTTTGATGTGACCTCCATGCCAGCCTCTGGGGGATGGCTCATGTTCTTGGGAATGACACTTACCCTAACGGCCAGCTTTTTGGGGTGGAAAAACACTAAAAAACAATAATTCATTTCTTATGAAACCATCCATAATCCTTTTTCTTCTAATCCTTGCGGGTAGCATGGGTTGCTCTGTAAGTCCAAAACCCATTGATTACGGTCGTGTAGGTTGTCATTATTGCAGTATGACCATTGTGGACAAACAGCATGCAGCTCAATGGGTCACCAAAAAAGGCAAGGTCTTTAATTTTGATGCCGTTGAATGTATGATGAACCAATTAAAGGACGAGGATGAATCGACAATAGGCCTCTTATTGGTCAATGATTTTGACCATCCAGGAGAACTGGTGGATGCCACAAAGGCCACCTATTTGATCAGTGAGAACATACCCAGCCCGATGGGTGCGTTTCTAAGCGCATTTTCCGAGGAACAGGCAGCTGAACATACATTGGAGGCCAATGGTGGGAAACTCCTTACCTGGTCCGAATTAAAAAAACAATATAACCAATAAAAAAATAAATCCATGTATATGATCGATATTGATAATACCATTGCCCAACAACCCTTTGATGGGCTTCAAGTGGAACAATTGGTCAAAACTAACGCCTTGGAAATATTGAGCATTAGCTTGGCAAAGAATGCTGTCTTTCCAAAACATACATCACCAAAAGATGCCCACTTGATCGTATTGGAGGGGTCCATTGATTTTTATATTGAAAACCAAAGCGTCACTTTATTGCCACAGCAACACTTTGGTTTTTCCAAGGACGTGGAACATTGGGTAAAGGCACTAGCAGATGCCAAAATTTTGATTATCCGGTAAAGAAATCATAGATTCATAACGTATATGGTTGCCATTGGGCGTACCAAGCAATAACTGTATTAAATTGAAAACTCCATATCACCAACTCATCCTATGGATGTTCTTATTCATGGTATGTCAAGGAATTTTGGCCAAAACTTGGACCGTATGCCCGACTTGTGAGCATAGTTCCATAAAGCAGACCATTCAAGAGGCCAATGCCCATGATACCGTCTTGATCCAAAAAGGCACCTATCGGGAATTTGAAATTTTGGTTGACAAACCTCTGGTGATCAAGGGTATTGATTATCCCATCGTCGATGGTGAAAAAAAAGGGGAAATCTTCAGGATTACATCCGATAACGTCACCTTGGACGGGCTGTTCATTATCAATGTCGGGGTCAGTTACACCAAGGACAACGCTGCCATTCGAGTAGTACAGAGTAAAAATTTCAGTATCCAGAATATGGTATTGGAACAGTTGTTCTTTGGTATCTATTTGGAAAAATCATCACATGGCAAAGTGTACCACAATAGAATTATTGGAGATGCCGTGGACGAATATAATTCCGGCAACGGCATCCAGCTTTGGTATTCCTCGGATGTGGAAGTGCGCAAAAACCATGTACAAGGTACTCGAGATGGTATCTATTTGGAATTTTCCGATCGAATTACCATTACCGATAATGTAAGCATGGACAATCTTCGCTACGGACTTCATTTCATGTTCTCTAACAACGATATCTATACCAATAATACGTTTGAGAACAATGGTGCCGGGGTTGCAGTCATGTTCTCAAAGTTTATCACCATGAAAAACAACACTTTTCGAAAAAATTGGGGCACGGCGGCCTATGGCATGCTATTGAAAGAAATCAATGATGCTGAAATAAGTGACAACACTTTTGAGGAAAATACTATTGGAATCAATATCGAGGGTTCGAACCGAATAAAGTACATCAATAACGATTTTGTGGGAAATGGTTGGGCCATCCGCGTTGTGGGAGCCTGTTACACCAATAGTTTCAAGGGCAATAATTTCCTCTACAATTCCTTTGACATTTCCTATAACAGTAAATTGAACGATAATGTGTTCGAGGGTAATTTTTGGAGTGGTTATACGGGTTATGACCTGGACAAGGACGGTATTGGGGATGTCCCCTACCGACCCGTCAAATTATTCTCCTACGTTGTGAACCGCACCCCTGAGACCATTGTACTTTTGAGAAGCCTGTTTATGGATATCATCGATTTTTCTGAACGTGTCTCCCCCGTTTTCACCCCCGATAACTTAAAAGATGTCCAACCCTTAATGAAAATACGACCATGACCATAGAAATCAACGATCTTCATAAGCAATTTGGGAAAAACCAAGTATTAAAGGGCGTGGACCTGACCATCGACCAAGGACAGATTTATGCCGTACTTGGGCCCAATGGTTCGGGAAAGACCACCTTGATCAAAAGTATTTTGGGGATGGTCATTCCCGACAAGGGAAATATATCAGTACTGGACAGCCCCATCAAAAAGAATTGGAAGTATCGTAAGAAAATCGATTACCTTCCCCAAATAGCCAATTTTCCTCCCAACATCAAGGTCAAGGAATTGATCCATATGATCAAGGATCTTAGAAACAGCCCCAGCGAGGAAGAAACCTTGATTACATTATTTGGTCTGAAACCCTTTCTGAACAAAAAACTATCCACCTTATCCGGAGGTACCAAACAAAAGGTGAACATTGTACTGACCTTTATGTTCGACAGTCCCTTGATCATTCTTGATGAGCCCACCACCGGATTGGATCCCAAGGCCTTAATCCGTCTAAAGGGATTGATCCAAAATGAAAAAGCCAAGGGCAAGACCATTTTGGTCACATCTCACATCATGCAGTTTGTGGAGGAAATGGCCGACGAAATCCTCTATCTCTTGGAAGGTGAGATATACTTTAAAGGAAGCATCAAGGAACTTCTGGAACGAACTGATCAAACCGATTTCGAACATGCCATTGCGGCCATTACAACTACGGAAAGCCATGCTTAAAATATTAAAATATAGTTTTTACGACCTTATACGCAGCCGCTGGAGCTACGTTTATTTCTTGTTCTATCTAGCACTTGGCTTTGTACTGTTGTTCCTGAACAATGATGTTTCCAAGGCCGTCATTACCTTGATGAACGTGATCATTGTGCTGATTCCATTGATAGGTACCATCTTTGGGGTGATGTACTATTACAATTCCCGTGAATTTACCGAACTTCTATTGGCACAGCCCATTAAACGAACCTCCATATTCATGGGACAGTATTTTGGTGTGGCGGGTTCATTGACACTGAGTTTGGTTTTGGGGCTGGGCATCCCTTTTCTTTTATATGGCCTAATGAGGAGCAATGCCATTTTTGATTTCACGCTCTTACTGGTCACTGGGGCTTTTTTGACGTTCATTTTCGTGGGGCTTTCCTTTGTGATAGCCATTTCCAACGAAAACAAGATCAAGGGTTTTGGATATGCCGTATTGTTATGGCTTTTCTTGGCCGTGGTCTATGATGGTCTTTTCTTGATGTCCCTCATCATGTTCGAGGAATACCCATTGGATACTTTTTCTTTGGTGGCCACTGCGCTGAACCCCATAGATCTTTCCCGTATATTGATATTGCTCAAATTGGACATCTCGGCCCTATTGGGTTATACCGGTGCCATTTTCAAAAAGTTTTTTGGAACGGACCTAGGTTTCTTGGTCTCCATGGCCATCCTATTGGTATGGACCGTATTGCCCATCCTCGGATTGCGATACAAAGCAAAAAGGAAAGATTTCTAACAGCATCATAAGTAGGAGCTCTTTATGAAGGACAAGGTGTATCGTCGCCATCTGCGAATTGCCGTCATCTATTTCTGCGTTGCCGCAGTGTTGGGCCTATTGCTCCGCTCCTACTCGATCTTTTCCTTTAGGTTCAACTACAGGTATATGGTCCATGCCCATTCCCATATCGCCCTCTTGGGTTGGGTGTATGTAGCCTTGATGACCTTGCTCCATTATGGTTTTGTGGAAAAGCAAAGCGCCAGTAAAAGGTACAAACAGTTGTTTTGGGGTACCCAGGGCACCTTGGTCGGTATGTTACTGACTTTTCCCTTTCAAGGATATGCTTTGTTTTCCATTGTTTTTTCTACCCTTTTCCTGATCATGTCCTATTTCTACACCTATTATTTTTGGAAGAACATTGACCCAAAATTCAAGGACAGTAAAGGGCTGAAATGTGTGAAGACAGCACTTGCTTATATGGTGATTTCCAGTGTAGGGCCTTGGGCTTTGGGCATTATAATGAATACCTTGGGGGTCCAATCCATTTGGTATCGGTTATCCATTTATTTTTACCTCCACTTTCAGTACAATGGCTGGATGATACTTGCCTTAATCGGCTTGTTTATATTCGCATTGGAACAGCGTGGTCAGGAAATTCCCATTAAGAGTTTCAATCGCTTTTTCCTGTCCCTTAACTTGGGCATTGTATTTACCTTTTTCTTATCCACCCTATGGACAGAACCCTCCGCAGTGTTCTATATCCTATCCGGGATTGGTGCCATCTCTCAATTTTATGCATTGACCTATTTTTGGTCCCTTACCAAGAATGATGTTGCTACTTTGTCCCAATCCCGAACACAATCAATGATTCTCAAAGTGGTTGTTGCCTTGGGACTAATAAAGATACTGTTACAATTATTGACGGTCATTCCCTATTTTACCCGAATTGCCGCTACATATCTAGATTTCACCATAGGTTATTTGCATTTGACATTCCTTGGGGTCATCAGTTTGGGACTCTTCTTTTTCATGGATTATTTTGGCTTAATGAACATATCCAAAAAGTCTTTCTTATGGTATGTATCGGGATTCATCCTTTCCGAAATCCTAATCTTTTCCAAAGGGCTCTTTGCTTGGATGGGAACCCCTCCATTTCAGGGATATACCGAAGTGTTGGCTCTGAGCACCCTCCTTATCCCCCTCAGTCTATTCCTTATGTTGTTAAAGAAAAGACCAAATGCTTGATGCTTTGGCATTCAGGATGTATTCCAAACCTGCGATGATATATATTTGTCTTTTTCAATAGGACGAATTTATTTGAAAAAATAATAGAGGACTATTTTGTCCTATTTAAATTTATAGTATCTTTGTAAATAAATCAAAACGCTATGATGTTTTCCAAAGCTTGTGAATACGGTATACGTGCAGCGGTCTATATTGCGTTGCAATCTTTGGACGGTAGACGTGTAAGTGTCTCCGAAATAGCGGAGGAAATAGATTCCCCTATCGCCTTTACAGCAAAGATTCTGCAACAGCTCAACAGGAACAACATCGTGCATTCCGTAAAAGGGCCTACCGGTGGATTTGAAATCGATCGGGAGGATATGGATACGGTAAAATTGAGCATGATCGTCAAGGCCATTGACGGGGATAAAATATACACGGGATGCGGACTGGGCCTTAAGGAATGTAATGCCAGTAAACCCTGTCCCCTCCACGACAAGTTCATCGATATCCGTTCCAATCTCAGGACAATGCTTATAAGTACGAGTTTGTTTGAACTGGCCACTGGCTTGGAAGTGGGATTGACCTATTTGAAAAGATAAAAAAATTTACATCAATAAAGGACATTTTTGTCCTATTTATAAAATCCGTTACTATGAATGATACATTGGAAAAATCAATTGGACAACTTGTCGCTGAGGATTATAGGACAGCTCAAGTATTTAAAGCACATAAAATAGACTTTTGCTGTAAAGGCAATAGGACCTTGACCGAAGTTGCCACTAAGAAAGGATTGAACCTGGAAGCTATTTCGGAGGAACTTGAAGCGGTTAGGTCCAATGGACAGGAAAACCTACCTGATTTTAAGACATGGCCATTGGACCTTTTGATCGACTATATCGAAAAAACGCATCATCGTTATGTCGAAAAGCAAATTCCCGTGCTAAAACAGTACCTGAACAAACTTTACAGGGTACATGGTGAACGTCACCCTGAACTCTTTGACATCTTTGAACAATTCAATACCTCGGCCGGGGAACTGAGCATGCACATGAAAAAAGAAGAATTGGTCCTGTTTCCCTATATCCGAAAGATGGTAGCTGGGCCAACAGGGTCCGAAGCCTTGGAGAAGCCCCATTTTGGCTCGGTAAGCAACCCCATCCAAATGATGATGGAAGAACATGACAATGAAGGGGAGCGATTCCGTACCATTGCAAAATTGAGCAATGATTATACCCCTCCAGAGGATGCCTGCAATACCTATAGGGTAGCATTCTCCCTATTACAGGAATTTGAGGACGACCTACATCGTCATATCCATTTGGAGAACAATATCCTTTTTCCAAAATCCGAAAAACTGGAACAAACATTGACGAACCTTTGATTGATATATGGGACGTACTCCTATCAAACGACATAGTGCCCTTCAGGGAGTAAGCCGTGAGCATCATCACGGTTTGCTCCTTTGTTGGAAAATTAGGACCGGACTGTCAAAAAATGTTTCCACGGAACGTATCAAGGTTTATGCAGACTGGTTTTATAGGACCTATTTGGTTCCTCATTTCGAACTCGAGGAAACGTACATCTTTCCCATAGTGGGGAACGATCATCCATGGGTGAAAAAGGCACTTTCCGATCACAGAAGATTGATCCGCTTGTTCACATCGACCACGGCGGACATGAAAACATTGGGACAAATCGAAGAAACATTGGAACAACATATTCGATTCGAGGAAAGACAGCTTTTCAACCATGTTCAAGAAATGGCCAATAATAAGCAATTGGATATCATAGAAAAACAACATAGCAATGAAAAATTCAACGACAATATCAGCGACCCTTTCTGGGAATAAATACAAAGCAAGTGCAATGAAAAAAATATACGACAGGGCATACCATGAATTCAAAAAAAGTCAATTGGGTTATTCGACCATTGCCATCATTGGTCAGAGCTGCTTGGGCTCTGCCGCTGCCATGGTACTATTGATGGGCAGTATGGACATGGTCTTAAAAATGATCTTGCTCTTTTTGGTCACCATACTCTGTATGGCCTTTAACGGTGCCGTACTTGCCCAATTGAAACCATTGACCACTTTTAACCTTTTGATTCTTAGCACTGTGTTCAATACCATGGTCATCATGTTCCATATCATTTAGTTTCCCCCTAAACAAGGCACGATTTCCCCTGATCAAAACCTGTTCGCCTTACATCAGGGGAAGGTCGTGTGATGTTCCACTCCTTGCACTGTAAAAGGAACCGATCAATAAGATTTCAGCATTCATACCACTTTTAAAAATATAAATGATAAAAAGGTCATTTTATTGTTAATAAGTCTTTTTATAACTTTTACAGGGTCACTGTTATCCAAAAAACCCTTGTCCTAATTTTATAACGGACAAAAAATCAATCGATTTCTTTATGTTTTATCATGACTTTCAGGTAGTTCTCCAAGAAGTTCCCGGTGAAATCAGCCTTTGTTTTTCGATTTCGGGATGTCCTCTTCGATGTCATGGCTGTCATTCCCCATTTTTATGGAAGGAAGGAAATGGGCATGAGCTGACCCCTGAATATTTTAAAACCCTTTTGAACCAATATGCCGGTTTTGCTACCTGTGTCGTTTTCATGGGTGGCGAATGGCACCATCGCACCTTGACCGAATACCTTCAACATGCGCAAGACCAAGGCTACAAAACCTGTCTTTATACGGGTCAAGAGAAAATATCATCACATATATGCGATCACCTGACCTTTCTTAAAACAGGAAAATGGGACCCCTCCCGTGGCGGGTTGGAAAGTAAGCGTACCAATCAGGTTTTCCTTGATCTACGGACCAATACAATACTCAATCATTTATTCATCTCTAAATAATTCCATATGATACGACTCACCAAGGCACAAATCGCAGAAAAAATCTCGTTTATCGACCACTATCTTCACTCCAGCAACGCTGCCAATGGTTCGAAGGTGGATGCCAATGCCAATGTGACTTCCAAAAATATCGCCACCATGGAGGCGGAACTCAACAAGGACATCAATATACAGGTCAACCGGGCCCTGATACAACAAAAGATTTCCTCATTGTTCGGCGATGACCTGGCAGAAGAGTATGTCCGTCAAATAGAATCCCATGAAATATATGTGCACGATGAAACTTCCCTTAAGCCCTATTGTGCATCCATTAGCATGTACCCCTTCTTGTTGGATGGACTTACCAAACTAGGTGGCGAAAGTAGGGCCCCTAAACATTTGGAGAGTTTTTGTGGTGAATTCGTCAATTTGGTCTTTGCCGTAAGCTCTCAGTTTGCCGGGGCTTTGGCCACGGTTGAATTTTTGATGTACTTCGATTATTTTGCTTCAAAGGACTATGGACCTGATTACCTGAAAACCCATAAAACCAGTATTGCCAACCATTTGCAACATGTGGTTTATGCTATCAATCAACCTGCAGCGGCACGGGGATACCAATCCGTTTTCTGGAACATTTCCCTTTATGACAAACCTTATTTTGACAGCATGTTCGGGGATTTTGTATTCCCGGAAATGGGACGTCCCCAATGGGAGAGTTTAAAAAAACTGCAGGCCTTTTTTATGGAATGGTTCAACGAGGAACGTACCAAGGCCATCCTGACCTTTCCCGTGGTAACTGCGGCCATGTTGACCAAGGATGGTGCCCCGGTCGATCTGGAATTCACCGAAATGTGTGCACGGGAACTGAGTAATGGTAACTCCTTTTTTATATACCAATCTGAGAATGCCGATAGTTTGGCTTCCTGCTGTCGTTTACGAAACGAAATCAGCGACCATACCTTTAGTTATTCCTTGGGTGCCGGTGGGGTTGCCACGGGATCGATCAACGTCATCACTTTGAACATGAACCGATTGATTCAACAAGGGGCGGATATCGTAAAAGAAGTCAGAAAAGTACATAAATATCAGGTGGCCTTTAGAAAATTGATAGATGAGTATGAAAAAGCCGGTATGTTGCCCGTGTACCATGCCGGTCTAATTTCCTTGGACAAACAATTCCTTACCATTGGTATCAACGGCATGGCCGAAGCTGCCGAAAGCCAAGGAATAAAAGTGGGTAACAACGATGACTATAAAGAATTTGTAAACCGCCATCTCAAAAATATCTATCAAGAAAATAGGCAAGCCCGAGAGCGCTATGGCTATATGTTCAATACGGAATTTGTCCCTGCGGAAAACCTGGGCGTGAAAAATGCGAAATGGGATCGTGAAGATGGTTTCTTCGTACCCAGGGACTGCTATAACTCGTACTTTTATATTGTTGAGGACGAGAGCGTAAATGCATTGGACAAAATCATATTACATGGTTCCGAAACCATACAATATCTGGATGGGGGATCGGCACTGCACCTGAATCTGGAAGAGGCCCCGAACCGGGAAGGGTTTAAAAAATTGATCCATGCCACCGCTAAAGCAGGCTGTAATTATTTTTGTTTCAATATCCGCATCACCATTTGTAATGATTGTTCCCATATTGACAAGAAAACACTTTTCGAATGCAGTGACTGTCATTCGCGCAACGTGGACCACGCCACCCGGGTTATCGGTTATCTCAAACGTGTTTCCAACTTCAGTTCCGGAAGACAAAAAGAGCACGGACTGCGACATTATCATTTACAACAGGCCGGTCGTACCATATCAAATAAAAGGGCGGATATACTGTCCGATAAATTAAAAACACAAGAAATAATGAATCAGTAAATTGTTGAGATCCTTTCAATTGGCCCCATATTTTGATATACGATGCCATTACCATTACAGCGGTAATATATTGGGACATTCTCGCCTCAGGTTCACACAAATCAATATGATCAAATGTCGGAGCCTATCAGATCAACATCAAAAGAACACAACATACGATCAAATACATCCATATGACAACACCACACTCCTTCCATATTCCTGTCATGGGAATTGCATTCACCATTGATACGCCCTTGAAAGTTTCACATTTGGGCATAGACTCGGCCATTTCATTGGTCGATGACATTCTTTTGGAAAAACTCAGAAAAGCATATTGCGAAAAGTTTGAAATGCCCTACCATGCAATTAATGACAACATTAAAGATTTCAGGGCCAAAAGAATCACCTCATATCTCAATCTCATTAAGGAACTGGCAGAAAAAAGATTTGAACAACTTAAGGATGTCACAAACGGTTATGGCGAAGGTTTAAAACAATATTTCGATATGTTGCCCGACACTTCAGTGCTAAAGCAACGGTTTATCGAATTGACCCAAAAAAACAATCATAGGGTCGCTCTTCAAGCATTTCTTGATGCCAATCTTTCCATGGGCAAGATCGAGGTCAACATCATGACCAAATTGGATAAGGGGAATTATCGTAAAAAAATACCATTATCCAACAAGTACAATGATGCCCATGCAGCTCTAAGGGGGTATGCAAATAGCACCCTTAGCTCCTCGGTCATCTTTTCGGCGGGCATGAATCCTAGATTGTACGGATATATCGAGGAATTTGATGATTTTTATCCAGATGAAAACGGGAATATAAAAAAGAAAATAATCCTTAAGGTCAGTGATTACAGATCGGCATTGATCCAGGGAAAGTTCCTTGCAAAGAAAGGGTTATGGGTATCGGAATATAGAATAGAATCGGGATTGAACTGTGGCGGACATGCCTTTGCCACAGATGGTCATCTCATGGGACCCATATTGGCACATTTTCGAGACAATAAAGAAGACCTTGTATCAGAAATCCATAGTGTACTGGTCCGTGCACTTTCGCATCGAAAGCGTCATGTTCCACAATCAATCTTACCCGTTAAGGTCAGTGCCCAAGGTGGGGTGGGCACCTCGGAAGAGCATGATTTTCTCTTGGAACACTACAAATTGGATTCCGTGGGCTGGGGATCCCCCTTTCTTTTGGTGCCCGAAGCTACCACAGTGGACAACACGACCTTGACCAAATTGGCACAGGCCGAGGAGAAAGACCTTTACTTGAGCAATATCTCTCCTTTGGGCGTTCCTTTCAATAGCCTTAGGGGAAATACCAAAGATTTGGAAAAATGGGCGAACATTCATAAGAACAGACCTGGTAGCGCCTGTCCAAAAAAATATGTGGCCATGAACAAGGAATTCACCAATGAAGGTATATGTACGGCATCACGACAATACCAACATTTAAAAATACAGGAATTGGACAACAAGAACCTTCCCCGGGAAACTTACCAACGGGCCTATGACAAAATTGTCGAGAAATCATGTGCATGTGTGGGACTGGGTACTTCAGCCCTATTAAAGCATGGATTGGATACCAAGACCGAAGGGAATGGTGTCTCCATTTGTCCAGGACCGAACATGGCCTATTTTTCAAAAATTGCCAGCCTTAAGGAAATGATGCATCATATATATGGGAAATCCAACTTGATCAAGAGAACCGATCGGCCCCATATGTTCATCAAAGAACTTAAAATTTATGTGGATTTTTTAAAAGATAAGATAGCGGAAGTAACGGGAACCATAACGGACAAGGAAATAGCTTACTTATCCAATTTCACCGATAATTTGCACGAAGGGATTTCTTATTATCAAAACCTATTTGGAAGTGCAAATAAGGACCTTTACAACAACGCGCAAACGTTAAGGGTTTTGGTGGATTTCAATTCAGTCCTGGATGGCATATCAGACCAAATGCTTCATTTGAAGGAAATGGCACGTCAATGATGCTTTTTCAACCTTGCCCCTATTGAAGCCATTCAACGGAGCTGGATTGTAGATGTCATTGCCTTGCTGTCATTTGCCCAAATTAACAGCACTGATATCATAGTGGACTTAACATCCTGATAAGTTCGTCCACTATGGATTTGCCTCCGTCTTTGTTATACCAGATCTGTAGCTCCCTTTTAAACTTTTCATCCACTTTCCCATATTGTTCTTTATACGCTTCGACCATCTTAGCGGCCACTTCAGGTCTCGGTCCCCAAATATGCAATAGATCACCCTCCTCGTTCGAGACAAGGAGTTTGGGAATGGAGCGTGTCCCGTTGGTTAGAAAACGATCCATGAGTTTTGGGTTCTCATCCCTCATGATAATTTTCAACTCAATCTTCGGGGTCGATTTGGCCACCTTGTTGAAGACAGGTATAGCTTGTGCACCATCAGAGCACCAACTCTCCAACAGCACCAACCAAACCTGTTTTTCGGAAATGTTCTGGAACACCTTCAGTTGGTCCTCTGCAATGGATACCGTTTTATCTATCCTTCGTATCCTGGATGCGTTTAATTTTGTATGGGCGATCCGTTGCTCACTTTGTTCTGACCCGGTGGTTTTTCCCTTTGAGACAAGTTCGTTCAGCACGGTGACATATTCGATATAATCCATCCCATTTTCGATTCCGCCTTGAATCATATTTTTTACATTTTGTGACATATAATTACCTATTTAGTTTTTAAACATTTCTGACAAGCTCAAAATCAATATTGTAGAACCCGCCCTTATTTTCCTTTCTCCTCAGGCACTGCTCGACAATTAGACGGGCCACATGGACCATATTCCGCAATTCACAAAGGGCTACGTTCATTTTTGTTGTCCGATATAGTTCCTCTATTTCGCTGTACATCGTATCCAATTGTTTGATTGCTTTTTGCAAACGCGCGGTACTTCGGACAATCCCCACATCATCTTGCATAAGTAGCTGTAATCGATCCCTGTATTGTCCGACAGGGTTTCCATCCTGGATAGCATCAACTCCCATATCCTCCCATTCAGGCATAACGACCGAGGGTGAAAATAGCTTCTGGTATCCCAAATACTCAAAAATATTATGGGCATACACCAAGGCTTCCAATAAGGAGTTGGATGCCAATCTATTGGCCCCGTGCAATCCAGTCCTGGAGCATTCCCCACAGGCAAAAAGATTGGTTATGGTCGTTCTTCCGTTTGAATCCACCATAATGCCACCACAGAGGTAATGTGCGGCTGGAACAATGGGTATCCAATCCGTTTCAAGCTTGATTTGCCGCTTCCGACATGCTTCATAAATGTTGGGAAACTGTACCCTGAGCGCTTTTGAATTTAGATGTGTACAGTCCAGATATACGAAAGGATCGTCATATTTTTTGAGCTCTTGGTCAATACTTCTGGAAACAATATCCCGGGGTGCAAGCTCCGCTCTTGAATCGTAATCGGGCATAAAACGATGTCCCTTTTGGTTTCTTAAATATGCACCAAAACCCCTTATGGCCTCCGAGATCAAAAATGACTGGCCAGCCTTGCCTTCGTAAAGTACTGTAGGGTGAAATTGGACAAACTCCATATCTTGAATCTGCGCCCCTGCCCTGTATGCCATGGCAATACCATCCCCAGTGGCCACCGAGGGATTTGTGGTATGACCATAGATCGTTCCGATCCCACCAGTGGCCAAAACCGTGTTCCTTGCTCGAAAGGTCCGCACTTTACCCGTATTTTGGTCAAGCATGTAAGCTCCAAAACAAGTCGGTTTACTTGGTTTGGTTCCATAAATCCGGTACTCCGTTATAAGGTCTATGGCAAAATGGTACTCAAAGACTGTAATGTTGTGCCGTCCATATACTTGATCTAAAAGGGCGGATGCTATCTCTTGTCCCGTATGGTCCTTATGGTGTACAATGCGGCATTCTGCATGGCCTCCCTCCCGTCCTAAGGCCAATTGACCATTCTTTCCCTTATCAAAAGGAACACCACACGACATCAATTCCTTTATTCGTTCAGGACCTCCCCTTACCACCATCCCCACTATAGAGGTATCACATAGTCCATCCCCTGCGACCAAGGTATCGGATATATGTTTTTGAAAAGAGTCTGTTTCCAAATCTGATACTGCCGCAACACCTCCTTGTGCATATTTTGTATTGGAATCCCCTGCGTCGGATTTGGTCGTGATGCATACGGTACGGTCGGGAAATTTATGTGCCATCTTTAGGGCAAAAGACAATCCGGCAATTCCCGAGCCTATCACTAGGTAATCCGTTGAAACCATCCTTGACTTATTTGGAAAGTTTCAACATTCGTTCTATGGGAATCAAAGCTTTTTCCACAATGGATTCCCGAACTTCAACCTCAGGGGTCTCATCCCTGAGACAGCGGTATGTTTTTTTAAGGGTATTTGTTTTCATGAAAGCACACTCGCTACAGGCGCAATGATTGTCCTCCATTGCCGGGGCAGGGATCAGTATGGTATTCGGGACTTCTTTTTGCATTTCATGGAGGATACCGGCCTCGGTAGCTACAATATACTTTTCCTTAGGATGATGCTTTGCATAGGCAATCATTGCAGAAGTGGAACCGATATAGTTCGCTATTTTCAAGATATGTTTTTCGGACTCAGGATGGGCAATTACTTTTGCATCCGGGTGTTTTCTCCATAAATCCAACAATTTATCGATGCAGAAAGCTTCGTGGACCATACAGCTGCCATCCCACAACAACATATCCCTTCCGGTCTGTTCAATCAGGTAGCTGCCCAGGTTCTTGTCCGGCGCAAATATTATGGGAACGGTCCTAGGAATCGCTGAAATGATCTCAAGGGCATTGGAAGAGGTACACACATAATCGCTCATAGCCTTGATCTCTGCCGAACAGTTGACGTACGTGACCACAACGTGATCCGGATGTGCTTTCACAAAGGGCTCAAAAGCTTCTGGTGGGCAGGAGTCGGCCAGTGAACAACCTGCAGTCAGATCGGGCAACAATACCTTTTTGGTCGGATTTAAGATCTTGGCCGTTTCTGCCATAAAATGCACCCCGGCAAATACGATAATATCCGCATCAGTATTGGCCGCTGCCCGTGAAAGATCCAGGCTATCCCCTACGTAGTCGGCAACCTCCTGTATTTCAGGGCGCTGATAGTAATGAGAGAGCAGTACCGCATTTTTTTCCCTTTTAAGTCTTTGAATCTCCTGGTAAAGCTCAATTTCTGGTGCAAAAAGATCAATATGTTGTCCTATGTTCATGGTATGCTATTTCATTATCGGCCACCGTTCTTTAAGTTTAGTGATACCCGAAGTTTATAAAAGGTTGTTCGCGGGGCGAAACTAGCTGCTTCGCCAATGGTAAAAAATGATAAATATCACAATTAAAGATAAAATCATCTTTTTATTATCTTTACAGGTATAAAACATGATCGCCATATGCTGACCAATGCTTGTAAGTATGCTATCCGCGCTGTAGTGTATTTAGCTATCCATAGTACTGTGAACAATAAACTCGGGGCAAAAAAAATAGCTGAGGAGCTTGAAGTGCCACAACCTTTTTTGGCACAACTGCTGCGTAACCTGACCACAAATAAATTGGTTTCCTCAAGCAAGGGGCCGGGAGGAGGCTTTTTTTTGGACGAAGGAAATATGGAAAATACGCTTTGGCAAGTTGTTTCCTGCATAGATGGGGAATATATCTTTGATGATTGTTTCTTGGGGCTTTCCAAGTGCAACAATGAAAATCCCTGTCCAGTCCACCATATTGTATCACCCTTCAAGGAAGAGATTCTGCGTAATTTTAAGGACAAGTCCATTGCTAAACTTGTTACAGAGATGGAAGAGAACGGGATGATCATTTCCCTAAAAGGAATCGATTTGTCATGATGATCATAATCGAGAAATTCGGAGCACTGCTTTTTCCCTATCATCTATACGCCTTCATAAACAATCCCCGATGTAGGGGTTTCATACAGTCTAATCCTGCAGAGTTGTGGAACTTTGTCCTTGATCCTATTCCACAACCAAATTGCAATATGCTCGCATGTGGGGTTTTCAAGTCCCGCTATATTATTCAACAATTTGTGGTCAACGCACTCAATAATTGGGTTGACCGCTTCTTTTATGTCCGTGAAATCCATGACCCATCCAAGTTCATTATCCAATTTTCCTTCAAAATACAAGGTCAATCGGTAGGTATGGCCATGAATCCCCTTACATTTATGTCCCTCTGGAACCTTCGGTAAAAAGTGGGCCGAATCAAAGCTGAAATGTTTACATATTATCATGTCTTGATATTTGTATCAAACTTGTTTCTGTGTCCCCGGAACGTTTCAATGAACTCGCCCTTGACACGATGAACAACAGTAAGGGAACCACTCCTCCAAAAAGAAAAACACAGGCCCCTATACCTCTCAACCAGGTCAAGGATTGAAACACCCCACCACCAATGAACTCATCGGACCTGGCAAACCAAAGTCCATTCTCGACCACGGCTTTGAATTGAATGGTACCTGCTGGAAGAAGGTCCAAGACCACCATCAGCATCAGACCTATATTAATGGACCAAAAAGAAACCGTGACCAATTTTTTATTCCATCTTTTACTTTTGAACAGCAGCTTGGAGGAAAATAACATGGCCGCGAGCGAAATGTTCCCATATACCCCCATCAGAGCGGCATGGGCATGGTTTACGGTTAGATACGTGCCATGCTCATAATAGTTCATTATGGGCAAATTGATAATGATTCCCAATACTCCCGCCCCAAAGAAATTCCAAAAGTTCACTGCGATCAAAAACAAAAACACCTCAGAAAACCCGAAATCACCCAATTCGCTCGGTTTGATTCCCTCAAGGGCAATTCGGGGCATGTTCTTGAACCGCCAAGCCTCTACGGTCAATAAAATAAGGGGTACGAATTGTAATGTGGAAAATATACTGCCCAAGGCCATCGTTGCCACAGGCTTGGCATTCCAATAAAAATTGTGGGAAATCCCCAAAAGACCAGTGCCCAAAAATAGAATGGTTGCAAAATAGATGACCCTTATGGCGGCATTTCTACTCACAAGTCCCATCAACACCATAAGGTAGCTCACGATAACGGTAATGAACACTTCAAAAAATGCCTCTACCCACATATGTACCACCATCCATCTCCAAAAATCGGCAATAACAAAATTGGTTTCCGGTCGGGCCACAAAACCAGAGATAAACAATAGGGGAATACCAATTATGGAGTACATGATCCAATTGGGAAGATTCCAGGGCATCCCCTTGACAAATGCAGGTCTGATCCCCCTGAACACCACAATGCCCCATAGCACAAAGATAAGCATGAGCAGTACCTGGAAAGCCTGTCCGAAATCAACGAACTCCCATCCTTGATGGCCCAAAGCATGCCACCAATCCCCTAAAAGTCCCATAGGGCCCAAGACCATGCCTGTTAGGGAACCAGCGACCAGAACCATTAAAAGAACAAAAAGCAAATTGATCAGTCGAAGCTGATGTTCCACTTCTTTTTTGGCCAAAATCGGTAGAATGAAAATGGAAGAAGCAATCCAGCAAGTCGATATCCAATATAGAGAGAGCATCAGGTGCCAACTTCTGGAAACCGTGATAGGGAAAGATTCCGAGAGGTCAACACCAAAAAACCCCAGATAATCCACAAATTCATTAATGGTCACAAAACCACTTGATACCTGTACAAAAAACAAAACAATGGCCACAAAGAAAAATTTGTACGACGCTCTTTGGGTCTTTGTAGGCACAAAGTCCCTGACACTTCTAGCGGTCAATAATTCTTTGGCGGAAGGTTTGAAAAATTTGTTCGACAACTGATTGTACTGTCCTATGAAGTACAATACCACCCCACACATAAGCACAAAGGCCAACAACCCCAATACACTCCACAAAACCACTGGGGAAGTTGGGGTATTGCCTGCCTCTTCATCATAGGGCCAATTATGCGTGTAGCTAAAATCCTCACCCGGTCTTTCGGTGACGCAAACCCATGCTCCCCAAAAAAAGAAATTGGAAAGATGAAGAAGCTCCTCTTTATCGGTTATATAATTTTTCAAGGGAAAAGAACTCTCACTGGAAGTATCCAAGAAAACATTTAAATAGTAATTCCTGACTTTTTCCAAAGCATACACGTAGGCATCGCTCAATACAACAATATCCTCTGTACTGTCATAACTATTCTTCTTGAGCTCCCGTTTCACCCTTTCGGCGATTACTTTTTGTTCATCAAGATAAGCGGGGCGACCATTTTCAACCAGATATTGCTTTTGATAGTAATCATTGACATGTATGGTTATCTGATGAAGGGCCTCAGCAGTAAAATCAGGACCTCGTTGTGCCCCATCCCCAAAGAAAGCCCCATATTCCATCAGCGCATACTTATGGAAGACGATCTGACCCTTTTCTATGTCGGTCTTGCTTATCAGCAGTGTACCATCCTGGGTCTGGAAACCTGTCATAGGTGGTGCATCGTTGTAGGTTTGAAACCCGATCATGCCAACGCCTGCCAAGCTTATGATCAATATGAACAACAATGGCCCCCACCAATTTTTGGTATTCATCCAATAATCAATGTTCTTTTTGAAACCCTTTTTATCCGAATCCGCTTTTTTGTTCTTCATGTTATACACACTTAAAATATATGGTTGGTCAATGATACGATCAAGAGTTTCGCTCCTCCCCTTTCGTAAGAATGGTTCGAAACAAAAATCTCGGCCCCAAAATAAAACAAATTTATTTAATATAATATTAAATGACCTTTTTATATTTTATTATAAGGAAGCATTACTTGAATTTTCGCTCTTATCACTTCTTTAAAATGATAGACAAAATGGGTTAAATAGGAAATCAAATAATGTACAGTTCGACTGTCCTCAATAAAATCTCAGGGATATTACCTAGTACCTGTCTTTTTTGCTCTTTGATTCCATGGCAACGTTTTGCACCGTTTGGCTATAGAAGTGAATCGAGCATTATAACTTGATCATTGATGGGAAAACCCTGATGCATATAGGTGGTTACCGATTATTTCCATCTTCAAGGTCAAAGGAACTCAACACCTTATCCAACCGGATATCGTGGGATTCTTTCGGTAGGCTTTCCATTTTTTGAAAAGGGTAGCAAATTCCGATCTTGAATGTGTTGTTTTGCTTTGCCAAAAAAGTATCATAATAGCCTCCCCCATATCCAAGTCGATAGCCTTCGGTATCATAGGCCAATCCCGGTATGACAATCATATCATACATCCCTTGAAAAATATGGTTTCCGGAAGGAAATCTCGTCCCGAACACACCATTCTCCAACGCTTGCAAGGAAGTCAGGATTAAGTTTTCGAACCTTCTTTTAGGTAAGGTTTTAGGTACCACTACCACAAGGTCCTTCTCAAGACATTGTTCTATAAAGGGGCTAATATCCATTTCAGAGCCCATGGGCAGGTATGTGTGCAATGTTTTGACCCGACGGGATACCACCTCTTCCCATAGGCTTTCACATATCCATTCATCATAAACCAATTTTTGTGATTCGGGCATCTGATCCCGACACCGCAACATCTGATTTCTTATGGTTTGTTTCCGTGTTCGAATAGCAGACTTCATTTGAACCGTATATTTTCGGACAAATTTATCCTAATTATTTTGGATTCTTTTTAACTTTGAATGTTTTATCCCACTTATCAACGGATCATATGGTACAAAGGGAGCATCACTTACAACCCCCTAAAATAATTGACAGCAATGAAGCAGATTGAAAGTTTGGAAGAAATCGAACTACTGGTCGACAGCTTTTATGGAAAAGTTCGCAAGGATGACTTGCTCGCCCCTATTTTCAATGGAGTGATCCAAGACAATTGGCCAAAACATTTGGAAAAAATGTACAGCTTTTGGCAAACCGTCCTCTTGGAGGACCACACCTACCATGGCAGCCCATTCGCCCCTCATCTCAAACTAGCGGTGGTAGGGAAACACTTCGAGCATTGGAAGCATCTTTTTTTTGAGACCATTGATGAGAACTTTATCGGTGAAAAAGCTGAAGAAGCCAAAATCAGGGCCGCAAAAATGGCAGAGATGTTCCAATTGAAAATTGAATATTTCAACCGAGACAATCCGTAAATGCCTATGAAAGTCATGCTTTCGGAAATATTTATTAAGAAGTCCAGTCAATCCATTTATTCCAAGGATGAGTTGATCACCCTTGACATAAAAAAGGAATTCATACAACGGTTAGCTCAGTATTATGACATATCCTATCTATCAAATAGCACCAGGGAAAATGATCTATGCTATGCCGACAGCAGCAGCCTAAGGTTTGAGTATAGATCGACCTTTACAAAAAAAGATATCATTGTTTACCTCCGCTCCACCTTAAAACAGGATACCTTCCATATTGAAATGGAAGAAGTGACCATAAGGTAAATACCCCCTCAGATCATCCCCATTGACCCCAATGGACCCCATCCTAAACCACCATACAACAGCGAGTCTCTTCCTTTGTAAACCCCCATAAACATCCACTTGTCATGCCTAAACATCCCTCCTTTCCTAAGGAACAATACAAGTAAAATATTTATTTCGGATAATTTTATCCGAATTACTTTTAGTGTTATATTTGCTAACGACCGGCCATTAAGGTGCCAGATAACATCGGACACTTGGTACAAGGACCATATCTTGCCCCTCAAAAAGTCAATGGCACATAACCATGAATTTTGATGGACTCACCGTACCAAAGGCGGTCAATTATTTTTTGGAAAATAACCATATTAAAATCAAAATATGTCGAATACCATCGAGCGGCTCATGGACAAATACCAGGAAATGGGTGAAAACCCAGAAACTTATTTGGAAGGACTGCTCCATGCCAACCCCATCACCTATTGGGACTATATCGAAGTTGATACTTTACTGAGCCTGCAAAAGCCCCGCACCCCATTCAAGGATGAAATCATCTTTATCATGTATCATCAAGTCACGGAGCTCTTTTTAAAGATGATACGCCATGAACTGGAACAACTTGTGGACAGGGATGAGATCAATGAACATTATATGCTCACAAAAATCAAACGTTGCACACGATACACTTCCATGCTCATCAATTCTTTTGATATCATGAAAGATGGAATGGACTATGGACAATACCAAAAGTTTCGAAAGACATTAACGCCCGCCAGTGGTTTCCAGAGTGTTCAATTCCGATATATAGAAATCCTGTGCACCCCTTTGAAAAACCTTATTAACAGGGAAGGCAGGAAAAGGTTGCCCAAAAACCCTTCCATTTCGGATTATTTTGAACATATCTATTGGAAGGATGCAGGTCATGACCGTACGAGCCAAAAAAAGACATGGACATTACAAAGATTTGAGGAAAGATATCTGGACGATCTCATAGCCTTTGCAAAAAAAATGGATGGACGAACACTACAGGATCAAATCGGTGAAATGCAGGGCATATCGGCTCTGCTACTCGATGCTCTCAAGGAGTTTGATCACCTCTATAATGTGAAATGGCCCTTGGTACACTTAACGACCGCTAGCCATTATCTAGAACGTGACAATGAGCAGAAGGTGGCCACTGGAGGGTCTCAATGGAAAAAATATTTACATCCAAGGTTCCAACAGCGTAAATTCTTCCCAACACTTTGGAGCGATATTGAAAAGGAACAATGGGGGGAAATCAAAAACAATTGATTATGGAAACAATGAACAGGCCCCAAGTAAAGGATATGACCGTAGGGACGACACATAAGGTTCTGGAGATAACAGGGCTTAATGGCATGATCATGCCACCGCACCACAGTACAGGAGAAGTGGTTCTTATGGTCAAACAAGGGGAAGTGTTGATAAAAATGCCAGATGCCGAATATAAAATCGGCCAAGGCGATGTATCAATCATTCCAGCCAAAAAAGAACACACACTGACGGTCCTAAAAGAGTTGAAGGCGCTAGTTATAATGGCTGTGGAATCTGAAATACAATTCATTTGAGCAAGGACAGAAAATTGTCAAAAAGAACACCCTGATTTTTATCATCAAATCCAGAAACCTAAATATTTTCAACACAAACCCATAACTATTCCCAAAAAAGGATTATTCTTTAAACATCAGGAACCCATGCCTTTGTGTGAAGGAAGAAGAAACTGTTTTTTAATTTAGTACATAGCCCTAACATCGGTCTTACCAAAAATCAAATGGTCCCGGATGTTGAATGGTGCTTATTCCACTCTTAAAAATAATTCATATGGACAACAAAAAAGACGTGATAAAAAAGAAAGCTTACCTGGCGCCAAAGCAAAATGAAGCTTGGCGTAAGTTCAGCCGTTCCGTATTCAAAGAAGGTATCTTGGATGAAAAGACCAAACAACTGATCGCGGTCGCTGTGGCACATGTCACACAATGTCCATGGTGTATCAAAGCACATACACCGATGGCACTGCGCAAAGGAGCAAGTAAGGAAGAAATCATGGAAGCCATTTGGGTCGCAGCTGAAATGCGTGCAGGTGCGGCATATTCACATGCCAGCATTGCATTGGAGGAAATGGAAGATTAGGTCCGATAACTTTTGGTATACATGCTTTTTTTCCTTTAGGAACCTTCATTGACCTATTGCCAAAACAGCTTTCCCCGTCATTTGGAACGGCCAAACCCCTTAACAGAATACAGGTATTTTGTACCATTTGTAAAGGTAAAGAGATCGACAAAAATACGGTTGAACAGTAATAACACTGCTCCAGCCCATTAAGGACAGGGCTTATGGAATAATCAAGGTGTAACGGCTTATAATTTGATCTGATCTTAGCGAATCCGTTCATTCTTTCAATCGTCATGGATTCCTACCTTTGAAGGTCAAAATAGGTCAATGATGAAGGAAAAAATTAAACGCAGGTACAGGGTCGGCAAGTATATTATCTACAAAGAAACCCTTGTGGACCGCAAAGAAACTTTTTGGTCTTTTATCAGTTCCTTTATCGGGGTCGCATTAATTGGTTATATCCAAAGTCTGTATTTATTGCCCATGGAAAATGTTTTCCTTATCGGTTCTTTTGGGGCAACCTGTGTATTGATCTATGGTGCCATTCAAAGTCCCTTGGCCCAACCAAGAAATTTGATCGGGGGACACCTCATATCCGCCATTATTGGGGTAACCGTATATAAATTGGTGCCACAACCTATTTGGATCAGTGCACCTTTGGCCGTTTCCTTATCAATCATAGCCATGCAATACACAAAAACCTTACATCCTCCGGGAGGAGCGACCGCACTGATCGCCGTAATAGGTACGGACCATATCAAATCCCTCGGCTACCTATATATACTATACCCAGTACTGACCGGAGTATTGATCCTGCTGGTGGTGGCACTGGTCTTTAATAACATCACAAACCAAAGAAAGTATCCCACGGATGGCAGGTTTTCCCAACATATGCAAGGTATCTTGAGCCCATCCAAAACCCTCATCCTTAGGCTAACAAAAAAATATCGAAAATAGACAAAGAAATACCTTTGCAACCTAGCTCCTAAAGGTTTATTACCAGCAAGCAGATGTAACAGGGTAGCGCCTCCAGTTGTAAGACGAACAAACCGATTATATTTGTAAACGCTTTTGTAATTCAATCCTTTGGTAATCCCAAGCGGTTCAAAAATAAACTGATCACTCATGCATATACCATTATTGCAGGACATCCTAATACTTCTCGGTTGTTCCACGTTGATTGTTTTTGCGCTTCAAAAATTCAAGTTACCTTCCATTATTGGCTTTCTATTGACCGGAATAATAATAGGTCCATATGGACTTAGCTTGATCAATGCGGTGGAACAGGTGGAGATTCTATCTGAAATCGGTGTTATCCTGTTGCTCTTTGTAATCGGCATGGAATTGTCCATAAAGCAACTGGTATCGATAAAAAAAACCGTTTTGGTTGGCGGTCTCATACAAGTTGGGCTAACCGCCATTACAACGGGAACGATCTATTATTTTCTCGGGTATCCATGGAATGCATCGGTGTTTGTTGGTTTTTTATTCTCCCTGTCCAGCACGGCAGTGGTTCTCAAAACATTACAGGACCGAAAAGAAATTTCCGCTCCACACGGCAAAAACGCCTTGGCCATATTGATATTCCAGGACATCATTGTGGTTCCCATGATGCTGATCACTCCCCTTATCGCTGGGGTTTCCGATAATATTGGTCTCAGTGTGCTTTCACTGTTATTAAAATTTGCGGTCGTCTTGGTAATCACCATTATCAGCACCCGTTACATTGTGCCAAACTTGATGCATGCAGTGGCCAGGACCAATAGTAAGGAATTGTTTCTGTTGGTCACGATCACCATCTGCATTGCGATTGCTTTTCTTACTTCTGAAATTGGCTTATCCTTGGCTTTAGGAGCATTTATCGCAGGATTGATTATCTCGGAATCCGAATACAGTCATCAGGCGACCAGTGTTATCCTGCCCTTTCGTGAACTATTTACCAGTTTCTTCTTTGTTTCGGTAGGTATGTTGCTCGACCTGAATTTTTTTCTTGGCAACATTCCATTGATATTGCTTCTGGTATTGGGGGTATTCATTGTTAAATCAATAATCGCTGGACTTGCGGTGGCTGTTTTGAACTATCCGACACGGACTGTCCTGCTTACCGGTCTATCCCTATTTCAAATAGGTGAATTCGCCTTTATACTATCTAGGGTAGGGATCGAATACGAATTGATAAGTGAACAAACCAATCAATATTTCTTGTCCATATCCATTGTTTCCATGATACTTACCCCCTTTGTCATCATTTTTTCAGAAAGGATTGCGAACAAGTTTATCGGAGTATCCAAAAAAATGGGATTGGACCCCACCCTGGTTTCCGATAAAACTATATCCGGAGTACCGCAAAACAAACAGGAAAATCATTTGATCATAATTGGATACGGCATCAATGGGAGCAACTTGGCCAAGGCTGCAGCGGCAAATAACATTCCATATGTCATTATCGAGATGAATGCCGAGGCCGTACGTCAGGAAAAGGCCAAAGGAGTGCCTATTCTATATGGAGATGCAACACAGGACCATATTCTTCAAGCGGTCCATATTTCCGATGCCAGAGCAGTGGTGATTGCCATCTCGGACGATCAAGCCACCAAGACCATCATCAAAAACATAAGGTCATACTCCGACTCCATTTATCTTGTGGTACGCACAAGATATGTCAAAGAAACCTCGGAACTGATGGCATTGGGAGCTGATGAAGTGATCCCGGAAGAGTTTGAAACATCCGTACAAATATTTGCCCATGTGCTTCAAAACTTCCTAGTACCCGAAAACGACATCGACCTACTTGTGGATAAAGTACGTGCGGACAATTATCAATTGTTCAAAGGTGAACTCAAACTTCAAAAAAACTATCGCCCAAAGAATATTGCGGACTTCAATATTACTTGCCTTCGACTTGTTTCGGACAGTAACAAATTTCTAGGAAAGCCCCTAAACGAATTAAATCTTAGAGCAAAATATGGCATAACCATCTTAGGGATCAAACGAAAAAATGAAATGTTGGATACCGTACAACCCGAGGAAATATTAAAACAAGGAGACATTGTATACATCCAGGGAACACAAAGTAAAGTATCCGAATTCCATAAAATGGTGAAGTAAGAGAAAGTAAGTCCTACCCTATAAAGATTTTCAAAAAAGAGATTGATATTGTTCTTGGGAATAGTTCGAAAGCCTGGAATTACTGTTGCTGAAAACAGAACGATTCAAGAACAGTTGCTTCCTGTCCATGTTCTTTGCCATGTAAAAAGCCTGTACAACTTTAACCGATATCAAATCATTTGTCACCCCTCTATCCAGCTCTCTCCGGACCTCATTGACAATAGCATGGTTCCCAATGGATTTGGAGGGAAGCAGCCCAATGGGTGCCATGGTTAAAATCAGAACAAAACAATAACTACTTCAAAAGAACCACACGCCTGTTCCCATGCACTTCCTCAAGGACCAACTTTAGGGATTCTCCTTTCCCCAATACAAACTTGGGCAATACATAGGCCAATCGAATCTCCTTTCCTCTTTGAATCAAAGCGTTCCCAGGACACACATATGATGGTTGAAGTGAAATTTCCTGATGGGAAGCCCTTCGCTTCTTACTGCTGTTGACACGAAAGATATCCAGACGGTCCATTTCAAAGTCGATTTCGGAACCATTTCTAATACCTACAATCAGGTACACTTCATCACCGTTATACATCATCTCCTCCAATCGAAGCCGAATCCGATGGCTGCGCGCAGTGCCCAATTTTCTTGGTGCTCTATCCAAAAGAAGCTTACATTGTCCCTCATAAGGGTTGGGAGACGTCATTAAACTGTCCTTTACATCCATTATCCTTTCAGGATGCTCCATGCCGATCTTGGCCTTCTCATCAATAAAGTAATTCAATTGGGGAAGTGACTTCCCATAGGCGAGTATATAGGCATATACATCCCCATTGGTAGTGATCACCAATAGATTGCTGTCTACCCCTGCCACTCCCCGCAATAGACCCAGGCGTCCGGCCGATTCCCGGTCATAGGAAAAAACAAAATCCTCATCCCCGGTCACGGCCCGTTGTATAGGTCCGGGAAAAAATAGCGCCACTGTATTGTGGTCATTGGCATAAATGGTATCCAAGTTTCGTTGTCCGAACACACCTTGTATGCCCAAACCTATCCAGAGGATAAAAGTAATTTTCATTGTTTTCATGGTACACGTACTAATTTGATTTGATATTGATGTTGGATAGCCACTTTGACCGATCGATTCCTACGTTGAAAGATGCGCTTGACACCACCTACCTGTGGAATGCCGGGGATATTGATTTCCCCAAGTGCAGCATCCAGTCCACTTTCCACCACTTCCCCACGAAGTTGGTTTTCCACATAGATACCTTCCTGGCCATCCTGGAGGTCAAAGGCTTTGAACTTTACATGATATTTCCCTACTTTGACAATATCCAATAGGATACGGTTCGGTCTGATCTTTATAAATCCATAGATACGGGAACCTATGGGAAAGTGATGGCCATTAAAATACATAGCGGTATCCAATCGAAGGATTAAACGATGACCATTCTTGACAATCTGGTTCCCATCCACATGGGCCAATCCATCAAATTCAACATCCAATGTGGGATGTGAAGCAAAAAACAACTGATGTTCAAGTTCCATTTTTTGTGTAGAAATCGAATCGGATACCTCTAAGTTGATCGAATCGGGAAGGACGGGATCCCGCAACACCTGTTCGGACAACCTGTCCTTCTTTTCCATAGGAGGGCTAATAGCCATAACAAAGTTAGACTGATAGACACTGTCAATAATTCGCTGTTTCTCATATTCCATATAGTCAGGGTTGAAATATCCCTTGTCATCCATCATATGATCTGGATAGATGGACGGTGCCGTTGATTGTTTTTCTTCTTTGATGGCCTCTATGGCCTCCAATTTGGATTCATAATCAACAGAAGTATCTTCCAGATCGGGCAATGGAATATGTTCCGAGTCCAGTTCTTCTTCCTTGTCCTTTCCAAAAGTCAGTATGCTGTATACTGAAATGAACAGCACGGTAAAAACTATCAGCAGAACAAAAACGATTTTATTTTTCTGTGCTTTCATAAGTTTCAATTTTACGGAGTGTGTTTTCAAAAAAATCAGTGATCAACAACCCATGGGGATTGTGCGGAAAGTTTCGTTCCACTTGAATCAAATGGCCCGAAGTGACCAGTTCGTAGGTATCCAGAACGGAACCTCTACGGATTTGAAGGTGCGTCCGGGTCTGGAACTCCATATATTCCTCGCCCATCACTATTTTGGAATCAATGCGTTCCACTTGTTGCACCAAAGAATACTGCAGCAATCGATTATAAAAACCATCCGCTTTCTTTTGCCGGTAGACTTCGGCAACACTGGCGTCACCCAACCAAAGGACCTTTTCCATATGGTTTTCATAGCTCCCCGCATCGACACCATAGAACCAATTATGGAATTGTTCCAAATGGGCCAATGCTTCAACCTCCAGATTTTGCTGCTGATGCTTCCACACCAAAGGAATGACCTCCCCTTCCCTACTGACCATAAAGGCATGATTCAAGCTTTCCCTATACATCTTGGCTACAAGTAGCACAGAAACCAAGCAGACCAATCCCGCAATGACAACCACCGATAGAACCACCCATCGGTTCAATCGCAACACGTGCACTATATTCTTAAAAGGTGTTTTCATAAATCCAATAATTTAACCTGTAAACAATCGAAGGGTAAAACTGGTCGCCCTTCGATACAATTTGAATTTGAGCAAAACGATAAAACCAATGGTACCGAGCTCAATGATTGAAACAAAGAATTCACTGCTCCAATCAAAACCAAAGAGGTTGCCCCAAAAGTTGGTGCTGATTTCCCTATAGAGGTTGTTCACGAACACATTGACCAAAAAGAAGGCCGGCACAAGCATATATACGGCAGCATAAAGCTTAAAAAACTGATAGGCCAGGGGACGAAACTTTTCAAAGACGGCCAAGCTGATAACCAAGGGAAAAAAGGCCTGTAGGATCCCCAACAGGAAATACCGTTCTGCAAGGAACAAAGGATAGATGAACAGGTCCATCAACCAAAGAATGACCCCAATGATAAAGGCCAAGACCTTCAAACCGTACAAAGGGGTGACCAAGGCATCGTACAACAGGGCCATAGCTTTCTTGGCGGCTTCCAAGGCACCCACGTCCCGTTCCAGGTCTACATCCTGCAACTGTAATGGGAGGAGTGCCGGAGCCGTGTCCCGGTATTGGGCTTCAATGGCCACCAGAATCCCATCGAACACCCCCAATACTTCGGTGGAAAAGATGACCAAGAGCACCACCAAGAAATTCTTGGCCAACTCCACAGGGGTCAACCCCCAGGTATGACCATCGACAGTTGCGATGCCCTCATTGTATTTCTTCAACAAATTGATCAAAAAGAACAGCACGGCCAAGCCTTTCATCCCCACAATGGTATACTGGGAGAAGTCACTGTCCTTGATAGTCTGGAAGACCGCATCCACATATTCCAATCCTATGCCCAAATAAATCCCCGCCATCAAAACTCAGTTTCCCTATTATTGATGATATCCTGCATGCGGCGAAAGGCGATGATCTCCCGGTAACGTCGTACCTTGACCTCCAGTTCCGCCACCATTTCCTGTGAAGAAACCTTCTTTTCCATCAAAATGCCCGTACGCTCCGCATCGGTCATCTTCAAGAGATCACTTGACAAGATCTGGTTCACAAAATCCAGCTCGTCGATGGCGGTGTCCATAATTGTCCCAAAAGCTTTGGATACCTGTTCCACCTCCCCTGCCTTGATATAGGGGGAGTTCAAGATGTCCCTTAGGTCATTTTGCACGGTATTAAAAAGGATTTCATTGTTTCGTGCCAATTCCCGGACCGCCTTCAATTGCTTGATGGTATTGTTCACCTTGACGATATTATCCTTCTGTTCCTTTAAAAACTCGACGGTCTTCAAAAGTTCAGAGGTCTGCTTGGCCGATTCCAACAGGGACTTGGTCATACTGATAAAGTTCGTATTGTCATACACCGGCATCCCCTGGGCCGTAGCACGGCCAGGCAGAAATAAGGCCAAAGCCAGCACTAAAATCCAGGTTCTGGAATTGTTCCAAAGGGTTTGTTTACAATCTATTTTCATTTCGTTTTCTTTTGTTGATTTATAAATTCCGTGATGGCCAGCTCCATGTTCCCATGCTGCCCAAACAGTTCCATGATCTGGCCATGTTCCACCCCATCGGTGAGATATGCAGCATAGACCTCTGGGGGCACCTCCAATCGGAACACATTACTTTCTTTCCCGACCTTGATAAAGATTTCGGTGTATTTACGTTCCCTTGCCAGGTTGTTTTTAAGGGACTTCAATTGATTGAGATCATGGTTGGAGAGGTTCAATCGCCTTGCCAGTTGATCATAGCCCTTTTCATTCCGCAGGCTGTACACGACATGAGTATTCTCCAGGATACTTGCCGAAGTGGCATTTTCAGGTAGCTGGTTGATGGATTGCAGAATGATCCCAATGGCCCCGTTTTGTTTTCGAATGGCCTGATAGTAAAACTCCACGCTCTCCAATACATTGGGAAACTTCAATTGTTTGGCAAACTCATCGAACAGGATGATGCCCCGCTCGGAGCGGTTCCGCCAAATGGTTCGTTGAATGGCAGATTTGATGAGTTTGAGCATCACCGATAGGATCTCTTTGTTGTTCCTAACCTCGTCCAGTTCAAAAACGATCAAGCGTTTGTCCTCTATTTTATAGGTCTGGTCCGCTGCTTCATGGAACAAAAAACTGTACAGTCCCCCATCCACATATTCGGAAAGGATGTGCAAAAACCCATAGACATTGAAATCGTGTTCCCGTACCCTGATCTCTGACATCAGCGTATCCTTGTGCTTGTCCACGAACCGATATAGGGAAGCCAGGGAATGTCCGTTATCGATCTTGCCATAGTAAAATAACAATACTTTTTTCAAGGCCACCTCCTTGGATTTGGTCACTTCATTTTCAGCCAAAAGCTCCAAAAGAAACAAGACCAGGTCTTCCAAACGTTCAGGGGTCAAGTCCGCTTGATCCGCTATATAAAATGGATTGATGCCCAAATTCTTGCCCTGTTTGTAGCGCAGGACCACATGATCATCAGGATACAATTGGGCAAATTTGGCATAGGAACCTCCAAGATCGATAATGACCAACCGAACATCCGCCTCAAAGTATTGTCGGAGGATGTTGTTCGCCAAAAAGGATTTACCCTCCCCAGTGGGAGCAAAAATTGCAAAGTTACGGGCCTTGACGCGTCTTTTCCCTTCATCCCAGACATCCTTGAGAACGGGAACATTGTACTGTCTATCATTAAAGACAATACCCGTTTCATCCGAACGGTAATTGGTATTGTTGATATAAAGACAAAGTGCTGCCTTAAGGTCCATCACAAAAAGATCCTCATTGGAAAAATTGGGGGCATGACAGGGATAGGAGTTCAAAAAATAATGTTTGCGCCCTTCCCCATGGGGATGGTAGGGGCGGATATCCTGTTCCTTCAACAGAGCCTTGATATTGGAGGCCATGCGGTTCAGGACCCCGAGCTCGCTATGCCAAAAAACGATGTTGACATGGCCGCGAACGATATGCGCGGTATCGTCCCCGTTGATACGGTCCAATATGTTCCTGACCTTTTTAAGGACCACCTTATTAGAGGAACCAAAATTGGAACTCTTGGAGAGTTCGGCTATTTTCCGGTCCAAATGATTGCGCCATTTACGGGTGTCATCCAAAAACAGGATCTGATTGATGATATGGTTTTCACCAAATGCCAGGCCCACACAGTCCAAGAAACCCCTGTGGAAACTGAACCCGTCCGAACTGAATTTCCCATTGGGAACACTGCTTTGCACAGTCTGCCCAAAACAACCTTCATTGTTGATGGCCATCACATCGAAATAATGGTCACCGATGGCAATGGGACCTTTTCCCAATTGGATGTCCGTATCAAAATCGGTATGGAACCCATTGAAATAATCATGAGTATGGGCCAGGATACCCTTGGGCTCCATGGGCACCATGGACACATTTTTGGAGTTATTGACATAGGATACCGCATCGTTGACGGCACTCACAAATTCCGCCACCTGTACATCCAACTTGCGGTGCAGCCCTTTCTCCACTTTGCGAAAGGGATTGACATATTTTGTGGCATTCAGTGCTTTGTCCAATGGAAGTACAAAGAACAGATAGCTTTCATGTACCAAATATTCCCTTCCTACAAAATAATCATGGGTGGCCTTGGCCAAAAAAGTATCCTGGGGTAGTTTCCCGGCATCATAGCCTTTCTTTTGGTATACATCCTGTTTATGGATCACGGTACCCACGGGCAGGGATTTAAAGGCCTGGAACCACATACCGTGCAATGCTTCAAAATCGGACTCCGACAGGGCATATATCTCGGGAAGTTCAACCTGGTAAGACAATACCACATTGCCATTGCTTCCAAAGACCACATGGTTCTGGATATCCAGGATAGGATGGTATGCGTTGAAATTAAGCTTGGACATCATCAAAAGGATTCAATTGTTTAAGGCTGATGGTATTGGGAAAGTTTGGCACCACCTTGACTTGGAAAGGTCGCTTTACCCACTGCATCAATGCCCCGTAGAACAGGGCATTGAAGAGCAGTAGGCCCACGATGACACCAAAGTTGAATGAAAAGATGATAATCAACAAAGAACCGATGACCGACACCATCAACAGGGCAAATAAGGAGACAGGCAGCCCCATGATCATCGCACGCTTTCTAATATTTCCATAGACCTCGTACTGTTTCATCAGACCACGATTCCAATGAGATAGGTAAAGATGCCCACGACCGCCCCGGCAATGAGCACAAAGACAAGCACACGGGTGATCCCTTTTTTCAGGTCGGCGTTCTCACCAAAAAAGTGTCCCGCGTTAAATAGGAAACCCACAAGAAAGATGACGCCCAGGATAATGGGAAAGATGGCCCGGATGGTATCGGAAATATCATTGACGGAGTCCTCGATGCCCCCGATTTGGGCCAAGAGGGCACTGGATGTAAAAAGCAATGAAAGGGTAATGAAGAAAGATTTTCGCATATCGTAAACGTTTACATATTAGACGGTTAATGATATTCGAAAATTAACGTAAATTTTAACTCAAATTATTGACTATCAGTATCTTGTTGATAACATAAAAATGAATTGTCAATGTCCCGTTTTGCATACAAACAACATCAATTTGAAATTGAAAACCCAAAACAAATGTTGATAACATCAAATTGAAGATTACATGAAGTGGTTCAAAACGTCAAAATTCACCTTAGGGTCATATGGTCATTAGGGTAACCGAAAGATTTGCAACTGGTAGACCTCTTCCGATCGTTCACACACAAATTTTACGAGTTAACAACATTTTTTTTAGATAATTGACCAAAGCGGATAAATTCCTTTAACATTTAAATTTATCGATATGTACAAGGAAGTTTACTTGGTGGATGATGAGGAACTCATCAATACCATCCATGCGATTCAATTTAGAAATTTAGGCCTTGAGGACAACATCAGAAGCTTTACAAAACCAGAATTGGCATTGGACAACCTGCGGTTTCGGGAAGATCCTTCGGAAAAGGTGATCGTATTCTTGGACATCAATATGCCCGAGATGACAGGTTTCGAATTTTTGGAGTTCATGCGACTAGAACAACTTCCATCCATTATCGATGTTGTTATCGTTACCTCCTCTGACAATGTGGACGACGTAATCACGGCGAAGAAATTCAAGGAATATGTGCTCGGGTTTGTAGAGAAGCCATTGAAAAAGGAAGATATACAAAAGTACCTTACGATGGATACGGCCTCCCATTACAATGCTAAGGTCAAGGCTGCATAGATAGAATAGACCATAAAAACAGGTAACAACCGAAAACGGTAGATAGCTTATCAGGAATTGAACGGAAAACGCAATATAAAATTGGTGCCCTCATCTTTTTGACTTTCACAGATGAGTTCACCTCCCAATATCTCCACAAAATCCTTGACGATCAACAGGCCAAACCCGGTACCTTTTTCACCCAAGGTGCCTTTGGTTGATTGTGGCTTGTCGCCATGCTCCAACCTGCTGAACCAGGAAGTGTCCATACCCGTCCCAAAGTCCTTTACCCCGATATCAATATGTCCGGAATCTTGATTTGACCATAAAACTATTTTTTGGCCCTTATGGCTGAACTTGATGGCATTGGATATCAAGTTTCGTAAAATGACCTGTAAAATAGTATCGTCCGAATCGATTTCAGGGCATGAAACTTCGTGGACAATGCTGATATTCTTAGCTGTTGCAGTTCTATCAAATTCATCCTGCAGGTTTTCAAATAGCTCGTATATATTACATTTCCCTGTATTGAGTTCAACCCCTTCGAGTTGACCATAGGACCATTGAAGCAGTCCATTCACCATATCTATTTTGTCTGAGATCTCAAGGTTCAGCTTTTCAATGATCGGCTTCAGTTCATCATCGGCCAACTGATCCTCGACCATTGAAATGACAACACTGATATTATTGAGCGGGGCCCTCACATCATGGGATAAGATGGAGAATAGTTTATTCTTGAGCTCGTTTACCTTTGCCAGCTCCTCATTCTGTATCTCGAGTGCATTGTTAGCGATTTGTAGGTCCTTGGTCTGTCGGTCCACCTCGAACTCCAGTTTCCGATTGGCCTCCCTCTGGATTCTCATACTCTCCGCTTCCATTGATTTATACTTAAAACCGAGCAGTAGCGAGAACAGGATCAACTGAAAGGTGATCAAGACGGAAGTGGTCAAAACGATCCCTTCGGTATTAAAACTGTACCAACGCTGCAAAAGCCAGGTACTGATGTACATGAGGGCCGCCAATAAGATCGGCGCATAGGAATACAGATAGTACCTATTGAATTTTTGGGCCCTGAACAGCTGAAAACCGGAAAAGATATTGAGAAAGATGGTCGCCATGGCGATTATGGCAGCAAGCATCACAATGATGTCATTGAGCCCCATCGATCTTGTGATCAAATTATTGGCCCAATGCAACAAGGGAAGACCGGCCACAACGATCATAAAAAAGTGGTAGGCCTTGGATAATCCGGGATAGCGGCCACTTGTAATATTGAGATAATCCCTTGTGAACATCAATAATCCAAAAGTGGTTATCATTGCCGTGGTCAGGGATGCTTTATCGGCAAAGACCGCCATGGAATCACCATAGGAACCATGGATAAAAAAAGATAAGCTCCAATGCAATGCCAGTCCAAATATGACGATACAGTAGTGGAGTAAAATCCTTTGCCTCAACATCAGATATGAGAGTAGGTGATAAATCCCAAAAGCTCCAAAAATAGCAGTAAAGACCAATGTTGTCAAAAACCTGAATTCCAGATTTTCCATAGTGTTACAAAAGGGTAGGTTGTTTAGATTATCCTTAAAAAATCGATTATACGCCGATTTGTATTTTTCAATTTAGATCTTTTGTCTAAAAGTCACAAGCCCAATGAACCCAAAATGGATATAATCGGCAAAATCAATCCATATGTTAACAACATTGGCCTATGACACCATAAAACATTATCAAGCTGGAAATTCCAACGGTAAAAAGAGATCTACAGGACATTTATGGGTTATAATCCATTCTAGGCTGTTCAGTTTGATTCCCATAGGACATTGGACGAATGAGTGCTATCAATTCAAAGATCATCCATATTTTGAAATCAAACCATTCACTATGATGAACATCATTTTTTTAATTTAATGAATCCATTCCCATGGAAGGGGTTAAAAACTGTAGCTCAAGAATCTTTGACAGGCTGATACATCTCATCATAAACTGTTTGAATGGCTTACATACATTTGAAAAATGACTGCACTTATCACCCTCGTTTGTCCTTGGCCTTTTGATCGAAGGCCACCAGGTTGAACATTTGCCGCATACGGCTCCTCACCCGTTTTCCGTAACGTTCCTCCAATTCACCGGCATTGAGATTGGTCGTGCAATGTGTGCGCAAATTATGGTTGACGAACAGATCGTAACGCGACAATAGGATCTCGCCCAATACATTGCAATCCTTCCCGTAATGCCTGCCCATGGGTTCCACACCTAGATCGTCAAAACAGAAAAACTGCCCGTTTCCGTAATCCTCAATGGTCTTGTAACCGATATGGTTGAAACCAAAGACCACATTGCGACTGGGTATGACGGTATAGGGCCTTTGATGGGGCACCAGGCATTTCAACAACCGCATCAGGCTGGTCTTGCCACAGCCCACAGGTCCGGACAACAGCAATCCCTTGTTGGGGTCGATGCCGTATTTTTTGCAGTTGTCATAATCCCGTATGATGTAATTGCACAAGACCAAGAGTATATCTCGATCTTCTTCATAGATCTTAAAGCCATCCCCGAACATCAGCTTGCCCTTGGCCTCCAGATACATGAGCATCCTTTCAAAACTGTAGACGACCTGGGTTCCGTCCAACTCCCCTATACGATAGGAGCGACCGCTTTCGTTGATGATATGTGGATGATCCAATTTCATAAGGGTTCCCCGTAATCTTTTTCAGAACCTGTTTTTAAGTTGTCCCGAAATTGAACAGGTTGGGAAGGTTTTTCCCTGCTTTGAAGAGCTAACGGGATTTTATTTTTAAAATTTCCGCCTTTGCCATGGTTTTTTATTGTTTTAAAGGTTTGTTTATGTTTTATACCTATTAAGGCCTGTTCACCACTTGTTTGATTTTGATCACAGTTCCCGTTCACCACTTGTTCAGTACTTGTACCAAAATCGAACATCTTGATCTTACTGCCCTTGAACGGATTATGTGAGGGCCTATAGATGACGTAATTCCAATGGTCGAGTTGTTTGATGCAACGATGATAGGTAGCGGTGGAACCGATCTTGGATAGTTTCATGACCTCCTCACGATTGATGTAAAATTCCGAATGGAAAAAGCTACAGTTCCAAAAATGGAACAAGGTCATGTACAGACTGACATGGCTGGGGTTCATACGGCCGTCCCTTGATACAATATCAAAGAACCCGTTCAGGTGCCTGATATAGTTGATATCCTCCAAACCAAGCTAAAATCTTGGATTCACCTTATTGCGCTCCAGCACCTCCATGATCTCGCCATGGTCATAATAGAGCACCCCGCCTATCCTGGTGTAGGGGAGGGTCCCGTTGATACGAAGGTTCTGCAGGGTCCCCGGCGAAATGCCCAATAGTTCCCTGACCTCCTTGGATTTGAGCCATCTCTTTCCGGACGGTCCTTCATTGTTGTGCAATAATTCCTTGATGTCCTCCAGCAGTTCCATCTTGAACTCCATAAGGTCCTCTGTGGTAATAATGGTCGCTCCCATAGTTTTTCTAGTTTTTAAAAAGACCACCGCGTTGGGTTCATTCAATTTGGTGGTCCTTCCACTGATTTGACTTTCACTGCAAAACTCATAAAGGAATTTGAAAAAAAGTACATAGTTGGTACCAACTTGGTAACGATTTTTGGACATATTAAAAGGGCTTATTTATGACCATTTGAATCTTTCGGGAATACGAGATTTTTAAAAATCAGAAAATATGGGACAAAAAATGGTCCTAAAACAAAAATTCCCAAGTTGATACCAACTTGGGAATTATTACATACATCTTTAAGCTAGGGCTAGATCTGGACTCGTAAGTCCTGGCCAAATACATGGATTACGCACTGACAAGGGAAAAACTGCCCATTTAACTACAAAAAGCTGAAGTTCGGTTCATTCTAGGTGTAGTTATATGAGCAATTTTGAAAGTGTAAATCATCATTAATCCGAAATCATGAAAATTACCATTACAGGGTCCTTAGGCCATATTGGAAAACCTTTGACAAAAAACTTAATTGACCAAGGCCATGAAGTTACAGTTATCAGCAGCAGTCCCATCCGAAGTACAGTCATCAAACAAATGGGGGCAATCCCATCCATAGGGAGTCTCGAGGATGTCGGTTTTTTGACTGAAAGCTTTATAGGGGCCGATGCCGTTTTCACCATGGTTCCTCCCAACAATTATTTTGACCCGAATTTGGACCTTATTGCCTATTATGCCCGATTGGGGAACAATTATGCAAAGGCACTTTCAGGGGCAGGCATCAAACGTGCCGTCAATCTCAGTACCATAGGAGGGCATTTGGAAAAAGGGAACGGCATCCTTAAAGGAGCCTATCATGTGGAGCAGGCCTTGAATACCTTACGGCCGGAAGTGGCGGTAACCCACGTAAGGCCCACCTCGTTTTATTACAATCTTTATGGTTATATGGAAAGCATAAAATCCGAAGGGGCAATCTTTGCCAATCATGGAACCAGGCCCATTCCATGGGTTTCCCCATTTGATATTGCCCGGACCGTGGCTGAGGAGCTTACGGAGATCGATGGCGGCACACGCTTTCGATATGTGGTCAGCGAGGAACTCACCGGGGATGAAACTGCACGCATCTTGGGGGAAGCCCTCGGAATCCCCAATCTATCCTGGAAGATCATAACGGACGACATGGTATCGGACCAGCTGAAATCCATCGGCATGAACCCGACCATTGCCGAAGGGCTAACCGAAATGTACGCCGCATTGCAGACGGGCCTTTTGACCGAGCATTACCGGAAGAACAAACCGGAACTGGGAAAGGTCAAACTAAGGGATTTCGCCAAAGAGTTGACGGAGGTTTATCAAAATAACCATTAACTTGGTGTATGGATAACAATGCACCCTACAGATTCCGTACCATTGGTGATTATCATCAATTCAGGGGCTTGCCGGCCCCTGAACATCCCTTGGTAAGCGTCATCAACTTTGATTCCATTATCCTGGGCCAAGAGGAACCCGACCGAATTGTTTCCTCCTTTTATACCATTGCCCTAAAGCGCCATCCCGGCGCCTGGCTAAAATACGGTCAACAGGAATATGACTTTAACGAAGGGGTAATGCTTTTCATGGCTCCGGAGCAAGTGTTCGGTGTCAGTGGGAACATAGAGGAAAAACCAACAGGATGGATGTTGCTGGTTCATCCTGATTTTTTATGGAACACTCCTTTATCGAAATCCATTAAGCGCTATGAATACTTTGACTATGCTGCCAATGAAGCACTGTTCCTTTCCAAAAAAGAGGAAGAGTCCATTATTGGGATGCTCAAAAACATTCAATTGGAGTACCATACCAATATTGATCATTTTAGCCATGACATCATTATTGCTCAATTGGAACTCCTTTTTTCCTATGCCCAACGATTTTACAACAGACAGTTTATCACTCGGTGTATAGGCCATAACAAGATTGTCGAACGGTTGGAAAACCTTTTGAACTCCTATTTTGAGGAGGAAACCTACCAGGTCAAAGGCATCCCAACGGTCCAGCAGGTAGCAGATTGGTTGCACGTATCCCCGAAGTACCTTAGCGGTCTCTTGAAGCAAATCACGGGACAGTCCACCCAACAGCATATCCAAAACAAGCTCATTGAAAAGGCTAAGGAAAGGTTGTCCACCGGTTCCATGACCGTAAGTGAAATTGCCTATGAGCTTGGCTTTGAGCACCCACAGTCCTTCAGTAAACTGTTCAAGGCCAAAACAGACCAATCACCTTCTGTATTTCGATCAAGATTCAATTAAAAACATCCTGTCCGTCCATGACAGCTACAATCCATGAATCGATAATTTTTTTATACCGATACCTGAATCACGGTAGTCAAGGACTATTCATCAAGGCTTTCCATACGTTGGTGCAACATATCGATAAGTTTGTCCAAGAACCTTGTTTTACTGGTCTTACGTGATCGTATATCGATAAAGGTGTGGTAATAATTTCCAAGGTCCACATTATAAAAATGTTCAAAGTGGGAAGCCAGTTCCTTGATGTCCACAGTACCACTGTTGATGGCATTGCTGGCATGGAGGGCATAAAGGAGTTCAATAAGATCCGTCTTGCTACCTGTCCAGAACAGTTTTGAAGGTTTTTCCATAGTTATGTTCTTTTGGGGTTCTAAATTGTTTTGTAGGTCATCCACCTCTTTTCTCAGGTATACGATGAGCATGTCATAGGCCATAATGGTCGCAACCGTACCATCCTGACAGGTGGAAAACTGATCATCGATCAAAAAGTGGAAGGATTCGAGGGGAAGCCTAAGGTCTCGGTTCCCCCTGACAAAATATTGTTCATCCAAGGACATGGCCCCTCTTCGGTAATAGTTATAGAATTCCAGATTGTCATTGAAGAAGGTCTGTAACTTATCTATCTGTTGCTGGAGATATTTGACCTGGGCCATATCCTTTCCCCGGGGACGTTTGCTCTCAATACTGAAGAGCCTGACATAATAGATGAGCTTACTAAAGATCTGGGGCTTGACATGCTTGAAAAAATAAATCTCATCGGATTGCGTCTCGAAGGTCTTCCCCTCTATCTCCTTTTGTAGTTTGCGTATGCATTTTTCCACCAGCGCGATCCCCTTCTCCGCTTTAAAGAGAATATCACCGTTCCCACTCTCCAAGGTCTCCAATTGACCTTCAAATTCCGATAACAGTTTTTGGTACTTCATCACGTCCTTTCATTACTGCTGGCCCTCCATGACCCCGAGCATTTCCAGGATAAAATTGTCCCGGGTCTGTAAATACGCATATTTATGACGCACCTCGGCACCCAGCTTCCGCTTCTCGAAAGCCGCGGTCATTCCAAAATCGATTTTGGGAAGTCCAAGGACAATGGCCCGTTCAATGGTCGCATACAAGAGTTGACGATAGGTAGCAAAGGTCTCCAAAACGGAATAGTCCATACCCACAAAGGCTGGGACATAGACTTGTCTTTTATTATTGTAACAGAACATGACCCCAATAACCCTATCCAGTTGATCCATCGGTCTCAAAACAATGAATTCCCACAACGGGTTTTCGTTCATCCCATCAAAGAGCCTATCAGGAAAGGGAAAGGTATTCAGCCCAAGGTTTCGGGATTGGACCTCGGTGAACAACCCCTTAACCTGACCGATTTCCTCAACAGTAAGGTTCGATCGTACTTTACAGTTTGTCAATCCGAGAAAGGGCTGGATATCCTTTCTAAAGTGCCTCCTGTTTCGGGACGAAAGTTGATTGATATAATTACCGATAGAAGAAGTTCCTTTAAGATCAACGGTACAGGAGTCAGGCATTTGTACCCTTAAAAACCCATGTCCAAATAGCGATCCGTTCAAGGGACTGTTTTCGGGAAAGTCACGAAGCACCGTCATTGTAGTGCCCATTGACCGTTCCTGGCCTTCCATAAATTCCAAAAAGGAATTCACGGCCTTCTCCGCCAATGGGTGGGATCCATCCCAGTAGAGGTGATCTCCTTCCGTGAACAGACATCCCATGGAAAGAACCGTGGAGGAAAGATAGTAGGGATCCTTTTCGCGCTCTTCCTCAATTACTTTGGATACGGTTGCATTGGCCAACATATCGTCCTTCCAAAGTGAACGTGTCAAAAAGGTCATCAAAATGGGGGTGTCATTTCCATCCCTGAAGACCACATATCGAAACGACCAGTTATGTTCTTTTCTAACACCATCCTGAAATACAGATTCCAAAAATTTCAATCCTTCCCAATCATAGACCCCTTGTCCTCCCATAAAACGGTTCCATTCCGTTTTATCAATTTGACCTATTGAATCCAAAACCTCCATAATGAACTCAGGGGATCCCTTTGGTTCACTTTGTGTCCTAGGTTCCAATTTAAAGGCATGGGATACCCGTTTCGCATTTGTTCCGGTCTCCTCCAGAGACTTGGGGAAATGATGTGCCATGGCTTTCACCAACGCTTTGATTTCCCTTTTCCCATTATGTCTTGATATGGTGATACGCACCCCTGTGTTCTTGACCGGCACGGCAGGAAATATCCCGAGGTTTACATAAAAACCCTCACCCATCAAGCGTTTGACAAAGTTGTACCCGGTCTTGGGCATCCCCGTACCGATGTAGAAAACAGGGGATTCGTTCCGATCGATCAATGGCAGTTCCGTAGCACTTAAACAATCGTTGAAGCAATCGATCCGTTGCCTTAAATCCGACTGCAACCTATAGATCTCAGGGGACAAATGGATTTCGGCCGAGGCATTGGCAGCCGCTACGGAAGCTGGTTCCAATTGGGCGGAAAAGGTCAGGGGCCCTCCGAAGGTCTTGACCTTATCGTACATTGAGGCATTGGAACAGACCAGTACAGCTCCACTGGCCCCAAAGGTCTTGCTCAGGGTCCCAAAGAGCAGCACATTTTCCGGCAACTCCCCCAAAATATCCAATACATAACCTGTTCCGTTCCTTCCCGTCCAGCTCATTCCATGCACATCGTCAAAATAAAAATGAAGCTGCTGGTATTTCTTGGACAGGGACATCAATTCCTTGACCGGCGCATAATCCCCGTACATGGAATAAATCCCATCGGCCATGTACCAGATACGTTTCTTCGAGTGCCGGTACTTTTTGATCTTCTCTTCCAGCATCTCCAAGTTATTATGTCGAATCATTTCAATGGGGACACTCCGGGACTTCAATTGTTTGGCCGCATTCTGGACACTCCAATGAACCTGATGGTCCAAGATGATCACGTCATCATCGTCCACGACATTGGGGATTACGCCCAAATGCCCAAGTGTACTGTTCTTGGTAATAACAATGGGATGCCCATACATTTTCTGAACGGATGCCTCCAGTTCCTCATAAAGGGGATTGGAGATATAGGATTTTGAGAGGGGGAACTGGGTTCCATACCTATCTATGGCCTGCATGGCAGCCTTTTTCAACCGACTGTCCTGCTCCAGCCCCAAATAGCCCGTGGTTCCAAAATGGTAGAGCTCCTTACCGTCGACCTCGATGGTCCTACCCGAAAAGGAGTTGCCCCCTGCATAGAGGTGCAGTACCCCCGCCTTTTTGGCGTCGGTGAATACTTCGTGTACCGTGTTCAAGAAATTGTGGTGTTTGATCTTTGCCATATGGTTTGGTTTAAATTATCGTAAAAAGTAATGGCATTTGTAAGATTTACTTGTATTTAATTAATATTTAATCCTTTTCAGATAACAATTACTCCTTTTCAGATAACACAAACCTTTTAATAGTTACAATTAAGCTTTATATCATGATTTCAATTATAATATTTTTGTAAATTTCACGTGCTAACCAGTTTTCAACAATGAAAAGAACACATGAAAACAACTACGCCATATATCTTATGGCAGACGATCTGATACATATCATTTACAAGAAAGTACCTTATATCGACCTCAAAGCGGCCCAGGTCATTGTAAAGGATAGAATGCAATTACAGGAGGGAAGGGAAATGCCCGTACTCTGTGATATTCGAGAGGTACGCAATATCAATAAAGCGGCAAGGGATTACTTTGCCTTGGAAGGGTCCCTTTGGGTTCAGAAACTGGCCTTCTTGATCGATCCACCGGTTACCGACATGATCAGCTCCATTTACCTGGACACCCATGCCCAAAAAGTGCCTACACGATCCTTTACCAAAAAAAAGGAGGCTTTAGCTTATTTGGGCATTGACGAAACCGGTGACGACTGAACAAATATTTGAAAACCAATGCCGAACAGTGATGACTTTAGGGTAGGACGAATACAAAAGATGCTATTGGAAATGGCCAAAGGCAATTTCTTCTATTCCCTCGAACCTTCCGACAAGAATGACAATATTGCCTCTTTGGTGGTACTGCTCAACATGGTCAGTGAGGAAATCAGGGCGGCCTTTATCCACCAAGGGTTTACCAATGCACATAATACCCCACAGTGTATCATCCAGCTGTCACTTCTCATGGATTCCAAAGGCATCATTGAGATGGTCACCAGTGGTTCCTGTTCCCTTTTGTCAATACTACCAAAGGAAATCATTGGAAAGAATATCACGGACCTCATGACGAAGGCTTCCCAAGAGGTGTGGTCAAAAAAAATGGTCAAACATTTAAAAAAGGACCGATCGGAATTGGTATTGTTCCTGGAATTCATTACCAACGATGGTTTTTTATTGGCCAAGGATTGTCAAATTTCAGTTTACCAGGCCCTGGATGGGAGCGGTCAGAAAATCCTATTGAACTCTGTCTTTTTTTCCAAGGGGGAACCATTTGAAACCGGACTTCCCAAAAAAAAGCTGAAAGTGACCAAGGGGATCAAAGAACATAAGGTCACTTTGACCCCTGAGGACATCCAAATCATCCGGGATGTCCATGATATGATCATCAACAATCTGGAAAGGGACCTTCCCAAACTAAATGACCTCGCCCGACAGATGGGCACCAATGAATACAAACTGAAATATGGGTTCAAACAACTCTACGGTACGACCATTTTCAGGTTTCTGATCAAGGAACGTCTTCGAAAGGCCAGGACCCTTATCCAGCACAGTACACTTACGATAAAGCAAGTCATCCAAATGACCGGGTTCAAGAGCAAAACCCATTTTTCCAGGGCATTCAAGGACAAATACGGAATGCCTCCGACTGATTTAAGGCCATAAAAACCTTTACTTCAAATATTTAATCCGTTTCAGATAACAAATACTCCCTTAGAGATAAACCATACTCCCGAACTTTGTCATATCAATCCACAGGATATGAATAGGTTGACAAAAATACAGGTCTGGTTGCCCTACACAGTAAGTATACTATGCGCCATAATGTTCATATATGCGGCAACGAGTAAACTTTGGGATTTCCAACAATTCGAAGTACAATTGGGCCAGTCCCCCATTCTGACCACTTATGCAGAGTGGGTCGCCTGGTCGGTTCCAGTCACCGAATATATCCTTGCACTACTGCTGCTCACGGAACGATTCCGTCTCATCGCCCTGTATGGCAGCTTGGGGTTGATGACGATGTTCACCACCTATATCATCCTCGTGCTCAATTTCAGTGATTATATCCCGTGTTCCTGTGGTGGTGTCCTTGAGGATATGGGCTGGACGGAACATATCATGTTCAATATATTTTTCATTGTCCTTTCGATAACGGCCATCCTGCTATCCACGAGTGGCCAACCCCATCAAATACAGGTATCATGATAGCAAATAACATCCATATCAAACTTCTGGGAACCATAAGCTTGGGTATTGGTCTGGTGGTCATCCTTTTTCTTTCATCAGAAAAACAGCTTCACCAAAACAATGCTTTTACACGAAGTTATCCGCCGCACCCGGTCATCAAACTATATGACCTTGACCTTGGATACAATTCCTACTATATCGCAGGTACCGACCACAATGAAATATACCTTGGGAATTCCACAGCACCTTGGCATTTGCTTAAAGTGAACATTTCCTCCAAGGACACCCTGCACATTGAGCTGGCACCTACCAATAAACAATTGCGATATCGTTCTTTAAAGGTCTATGTCTCCCCTCCGTTCTTTTTTGTTATGGATGGCACCATGCCTTTTATATTAAGGGGTAAGGTCGGGGAATGGAAAGCCCGACCTTGGATTGAACAAACCGCATACTTTAACAAGGCCTTGCCCTTGGACAGCACGAAAATTCTTATCCGAACCATCTCTTCAACAACCCACCAATCGACCTTGGGCATCATAGAGCATTTCAAAAGCCCAAATCTGATATTGGACACATCACTGTTGCGACAACATATCGATGGTGTTTTTGATGTGGATGGCATCTTGATCAAGAATGGATATGGACCAGAAGTTGGCTATGTGTTCTTCTATAAAAACCAGTTCATGATCATGGACTCCCATTTAAAAAATGTCTCAAGACAGCGGACCATTGATACCGTTGAACAAGCACAAATTCGAGTTGGTAACCAAAACAAAAAAGGACAAATCAGCATGAGTGCACCGCCTTTGACCATTAATAAGTTTGCTTGTATGGCTGGAAGGTTCGTTTTGATTCAATCCGACCGATTGGGCAAGAATGAAAACAAGGCGATGTTAGATCAAGCATCCATTATAGATGTGTACAACTATAAGGAAGGGATATACGCTTTCAGTTTTTACCTATATCACATCGCGGGCCACAAACCCAGGGCATTTGAAATCATAGGCAATCATATGGTAGCCTTGGTTGGAGACCAGCTTTCCATTTACCGGACCATAGAACCTTTTTTTGAAAACCTCAACATAATAGAACATTAACAAAATCAATCCTTTAAAAGTACTACCGGCCAGTAGCGGGAGTAAGATCGAAAACCCGTACAACAGAGTAGATCATCACTTTAATATCTTATTATTATGAAAACAAGAATGATCAAATTTGTAATTCCTGCAATGGCAATCATCTTTGCCATTGCAACCAGTGCCTTTACGGCCATGGATACTTCCAAGGTCGATGATAATATGCTCATTACAGGGTATGTTCCAACGGGAAATCCTTTAGATCCATGTGATGATGAACAGGTTGATTGTGCCGCTGATGGACTATTTAACTGTACCATTTCAGGGGTTGATTATTATCAACTCAATGGGACATCATGTGATATGATCCTTAAAAGGGATGTTCAATAGTCAAAAAGATAGGCTGCCCATTTGGACAGCCTATTTTAGTTCAACCTTATCATCGATCCAAATCAGCCAATATCCTTGAACAAACCAGCAAATGTCCTTTGGTCCTCCTATCCCTTGTCCTTTTCAAAGCCATTTCAATCATTTTCTCCAATTCCATTAATTCAAAGGTCATAACACTCTTGGAATAGTCAGAAAATGGTGCTGATGTCCGCCCCAAACCTCCAAGATTGTAATAACTGTTTTTATCAACATTTTCCGTCAATAGTTTCAAGCACGCTTGTTGGATACGTTGTCTCCTAGGGGTCACGATAGGTCTTGACCGTTCCAATTCCTTGAACAGTCCTTCCCCAATTATTTGAAAGAGTGAGGCTAGCAGCTCATCCTTGAAATAGTTTTCTTCCATAAACTCCAACCGGTCCATTCGACGGGCATTGAACAAATCCTGTAACAACCTTAATTGTCGATTCAATAGATAATCCGAATTAGTAGTATAACCCACCTTCGTCCGATAGTCAGGATGGGATAACCACCGAGGCACTTCAAAGACATGTTCCAACAGGAATTCCATGGCTTGTCGTTGTTCATCCAAAGCCAAAGGAGTATATATAGTCCCTGTTTGCCCTCCCGATATGTTTCGTATTTCGTAGCCTCCGACCATGGAAAGCACCCGTTCCATTTGTCTGTACCAAAAATCCAAGGTCTTTTTGTGCAATCGCAATAATAACTCATGGTCTTTCTTTCCCTGATTGATCTTTGGGATCAACGCTATCACCCGCTTAAGGTTTTTCAGTCCCAATATGGTGCTTTGTATAGGACTGTCATTGTCTGCCACTTCATCTGTTAGACCTGGACCAAGGATTTCTGCGCGGGAAGCATTGTTTCTCAACCAAGGAAAGGTATCCTGTTTGCGCACCAAATCATCCAAAACCGGAAACTCATCCGCTGGCTTCTTTGCCCCCACTATGGGCATATAGCCCCACTGAATGTGGTAACGGTCCAAAGGACCGACCCGTTGAATCAATAAATCGACTGGGATACTATCCTCAGGCTGTGCGATATGATGGTTTCTGGAATAGTTCATCACACTTGGGGTATGCCCCATCTTTCGTAGCCAGGCCACACTTCTTACCTTTTCAAGCGGATAGGCGAACTCACCAAAATTCCCATCCTTGATGCCAAAGGCATGACCAGCTTCATGGGCCACTGTGGACTGTATAAGCCGGCCTATAAGTTCATCCGGGAATGGATACCGGGCCCTGTCATCCATTGGGGCACAACAAACAAAATAACTATCGACATGTTCCTCAATGGAAGTCCCCAAAATGATATCCGCTTTAAGTATTTCGCCACTGCGTATATCAACGATCTTTTCCACAGTGGACCCCCCTAATTTATGACCTCGGAAATGGTCTTTTGTCCGCCATCGGATGATGGAATAATTCACACTGTGCTTCGCTAGGTCCATACTATCCTTTGGAAGGTTCCTGACCACAATGGCATTTTTGAATCCTGCAGCTTCAAAAGCAGGCAACCATTCCAACACTCCTGCCCGTACATACGGCCTCAACTGCTTCGGCATGGATGGGTCCAAATAAAATACAATGGGCTTTACTGGTTTGGACAAGGATCGGTCTTTATGCTTCTTCACCAACCGCCAGCGCATAATGCTTCCCAATTCGGTCCAAGGTTCATTGCTCAGCGGGCTGTACAGGTCTTCATAGGTGAATCCCATACGGTGATCGAACAAGCGGGGTCGCATCACTTCCGGTAATTTATAAAAACTAAACGCTGCTGAAACCGTCCGCTGTTTTTTCATATATACCGCTGTCCTTTTGGTATCAATGATAACTTCATCATCCAAAAACCGTATCCCTTCAATATAGGACTGCCCAACAAGAACAGTTTCCATGCTCATCAATCCCCAGGGAACTTCCGCACTTAAAAAAAGTGATGTGACATCAATCCTATAGTGTCCTTCATCCTTTCCATGGTTTTGTATGGGAAACCGGCCCAAAATATGATACGGAATCTTCGTAGTTCGGTATTGGGGAATGGTCACACCTGCTTCCGATCTCACCGGAAATACACTCAATTGGATAAAACCGTTTTGTTCGGACCATTGAACCTGTAACTGCCCAGCATCATGACGGACAAATAACATCGGGGTATCCAATACCCCTTTTTCCAACTCAAAAATCAATCGGTCCTTTTCCAAATGTCCTTGAATCCCAAAATTAGCCTGCCCCCAAAGAGGACAGGCTGCTGCTAAAACAAAAAATACAAACATGGACAATTCAACAACATATCTTTTCATATCCCCCGACCAACTCAAGATCGGTATTCTAATAGCCTTCATTCTGTGGTAAAAGATTTGGATTATTGATCAATTCAGTTTCCGGAATAGGCAACAGGGTATCCGTGGGGTCCCATTGAGGCTTTGAGTTATTTAGAACCTCATCAATTCGACCACTCCGCTTAAGGTCAAAAAAGCGATGTCCCTGTTCGGCAAAAAACTCAATCCTCCTTTCTTGGGAAACCGCTTCAAGCACCATTTCCTTTTCTCCAATGGCAACTGGGTTGAGTCCAGCACGCGCACGAACAGCATTCAAATAATCCAAAGCCTCGACCATTTGACCCAATTGGGCCTTAGCCTCAGCAGCGATCAAATACTGCTCTGTCAATCGAAATAAAATGGAATACTCTTCGGTTGATGGGGTAACCGTATTTAATCTATATTTAAAGGGGAAGTACCAGGTTTGGGTGGCACCCGATATCTCCCCAACCCATTGCACCCGCCTTAGGTCCCCCTCCTCAAAAGCATCCAACAAGGATGATGATAGAAAGGATCCACTGGGAGGTGCACTAATAATGATAAAACTATACGCTTCACGCGTATTGATCCCATTGGATTCAGTATCCAATTGCCAAAGGGTTTCTGAACTGCCTCCCCGGAACACTTGATCCAGTTCTTGCTCTAACCGATAACCGCTATCAAGAATCAGATGTTCGGCCTCGTCCAAGGCCAACTGCCAATTTCCTTGATATAAATAGACGCGGGACAATAAAGAAGAGGCTACCCATCGGTCAGGTCTGAAATGCATGCCGTCGGACACACCTTCGGGCAACAATTCCCTCGCCTTGGTTAAATCCACTACCATTTTTTGATTTATGGTTGCACTATCGTCCCGGTGCACTTCTTGATTGACCCGATAATCCGTTGATTCGATGTAGGGCACTTCTCCAAAGAGCTGGTTCAAATAAAAGTGGACAAAGGCCCTGATAAAATAGGCCTCCCCCTCAAACCGTTCCTTTTCTTCCTGGCTTAAGCCCTTGGACGTCCGCACACCTTCCAGAATACCATTGGCCTTATAGATTAAACTATAGGACGTATTCCACAACCGTTGACCAGAACTCCCAGTGGCCAAAAGACTGTTGTCATAAAAAGCATGATCCCCTTCCTGACCTGCTCCCAAGAGGGCCAGTTCATCCGCATACAGCCCCATTAGGTTAGAGAGGCCATTTCCCAAACCCGTGGTAAAGGCGGACTCCCTTAAGTCGATGTATATATCGGCAAAAACAGCTTCCACATTTGCCGGATTTTCAAAAACCACTTCCCCGACCACTTGATCTGTGGGAAGGTCCACTTCCAAGTAAGGTTCACATGCTGCCAACAGCACGACTGTGGCCAATATCCAAAATCCCTTCAAGGGACTATCCATATATTTTTCCAATATTTTATTCATATAACTAGTTTTAAAATGTTATTCGGGTTCCCAAGGTTACAAAGCGCAAGGTCGGGACCGTCTGTTTGTTCAAGGACACGGGATCAAGACCAAAGTAGTCGGTCCAGGTCCAAAGGTTCTGGCCCCGCAAGAATACTTCACAGCCGAAACCCTTATGGTCATTATCTTCAAATCGATAAGAAAGGGATACGTTCTGTAAACGGATATATGAAGCATCACTGACCACACCGTCACTCTCCGCATACTGGGAAAATGCTTGTCTTGCCGTGATATTGGTCCCTGTTGAAAACCGTTGGAACTTCGCAGTGTCTCCTGGTTGCTGCCAACGGTCCAAGACCTCAACCGGTTGGTTGGTCATGCCTCCCACAATGGGTGCATAGGACAAAAAGCCCAAGCCCTTTTGCTTAGTGAACTGCAATAAAAAGTCAAAACTGAAACCCTTATAATCCAGTCGATTGCCCAGACCTCCATAATACTGGGGGCTCAAATCCACCAAGACTTGCTTGTCTTCGAGGGCTGAGATCACACCATCCCCATTAAAATCAACAAACTCGAACAGTCCCGTCTCTTGATTGACCCCTTTGAGTTCATACATCTTCAATATGCCCAAAGGCTCACCCAACACCAATTGGTTGGCATAGGTCGAACCCTCCAGACCCGGAAATGAGACCAATTTGTTCCGTGGTACCGTGAGATTGAAAGATGTGGTCCATCGCCATGTATTGTTGTTGATATTAATGGAGTGGAGCCCCATTTCCCATCCTTGATTTTCCACGGTGGCATCCAAATTTGCATTGACGGACCCGAATCCTGTGGTTGCCGGCAGGGGAATACCTACCAATTGATTGGAGGATCGATTGTTATAGAATTGGCCTTCCAAGCTGATTCGGTCCTCAAACAGGCCCAACTCCATGCCCAGCTCGATCTTTCTGTTTTCTTCCCAACTGTAATCAGGGTTATACAAACGGGTCGGATAGATTCCAATGATATTTTGATAATGTCCGGTACCAAAAGAATAGGTGTCCAAATACTCATAATCCCCTATCTGATCATTACCTGAAGTTCCATAACTACCACGTATTTTCCCATGGCTGAGAAAGGGCAACGCCTTTGATACAAAACCTTCTTCGGAAAATAGCCATGCCATACCTATGGCCCCAAAGTTGGCAAACCGTTTATCCGTACCAAATCGACTGGAGCCATCCCGCCTTCCCGTAAGATTGAGGATGTATTTATTCCTATGGGAAAGGTTTACCCTTCCAAACACCGCTTGGTACCGATACTGGTTATCCATACTGGCATAGGGAAAGATGCCCGAGGCAGCGGCTATGTTCTCCAATAGACTGTTATCGGAAAAACCCGATGCACGAATGGCCAAACGACTTGAGTTCTGTTCTTGGAACGACAGCCCTCCCAATGCACTGACTTTAAACGCACCCAAATCATGATTGAAATGAAACTGAGGCTCCACGATATAGGATGTTCGTTTACCAGTATTGTGGAACACACTGGAGTATTGGGCCCCGGCCCCATACACTGGATCATATATGGTGGAAGGCGTCGTATTGATCTCTTTGAGATGGTTTTCCGTATAACCGGCATTTACACTAAAGGATAATGGTCCTACAATACGATAATCCAACTTCACATTACTGATCAGCGTAGAAGCATTGGAAACATAATCCCGTTCCAAACGGGCCAAAGGATTGATCCAAGTGGAGTTTTCCCAATTCAAACTGCCATCTTCATTGTACAGTTTTGGAGCATTGGGAGCTAGACTATACCCCTGTCGAACCAATTGGGTATCACCGGGCAGATTGTTCTGATTTGACGTGAATTGGGTAGACAATTGAAGGGATAGGCGGTCATTTTCAGACTTATGGGACAAATTCAACAGGCCCGACACCTTGTCATTTCTATAATCTTTGGAAAGTACATTGGTCTGCCCATAATAAGTGCCACTGACCAAAAACCTCGTGCGTTCACTGCCTCCGGAGACAGTCCCTTGTACCGATGTGAGATAAGAGGTCCTTCCGTAAAACTCCTTTTGCCAATCCGTCTCCCTGAAATTGTCCCAGGTTCCATTGACATCATAGGCATTGGCAGGATAATCCGATATACCATCATTGGCATAGGCCTCGCGTCTCATGGCAAGATAGGCTTCCGTTCCCAAAACATCCATGGTACGGCTGACCTTGCCCAAACCAGAAACCACATTGAACTCGACACGCGTTTTGCCCGGCCTCCCCTTTTTGGTCGTGATCAGTACCACCCCATTGGCCCCACGGGAACCATAAATGGCGGTGGCATCGGCATCCTTAAGCACCTCTATGCTTTCAATGTCATTGGGATTGATGTTGTTCAACGGGCTTATCCCACTCCCCGGGAGTGCTCCCGCTGTATTCTGATCACCAATGGTTGTATTGGAATAGGGCACCCCATCAATGACATAAAGAGGGTCGGCTCCCCCGGAGCGTATACTGTTCCTTCCTCTGATCCTGATAATGAAGTTGGAACCTGACAGGCCCGAGGTCTGTTCAATCTCCACACCTGCCATTCGGCCTTGCAAGGCTGCCAATGGGTTGGAAATGGGCTGTTTTTCGATATCCAAAGCGGACACCTTTTCGATACTCCCAGTACGCTCCTTTTCGGAAACGGTATAATACCCAGCATTGAGCACCACTTCACCCAAGGCCATAACATCCTCTGCCATGGAAACCGAAACCTCGT
>NHBR02000122.1 GCA_002167435.2 Allomuricauda sp. TMED12
ATGGAGACCTTGATTTAGTGACAAACAATCTCAATCAACCTGCATCTTTGTACATTAATAAGACAAATGACAAGGGAAATTACCTAAAACTTAAGTTTAGATTCCTTAAAAAGAATACACTGGGAATTGGAACCAAAGTGTATTCCTATACCAATGGAGATCTTCAGTTCAAGGAGCTGTTCCCAACAAGAGGTTTTCAGGCATCATCAGAACCATTGATACATTTTGGATACCGGAATGCGGAGCAAATCGATTCCATAAAAATTATATGGCCCAATAGGACCTATCAAGTTTTACAAAATGTTCCCGTAAACCAAACAATCACGGTAAAGCCGGAGAACACCAAACCTTTTGACTATAACACTCTTCGCAAAGCAAAAAAGCCACGCTTCACTTTGGTGGAAAACAATCTGGGCTTGGATTTTGAGCACATAGAGGACAACTACACCGATTTTAACCGTGAGAAATTGATTCCTTATCAAATTTCCGATAGAGGACCAGCCCTTGCCATTGGCGACCTTAATGGCGATGACAAAGAAGATATTTTTTTAGGAGGTTCCAAATACGAACCATCACAAATCTATATTCAGCAAGATTCATCCTTTGTAAATCAAAAATTCGATAGCATTCAAACAGATTCCATCCGCGAAAACATCTCGGCAACCATTGCCGACCTTAACAATGATGGAAAGAATGATTTGATTGTGAGCTCTGGGGGTGGGGACTTCTATGGAAAATCCACTCCTTTATTGGACGCCTACTATGTTCAAAAAGATACTATTTTTAATAGTGCGGAGCTTCCGGAATTCTATCAAAATTCTTCAGTTGTAAGGCCTTTTGATTTTGACAATGATGGTGATTTGGATATTTTTATTGGAGGACATACCATTACGGCAAAATTTGGAAAACCAGCTACTTCATTTTTATTGGAAAACGACGGTGGGACATTTAAAGTGTATAAAAAATTTGATGGCCTAGGCAATGGAATGGTCACCGATGCTATTTGGAGTGATTTTGATCAAGATAACACTACCGATTTGATTTTGGTGGGGGAATGGATGTCTCCCAAGTTCTTGAAATATCAAAATGGCGCTTTCACCGAAATAGAACAGGAAAAAATAGCTGGACTTTGGCAAACAATAGAAGCCTTCGATATTGATCATGATGGTGATACGGATTACCTTTTGGGCAATTGGGGAACCAATTCCAAATTCAATGCCTCTAAGGAAAGTCCGATGAAATTATATTTCAACGATTTTGATAATAATGGCCAGACAGAAACAGTAACCGCCATGGAAAAAAATGGCAACTACTATCCTTTGGAAACTTTGGACGGATTGGCCTCACAAATGGTTTATCTGAAAAAGAAATACACTACATACAGATCGTTTGCCGGGAATACCATCGAAGAAATATTTGGTGAAGACGTATTGGAAGCCTCTACTAAGCTGGAAGTCAATACACTTAAATCGGGTTATCTAAGAAACGATAACGATAATTTTGTTTTTGTACCATTTAAAAACGAACTCCAAGTCGCCCCGATCATGTCATTTTTGGTAGACGATTTCGATGGTGATGGCAAAACCGAGGTATTGGTGGGTGGAAATTATTTTGGCGTAAAACCCTATCACGGAAGACTCGATTCATTTCCCGGGGCTCTGCTAAAAAGTGAGGGCAACATTGTTTTGGGCAACCAAATAGGATTGGATTTTACCAAAAAATCAATTCGCCATTTAAAAACAATCGAGCTTAACAATCAAAAATATTTGTTAGCCGTATTTAATAATGACAAAGCACAAGTCTATAAAATCAATAAGTAACAGCAAGGCCATGAAAAAAAGAATAAGTTTAATCGCAGTACTATTATTGGTTCTGGCATCATGTCAAAAAAAACAGGAACCTATTGAAATCACTTCCGAAGAATACCACGCTTCTGTGGACAAGGTAATCGAGATAATGATTCACGATATTTTCTCACCGCCAGTGGCAAGTAGGATATTTGCCTACCCAAATATTGCGGCTTATGAGATAATAGCCAAGAATAACGACACCTATAAATCATTGGCAGGACAGGTAACTGGTCTGGAAAGTATTCCTGATCCGAAAAATGATGAAAATATCAATTACGAAATGGCCTCATTGATTGCCCAAATGGAACTTAGCAAAAGACTTATCTTTTCTGAAGAAAAAATGGAAAGCTTTCGGGATAGTCTTTATATGGTATGGACAAAAAAGAACGAGGCAACTTTTAATGCCTCCAAAGAATATGGTCTCGAGGTGGCCAACTTTATTGGCGAATGGATGGACAAGGATAACTACAAGGAAACACGTACCATGCCGAAATTCTCCGTGGACTCCGACGATCCATCCCGCTGGCAGCCCACTCCCCCAGCCTATATGAACGGTATTGAGCCGCACTGGGAAAAAATACGTCCTTTTGCCATTGATTCCGCCCAACAATTCAAGCCTATTCCTCCACCAGAATTTTCCATGGAAAAAGATTCTGATTTTTACAAAGAAGTAATGGAAGTATATGAAGTGAGAAAAGATATGATCGGTAAAGGCGATAAATCGGACGAAATAGCCATTGCCCAGTTTTGGGATTGTAATCCTTATGTATCTGTTACCAGAGGACACTTAATGTTCGCCACCAAAAAAATTACACCCGGGGCGCATTGGATAGGCATTGCCAAAATAGCATCAAGAAAAACAGATGCTGACTTTGCCAAAACTGTGTACGCCTATACCAAGACCTCAATAGCTATAGCTGATGCTTTTATAAGCTGTTGGGATGAAAAATACAGAAGTAACTTAATACGTCCAGAAACGGTTATCAACGAGTATATAGACGACAGTTGGGAGCCTGTGCTGCAAACGCCTCCATTCCCAGAATACACAAGTGGACACAGCGTGGTATCCGGTGCTGCGGCCATAGCGCTAACAGATATTTTCGGGGATAATTTTGCCTTTGATGATGATACCGAAGTAGCTTATGGCTTGCCTGTACGTTCCTATGCCTCTTTTAACCAGGCATCTGACGAAGCTGCATTAAGTCGAATGTATGGCGGTATCCATTATCGTGCGGCCATCGAAGTTGGAATTAAACAAGGTAGGGACCTTGGGAAATTTGTAGTGGATAAATTGGACATGACAAAAGGCTAATCCGTATTTTTGCTCCAAAGTTATGAGGAAGATTATTTCAATAATCCTGGCCCTTGTGGTGGGAGTGATTTTGTGGTACCTGTTTTTAAAGCCCCAAGATTATCAAGTGAATTTTAAGGCGAAGGCAATTCCCGGAACCATATTCGAAACCGTAAAGGCTTGGAACAAGAGCTTCGACTCCATAGTACCTGTGAATTATATAAGCCCAAGCCATTTTAAGCAAACCATTTTCGTGAACGATTCCGTTCATGTGTATGAATGGGAAATAAATCCGGTTCATGATTCTTTGAGCGAAGTTCAGGTCAATATCAAAGATCAAGATCATTCGCTTAACAACCGCTTGGCCGTTCCTTTTTCGGACACGGATTTTGAAAAAGGTTCTAGAAAACTGCTCCTGGACTTTAATGATTTTTTGAATGAACATATAAAAGGTTTCAACGTTTCCATTGAAGGGGAAGAAGAAACTTTTTCCTCATTTTGCGCCTGCATTCAACTCAAAACATCACCAGAAGATAAGGCCAAGGGCATGATGGCCAACTATAATTTTCTAAATGCCATTCTATTGGAGAAAAAAATTAATTTGAATGGCCCTCCTTTTGTGGAAGTTTTGGATTGGGATTTGGAAAACAACAGTCTTTCCTATAATTTCTGCAACCCGATTATTCGCTCCGAAAGACTTCCCGACCATCCCGATATTGAATACAAACGTATCTTTAGTAAAAATGCCATCAAGGCCACCTACCACGGAAATTATATTACCTCGGACCGAGCATGGTATGCCATAATGGATTACGCTAAAAAGAAAAATATTCCCATAGAGAAAAAACCACTGGAAATTTTCTACAACAACCCCAATATGGGTGGAAATGAGTTGGAATGGACTACAGAGATATTTATGCCCATCAAAGAATCCAATGAATAAATTTGCCTTAGCTTTTTTATTGATAACAGTGCAAGCCTGTGCCCAAAGAACCTATTTAGGCGAATTACACAAGTTGGGCAAATTTCCTCCCAAACTTGAGGAAGTATCAGGGATGGAAGTTGGCCCAAATGGAAACATATGGGTAATTGAAGACAGTGGTAACAAGGATCGGATATATAGGGTCAATAAAGATGGTGAAATCAATGAATCATTAAAAGTTGACCATGCCAAAAATAGGGATTGGGAAGATTTGACCTTGGATGTTGATGGCAACCTATATATTGGTGATTTTGGTAATAATGGTAATGAGCGTGAGGATTTGGTCATATACAAAGTGCCCAAAGATGAAATGGGCAAAAAACAGCCCAATGCCGACAAGATTGAGTTCAATTACCCGGAACAAAAAGATTTCCCACCCAAAAAAGACAGTCTTTATTTTGATACAGAAGGGTTTTTTCACCTAAATGACCATCTATACATCTTCACTAAAAATCGGACAAGGCCATACTCCGGAAACACTTTGATTTATCGTGTACCGGACAAGGAAGGGAAATACGAGGCAGAATTTTTGGGCTCGTTGTTCTTATGTGCCGACCAAGACCATTGCTCGGTGACTAGCGCCGATATTTCTCCGAATGGCAATACCATAGCCTTATTAAGCTATGGGTTCGTATTTTTACTAACGGATTTTAAGGTTCCGGACTTGACCAAAGCATCAATAAAAATAATTGATTTAAAAACTGACACTCAGGTTGAATCGATTTGTTTTGCGAACAACAACACACTCTTGATCGCCGATGAAGAGAACAGATTCGGGGGCCGAAAACTTTATGAGTTGAAATTGGATTAAAATCCAAATCCAAGGCCAAAGGCAAAACGTAGGCCATCCGTACTATTAAATAATCCAAAATTAGCAGACAACACATCTGCACCGTTCAGGAAAAATCCACCTCCATAAGAATTGTGCCATTTGTCTGAATCTTCGCCAGGAAACCAAACACGACCATAATCGAACCCTCCATAAATACCTGGGGTTACAGGAAGAACACCTGTCTTTGTACGCCTAAAACTATATCGTAAATCCGTATTTTGAAAATAGGCCGTTTTACCTGAGAACCGCTGGAAACGGAAGCCTCGAAGACCGTTGTCGCCACCAATGCTGGCAGCTTGATAAAATTCGTAGCCATTCCCAATAGTAAAATGCCCTTTGAACTTAGTGGCCAAGACGAATCGACCATCTGCAGTAATTTTATGGTCCAAGGAAAATGATGGAATTACATACCCAAACGACCGTGATGATTCATCTAGATTGGTCTTAAAACCACCTTCCAAAGCAAAAGCCATTCCCAACGTTGGAAATGCCTCGTTATCGGTGTTTGAATAGCTGTATTCAGCATCAACGCCAAAGAAACTCAAATGATTCTCCTCTCCATTCTCCAAATAAAACTCATTGATGAACCTATCTTCAGTTTCTTCAATCTCAATACTCTCGTAAGCAACGCCCAAACGCACTTTGGAACCTAAAAATCCACGCCATACCAAGGAAGGTGCAAACTTAAGGTTTCGTATTCGGACCCTGTTGTAATCCAATCCCTGAGGTTCATCATCGTCATTATTAACAGTTTCATTTCCGAAGCCGAAAAAATTTCTAGTAAAATTGGGACTGGTAAATAGGGCATGTAGCTCTAAGTTCACCTTATTAAATACGTGGGCAAACTCTCCTTTATATCCTAGGTCAAAACCATTGGTCCCAAAATAATAGGCCGCGTTAAACGTATGCTGTTGTGTAAACGGATTTTTTCTGAACCCATTAAATGTATAGGTATCGATCAACCCTATCCTAACCCCGTCATCTGGATTAAAACCAATTGTAGGCAGTACTTGGTTATTACTCGCTTTAATATTTAAAAACTCGTAAGTATTGGTATTGTAATCATTTATCAAATTGATTTCTCCCCCATAAGCACTATCCAAGGTATTTTTCTTGGACTTGAAATCATAGGCCAGCAGTTTTTTGGAGTTTTCGGAAATTTCATAAACATCATTGTTCTGTCCACCAACAATGCGCACTTTTATTTTTGATGTTTCTGTTTTTGCATTGAACACATCATCATCATCCAAACCATAGATCCAAATCTCTTTGGTATAATCCGGGCTATATACTTTATTGAAGAACAAATCCGTATAGTTGCCCCCTTTAATTCTATAGGCGCTTACTTCAATGTCCCCATTGGGAAGGGAAACAATATTAAAATAATCGTCTTTATCCGTTCCGGTGACAACACTATACTTATTCAAAACTGCATAGTAGTCCATGGCTGTTTGGACCAGGTTTTTCTTTCTGGCCAGAAGTATATTTTTGATTTCGGCCAAAGTTTCATCCCTAACTTCTTCGGGGAAGGCCAAAAACGCATCATCTATAATTTCTTCATTTACTTTTTGCTGAATAAACTTGGCCTGATCTATCCACATCTTCAAATCCGTTTCCGATAGCAGGGCCATATCCAGGGCAAACGTTCTTGGTGAGGACGTAAATCCTTTTACGCTCCTTATTTTCTCATGAAACCCTTCAAAAATACGAAGTGCTGGAACCGTTCTGGACCCAAATTTCATGATAAGGCCATCACCCCATCGGGAAAACACCTGATCTCTGTCCCTGGCGATTGGTTTGTACACTTTGTTTCCATTTTCAGTCTCAAATTCCGCCCACCTCCATTGATCTACATGCCTATCCCAATCTCCGACAAGAATGTCAAAAAGACGAGCTTTAACATATTCCTTTTGGTCTATGCTGTACTCCTCATCTTCCCGGAGTTTGTCCATAAGGTCGTAAGTGCTCTCGATTTTTTTGGTGTAACCAAAACTTTCCAAATTATCATGATCATCGGAAACGTGCTCTTCTATCATATACAGCTCATCTCCAAACTTCTTATTAAAATCCCCCAAAACAGATTGCTTGGGAACGTAATACAACTTTGGGTTGGTATGGAACATTCCAAGAGCATCCGATAGTTTACCCATAGTAAAAGGAGCGTAGGGATGTGCCCCCGTATAAAGGTCCAACAACAATTTTTCCGTGTAGGTATCCTCAAATTGACCAATAATGTATTGATCTTGGAAGGCAATGGCCTGCAAGTATCTTTCAGCACTTTTTCGCAAACCTCTCATCACATATTCCCTACCTTCCCGATCTGCCAGTCGCAAAGAGTTGGATTGGTTACCACCACCCTTGCGAACAACGGTCAAGCCACCGAAAAGGGTGTCTAAACGTACAGTAGGAGCTTTAACTTTGGTAGCATAATACTTTCTATATCGTTGACCCCACAACCATTTATGGAATCCACTTTTATCAATCTCTTCGGAAGAATAAACGGATGCCATTTTGTATGCAGGAAAATCATCAGGAAGTTCTACTTTTTTATTTGACCTATCGGGTGGAAGCACTTCCGTTTGATATAACAAGGCTGTTGAATGGGTGTTAGCACCATAAAACTCAACTTGGGATGAGCCATCTTTATATACTTTTAATATGGCATAGCCATTTCTTCCAGTTGAAAATTTACTACCGTTCAACAGTCGGGTTGCTCCCGTTTTTGCTCCAGAACCACTTACGATCTGAGGTTTTCCATACTCCTCGATGTATTGGAGGGTATGTTCGTGCCCTGAGGCAAAAATTATCTTATCCGAGTATTGTGAAAGGGTGAGTATCCTATTTTTTAACTCATTGTACCTTTTATTGGATAAGTCCTCCGCTGTGGCACCAGAAGTTTTTCTCAATAGATTGACTGCGGACCCTAAAATGGGCAATGGCACCTTTCCTCCACTGGGATACATGCCTTGTTTAAAGGAAAATTGACCACCATGGGAACCATAGGAAAACATTGGATGGTGCATAGCAATGATTACCGTTTTATCCCTGTTCTTTTTAATCAAACTCTCCAGTTCTTCAAAAAAGCGACTCCTATCCTTTATTTCACACTCATCGTTCATGGTCGGGTGTTTGTCCCAATCAACCAGATACCATTCTGTATCTATGGCAATGACCATTGTATTTTCATTTATTTCAATGTCTTCGATAGGACAACCATTTTCTGGTTGAAATGCTTCATTATCATCCAATACATCCTCAACATATTCTTCCTCCCTTTTAAGACCTTTTAAGCCATTGCTGTACCAATCGTGATTACCTGGAATAAAAATGGTATTACCCTTGAAATTTTCCAAGGTGGCCAACTGCGCATCCAAATAGTGTTTGGAACGTTCAGAACCATCACGGTCAGCATCCTTATCTACGAACCCTACCGGATATATGTTATCTCCCAAGAAAATTGCAGTACTGTTGTTATCGGCAACATCAAGAACATTTTTAAACCTTTTTAAGGTAGGGTTCAAGTCACCCATTGGGGATTTACCCGCGTCACCAATCAAATAAAAAGTATGTTCCAACTCCCTTTCAACCAATCCAGTAGTTACAGAAAAAGGCTCGGCGTATTTAGTTTCATAGGTAGCACAACCATGCACCAAAATAATCAATAAAAGTAGTAGGTAATGTTTCTTCATATCCGACAAGGTTGATTCCAAAATTTTGTAATTTGGATGTCCTAATTTGGATATATGTCGGAAATTGTTGAAAAAACTAAACACTTCGTTTCTAAACTGTTAACGGAAAAGCTTGATTCCAGGTTCTTGTACCACAACTTGCGACATACCCAACGAGTGGTTAAAAGTACTAAAGAATTGCTCAATTATTATAATCTTGAAGAGGTTGAAAACGAGAGATTATTGCTAGCCTCATGGTTCCACGATGTTGGCCATATAAAAGGTTGGGAAGACCATGAAGAAAGTAGCTGTGCAATTGCCAGAGACTTTCTCGATAAAAATGGCTACGACCCTAAAGGTATCGAGCAAGTATGTTCGTTGATTATGGCAACAAAAATGTGCAAGGAGCCCTCCAATCTCTTGGAAGGAATCATCAGGGATGCGGATATATCCCATTTTGCCAAGAAAAGTTATTGGGAAACCACCGATTTTTTAAAAGAGGAACTCAAAGAATTAGGAGTTGCTGATTATTCCGCCAAAGAATGGCGGGACAAGAACATTAAAATGTTCCGAACAAAGCATAATTTTTTCACGGACTATGCTAAAGAGAATTGGGAAGAGGGAAAACAACAGAATCTAAAAAAACTGCTCAAAGAGAAAAAGGCCGAAAAAAAGATTGCCAAAAAGGAAGCTTTAAAAGCAAAATACAAAAGTGAAAGCCCCGATAGAAGTGTACAGACCTTGTATCGAGTAACTTTGAGAAATCACTTAAAGCTTAGTGATATTGCAGACACAAAGGCAAATATATTGCTGTCCGTGAATGCCATTATTATTTCACTGGTATTGGCCAACTTACTTACCAAATTGGACAATCCATCCAACACCTATATGATTTATCCCACATTCATATTAATCCTGTTCAGCGTTGTTTCTATGGTCCTATCCGTGTTGGCTACCCGGCCCAATATCACAAGCGGTAAATTCACCAAGGAAGATGTGGAAAAAAGAAGGGTGAACCTATTGTTCTTCGGGAACTTCCACCAAATGGGTCTTGAGGAATACCAGTCAGCGGTACAAGAACTGGTAAAGGATAAAGACTATGTGTACTCCTCACTTACAAAGGACCTCTACTATTTGGGTATTGTTTTAAATAGAAAATATAAGATACTGCGTTTAACCTACAACATTTTTATGTTCGGTATCATTATATCTGTTATTGCCTTTGGTATTGCCTTTCGGTTTTTTGGCCCGGAGAGATTGATTTTCTAACTCACGAACTTAATTCCTCCATAAGGTCATCATAAGTATAGGAACGCTCTGATTTTTTGTCCTTTTGATATAAAATCTCGGCCCTTATCGCCTTTAATCCAGATATACCTTGAACACCTTCCAATTCAACAATCTCAATGTTGTTGGTAAAGTATCCTTTGGCCTTTAAAAAACTAATATAACGCAGATATTCTTTCTCGTCCTTGCGTTGCGAGTACACAATGGCCAGTTTTCCTTTTTGTGTAAGGCGCTCGTTGGTCCCCTTAATAAAGGATTTATCTATTCGTTTTTTAATGACTTCATATCTGGCGTTGTAGGTGCCATCTACATCAAATCGTTTTTCATCCATTCTAAAACGAATGGCCAGAGAAGTGCTATATACCAATACCAAGGATGCCACATCCAATTTAACTGGAAGATGTGGTTTTAGGGCGTAGTACTTATTTTCCATTTCGCACATAACCTGAAGCTGCCATAACCTTAGATTACTCAAGAAAAGTTCGTTGAATTCTTGGTCCTTTGCGATTGAGCTGCCTATGTACATATTATGCTCCACCCCATCGGTTTTATAGCGCTCAAAATAATGAGGGAACATCTCTTGGGCTTCCTCTTGTTTTTTGTCCAAAAGAGCAGCCAGTTTCATATTGGCTTCCATTACGCTATTATCGTAATTTCTGCGATGATCGTAATAGCTTTCGGTGGCCTTGTCTATTTTTTCGCCATATTTATCCAAAAGCACAGCAATTTCATCATCTTCTTTTTGAAGGTGATTGAACACGGGGTCCACTTCTTCTTTCACAAAATCAAAGACGGCTTGTTCCGTATGGGTAAACAATGCCTCCTTAACCTCATTCAAATAATTGTTTACTCTGAACATCAACTCTTCATAAATCGGAAGCTTGTATTTTTTGAAAGCGATTTCCAAAACATCGTTGATTTCAGAAAGCTGGATCATTAAATCTCTTTGGATGGCAAGATTACGTTCCTTTGCAGAATCCTTTATATCAATTTGACCATATAATGGGTATACATCTTTGAAAACAATTTCTTCGAACATGGGTTCGTTGCCAGCCAACTCATCTGCCATAAACCGTTTGGCTTCTTCCTGGAACTTCCAATATACCGATGGATGCACGGAGGTACACTCATGCTGGATAACCGCATCAATTAAGTTCTCTTCTTCCTCGATGGTTCGCATTACGGCCGCGATAATGTACGGCATTACATCGTCCAACTTGTTTGCGTTAACACTATTCAGCTCGTTCACTTTACCAGAAACTAGCTCAAGTACACCCAACAGCTCTCCATTGACAGAAATTGGCGCCAAAATGGCACTTTTAATGCCTTGGTCCATTAAGTTTTTATAGGGCTGAACCTTACCCTCTGTTTTTTTATAATATTGCTCCACGTTGGAGATAGCGAAATACTTATTCTCTTTGAACAGTTTTCCATGGGAGTAATTACAAAAAGTAGAATCACATATCTCTGTATCCTTACCATTAAGGATATAACTGTCCATTCCCTTACCATATATCTTAAAAAAGTGATTGGCTCTTGAATCATATCCTGCGAACCCTACTTTAATGTCATTTAGTTTAAAAAACGACCTAAAGGTATCTTCGAAACTTTCCATAAAGGACTCTTTGCCCTTTTGGGTCTTACCTATCAAGGTTGACTTTATTTCCGAAACGGAATGCTCGGCAGTTACATCGAACATATTGGATATTACAAAGCCTTTGGCGGTAAAACTATTTGGTGGTATTTTTTCCTTCCACAAATCCAGATTGTAAAAGTTGTCCAACAACTCATCCACATCATCTTGTGTAATCTCCTTGGCTTTGTCGGTTGGAATAATTTCCATAAAATCCGCATTGTACAAAATACGGTACCTACGCATCACTCCATTGGTATCCGGTATATCATAAAAGAAAGGACGCCTAAAATCTAAATTATAGCCGTAATAGAACTTTAAGATTACGGTACATCTCATAATGTATCCGAACTCGTAAGGTATATTGGTTATCTCCAAGTCAAAATCTTCCCCTGCATCTTTCAAGATTTGACGAAACCGCTCAGAAGAATTGAATACCAAATTTTCAAAAGGTGTGGATGCAGTCTTGATTTCATTCTTGGTTAAAATTGGAGAAAAAGAGTCCTCCAAAATCACTCGAATCACATCCTTGTGTTTTTCCAACAAAGACAAATCAGAAAAGCCTTCTCTCAATTCCGGGTACGGAGCTTGTGCATCCAATACATATTTTGCCTTTTGGGCAATATATGCGTTGGAACTATTGAGTTGTTCATCGTAATGTTCCAATAATTTATTGAAACTCACCAATTGAACAAGGGGACTTTCCGAATTGTAGTCGTGCTTCATTCCTTAGTTAGTCGCGGTTTAGCCGTCAAAGTTACAAAAAGTAGGAATGCATGCCCATTAATAGATATCTTTATGGGCAAATCACCATTTTTAAGGATAATTAGTAAAAACTTTTCCATGTCCTCTTCAACCCGATTAGAAAGAGCCTACAAAAACGCGATGACGATCCCATTCGATGAGGATTCCAAATTCATCTTTTTTAGTGATTGCCACCGCGGGGATAATAGTTTTGCTGATGACTTTGCCAACAACCGAAACATCTATTTCCATGCCCTCAATCATTATTATAGAGAGGGTTTTACCTATATTGAGCTTGGTGATGGAGATGAACTTTGGGAAAATCTAAGTTTTGATTCTATTATTGAGGCGCATAAAAATGTGTATCAACTTTTACGACGATTCCATTTGGAAAAGCGGCTCCACATGCTCTGGGGCAATCACGATATGGTGTATAGAAACCCTGATTATGTGGACAAGCATCTTTCCCATTATTTTGAACCCATTGATGGCTCGGACAAAGAACTTTTCGAAGGCATCACCTATCATGAAGCACTCATTTTAAAACATACCGATACTGGTCAAGAAATTTTTTGTGTCCACGGCCATCAAGCGGATTGGTGGAATTATGTGTGTTGGCGTATCGGCCGATTTTTGGTTCGGATTTTATGGAAACCGCTCCAAGTGGTAGGCATCGCCGACCCAACAAGCCCTGCCAAAAATTATAAAGAGCTTATTCGCATTGAAAAGCGTATCAAACGTTGGATTTTAAAGAAAGGCTTGCTCATTACCCTTGCAGGACACACGCATAGACCTCGGTTCCCAGAACCTGGTCAAATTCCTTTTTTTAATGATGGGAGCTGTGTTCACCCAAGGAGCATCACGGGTATTGAGATTGAAGGTGGACAAATATCACTGATCAAATGGCACATAGACACCAAACCGGATGGCACGCTTCAAATTGTGCGAGTATTGTTGGAAGGACCGGAAAAGCTCCAAGATTATATAGACCATTAAGCTCGTTTCGCCATTGTTTTAATGGCATCTACAAATTGATCTAACTCTTCAGTAGTAGTAAAAACGTTTGGAGTAATCCTACATCCATGCACGTTTTCAAAATCTATCGCCACAGTCCACACATTAAACTCATCCAGCAAGGTTTTGGCCATTTCGCTTGGCTTCAGGTTCTTGAGACCCACGTTAGCAATTCCGCAACTCCGATGCGGTTCAATAGGAGTGTTTATCACCACATTTTCCACATCCCGTAATTGATCACTCCAATACCGTTGCAAATAGCGCATGCGGTTTTCCTTTCGCTCCATTCCTATCATTTCCAAATAATCCACAGCGTCGTTTATGGTTAAGTCCGTATGCACAGGATGTGTTCCCGTATGGTTGAGCCTACGTATTTTGGTCTTATCATTTTCGTGTTCTGCCAGTAAAGGCCAAATTGTCGGAATGTTCTTTTTTGCCACATACAGCATGCCCGCCCCTAAAGGGGCACATAACCATTTGTGCAAACTGCAACCGTAGTAATCGCAATCCAATTCGGCCAAATCAACCTTTATATGACCAACACAATGGGCACCATCAACCATTACCTCAACACCATGTGAATGTGCCATGTCACATATTTTTCGAACTGGTAAAATTTGCCCCGTAACGTTAACCATATGGCAAATCATCAATAACTTGGTCTTTGGTGTTATTTGCGATTCATAGAGGGATATAATTTCTTCGTCAGACTCAGGGTGGTTGGGCAAGGACACTTTTTTACAAACAATTCCGTAGCGCTCTACCATCTGTTCAAAATGAACTTGCATTGCCCCATAATCCTGAACCGCAAATATCACCTCATCACCCTTTTCCCATGGATACCCCCCAATAATCATATCCAAGGATTCCGTTGTGTTTCTTGTAATAATCAATTCCGTTTCCGAACAATTAACAAGCTCTGCTACTCGAGCTGCTGCCTTTTTCTTGTTATCCCATTGCACAGTACGCATGTAATAAGAGCCTTCATAATTCACATGTTGCACATGCTCCATGTATTTATTCAGTATTGGGGTTGGAACAATATTATAGTAGCCACTTTCGAGGTTAATGTATTCTGGCTTCAGTTTGTAATCTTTCCTAATTCGTTCCCAAAACTCCTCGCTATTTTTATCTGGATAAGGGGTTTCATCAATAGATCCGGTATCGAGCGTAATTGGAAAAAGTGGGGCAGCGATAGCAGCATTGCCTAGATGACGTAAGAATTGTCGCTTTTTCATGTTGGCGAAGGTTTGATTAAAAAAAGAATAGTACTTTTCGATTTTACTTTGTCTTCAAGATACAACTTACACCCATAAAATGGATGATGTAAAGATTATATTTGATCAAATTCCCATTCACTACGACCTTGCTTCGCATATTATGCTATTGGGCATTGTTCAAGGATTTTTCTTGGCTTTAGTTATTTTTTTGAGGGCCAAATGGAAATCGGCCATCAATTTGTTTGGCTGGTCGCTTTTGGTGCAATGCTTGGTTTTTTTGGATGTATATCTGTGCTATACGGGTCTCATGAAACATGTGATCCATTTAAATGATTCCACGGAATTTTTGGTGCTCCTGATTACTCCGACATTGTATTTTTTTCTATTCACTTTATTGGAACGGAAACCCATCACCCTAAAAAAACATTGGCCACATTTTGTATTGCCCATACTGTACGCTATTTCTCAAATCAACTACTATTTAAGCCCCATTGAGGTAAAACTTAATGCCTATTTGGGTGCTTACCACCGAGACTTGGGTTTTGTGGAGGTCCCTGGAGATATGAATTATTCCTATCATTTCATCAAAAATCAGTTTAGGTGGTTGGTCCTGTTCAGTTTCGCATTTTACTTAGTGCTTTCACTCCTATTGGTGATAAAAACAAGAAAAAAGGGTTGGGTCTCCCCAAAGAATATTAAAGTGGACAAGTATATTTTTTCGAGAAATACAGTTATTTTCTTTTTTGTACTGATGCTATCCTTATTCATTATTTACTTGAATTATGATGATGATGGTGGAGATCATATTATTGGAATAATACAGACAGTAACAATTTTCCTTACCTCCTTTTTCATTCTTTCAGAATCTCGCTTTTTTGAAAAATCGTGGATTGCAGAAAAATATGAGACCTTGGCCAGCAATTCCATTGAATTCGAAAACATAGAAAACTTGATGATGGAATCACAATATTATTCCCAACAAGATGTGACACTTAAAAAGGTAGCGGAAAAATTGGAAACCAATGGCAATGCCATTTCCAAACTGATCAATTCCAAAACAGGAGTAAACTTCAATGACTACATCAACCAAAAAAGGATTGCACTGTCCCAACAAAGACTGTTGGATCCCGAATTCAAGCATCTTACCGTGGAGGCCATTGGCCAATCCGTTGGTTTCAAATCCAAATCGGCCTTTTACAATGCATTTAAAAAACATTCCGGCCAATCGCCATCCGCATTTATGAAGCAAAAAAGAGTATAATTTCTCCATTATTGCAATTCAGGACGTTTACCAGTTCAAAAAAAACTTGTATCTAAACGACACTTTTCATCTTTGGAAAAAATTTTAGGATGAAAACTACTATCAGGCGTTACGATTTGGATTGGCTAAGGGTCATTGTATTCGGGCTACTTATTTTTTACCATGTTGGGATGTTCTTTGTTCCTTGGGGTTGGCATATCAAAAACAATGTGATTTACGATTGGCTCCGCTGGCCCATGTTGTTCTTGAACCAATGGCGACTGCCTATTCTTTTTGTAATATCGGGCATGGGAACCTACTATGCTTTGGGCAAAAGAAGCATGGGCAAATTTGCATGGGAGCGTTTTCTTCGATTGGGCATCCCATTGGTAGTGGGAATGATTTTAATAGTACCTCCGCAAATATATTTTGAACGAGTGGTCGAGGGTGCATTCTCAGGTTCTTACTGGGAATATTTTACCACGGTTGCTTTTGATGGCATCTACCCCGAAGGAAACACGAGTTGGCACCACCTCTGGTTTTTGCCTTACCTTTTGGTTTTCTCGTGGATACTAGCACCACTTTTCGTCTACCTAAGAAAACACCAAACCCGATTTATTGATTGGGTAAAAAGGACGATTCAAAAAACTTGGGGCATATATATATTTGTGATTCCGCTCTACTTTGCAGAATCATTGATCCAACCTTTCTTTCCTATCACCCACGCTTTGGTAGATGATTGGTTCAATTTTACATTCAGTATTATCCTCTTCTTTTATGGTTTTGTATTGATAGCTACGGGAGATGTGTTTTGGCAAACAATTGCCAACATAAAGTATAAAGCTTTGATTTTAGGAATCATTGGGTTCTCGGGCCAGACAATTATATGGCTATTTTTTGAAGACGGTTATGTAATTCATTTCACAGAAGCACTTCTGAAAGTGGTAAACATTTGGTCGTGGATATTAGCGCTCTTTGCCTTCGCCGCTAAATACCTCAACAAGCCTAGTTCTGGACTTGCCTACGCGAACAGGGCCGTTTATCCATTCTACATCTTGCACCAGACCATTACCGTTGGCATTGCCTACTATTTGATGAACCTTGATTGGGGGCTTTTTCCAAAAGCGATGATACTAATTGTGGGGACATTTGGAATAAGTTGGTTGATTTACGACTTGATTATTTTGCGTATTCCAATATTGCATCCACTATTTGGTTTGAAAGGGAAAGACAAAAAAAAGCCTGCAGATTAACGATTTAACTACAATTTATCATGTTGGTGGCAAGGTATTTGCTAATTTTATATGAAGACACTTGCTTACTCTTATTATGAAAAGACTGATTTTCACCTTAATGGGAATTACTTTTGGGTTGGTTTCGACATTCGCACAATCGTCGGACTTACCTACTACACGACCATTGAAAATTGGCAACAACAATAAACTTGATGTAAAAGCAAGTAATCAAGGCACATTACTTCGCATGCCTTCGGTATTAGATGAAAATCTAACTTCCAAAAATGAAAAACCCGGAGTTAAAATGTTGCCGGACCGAGAATTGCTTCAAGCTGGCCATGATATGGTCATCGACCCTAAAGTGATTGAAAAAAGAGAAAAAGGTGCCAACGAGCATTTTGGAGACCAATATTTAGGTGATTTTAAAACCACGGCCAAATTTGTCGGTATTGTAGCCAGAGACCACGAATATGTGGATGGTGACCGAATCAAAATCTATGTAAATGGCGAAGTGGCCGAGTATAATCTGTTGCTCGGTGGCTCTTTTAAAGGTATTAATCTCGACTTGGTAAAAGGTTTTAACCGCATAGAGTTCGAGGCGCTAAACCAAGGCTCTTCTGGGCCAAATACAGCGCAGGTCATTGTAACCGATGATAAAGGCGTAGTCATTCACAACAACCGCTGGAACCTTTCCACAGGTTCTAGAGCAAGTCTGATTATTGTTAAAGAAGAGGATAGCGGCATAGAAAAAAACAACTAAACAGTTTCCTCAATATTTTTCGCCCGGTGAATAGGTCACTTCGGCACGTTTTAAAACATCCTCCTTGTAAAAAGCAGCATCTTTAAATTCCTTATCGGCGTAGCGTTGTGCCTGATCATTAAAATGTGGTGAATCCGGATCACCGCTTTGACCTCCAGCTAACATGGTCTTCGCCTTCACTTTATCACCAAATTCCACAGCAGCTACAAAACTGTTGCCACGTGTGCCGTAAATCTTTTTGGTATTATTATCGTAACGAGCGCCATAAGCAGCCAATGCACCCCATCGTCCACTGGCAAAACCGATTGGAATACTGGGTTTGGCATCATCAAAAGCTTGACGAATGTCCCCATTTAAACGTTGGTAACGGTTAACCTCGCCCCAAGGTATTTTCCAAGTTCCAAAATCAGATTCCAACTTATCCAATGTTTCCTTTAGAAATTTTAATTTTTTCTGATTGTCCCAATCATCTCCCCAATATTCCACCCATTGCATCGAATACATCCCTTCGGGTCTTTCCGCCTTTGAATAGCAAAGGGTTCCATAATAATGTGATAAAGTCATAGCGATGGATTCCTTGGATGTGGTAAAGTCCCAAATACGCAAAACTTCAATGGCCTCCTCTAATTCTGGGGTTGGATTAGCATCATACGCCTTTACCAATCCTGGAATCAATGCTTCAAAGGCAGGTAGATATGGATCATGCGCCATTTCAATGAGTCCATCCAAAGTATAGCCACTTCGACCAGTCAGCAACTTAATGGCGTGGATGCCCCTAAAGTTTTCTTGGTCCCTGGACATATAATTTGGATAATCTTCACGCTTTGGGCTAAACTCCAGTGCTGAAGTATAGGGTGTGGAATTACAGTTTTGAATCCAACCATTTTCTGGATTCAGCACCAAAATATTTTCATCCACGGTATGTAATCCTTGCCAATCGGTTTTAGGGTTGCTGCCATCCACAGGATCCGTATAATCAAAAATGGTATCGCGTTTTGGCACAAAATTTCCATGAAAATAAGCAATGTTCCCTTCGGCATCGGCGTAAACCGTATTATTGGATGAATTGGTTCGGATATCCATCATTTTCCTGAAACCATCATAACCATCCTGTTTGGTTCGGATGTAGGATTGCTCCAAGGCCTTTACAGGTTCCCACATCATAGCCGAAGCGGTCCATTGATTACCCACTTGATGTGTAATCGGTCCGTGATGCGTTCGGTACATCGGGAAGGTTTTCTCTTTTAAGCTATCTCCGTCTTTATATTTCAAGGTTACTGTACTGGAATCCACAGGTCGCAATTCCTCTCCGTACTGGTAAAATAGCTTTCCATTGTTTTTTATGATGGTTTCCTTGAACTCATCCATCACATCGGTATAGGTCGATGTATGCATCCAACCTGTTTTTTCATTGAATCCCTGATACACAAAAAACTGCCCCCAGGTCACGGCACCATAAGCATTCAAGCCCTCTTCGCTGACCACGTGCACTTCCCCCCTAAAATAAAATGAAGTGTGCGGGTTGATCAGCAGCATCGCATTCCCAGATTCCGTCAATTCTCCAGAAATAGCGATTCCATTGGAACCTTGTGGCTCGGCCATTTCTTTTTCTTCTTTGAGTTGAAGGGCCTCCATTTCGGGCAATTCCATACCACTTTCATAAAAACTTTTGATTTTTCGAGTGGATATTCGCTCAATATCGCCTCCGATAGATCCTTCACTAAAATACATTGGCATCCAAGGCTCAAAATGGGTCAATAGTTTTGGCTCAACTTCAGGATGGGTGTGCAAGTAGTAATTGATTCCATCCGCAAAAGCATCACATAGTTCCTTCAACCATTCCGGACTCTTCTCATAATTGGCCTTTGCCTCTTCTTCGGTCATAAAAAGCTTGGCACGAAGGTCACTGTATAATGCATCCTCTCCTTCCACTTCGGCCAATCGCCCAGTGGCCCAAATATAATTCTGTTCCACACGATTAAAATCATCCTCGCACTGCGCATAGAGCAATCCAAATACTGCATCAGCATCAGTTTTCCCATAAATATGTGGTACCCCAAAATCATCTCGGATAATGGTGATGTTTTCAGCCTGTGCTTCCCATTTTTCCTGCTCGGTCTGAGGTTGTACGGAACAGGAAATAAACAAAAAGAGCGCTGCAAGGATCGTAATTCTCATTTCAGGAATCGGTTTAGTTAGTTTGGTGAAAATACGGGAATTCCGAAACAATTACCAACTTCCACTGGCCCCTCCTCCACCAGAACTGCCACCACCCCCGGAAAAACTACTGGAAGACCCACTGCTGGAACCAGAACCAAAAGAATGTGTTCCGGTGGAAGAAAAAGTTTTGCTCATATAATCCTTATCGGACTTAAAAAATGAAAGTTTAAGCTCTTCATCACCTTTAGCCTTCAATTTTCTTATGACCAGTACTATGGTGAGCACAATGAATGCCATAACAAAAAACAAGACCCAAGTAAAATCCTTGGCCAGTAGCGTCAATTCATCATCGAAACCGAGCAATAGCGCAATAAAAAACAAAGGCATCCCCATAAAAACCAATCCAAAAACCAAAGGGAGCATCATAAAAGCCGCCATGAAAACACCTCGAAACACTGCTAGTTTACCAATAAACATTCCTCGGAGTATTTCAATTAACGTGGAATACCCTTTGTAAAAGACAAACCCACCTGCGGCAACAAACATCATAAGGAACAAACCTATTACGCCTACCAGCCACCAAGGCATTTCACTTTCTGCCTCTATCTCAGCTTTAAATTCTTCCAAAGCTTCAGGATTGTTCAAGAATTCAATGATTTGGTCCGTTGCAGCGTCCAATCCACCAAAATATTCCTCCTCCTTAAATCTTGGAATCATGGTATTTCGGATAATCCGTGAAGCCACGGCGTCCGTAATATATGGTTCCAGACCATAACCTACTTCTATACGGACCTCCCTATCCAGTTTTGAGAACAGGATCAAAATCCCATTGTCCTTCTCTTCTTGACCCAGTTTGTTTTGATTGAAAACTTGGAAAGCATATTGCTCAATGGTTTCGCCTTCCAGATCGTTTATGGTCAACACCACCAATTGATTGGTGGTCTCCGATTCGAATTGATATAGTTTACCACGCAGGGAATTTAGCTGTGACTCGCTAAATATTTGGGCATTGTCGGTAACAATCTCGGTCAGTTTAGGGTATTGTCCTTGTGCCACACACAAGGAGGACATCATAAACAAAAAATTGAACCATTGTACTTTTAACATACCCAACTATATAATTCCAACACTTAAATATAGTGTTTGTAATCTTTTTTGAGATCAAAACCCATCGATTAGACATCCTTTTAAATTGATGTAACTTGCAGGCTCTTTCTATAAATTATTATGCCCGATAAAAAAGTAAGCATCCTCACCGCCTTTAAAACTATTATTTGGCCCAAACGAAAACTAGTGTTTCTAGGCCTCTTTTTAATTGCTATTAGCAAAGCAGCCAGTTTTGTTGCGCCGATTGCCTCCAAATATTTGATAGATGATGTTATCGTAAACAAGGATATCGACATGCTCAAATATCTGGTTGCCGGGGTGATGTTGGCAATACTGGTACAAGCCGTCACTTCCTTTTTATTGACTAAGATTTTAAGTGTTCAGGCGCAATACCTGATTTCTGAACTACGGGCTCAGGTACAGAAAAAAGTATTGGCACTGCCCGTTCGTTTTTTCGACAATGCGAAATCAGGCGCTTTGGTATCACGGATTATGTCGGATGTTGAAGGGGTCCGTAACCTCATCGGAACTGGTTTGGTACAATTGGTGGGTGGAATTATTACCGCAGTGGTCTCTTTGATATTGTTGATGGAAATAAGTGTTTTCATGACGCTCTTCACCTTTATCCCACTGACCATCTTTGCCATAATTGCCTTAAAGGCATTTAAAATAATTCGACCTATTTTCAGGAATCGAGGTAAAATAAATGCCGAAGTAAAAGGTAGATTGACGGAAACTTTGGGGGGCATTCGCGTAATCAAAGGTTTTAATGCCGAAAAGCAAGAGGAAGAAGTTTTTGAGGTTGGCGTGGAACGACTATACCAAAATGTAAAAAAGAGTTTAACGACCACCGCTTTTATGACGAGCTCATCCACCTTTTTATTGGGTGTCGCGACAACTAGTGTTATGGGCTTTGGTGGTTACAAAATCATCCAAGACAGCCTTACTGTGGGTGAATTTGTGGAGTTCACGGTTTTATTGGGACTTATGATTGCCCCTATTGTACAAATGAGCAGCGTGGGAAGTCAATTAACCGAAGCCTTGGCAGGTCTTGATCGTACCGAGGAACTGATGAATCTGGAAGAAGAATCGGATGAGGAAAACCGCACCATTGAATTGGACAAAGTTGTGGGGCGTATGTCATTTTCCGATGTTAGTTTTTCTTATGAAGAAGATAAAGAAGTGCTGCACAACATTAGTTTTGATGTAGAACCAGGCCAAGTGATTGCCCTTGTAGGTAGTTCAGGTTCGGGAAAATCCACCATAGCAGGATTGGCCGCCAGTTTTTTAAATCCTGATTCAGGAACAATCATTATTGATGGGCACGATCTTTCCAAAGTAAATTTGAACAGTTTCCGTCAACACTTGGGCGTTGTGCTGCAAGATGACTTTTTGTTTGAGGGCACTATTCGGGAAAACATACTTTTCCCACGACCCGATGCCAGCGAAGAAAAATTATTGGAAGCCGTAAAAGCAGCTTACGTCGATGAATTCACCGACCGCTTTGATAAGGGTCTGGACACGCTAATTGGAGAACGTGGCGTAAAACTTTCAGGTGGTCAACGCCAGCGAATTGCCATTGCGCGGGCTATTTTGGCAGACCCTAAGATCTTGGTTTTGGACGAGGCCACCTCAAGCTTGGACACGGAATCCGAAGCGCTTATTCAAAAGAGTTTGGGAGAGCTTACCAAAGGAAGAACCACCTTTGTCATCGCACACCGTTTGAGCACCATTCGCAAAGCAGACCAAATTTTAGTTATTGAAAACGGTCATATTCTGGAACAGGGAACGCACGAAAAATTGATAGCTTCCGAAGGAAGATATTACAATCTATTTACCTACCAAGCGAGGATTTAAGGTTCTTCCGGGGCCAATTCAACTTCCAGACCGTCCAAGTTCTCCGTAATGTGAATCTGGCAACCCAAACGACTATTGTCCTTCACAAAGAAGGCTTCGGCCAACATGGCCTCTTCATCATCAGACTTTTCAGGAAGTTGATGGTCGGATTTTACGTAGCATTGGCAAGAAGCACACATAGCCATTCCTCCACAAATTCCAATAGTTCCTTCTGGGGCAAGTTCATAGGAACGTACCACTTCCATCAGGTTCATGTTCATATCGGTTGGGGCATCAACTTCGTGTAGTTCGCCTTCACGGTCTATAATCTTTAGCTTGATATCACTCATTATATTTCTAAGGAAATAGGAATTAGTATTTAGGGGATAGTTTTACATCAAGGCTCAATTGATTTTTTAATCAATGGCTTTTACCACAGCCTTAGGCGCCTCTTTTTTACTTCCATCAAATCCTGTAACGCCGCCAACGGTTGTGTATTTCATCACGTATTTTTTGTCCGGGAATATTTTTTGATAAGCACTTTGGCACATCAAAGTCGCTTCGTGAAAACCACAAAGAATCAATTTTAGTTTACCTGGATACGTATTGACATCACCAATGGCATAGATTCCAGGAATGTTAGTCTGGTAATCGTATGTATTATCCACTTTAATGGCATTTTTTTCTATCTCCAATCCCCAATCGGAAATTGGCCCCAACTTGGGTGACAATCCGAACAATGGGATAAAATTATCAACCTCTACATTCCTTTCTTCCGAAGTGGAAGTATTCTTAACAGTTACTCTCTCCAAGTGGTCTTCCCCTTTAAGCGCGACTACTTCAGCCGGAGTAATCAAATTGATTTTGCCCTCATTTTTGAGTTGCTGTACTTTTTCTACCGAATCCAAAGCACCCCTGAACTCATTTCTGCGGTGCACCAAAGTGACCTCATCGGCAACATCCGCTAAAAAGATGGACCAATCCAAAGCGGAATCACCTCCACCTGCGATCAATACTTTTTTTCCTCGATATATTTCGGGTTCTTTGATCATGTAGGCCACTCCGTTGTCCTCATATTTTTCCAAGTTTTCCAATAATGGTTTTCTTGGCTCAAAACTACCAAGACCTCCCGCTATGGCAACAATGGGAGCATGGTGCTTTGTTCCTTTATTGGTTGTTACAATAAAAGTCCCGTCATCCAATTTTTCAATGGTCTCTGCGCGTTCACCCAAAGTAAAACCAGGTTGGAACGGTTTGATCTGTTCCATTAGGTTATCCACCAAATCCCCCGCCAACACTTCCGGGAATCCAGGAATATCGTAAATGGGTTTTTTGGGATATATCTCAGAACATTGACCGCCTGCTTGCGGCAATGCATCGATTAAATGACATTTGAGTTGTAAAAGACCTGCTTCAAAAACAGCAAAGAGACCCGTAGGTCCCGCTCCAATTATCAGAATATCGGTTTTGATCATATACTAGAAATTTTGGCACGCAACTTACCGCTTGCCCAAAAAAGGATTCATGATTTTTATCAGTTAGCTGATATTGACTACCTCTTCAATTTGGGGAGCGTATTTTTTAATCGTCATTTCCACGCCACTCTTCAATGTCATTTGATTGACACTGCACCCAATGCAATTCCCTTCCAAACGAACCTTCACGGTATTGTCCTCAATGGAAATCAAAGTAATATCGCCTCCGTCACTCTGTAAAAATGGACGAATCTCTTCCAACGCCTTTTCCACATTGCTCCTTGTTTCTTCTGATGTCATTGTTGTCATGCTCATTTCTTTTTAACAGCGGAACAACCTGCCATTGTTGTAATTTTAATTGCTTCGGTCGGGGGAAGGTCTGTATTTCTTCTCACCAACTCTTGAACCACATTTTTCGTAAGCTCTTCAAAGGCTTCCTCTGTTGGGGTAGCTGTTTGTAAAGCAGCCGGTCTTCCCACATCACCTGCCTCCCTGATGCTCTGCACCAATGGAATCTCTCCCAAAAATGGAACTTCTAAATCTTCCGATAGGTTTTTTGCGCCGTTTTCACCAAAAATATGGTACTTATTGTCTGGTAGTTCCGCTGGTGTAAAATACGCCATATTCTCCACGATTCCCAATACGGGCACATTAATCGCTTCTTGCTGGAACATTGCAACTCCCTTTCTAGCGTCTGCCAAAGCTATTTCCTGAGGGGTACTTACTACCACAGCACCAGTTACGGGCAAGGATTGCATAATACTTAAATGTATATCCCCGGTTCCTGGTGGCAAATCCAACAAAAGGAAGTCCAATTCACCCCAATGTGCATCAAAAATCATTTGGTTCAATGCTTTTGCGGCCATGGGTCCCCTCCAAATTACGGCTTGGTTGGGTTGGGTGAAAAATCCGATGGAAAGCAGCTTTACTCCATAGTTTTCGATTGGCTTCATCTTGGCTTTCCCATCTACATTGATGGACAATGGTTTTTCCGAAGCCACATCAAACATAATGGGCATGGATGGTCCGTAGATATCGGTATCCAACAACCCTACTTTAAAGCCCATTTTGGCCAAAGTCACAGCTAAGTTAGCAGTCACGGTAGATTTACCAACACCTCCTTTACCGGATGCAACCGCTATAATATTTTGAATACCCGGAATCGGGTTCCCTTTTATCTGGTTCACCTTTTGTTTTGCAGGAGCATCAACTTTTAAGTTGACCTTTATTTTGGCCTTTTCATAGACGTCACTGTGGATAATCTTCAAAATTTCTACCTCTGTCTTCTTTTTGGCTTGTAGACTAGGGTTTTTAATGGTCACATCCACTTCAACCTCATCACCGAATACTTGAACATTGGTCACCGAACCGCTCTCGACCAAATTTTGGCCTTCACCGGGGGCGGATATTTTTTCCAATGCCTTTAGAATATCTGTTTTTTTCAACTTCATGAATCCAAATTTTAACCAGCAGTTTGAACTGATTCTAAACTACAAAGATACGGTGTTGGTGTTAGATTAAGAAGTTGCAATGCTGAATTTCAAAAAAATCACATGTTGAGTTACGGGGATCGGAATAAATAGCCTTGACAGACACAAAACAGATGGATTATTATGTTCGTTTTTTTGAAAAACTGTAGCTTAGAAGCTGCTATTCAAAATTATCAACCAACATGCTACCAAAAACCAGAATTCCCCACTTTATTTTATTGTTTATCTCGTTGACATGGCTCTCATGTTCCACCAATAAAAATACCTTTAGCAAAAGAGATGTAAAAAAGTCAGAAAAACTGATCGGGCTACAGTTTTCCAACAAAGATATCGATACCCTTTATCCCTATTTAAAACGTAACCGAAGTGGGTTCGATTCTTTAAGAAAATATCCTTTGGGAAATGATGTATTCCCTGCAATCCGTTTTGACCCCACTCCTTTTGGCTTTACCATACCAGAACAACAAAGTGGAACCGAATGGAACATACCCGATAATGTGGAAATCCCAGAGCCTTATGATTTGTTGGCTTTTTACACCATTCCGCAATTGGCTTCATTAATTAAAAATCAAAAAATAACCGCTACGGAGCTGACAAAATTTTTCTTGGCCCGATTGAAAAAGCACCAACCTGCATTGCAATGTAGTATCAGCATTACAGATAGCTTGGCATTGGAACAGGCCAAACGTGCCGATAACGAAATCAAAAATGGAAAATATCGTGGGATTTTACATGGAATCCCTTACGGAACCAAAGATCTTATGGCCGTTCCGGGTTATCCAACAACATGGGGTGCTGCTCCATATAAAGACCAAATGATCAACCAAACTGCAACGGTTGTTAAAAAACTGGAGGATGCTGGTGCAATTTTAGTGGCCAAATTGGTTTCTGGAGCATTGGCCCGGGGCGATGTTTGGTTTAATGGGAAAACAAAAAATCCCTGGGATACCACCCAGGGAGCTAGCGGTTCTTCAGCTGGTTCAGGTTCAGCAACATCGGCAGGACTTGTACCTTTTGCTTTGGGAACTGAAACTTTGGGTTCCATTACGTCTCCAAGTACACGAAACGGAGTTACAGGTCTACGCCCAACTTACGGTAGGGTAAGCCGCCATGGGGTGATGAGCTTAAGCTGGTCTATGGACAAAGTGGGTCCATTGGGCAGAAATGCTGAGGATTGTGCCATTGTATTTGAAGCAATTCAAGGAAAAGATAAAAATGATTTGACGACAATTGACCTTCCTTTTGGGGTGGATTGGAAAAAAGACATCAAAAATCTACGGGTAGCCTATCTAAAAAATGATATTGAAAAAGATACTACGGAAAGCGGTGAAAATCTTAGAAATGCACTCAAATCAATCAAAGGATTGGGCATTGAGCCCACTGCTGTGGAAATGCCCAAAGATGTGCCTTACCGGGGCTTTGATATTATTCTTAGAGCTGAGGCAGGAACTTTTTTTGATGAACTTGTACGTTCGGGAGGAGTTGATGTTATGGTGGAGCAAGACCAGCGTTCCAGAGCTAATTCGTTAAGACAGAGTAGATTTATTCCTGCTGTGGAATACCTTCAGGCGAATAGACAGCGCCAGGTACTAATTCAAAAAATGCAGGATTTGATGAAAGATTACGATGTGCTTATTTCTCCCACCTTTGGAAATGACCAACTTTTAGCAACCAACCTTACTGGACATCCCGTAATTGCAGTTCCAACTGGTCTTGATAAGAAAAATCACCCCACGAGCATGACATTTGTGGGCAATTTGTATGATGAAGCAAGCATTTTATTGCTGGCAAAAGCATTTCAGGATGACACATCGTTTGACGAATTGCATCCTCCGGGATATATTGATTAAAGCTCCGAAGCCGGGTCCCAAAAATACTTTTGAAAGTCTACGATTTGATTTTCTTTTACCGGTATTCCCTCATTTTCGAGGAGTTGTTGCATAATATTGCTTCCATCAAAATGGTGTTTGCCCGTTAACACACCAACTCGATTAACAACACGGTGTGCGGGAACATCTTTTGCCAATGAATTGTTCATGGCCCAACCAACCATACGTGCACTTCGGGCGGCTCCTAAATATTTTGCAATGGCTCCGTAAGAGGTTACTCTTCCATAGGGGATTTGTTTGGCCACTTCGTACACTTTGTCAAAGAAATTTTTTTGCTCCATGCTAGCGGTACATAATTCGAATAAGGGTAATGATAAGCAACAACAACATCAAGGCACTCAAAATATAATTGGAATTCTTTGAAAATCGGTTGGTTTTGGTCTCCATTTTATCAAAATAAAAAGTGTAGAGGTACAATACAGAAAATGTACCTGCCCCCGCTGCAACCACAAAAGTTGTAATGTCCTTGGCCTCAAACTTTATCCACCCCGCTTCGTTCCACATGGCATTTAACCCACTGTAATAAGGAATGGTCAATAAATTGAGGGCGGCCAATAAAACCCCTTTAAAAAAACTATTCTTTTTACTGAGGTTGACCTCTTTTATCGTTTGGGTCTGCATTTTGTTTCGCTTTGCCATAATGAAGAAGTAAATGGCGAAAAAGGCGAAAACAGCTATCGCTATTTTGAACAAAATATCTATTACCTCAGGGTTTTTGTATAAAAATTTAGAGATATAAACAGCAATATAGGCTTGCACCATAATGGTACTTGAAACTCCCAGGCTAAAAATAACACCATTCAATTTTCCTTTTTCCACGCTAACTTTGGCCGCATTCATATTGAGCAGGCCCGGTGGCACAGTGGCCATAAAGGCTGCCGAAAATGTGGCGAAAAAGAGAATGAGTACGTGGGTCATTGGTTAGTTGATCCTAAATTGGATATAGGTAATTGGTTTTCCGTTTTCAAGATACTGATTTTCATAGAAAGTCTGAATCTCAAGAACTTCGGAAGGACTTCCCTCGTTTTTATAGACGTCGTGATTGGCATATAAAATTTCGTGCCCCAAACCTTGTAAAAGCCCTAGTGTATAGCCGTGCATGTACTCGCTATCGGTCTTTAGGTTTATAATGCCGTTGGGTTTCAGAATTTTTTTATACCGTTCCAAAAACACAGGATTTGTCATCCTATGCTTGGTACGTTTGTACTTTATTTGTGGATCGGGGAAGGTTATCCAGATTTCGCTCACTTCTCCTTCTCCAAAAAGATGGTCCACCAGTTCAATTTGGGTGCGTAAAAATGCAACGTTGTCCAATTCTTGCTCCACAGCAGTCTTTGCACCTCGCCAAAATCGTGCTCCTTTTATATCTATTCCAATATAGTTTCTGTTCGGGTTCATTTGGGCTAGCCCTACCGTGTATTCGCCCTTGCCGCAACCTAATTCCAATACAATTGGATTGTAGTTGCCAAAAAAGGATGCCCAATTACCCTTATACTTGAAACCAGCCATAACATCTTCGCGTTCGGGCTGCACCACATTCGCAAATGTTTCGTTCTCTTTGAACCTTTTCAGTTTGTTCTTACTTCCCACTTTCGTATCTAATTGAGCAAAAAATTAATGATTTGGCAAAACTAAGGAAATCTAAAAGCAATTCGCATTTTGTTTTTTTGCTGTCATGAATTCTTCCAAACGTATTCTGGTTGCTCCATTAAATTGGGGGCTTGGGCATGCCACTAGGTGCATACCGATTATTCGTGAATTATTGCATCAAGGGCATCGGCCGTTTATTGCTTCAGATGGGGTGGCCCTAACTCTGCTCAAAAAAGAATTTCCCGATTTGCCGGCTTTTGAACTGCCCTCCTACAAAATATCATATGCGGAAAAGGGCAAGAATTTTAAAATCAAAATGATTTGGGATTCACCCAAGGTACTCAAAGCCATTGCCAAGGAAAAGAAAGCAGTGAAGCGTCTGGTAAAAGAGCATGATTTAGAGGGGATTATTTCGGATAACCGATTGGGTGCTTATTACAAAAAAGTCCCTTGTGTATTCATCACCCACCAACTCAATGTGCTCTCTGGAAATACAACTTGGATGAGCTCCAAAGCCCATCAAAAGATCATAAAAAAGTTTGATGCTTGCTGGGTTCCGGATGTAAAGGAAAAACCGAATTTAACGGGAAAGTTGGGCCATCTAAAAAAATCCAAGTTGTACATTGCGTATTTGGGACCTTTGAGCCGATTTGAGAAAAAAGAGGCTCCAATAATCAATGATTTGATGGTGTTGCTCTCCGGTCCTGAACCGCAACGGACAATGCTGGAAGAAAAACTGCTGGAAGAACTTCATGAGTTCGAAGGCAACATCCTTTTTGTTAAGGGGAAGATTGAAGAAGACCAGGTACGGGAAGAAATCGAAATACCCCATGGTAAAATTCTACACTATAATTTCATGAAATCCGATGAACTAGAGCAAGCTTTGAACCAAAGTGACAAAGTACTCTGCAGGTCGGGGTACACCACCGTAATGGATCTCGCGAAGTTAGAAAAGAAGGCATTTTTCATACCTACTCCCGGTCAGTACGAACAAGAATATTTAGCCAAACGGATGCAAAAGCAAGGTCTTGTTCCATATAGCAATCAGGAAGACTTCAAATTAAACTATTTATCCAGAATAGATGAGTTTGACGGCTTAACTCAATTTGAATCGGTTGTGGATTTTTCTTCGTTATTCGAAGTTTTCTCCGTGGCAGAAGCTTTTTCTAAAGTAAAGGAGAACTCGGAACCTACATCCACTTCACTCTCTACGTAGATTTTTTCGCCATGTGCCTCCACAATGTGCTTCACAATGGAGAGCCCAAGACCTGAACCGCCTTCCGTTCGGCTACCACTTTGGTCTACACGGTAAAACCGTTCAAAAAGCCTCGGGATGTGCTGCTTTGGGATTCCGCCACCATTGTCAGTAACCCGCACAATCACTTTGTTTTTGATAAGATTCTCTACACTTACTTCGGTAGTTCCTTTAGGTAGGCCATACTTGATGGAATTGACCAATAAATTACTGATCACCTGTTGTATTTTATCCTTATCCGCATTCACATAAATAGGTTCGGGATACTCCATATCAAAAGTGAGCGAAATTTCCTTTTTAGCAGCTTTCATCTCCAAAAGGTCAAATGTATTTTGAATCAACTCAATGATATCAAAATCCTCTCGTTCCAACTTTAATTCACCAGCTTCAAGTTTGGTGATCAGGTCAAGGTCTTTTACAATATAAATTAAACGTTCCACCCCTTTGCTGGCACGTTGGAGGTATTTTTTTCGAAGCTTTTTATCCTTCATGGCCCCATCCAACAAAGTCAGAATATAACCCTGCACTGTAAAGAGTGGTGTTTTTAGTTCATGGGAAACATTGCCCAAAAAATCCTTTCTGTACTCTTCCCGAATTTTAAGGGTATCAATTTCTATTTTCTTTCCTTCGGCAAACTTTTCTATTTCTTCTACCAAAGTCCTCATATCGGTGGTTACGGGTTTGGAAGAAAAGGATGATGATTCCAAAAGGGACACATCATCATAAATTCTTTTGATACGTCGGTAGATAAACCGTTCCACTCGTATTTGGATGATGACAAAACAAATGGCAAAACAAATGAGTGCAAAAAGTATGGTATGTGGCCAGTCTATATGTTCAAGGTCCATATGGAACCCCACGAACACGGCTGTGACCAAAAGCGTAATAACTAACGAAGACCTTAAGGCAAACTTGTATGATTTCCTTAACTTAATGGCCATTAGAGTACAAACTTATACCCCACGCCTTTTACGGTTTTAAAGTGGTGATCACCTATTTTCTCGCGCAATTTTCTAATATGAACATCTATGGTCCGGCCTCCAACAACTACTTCGTTGCCCCAAACTTTGTCCAAAATTACTTCGCGTTTAAACACTTTGTTGGGTTTTGAGGTCAATAGGGACAGTAATTCAAATTCTTTTCTGGGAAGTACCATTTCCTGCCCATCATTCACAATTTTGTATTCCTCCCTGTTAATGACTATCTCACCCACCTTAACTATATCTTCCACCTCTTTCTTGTCATCCTTCAACCTTCGCAACAAGGCTTTTACCTTGCTCACCAATACTTTGGGCTTTATAGGCTTGGTAATATAATCGTCCGCACCGGCATCAAATCCGGCCACTTGGGAATAATCTTCCCCACGGGCAGTTAAAAATGCAATAATGGTATTATCCAATCCAGGTGTATTCCGGATAACTTCGCATGCTTCAATACCATCCATTTCCGGCATCATAACATCCATAATAATCAGGTGCGGGCTCTTCTTTTTGGCCTTGGCCACACCTTCCACACCGTTTTTGGCGGTAAAGACTTCATAACCCTCAGAGGAAAGATTATAGCTTATAATTTCCAGAATATCAGGTTCATCGTCAACCAGTAGAATCTTAATGTCCTTGTTTTTCATGGGATGGTATTTCTATGTTAATCACCCAAATGTAAAGATAATACACTTACGGGATAAACACTTAACGTTCATTTAATCTAGTAACATTATTGTAACAGAACTGAAATAAACACTTAACATATAACTAACACCGCTTTTACACCTCCCCCGTTTCTTTGCCCCAAAATTAATCCTACAGAGCAACGTATGAAAACATATTTAATATTGGCCTTTTCTTTTTTCACTTTAATGCTATCGGCACAGCAGAATGGTAGCGTTGTTGGAAAACTTACAGATAAGGAACTTAATGACGATCCGCTACCTTTTGCCAATGTCTTGATAAAAGGAACCACTATGGGTACTACTTCGGATTTTGATGGCCTTTTCCAGATTGCAGATGTTGAACCAGGAACCTACACTTTAGTATTTAGTTTCTTGGGATATGAAACTTTGGAAATCCCAAATGTTGTGGTCGAGGCCGGAAAAGTTACCGAAATAAATGCTGGTCTTGGGGCCAGTAGCGTGGGACTGGATGAAGTTGTAGTGACCACTACGGCAAGTAAAGACTCTGAGATTGCCTTATTGCTACAGCAAAAAAATGCTTTGGTAATGCAGGAGGCCATTAGTGCCGAGGCCCTTACCTTAAAAGGTATAGACGATGCCGCTGCTGCCGTAGCTCAAATTTCAGGTATTTCCAAACAACAAGGTTCCAGTAACGTTTATGTAAGAGGTTTGGGCGACCGTTACCAAAACACTACCATGAACGGATTGTCCCTACCATCCAACGATGTAAACAAAAAGAACATCAACCTAGATCTTTTTGGTTCCAGTATTATTGAAAATGTAGCCGTTAGCAAAGCATATAGTCCAACTTTTTATGGGGATTTTGCCGCAGGTAACGTAAATGTGGATTCCAAGGAATACACGGGAGATGGATACCTTGAAGTAGCTCTTGGCGGAGGAATCAACACCAACGCCGCTGGTGAAGAATTCTTGAAGAGCGAGGGAACCAGTGACTTTGGTTTTTACAACAGATATGATAACGACCCGTTTGCAGTTGTGCTATCCCACGGTGTAGATCCAGAATCCACTTGGGAGCCTATAAATGTTTCCGGTGCCATTGAGGGTGGGTATTCTTTCAATTTTAACGATGACAAATCAAGATTAAGCTTTTTTGGAGCGGCAAGTTTCTCCAATGGATTCGAAATCTGGGAAGGTCCTGCACGTGATTTCACCAATGTTTTGAAGATTGATTTTCCAAATGTTCGTGAGTACGCTTACAAAACAACTACAACCGCATTAGCAAATGTATCGTACAGAATCAACAGCGAAAACAAGATCAAGTTCAACTCCCTTTTTGTAAATAGTGCCGCCGACCGTGTTGGATACTACGGTGTAAATGGACAAGGCACCAATAGGGATGCCATATTGAATACGGATGAAGGTTTCTATGTGATGAACGTTCAGTTCAATCAGGATATGATTTTTGTAAACCAGTTGACAGGTCAGCACATTTTTGATGAAAAATTGACTTTTGATTGGGGCGTAGGTTTCAACAAAGTCTTCTCTGATGAACCGGACAGAAAGCGTATCACTTTGGAGAACTACCAGTTCGCTCTGGATAACGACAATACAACAAATCCAGTTTTCTACACAAACATTCCATTTGACAACCAAAGGTTTTTCCAAAGCATAGAAGACGATGAATTGAACAGCTTTATGAACCTTGGCTATCAAGCTTCGGAAAAAGTGAAATTCAACTTTGGATACAACGGAAGAAGAAAAGAACGTAGGTTCAACAGTATAAGGTATGGTTATGATATCCAAGACAGAGATAACACACCTATTACAGATGTCAACAACTTTAATTCTATTTTCCATTATACCAACATCAACATTCCTGATGGGGAAGGATTGTGGAACACTTTGGTTTTGAATCCAATTAGCAACGAAATCGGAAATACCAACAGACCTGGACTTCCTGAAAATACCTATAAAGGGAACTTGGATATCCATGCACTTTATGCAACTGCCGAATTAGGTCTTACCGATAAATTGAGCATTGTTCCTGGTTTGCGCGTCGAATCATATAGTCAAAAAGTAGTTTATGACGTAATCAACATCAGTGCTACCGATCCAGGGTTTAGGGAAGTTTATGAAAACATCTTCTTACCTAGTTTAAATGCCAAGTATTCCCTTACCGAAAACTCCAACCTTAGGGCGAGTTTCAGTAAAACAGCATCTTTCCCTGAGTTCAAGGAAGCCGCCCCATTTGTTTACGAGTCCGTAACACAAAGAGTTGGTGGTAACCCAGACCTTTTGGGAGGTCTTGACGGAAATGGACCAACATATTCGGATATCTACAACTACGACCTTAAATATGAATGGTTCTTGGAAAGAGGTGAAATTATCTCTTTGGCCGCTTTTGCCAAAACCATCAAAGACCCGGTTAACCGAGTGGTTGCAGCCGATGCAACGGGTACACAACGTTATTTTAGAACTGGGGAACAAGCCGATGTGTATGGAGTTGAGCTGGAATTGCGTAAAAATCTGCTTATGGATGCCGACGAAAATGCAATTCTATCTGCTGGACTTAATGCAGCCTATACCCATACAGAACAAGACTTAAGAGATATTCCTGCAGGATCCGAAAACACCTTCGGAACTTCTTTCGATAGGGATTCAGATGAACTGGAAGGCGCATCACCATTTATTGTAAACGCCGACTTGAACTATAGCCCGGTATTCGGAAACTATAGACCAAAAGCTACGGTAGCTTTCTCTTATTTCTCTGACCGAATCTTCTCCTTGGGAGCAGGTAGTTTGGGAAATATTGTAGAAAGGGCCGTACCTACATTAAATTTTGTGTGGCAGAATGCTATCGGAGAACACTTCGAAGCCAACCTTTCTGCAAAAAACATTTTAGATCCGGACATCTCCTTGGTTAGGGAAGGAACCGGAATCGGAGATGTTATCATACGTGAGTATAACCTTGGGGTTAACGTTGGGCTAACCCTTAAATATAAATTTTAATTCTTTCTAAATTTCTGACAAATGAAAAACAAGTTTTTATTTTTAGGTATAGCCGCTGCACTATTCATTGCATGTGAAGCTGACGATACCTCTGATATTGTTATCAACGATAGCAGTGTTACAAACAATACCACCAACAATACGACCGGAGGTGGCTCAGAGACCACTACTGTAAACCTTAGTGGTGTTTATACCACAGATTTGACTTTGAATCCGGACATTGAATACATTGTTACTGGTCCCGTTCTTATTGCAAGTGGAGCAACTTTTACGGTTCCTGCTGGTATGACTATTAAAGCTGAGCCCGTTGGTGTAAATGCTTACATTGCTATTCAACAAGGTGCGAAAATCGAAGCTAACGGTACTGCAGCCAATCCAATTGTATTTACTTCGAATGCTGCTGCTCCTAGTTCTGGTAACTGGGGAGGTATTGTTCTTTGTGGTAGGGCTCCTATCAACTCCACTGCAGATGGTTCTACCGATACTGCAACTACTGAGGTTGGTGGTCTTTCTTATGGTGGAAATGTTTCTGATGATGATTCTGGAAGCATTCAATATGTTCGTATCGAGTATGCAGGTGGTGCCATTGATGGTAACGCTGAGCTGAACAGCCTTTCCGTATACGCTGTAGGTACTGGTACCGTTATTGATTACGTTGAGGCCTATGAAGGCTCTGATGATGGCTTCGAATTCTTTGGTGGTACTGTTGAAGCAAGCCACTTGGTTGTGGTAAACTCTGAAGATGATTCCATCGACTGGACTGAAGGCTTTATTGGTTCCATTACTGATGCTTATGTTCAGCACGGTACTAGCCATGACAAAGCTTTCGAATGTGACGGTTACAACACAGACTTTAGCAACGTAGGTGGTTACTTCTCTGCACCTACCGTAACTAATGTTACTATTGTTGGTGCAAACGATGGAACTAGCGAAGCTATAAGACTTAGAGCTGGTACTCAAGGTACTTTCAACAATATTGTTTTCAACGATTTCGACGAAGCATTTGATTTGGATGGTGATGCAGGTGACAACCCAACGGGTCAAGGTGTATTGGACGACCTATTGAATGCTGTTGATGCAACCTTCAACAACGTTACCACTAACATGAAAAACGATACTGGTTTTGTATTCGACGAAGCTGATTTCATTACAGGTGAAGGTAACGGTACAGGTACCGATATAGCTACTTGGGGAGCTGGTTGGACCGTTGGTATAAACTAGTAGAATATTCCATAAAATATAAAGGGCCCTCGACTTATCGAGGGCTTTTTTTTTGCATTTCATCGAAAAGTAACCCCCTATTCGTCAAACGGTTCCGTTTTCGCAATGCAATTTTTATATATTTGTGGCATACCGTTTGTATCCATTAACGTATGAAGCACTTTTACCTAGTCATTCTCTTATTTGTTTGTTCTCTAGGATTTTCTCAGGAAAATGCCAAGAGCACATCAGATATTGACGGGTTTAAGCTGTATCCCAACCCAGTTACTCAAGGAAAAGTATATATCGAGACCACGCTAAATTCTCCCAAAAAAATTCTGGTTTTTGATGTTTTGGGCACAAAAGTACTTGAGACTACTATTTTAGGAAAGGAACTCAACCTTTCGGAATTGGACAAAGGCGTCTACATTCTAAGGGTTTTTGAGCAAAACAAAGTAGCTACTAGAAAGCTCATTGTGAAGTAGTTCACTACTTTTTATTCCCCTCCCACAATCCTAAACAACAATTTTCAACGCTTTACCACCTGTTTTAGTGCTTTCACAACATAATATGGTCAACATTATACTGTTTACCTACTTTTATATTGCACATATACCCCAAATCTGCTTTTATGAAGAAAATCTACTTTGTTTTACTTATGGCTTTACCATTACTTTCTTTCGGTCAAGACCTGGTCACAGTGAACAATGAGCCCGTTCAAGAGCTCAAGGGTTTTAAAATGTACCCTAACCCAGCTTATGGGAATGAAGTATATATTACTACAGAATCCAACGGAACCAAAGAAATTAAAGTTTATGATGTTTTTGGTGAAGTTGTACTGACCAAAAGAATTACAACCAATACTTTGGACATATCCAGATTGGTTCCAGGCGTTTATGTACTCCAAGTAACAGAACTTAAAAAAACCATGACCCGAAAGCTGGTCGTCAAATAAAAGCATTCAACATTTTTAAAGCCCTTTTCGCGAAGGGCTTTTTTATTTTTAGGTACTTTTGGAACTGAATGAAACAATTTGATACCCATCGGATTTTCAATATCAGCAATGCGGATGAATTTGATACTTTGGCATTGGACGTTTTCCGGTTTCAATATGAAAACAACAAGGTTTACCAACAATTTTGCGACCATCTAAAAAAGACTCCCCAAAATGTTTCCGATCATCTGCAAATCCCTTTTTTACCCATTTCATTTTTTAAATCCTACAAGGTACTGTCAACCCAAAAGGAAGCAAGAACTATTTTCACCAGCAGTGGCACTACACAAAGCATTACCAGTAAACACTTTGTTCCAGACATAAAAATTTACGAAGAAAGTTTTTTGAAAGCCTTTAAAACTTTCTATGGTTCGCCAGAAGAGTTGTGCATTCTGGCCCTCTTACCATCTTATCTGGAAAGAGAAGGTTCATCGTTGATTTATATGGTGAATAATCTAATTGATAAATCTAAACACGCAAATAGCGGGTTTTATCTCCACAATCTTGAAGAACTTCATCAAAAACTTCAGGAACTCGATAGAAATCGCACAAAAACACTTTTGATAGGTGTGTCCTTTGCCCTACTGGATTTGGCCGAGCAATTTCCCATGCATTTAAAAAATACCATTGTTATGGAAACTGGCGGTATGAAGGGCCGTCGTAAAGAGCTTATTCGAGAAGAGCTGCACCAAATCTTAAAAAAGGGATTGGGAGTGAATAAAATACATTCAGAATATGGAATGACGGAACTTTTGTCCCAAGGATATTCGAAAGGCGACGGGATTTTTAAAACTCCATCTTGGATGAAAATAATCACACGTGATACCGAAGACCCTCTGACCATACAATCCAACGGAAAAACTGGGGGAATCAACGTTATTGATCTGGCCAACATCTATTCCTGCTCCTTTATCGCTACACAAGATTTAGGAAAAACCTATCCCAACGGAACTTTTGAAGTACTGGGTAGGTTTGATGATTCCGACATCAGAGGATGCAATTTAATGGTTCTTTAAAGGCGAAAGAGAGGGTTTTATCCCATTTACACAAAAAAAGATACCTTTTATATATTTACAAGCATCATGTTATCAGTGTTATACGTAATTTATTTACGAAACCAAACAAACATAAGATGAATAGAAATGTATTTTTAAAAAGAAGTGCCCTATCTGCTGCTGCACTTGCTTCGCTGCCGGCATTTGCACATTTTTCTTCAAAAGAAGGGAAAGGCGACAAACCTCTTGAGCCAAAAATTGTAAGGAGCGGCGAAGGGAAACAAGTAAATGTAATCGGTGACAAACAAACCTTTAAATTGACCAGTGAGGACACCAACGGCCTTTTTACCTTAATTGAAGAGGTGAATCCGCCAGGTACCATGATTCCCCCACATGTGCACACCAACGAAGACGAAATATTCAAAGTTTTGGAAGGGGAGCTGGAAGTTACCGTAGGTGACGAAACCACAATTTTAAAAGCAGGAGACTTGGCTTTTGCCCCAAAAAATGTTCCTCATACTTGGAAAGTTGTCGGGGATCAAGATTGCAAAACCATACTGAGCGTTTTTCCTGCAGGCCTGGAATTAATGTTCGAAGAATTGGGAAACCTGCCCCCTGGGCCACCGGATTTCGCCAAAGTGAGCGAAATTTGTGGTAGATACGGCATCTCATTTTTAGCGTAAAAAACAAAGGGCGGTCTTAAGAGTGTCATTCTGAATGAATTGAAGAATCTTTTAAAAGTGCAATGCTCCGGCGTTAAATTTATTGAGATTTTTCGCCTTCGCTCAAAATGACACCTAAGCCCTTTTTCACACAGTCGACTTCTATTCCACTACAAGAACAAAATAATTCTTCTTACCCCGTTGGAGCAGCACAAATTTATCGTTGATCAAATCTGATGCCGTTATCAAGTAATCCTCCTTTACCTTTTCCTTGTTTACGGAAATGGAGTTTTGTTTCAATTCCCTTCTTGCTTCACCGTTAGAGCCTAAAAACCCTGTTTTGGCCGCCAAAGCTCCGATCATATCCAAACCTGCGTCAAGCTCGTCCTTTGCAATAGTGGCTTGGGGAACCCCATCAAAAACATCCAAAAATGTTTTCTCGTTCAGTTGTTTCAAGTCTTCAGAAGTCGATTTCCCGAAAAGAATATTACTGGCCTTTATCGCATTGTCCAAGTCCTCTTGGGAATGTACCATTACAGTGACCTCTTCTGCCAGCCTCTTTTGAAGCGCCCTCATGTGTGGAGCATCTTTATGTTCTGCCACCAAGTTTTCGATTTCCTCTTTAGTTAAAAACGTAAATATCTTGATGTATTTCTCAGCATCTTCGTCTGATGTATTCAACCAGTATTGGTAGAATTTATATGGGGAGGTTCTTTCTGCATCCAACCAGATATTACCCCCTTCTGTTTTCCCAAATTTGGTTCCATCAGCTTTGGTGATCAATGGACATGTAAGCGCGTAGCCTTTTCCTCCGCCGATCCTTCTGATAAGTTCGGTTCCCGTGGTAATATTCCCCCATTGATCACTACCTCCCATTTGAAGACTGCAATTATGGTTTTGGTAGAGGTATAAAAAATCATACCCCTGCACCAACTGATAGGTAAACTCGGTAAAGGACATGCCTTCCTTGGCATCTGAAGAAAGACGCTTTTTCACGGAGTCCTTGGCCATCATGTAGTTTACCGTGATATGCTTTCCAACATCGCGGATGAATTCCAAGAACGAAAAGTTTTTCATCCAATCGTAATTGTTCACCAAAACCGCTGCGTTGGCCTCACCACTTTCAAAATCCAAAAAACGGCTCAATTGTTCTTTAAGGGCATCCTCGTTATGTCGAAGTGTTTTTTCGTCCAAAAGGTTTCGCTCCGCGGATTTACCGGATGGGTCTCCAATCATTCCCGTGGCACCTCCGACCAATGCATAAGGCTTATGCCCGGCCAATTGAAAATGTTTGAGCATCATTACACCCACCAAATGGCCTATATGCAAAGAGTCCGCTGTTGGGTCTATTCCCACGTATGCAGCCCGCATTTCTTCCATAAGGTGTTCCTCGGCTCCAGGCATCACATCGTGTACCATTCCCCTCCATTGCAGTTCTTGAACAAAGTTCTTCGTCATGATCAGTTTTTTGGAATAGCTGCAAATATAAAATGAAGTTGGCATTTCGCTGAATATTTCCACCACAAATAGGTACTTTTACTGTATGATTTTGGTTACGGGAGGCACTGGACTGATCGGTTCCCACTTGCTATACCATTTAATTAGCAATGGAAACAGGGTCAGGAGCAATTTTAGGACAAAAGAGTCCATAGAGAAAGTCCATAAAATTTTTGGGTATTACACGGAGGACCCATCCCTTTTGATTGAAAAAATTGACTGGGTACAAGCAGATATTACCGACATAGCTGGTTTGGAATGCCTTTTTGATGGTATTGAACAAGTGTACCATTGTGCCGCTTTAATTTCCTTTGACCCAAAAGATTTTAAATCCTTGGAACAGACCAATGTTGAAGGTACCGCCAATATTGTGAACCTTTCCCTAAAATATGGTGTCAAAAAACTATGTTATGTAAGTTCCATTGCCGCTATAGGCCCTAGTCTAAAAGGAAAAGAGTCCACTGAGGAAAACGAATGGAACGAAGCCAAAGCTTCTGTTTACGGGATTACCAAATATGAAGCAGAACTCGAGGTTTGGCGTGGTTCGCAGGAAGGGCTTTCCATCGTGATAGTTAATCCGGGAGTGGTCATTGGCCCAGGGTTTTGGAAATCGGGAAGCGGAACCTTTTTTAGCTATGCCTCAAAAGGTAAAACGTATTTTATACCTGGTGGAACTGGGTTTGTATCCGTAAACGATGTTATAAATGCGATGACGAAGTTGATGGATTCCAACATCCAAACCGAACGTTTTATTTTGGTCAGTCAAAATATGACCTACGAACAGCTGTTCCAAAAAATAGCACCAAAACTGGGTGTAGCACCACCAACAAAAAAAGTCTCGAAATTTATGTTGGAATGTTTTTGGCGTTGGGATTGGGTACGTAGCAATATTTTAGGCAAAAGAAGAAAGCTGTCCAGGGCCATGGCGAAAGGATTGTATCATCAAGAAAACTACAGCAATAACAAAATAAAATCAAGCTTGGATTTTACATTTGAAGACTTGGACAAATCCATAGTATTTTGCTGTGATAAATTTATGGAGAAGGTGTAGACTCGTTCTCCTTTGCTTCCTTAATTGCCTTTAAAGAATCGCTTCGTATTTTGTTGGCTTCCCTAATGCTATCGTTTCTTCGCTTACCAATAGCCTCCATCGTATCTTTTTGCACTTGTATCCGTCTTTCAAGATGCTCGTAAATAGACTGATATTCTAAAGGAATCGATGCATAATATAGATCACTTTGGGCAAACTGTGTGCTATCTATGTCATATTTTTCATAAAGAAACTCCATAACCTCTATACCAGAATCTTTAAACTTATTACCTGTCAAGGATTTTGAAGCGTTCAAAATGGCCAAATCATGAAGAATCTTTGTCATTTTTTCTTTAGGAATCAGGTTGTCAGGTTCCTCCACCAACTTTTCAGCACATGAAATCAACAAAATCATACCAAAAAATAATGTAATGATATATTTCATCCTCTAACGATTAAACGTGAGTCTTTTTGAATTCTTTTCATCACTAAATGTTCCATTTTCATAGGCCAACAGACCATTTACAAAGGTTCGTTTCACCTCAGAATCAAAAGTAACACCTTCAAAGGGTGACCATCCACATTTATAGAAAATATTGGCTTTTTTAACCTCATTTTTAGAATTCCGGCTCACCTGTACCAAATCCGCATAATAGCCTTCACGAATAAACCCTCTTCGGTCAATATCAAAAAGCTTAGCAGGGTTGTGGCACATTTTTTCGACCATCTTTTCCAAACTTATAACTCCCTCTTTTTCTTTTTGGAGCATTGCCAATAGGGCATGTTGCACCAACGGCCCTCCTGATGGTGCCTTAGTATATGGGTTGTCTTTTTCTTCGAGGGTATGGGGTGCATGGTCCGTGGCAACTACATCGAATCGGTCATCCAAAAGTGCTTCCCAAAGTTTTTCCCTATCGTTTTTGGTCTTAACAGCAGGGTTCCATTTGATCAGTGTACCTTTTCTTGCATAATCCTCGTCAGAAAACCATAAATGGTGAATACATACCTCAGCAGTAATCTTTTTTTCTTCTAAAGGAATTTTATTCGTGAAGAGTTCTGTTTCAATTCCTGTTGACACATGAAATACATGTAATCTTGCTCCTGTTTTTTTGGCCAGATCAATGGCTTTTGAGGAGGAAAGGTAACAGGCCTCCGCACTACGGATTATAGGATGCATCTCCATAGGAATATTGTCCCCGTACATTTCTTTGTACTTGGCCAAATTGGCCCTAATGGTACCTTCGTCCTCACAATGGGCAGATATGACCATTTCAGTATTCCTAAAAATCTGTTCCAAGACTTTCTCATCGTCCACCAACATATTTCCAGTGGAAGAACCCAAGAACAATTTAACCCCGGAACAGGCATTTTTGTCCAATCGTTTCAGTTCTTCCAAATTATCGTTTGTTCCTCCAAAAAGAAAAGAATAGTTCGCGAAAGAATCCTTTGCCGCAATTGCAAATTTATCTTCCAACTTCTGAATAGTGGTTGTCTGCGGATTTGTATTGGGCTGCTCCATGTAAGTAGTGATGCCCCCTGCAATCGCCGCCCTGCTTTCGGTTGCAATGGTACCTTTATGGGTGAGGCCCGGTTCCCTAAAATGTACTTGGTCATCAATGATTCCTGGCAACAAAAGATCCCCTTCCAAGTCAATCACCTTTGCATTGGGATCGGAAATATCTGTGTCTATTCGGGCAATAAAATCGCCTTCCAGCAGCACATCAGATTCAAAAATGCTGTTCTCATTTACAATTTTCGCGTTCTTCAACAGAATTTTTGACATAACTAAAAGTTCTTTTTAAAAAATATACTCCTAAACTTCATGGCTATAACTCCAAAAATTGCTTCCCTTATAATCGCAGAGTTCATTTTTGATTTTCCATGCACCCTATCAGTAAATATAATTGAGACTTCTTCAATCTTGAATTTTTTGAGATAGGCCCTGTACTTCATTTCGATTTGAAAGGCATATCCAATAAAACGAACATTATCCAAATTGATGGTTTCCAAAACCTTTCTTTTATAGCAGACAAAACCCGCAGTGGGATCGTGCACCTTCATTCCCGTTATCAATTTTACATAAAACGACGCCCCATAGGAAAGTAAAATCCTAGCTAATGGCCAGTTGACCACATTGACTCCTTTTTTGTATCGTGAACCAACGGCAACATCGGCCCCGTTAAGGCATGCTCTATGCAAACGGGAAAGGTCGGCTGGCCGATGTGAAAAATCTGCATCCATCTCAAAAATGTAATCATAACCGTTTTTCAACGCCCATTTAAAACCATGGATGTAAGCTGTCCCCAAACCCGATTTTTCCTTTCGGACCTCCAGAAAGAGTCTTTCTGTAAATTCTTTTTGTAGGTTTCTTACGCAATCTGCTGTGCCATCGGGAGAATTGTCATCTACTACTAGAACATGGAAATCCTTTTTAAGGTCGAAAACCGTTTTAACTATGGCCTCGATATTTTCGATTTCATTGAATGTGGGTATAATGACCAAGCCGTCTGCCATTCTCACTAGATTAGAATGTCAAAAATACGGTTTTCTAACTTGCCTGCACAAGTTACTATTAACAAGTCGAATTGGCACTAACCCAATATTTGTAACTTTGCCCTTTTAAAATCTCATTTTGATGTCTCAAAAGTTTCCCAGACTTTTTTTTATTCTCTTGGCGGTTCTTTTTGCCCTTAATCTTTTTCAAGCATCGTTTACCGAGCTAATCTATGATGAGGCGTACTATTGGTACTATGCTCAAAACATGGCTTGGGGATATTTTGATCATCCCTCTATGGTTGCTTTCTTAATAAAAGTCAGCAGTTTCTTTTTTGATGGCGAACTCGGGGTCAGATTTATGAGCACTGTGCTTTCGGCCGGGACTTACATTTTACTTTGGTTATTGGTCGACAATCCAAAGAAAAAGGATTATGTGGTCCATTTTTTCTTGTTGGTGTTCTCTTTTACCTTGATGAACGCCTATGGGTTTTTAACCCTACCGGACACCTCTCTTTTGTTTTTTACCGCTCTGTTCCTATGGCTTTATAAACGTTTCTTGAAAAACGAAGGTATCATGACCGCTGTTTATCTTGGATTGGTAATGGCAGCGCTAATGTACAGTAAGTACCATGCCGTGCTGGTGATTTTATTTGTTTTTCTATCAAACTACAAGCTCATTTTCAATAAAAAAGCATGGGTGGCAGTAATTTTGGCACTCATTTGTTATACCCCACATTTTGTTTGGTTATATCAAAACGATTTTGTTTCCATTACCTTCCATTTATATGAACGTCCCAACCAGGCCTATTCTTTTGATGAGTTTACCTTGGGGTATTTCTTGAACATCATTGTAATCATAGGTCTTTTGTTCTATTGGATCTACAGTTCATTTTTCAAGTTTAAAGCCACGGACAAGTTTTCAAAAGCATTGGTCTATTTGGTTTACGGGGTATTGATTTTCTTTTTTATCTCCAGTTTTAACCGAAGGGTGCAAGCACAATGGGCTATCGTTATTTCAATTCCTTTGGCCATAATCGCTTTTAATCATCTTTTACAAAATACCAAAAGCAGGAAATGGATGTATAGAATCGGTATTGTAAGTGTAATTCTGTTGATGTATGCAAGAGCGTGGCTGATATATTATCCGCTATTTCCCATGCTCTATGAAACTCATGGCAATAAGGAATGGGTAAAAGAACTTAAATCAAAGTCGGGCGATGTGCCCGTTATTTTTGAAAACTCTTACCGGCGGGCCCCAATGTATGAGTTTTACTCAGGGATGCCTGCCATATCCTTGAATAACTATATATACCGGAAAAACCAATATTCGATTAATGGTTCGGAGGAACGGGTGCGAGGCAAAAAGGTTTTGTATGTCTCAAAATACAGAAAAAGCGGTGATGTTACCTATATGCATTTAGATAGCACTGTTTTTCATGGAATGTACATAGAAAACTTTCAATCCTATAGAAAATTGCAATGCATCGTGGACAAACCGCAAACAGGTATTAAGTACTCGCTAAAAGTATACAATCCATATCCGTTTGACATCCCCTTGGAACAATTAAAATATACAATTTCCTATTCCAATAAGCACAAGCAGGTCAAACAAATGCGTTCTCTGAAGGTTGAAAACACAAGTCCGCAGCAAACTTTGTTAAAGTCAAGGGATACCATAAGCTATACTTTTCAACTACCGCTATCCTCTATGGAAAATCCGTCATACTTTAGAATAGGTATTTCCGAAAATAATTTACCTCCGGGACTTAACGGCAAACCTATTAAAATTCAGTAATGGACCCCATTAAAAAAACATTTATTTCCCTGGATTGGATGACAATTACGTTGTTCATAGGAATGGTTGTTTTGGCATTGGGCAAATATCTATACCACAAGAAGTTTTTAAATTTCATCATTCTTCCTTTCAATGATAAATACATCCTTCTCCACAATAAAAAAGGGCAATTTGCACATTGGTTCCATCTACTTTTAACATTGTTTCAACTGCTCAATATTTCCTTGTTTGTGTTTCTAATAATGAATTCTTTTGCCCTATTACCAAAAGAAGGGTCGCTCATCACATATTTTTTAATATTAGGGTTTATAGCATTGTTTGAACTAGCAAAATTCCTGCTTCAAATGTTTACAGGGTTTGTTTTTAACAACTTGGAGCTTGTGAGCGGGCTTATTTTCAGTAAAATATCGTATCTCAACTACAGTAGCCTAATAACTTGCGTTGCCAACATATTATTGATATACATTACAACGAACTCAAAAACAACAATATATGTGGCTTTTGCACTAATTCTCCTTATAAATGCCATTGGTATTGCCAAGCTGCTGAAGAACTATCAAAAAGCACTGTTCCCCTATTTTATGTATTTTATTTTGTACCTTTGCACACTCGAAATTGCGCCCTTGGTGTTAATTGGAAGCTATTTAAAAGGTTGAAAGCTTATGAAAGTAAAAACAATTTTGGTTTCCCAGCCGGAACCCAAAGTCGAAAACTCACCTTACTCAAGATTAATTGAAAAAGAGAAAGTTAAGGTCGATTTTATTCCTTTCATCCACGTTGAAGGTGTAGAAGCCAAAAATGTGAGACAACAGAAAATCGACTTGAATAACTTTACGGCAATTATCCTGACCAGCAGAAATTCGGTAGATCACTTTTTTAGGATTGCCGACGAAATGCGCTTCAAAGTTCCGGATTCCATGAAATATTTTTGTCAGTCAGAGGCAGTAGCCTACTACTTGCAGAAATATGTGGTGTACAGAAAAAGAAAGATTTATGTTGGGAAAAGAACTTTTAACGAGTTAATTCCTTTGATTAAGAAATACAAGGATGAAAAATTCTTATTGCCGTCTTCGGATTCTTTAAAACCCAGTGTTCCAGAATTGTTGGACGAAATCAGCGTGAACTGGACACGCGGAATCTTTTACAAAACGGTAATTAGTGATCTTTCAGACCTTAGAAATGTGGTTTATGACATTTTGGTATTCTTCAGCCCTTCAGGCATCGAATCCCTAATGAAGAACTTCCCGGATTTTGAACAAAATGATACTAGAATAGCCGTTTTCGGCAACAGTACCGTCAAAGCTGCAACAAGTGCAGGACTTAGGATAGACATTCAGGCTCCAACGCCCGAAACTCCATCCATGACCATGGCATTACAGAAATACATTACCAGCGTGAATAAATAAAAACACACCGGTTTAAAAATAAAAAAGCCCCGTGAATCGGGGCTTTTTTATTTTTAGAAAGCATACCGTTGTGGTCCTCCTCTTCGAATTTCCTCACTGGCATACGATTCAAACTTTTTAAAGTTTTCCCTAAAAGCATTGGTCAATTTAAAGGCAGTTTTATAATAGGCCTCGTCGTTGTTCCATGTTGCCCTTGGGCTGAGCACCTTTGTTGGAACACCTGGACACTCCCTTGGCTGTGCCACTCCAAAGACAGAGTGGATATGGTACTTCTCATAATTATAAAGCCCAAGTTCACCACTCAGAGCAGCACTGATCATCGCACGAGTGTATTTCAGTTTCATTCTTGTCCCCACTCCGTAGGGTCCTCCGGTCCATCCCGTATTCACCAACCAAACGTCCACACCGGATTCCTTCATTTTTCTACTCAATACCTCCGCATATTTAGTTGGATGCAAAGGCATAAAAGGTGCTCCAAAACAGGCTGAGAATGATGGTTGTGGCTCCACAACACCAGCTTCCGTTCCTGCAACTTTGGCGGTATATCCTGAAATGAAATGATACGCTGCTTGGGCAGGTGTCAATTTAGAGATAGGAGGCAAAACACCGAATGCATCGGCAGTTAGAAAAAAGATGTTCTTCACATTTTCCCCGATGGATGGTTGTTGTATGTTTTCTATATGATGGATGGGATAACTGACCCTAGTATTTTGGGTAATGGAAGTGTCTGAAAAATCAACTACGCCATTTTCATCCATAACCACATTTTCCAGTATGGCACCCTTTTTTATGGCCCCATAAATTTCCGGTTCCTTTTCTTGGGACAAGTCTATTACTTTTGCGTAGCAACCTCCTTCAAAATTAAACACGGTATTATTGGGTGTCCAGCCATGCTCATCATCTCCGATCAATTTTCTGTTGGGGTCTGTGGATAAGGTAGTCTTTCCGGTGCCAGACAATCCAAAGAAAATAGCAGTGTCGTCAGATTCTCCAACATTGGCGGAGCAATGCATGGGCAACGTATTTTTATAAACGGGAAGGATAAAGTTAAGCGCAGAGAATATTCCTTTTTTTATCTCCCCAGTATAGCCCGTTCCGCCGATAAGGGCAATTTTTCTACCAAAGTTGAGAATGGCAAAGTTGTGTTGGCGAGTTCCATCCACATTTGAATCTGCCATGAAACCAGGTGCATTGACAACTGTCCATTCTGGATCGAAGTCCTCGAGTTCTTCTTCTGAAGGGCGAAGGAACATATTATACGCAAACATATTGGACCAAGGATATTCATTGATCACCCTTATGTTCAATTTATAATCTGGATCGGCGCATGCATAAGAATCTCTTACGAACAATTCCTTTTCATTGAGATATGCAATCACCTTGTCGTAAAGCTTATCAAATTTTTCACTATCAAAAGGAATGTTGATATCTCCCCACCAAACTTTATCAGAAGTGATATCGTCTTTAACAATAAAGCGGTCCATCGGCGAGCGCCCTGTAAACTCGCCTGTATTGACAGCCAAAGCTCCCGAGGAGGCTTCTTTACCCATTCCTAACTCAATGGTGATGTCATGAAGTTCGTCCGGTGAAAGTTGATAATTCACATTATCATGGTTTATCCCATACGATTTTAACGAAATCGATTTCGTAACTGAAGCAGAATCCTTCATAGTTTTGTTTTAATTGTTGGTGCAAAACTAGAAAATATTAGCTTTTTGTCCTTTTAAAACCTGCTTAATTGATTGCTTTTTGGGTTAAAATGTGATATCCCAAATAAATCCACCCCATGATCATCAAAACACCTCCAATAGGTGTTAAAAACCCAATGATTTTAAAATCAAAAGAGGTTAAGCTGTTCAAAGCCAGTAAATAAATAGAAAAGGAGAACAGAACAACACCCAAAAGTATTAGGGTGAAAACAATTTTTTTTGGCTTTGAGGGCAAGCCATCCCATATTCCCAAAAACAAAAGAAACAGGGCATGGTACATCTGATACTTTACCCCAGTTTCAAAAGTATCGATTGCCTGAGCATCCACTAATTTTTCCAGTCCATGAGCTGCGAAAGCACCTAAAACAATCGCCAGCATTCCCATTGCTGTTCCAACCAATAAAATTGTTCTGTTCATAACTTTTATCTGCTATTTTTTTAAAAATATAACATTTTAATACCTTAGTGACCGTTCAATTCAAAAGTAAACAAAACACATGGTCCGTACTATTTTAGTTGTTGGAGCAGGTAAATCAACCTCATACCTTCTAGATTATCTCCTTAAAAAATCAAACGAAGAAAATATTCATCTCAAGATTGGTGATATCCATCCTGAGAATATCCCAGATGAATTTGCCGAACACCCAAATTGTACCGTCTTCTCCTTAGATATCTTTAATGAAGAGGATAGGAAAAAGGCTGTTTCGGAAGCCTCTATCGTGGTTTCCATGCTCCCGGCCCGTTTACACATTAATGTAGCCCATGATTGTATTGAATTTGAAAAACATTTTATTACAGCTTCTTATGTGAGCGACGAGTTAAAGGCCTTGGACGAAGAAGTAAAGAAGAAAGGTCTTGTTTTTATGAACGAAATAGGTCTAGACCCAGGTATTGACCATATGAGCGCAATGGAGGTTATCGATAGAATTCGAGATGCAGGTGGGAAAATGCTGTTGTTCGAATCCTTTACGGGAGGATTAGTGGCTCCCGAGAGCGATACCAACCTTTGGCATTACAAGTTTACATGGAATCCCAGAAATGTAGTTCTGGCAGGTCAAGGGGGTGCTGCCAAATTCATTCAGGAAGGAACCTACAAGTACATCCCATATCAAAAGCTGTTTAGAAGAACCGAGTTTATGGATATTGAGGGTTACGGCACCTTTGAAGCTTACGCCAATCGTGATTCTTTAAAATACCGTGAGGCTTATGGTCTGGAGGATGCCCTGACTTTGTTTCGAGGAACCATGCGCAGGGTTGGTTTTTCCAAGGCATGGCAAATGTTCGTGATTCTTGGAATGACAGACGATAGTTATAGCATCGAAAATTCCGAAGGAATGTCATATCGAGAATTTGTCAATCTGTTTCTCCCCTATTCCCCTACCGATTCTGTAGAACTAAAAATGAGACATTACCTTAAAATAGATCAAGATGACATTATGTGGGGAAAATTACTGGAGCTAAACCTTTTTGACGATTCAAAGAAAATACCGCTGAAAAATGCATCCCCAGCACAAATGCTCCAATATATCCTTGAAGATAGTTGGACGTTACAAGAGAACGAAAAGGACATGATCGTGATGTACCACAAGTTTGGTTACGAATTAAATGGGGAAAAAAAGCAGATTGATGCCAATATGGTAGTAACTGGTGAAAATCGAAGATATACCGCTATGTCTAAAACTGTTGGTCTTCCCGTGGCAATCGCTACGCTCAAAATATTGAATGGTGAGATTAAAACTCCAGGTGTTCAAATCCCAATTAACAAAGAAGTATATGAACCCATTTTATCGGAGCTTCATACCAATGGTATCGAGTTTAAAGAATATGAGGCGCCCTATTTAGGGTATAACCCCGATTCTGTGGCCAGCTAGCACCTTTTTTATTTTCAATATCTTTAGCTTCAAATTAAAATCGAAGTTGTGAAAAACAATAACAATTCAGTGAAGATTGATGGTATTGACAAGAAAATCCTAAGGTACCTCATGGAGGATGCTCGTAAACCCATCCTTGAAATCGCTAGAAATATTGGGATTTCCGGGGCGGCCATTCACCAGAGACTTCGCAAACTGGAAAGCTCAGGACTAATTGCTGGCTCTAAATTCGTTATCAACCCGAAGGTTTTGGGCTATTCCACAATGGCCTACATTGGCATTTATTTGGACAAGGCCATGACCAATCCAAGAGCAGTAAAACAATTGGAAGAAATTCCAGAAGTATTGGAATGCCATTATACTACAGGAAACTGGTCCATACTCATAAAGGTGCTCTGCAGGGACAACGAACACCTAATGCAAGTGCTCAACAAAAAAATACAACAGATTGAAGGAGTATCCAGAACGGAAACTTTTATATCCTTAGACCAACAAATTGACCGTCAAATACAGATTTGATATTTGTATTCAATCTAAATAAATATTACATTTGACCCCATGAATGTAATATTTCAGTCTACATATTACACCCTTTATCAGGCGACAAACGAGCGTTGTTTTTATATTGATTTCGGTCAGAAAAAAATTCGCATGCCTTTTTGCCAACTACTTTCACTACGCCATAAAGTGATGAGCATTGACATTGCAGACCATTTTGATAGTGATTTGAACACACATGGGCTTGAAGTTCTCACGCTTTGCAATAAAGAGCATCTCTTTATTCTAAATACTTTAGAGATTTTAGATTTAAAAAACCTTGTAGAGCATGGTTTTTTGGCCATTGGTCTCTCTGCTCAAAAAGAGCTTCAAACTTACTAGAACACTTATTTTAATCCAGTCTTAGTTGCTTTTTAAATAAAGTGTTGATTTATAATAAACAGATAAAATTCTGTAATTTTATATACAATCACCTTAGAGATTATTATTATGAAAGATATTGCAAGACAAAGTATGAGCATTAAAGTGGAGTCCATGGACATGCTCAACGCACAAATAAAAATGGAAGCCCACGCTTCAGCACTCTATTTGGCCATGGCCTCTTGGTGTGAGCAAAATGGCTTTTTTACAAGTGCCAAGTTTTTCTTTAAACAAACCGAAGAGGAACGCGAGCACATGATGAAGATTTTCAACTTTTTGATTGACACCGGCGGCAACCCAATTTCCCCAGAGGTTACCAATATTAATTATGACTATTCTTCCATAGTGGATGTTTTTGAATCTACCTTGGAACATGAAATCAAGGTGACGAAATCCATTCACAACATTGTAAAAAAAGCACGAGAATTGGGAGATATTACTACCGAACGTTTCTTGGATTGGTTTGTCATGGAACAAGTTGAAGAAGAAAATACGATTAGGGATATCTTGGATATGATCGAAGTGACCGGAACCGAAGGCGTAGGTCTCCAAATGATCGATAATCAGGTTGCCAATTGGATTGAGTAAATAGATTCAATTACAATAACTAAAAAGAGATTATTACAAATATGAATTTTCGTCAACCTGAACTTGTTTCAGGTTCTCATGTTGAATTCTTTAAGATTTTGATGAGATTCTGAAATGAATTCAGAATGACGACTTTTCAACACATACAAGTAAAAAAGGGAGCCGATCGGCTCCCTTTTTTGTTTCACAATTTTATAATTTCTTAATCTCTTCCTCCAAAAATCTGTAGCGCCCAGTAAAGCAGGGATGCCAAAGCACCCAATGCTGCCACCAAATAGGTCCTTGCGGCCCATTTAAGTGCATCTTCTGCACCTGAGTATTCTTCTTGGGATACCATGTTCTTTTGCTTTAACCATACTAAAGCCCTTTTACTGGCATCATATTCCACTGGTAGGGTAATAAAGCTGAACAAAGTAGCAAACCCCATCATAATCAATCCCGCTACCGCGATATAAAAACCAATACCACCGGCTACACCTGTGGCCGCCATCAACATAATACCACCAAATACCACCCAAGTGGACATTCCGGAGGTTACACTAACAACGGGAACCAATTTAGAGCGCATCGTCAACCATTCATACGCTTGGGCATGTTGTACGGCGTGTCCACACTCGTGAGCGGCTACCGCTGCCGCCGAAGCATTGCGTTGGTTGTACACTCCTTCACTCAAGTTTACCGTTTTGTTTTTTGGATTATAGTGGTCTGTTAACATTCCAGGGGTGGAAATTACCTTAACATCTCGAATCCCATGGTCATCGAGCATTTTCTGTGCTATCTCCGCACCGCTCATCCCATTACGTAAATGAACCTTGGAATATTTTTTGAACTTACTCTTCAATTGATTGCTCACCAACCAACTGATCAGGGCAATTCCACCAATCAATATATAATATGTCATCATAGCCTTATCTCTTTAATTGAATATAAATATACCATATAAAAGCAAAAACCCCGCCAAATAATGGCAGGGCTCATTTACTGTCAAAATGTTAGTTTGTTACACCAAAACGGGCTCTAAGTGAAAAGTCTCTGCTATTTCTTTGTAAACTATTTCACCTTCAACAACATTTAATCCTTTTTCCAAGGATCTATCCAATTTGCAGGCACTTCGCCAACCCAAGTTGGCCAATTTTAGCACATAGGGCAGTGTTACATTCGTCAAGGCAACTGTAGAAGTATAAGGCACTGCCCCTGGCATATTGGCTACACAGTAATGGACCACATCATCTATAATATAAATGGGATCCTCATGGGTTGTTGGTTTGGTGGTTTCTACACACCCTCCTTGGTCAACCGCCACATCAACAATAACGGTTCCCGGATGCATTTCCTTGAGCATGTCCCTAGTAATCAAGTTAGGGGCTTTTGCTCCTTTTAAAAGGACACCACCGATAATCAAATCGTTTGTTTTTATATGTTTTCTGATATTGAACTCATTCGAAAAACCGGTCACTACATGACTGGGCATAATATCGTTCACATATCTGAGTCGTTTCATGTTTACGTCCAAAATAGTTACCTGGGCGCCCAAACCTGCTGCCATTTTAGCAGCTTGAATACCCACGGTGCCCGCTCCTAGAACCAAAACACGGCCTGGGGACACTCCTGGAACCCCGCCCAAAAGCACTCCCTTGCCTTTTACGGGTTTCTCCAAATATTTCGCTCCTTGTTGAATCGCCATTCTACCGGCAACTTCGGACATTGGCGTCAGCAATGGTAATGTACCATCCTCATCTTCCACCGTTTCATAAGCTATACAGATGGCTTTACTTCTTATCATGGCCTTGGTCAAAGCTTCGCTAGAGGCAAAGTGAAAATAAGTGAACACAATCTGACCTTCTTGGATTAGGTTGTATTCTTCAGCGATAGGCTCCTTTACCTTAACAATCATATCGCTCATTGCGTACACCTGACCAATAGTGTCCAAAATAGTGGCACCTACCTGTTGGTAATCCTGATTAAAAAAACCACTACCTTCTCCCGCTCCAGATTGCACATATACGGTGTGGTTGTTCTTTACCAATTCAAATACCCCGGCTGGCGTCATGCCTACCCGGCTCTCGTTGTTCTTGATTTCTTTAGGTATCCCAACAGTCATAATGTTGTTTTTAATGGTTGATGGGTCAAAGTTGAGCAAAAAAATTAGATTAAAACACAAAAATTCGATAAAAAATAGGGGTGAAAGGTCGTAATAGACATTTTTTAACATTTATACCCTAGTTTTAATAGGGGTTATTATTTTTTTAATGCTTTTTTAATTTTATACCCCCTATTTTTTATGGGTTAAAACCATATAAAATATAAAAGCATGCCGATTGGCATGCTTTTATGTGTTATTCCTATAATATTCTTATTGATTTTATCGTAAAACAAGGATTTTGCCAACCTGAACTTGTTTCAGGTTCTCATAAAAATGAGATAGGATTCCGAAACTAGTTCGGAATGACGGCAAACTATATATTGCGGTTACCCTACGATGTTCACAATCTTTCCAGGCACTACGATTACCTTTTTAGGATCACGACCCTGTAATTGCTCTTTTGTTTTTTCGTGGGCCAAAACAGCGGCTTCAATATCATCCTTGCTCATATCCAACGGTAATTCCAACTTGAAGCGCATTTTTCCATTAAAGGAAATAGGGTATTCTTTGCTACTTTCCACCAAAAATTTCTCTTCAAATTTTGGGAATGGCGCTTCGGCAATAGAACCTATGTTACCCAAACGCTCCCAAAGTTCCTCGGCTATATGAGGAGCATAAGGCGACACCAAGATCGCCAAGGGTTCCAAAACAGCTTTGCTGGTACATTTTTGGGATGTCAATTCGTTGACACAGATCATAAAGGTGGAAACCGAAGTATTGAACGAGAAGTTCTCGATATCTTCTTCTACTTTTTTAATGGTTTTGTGCAGGGTTTTCAAGTTTTCGGCGGTGGGTTCCGCTTCGACTCCGCTCAGCGACCCGTTTGTATACAACTTCCAAAGTTTCTTAAGAAAAGAGTGCACACCGGTAATACCTGCAGTGTTCCAAGGCTTGGATTGCTCCAGTGGCCCCAAGAACATTTCGTACAAACGCAATGAATCTGCTCCGTACTCCTCACAAATGGCATCGGGGTTAACGACATTGTATTTGGATTTGGACATTTTTTCGATTTCGCGAAAAACTTTAACCAGCCCATCCTCTTCAATAAACTTGGCATGTTTAAATTCTGGTTGCCAGTTTCTAAATTTAATTACATCTAATTCATCTGATGAATTCACAAAATCAACATCCACTCTAATTGCGTCAAACGAAAGATTTGCCACAGAGACTCCAGTAAATGCTTGAATTCTCTTGAAGGTCTCTAAATCCTCATGTTTATCAAAAACATCTTTTGAAACAAATACATCTGGTCTTTGTGCAACCCTATAAACAAAAGCACTCGTCCCGGTAATCATTCCTTGGTTGATCAACTTTTGGGCAAATTCGTCCTTGGGCACATAACCCATATCGAACATAAACTTCTGCCAAAAGCGCGAGTACAACAAGTGGCCCGTAGCGTGTTCGCTACCTCCGATATATAGATCTACATCTTGCCAATAGTTGATGGCCTCGGGAGAGAAAATAGCATCATCGTTCCGCGGGTCCATATACCTATTAAAGTATTGGGAACTTCCAGCCCAACCCGGCATGGTGTTCAACTCCAATGGAAAAACGGTCTTATGGTCAATCAAATCATTGGAAACGACTTCATTTTTATCGGTGTCCCAGGCCCATTCCGTAGCATTACCCAATGGTGGTTCGCCTGTTTCAGTAGGGAGGTATTTTTCAACTTCGGGCAATTGCAAGGGCAAATGTTCCAAATCGATCATTTGCGGCATACCATCCACATAATATACAGGAAATGGCTCTCCCCAGTACCGCTGACGGCTAAATACGGCATCGCGCAAGCGGTAATTCACTTTTCCTTCGCCATGTCCGATCTTTTCCAACTCTACAATGATTTTCTTCATGGCATCCTTATAAGAAAGACCATTTAGAAAATCAGAATTGGCTATAACCGTGGTTTCCTTATCGGCAAATGCTTCTTGGGAAATGTCTACCCCTTCAAAAATGTTGGGGATAGCTATATTGTAATGCTTTGCGAAATCGTAATCACGCTGGTCCCCACAGGGTACGGCCATTACCGCTCCTGTTCCGTAACTGGCCAGCACGTAGTCGCCAATCCAAATGGGAATGGGCTCCTTGGTGAACGGATGCTCTGCATAGGCTCCCGTAAATACCCCGGAAATGGTTTTTACATCGGCCATACGGTCACGTTCGGAACGTTTTGCCGTGGCTTCCACGTAAGCTTCTACTTCTGCTTTTTGCTCTGGAGTTGTGATTTTTGCCACCAATTCGTGCTCCGGTGCCAAGGTCATAAAACTTACTCCAAAAATGGTATCGGGGCGGGTGGTGAAAACCTCAATTTGATCTAGGTGATTGAGCGAAGTCGAAATCACATCTTCATCGCTTCGATTACGCTCAGCGTCCAATACATTAAAAGTAACGGAGGCTCCCACGGAACGTCCAATCCAGTTGGTCTGGGAATCTTTTAGTGGCTGAGGCCAATCAATTTTGTCCAATCCGTCCAATAAACGCTGAGCATAAGCAGTAATGCGCATGCTCCATTGCGTCATTTTTTTGCGAACAACGGGATGACCTCCACGTTCGGAAACACCGTTCACGATTTCATCATTGGCCAAAACGGTTCCAAGGGCAGGACACCAGTTCACTTCGGTATCCGCCAAATAGGTCAATCTATATTTTAAAAGGATTTCTTGCTTTTCCTTTTCAGAAAATGCATTCCAATCGGCTGCACTAAAACTTGGTGTATCATCATCACAAGTAGCCTCAACATTCGCATTTCCTTCTTTTTCAAAAATGGAAATCAAACTGGAAATGTTTTCCGCTTTATCCGATTTCTTGTTGTACCACGCATTGAACAATTGGATAAAGATCCATTGCGTCCATTTATAATATTGCGGGTTGGATGTCCGCACTTCGCGGCTCCAATCAAAAGAAAAACCAAGCTGATCTAGCTGCTCACGGTACCTATTAATATTCTTCTCTGTTGTTATTGCTGGATGCTGCCCTGTTTGGATGGCATACTGCTCAGCAGGTAACCCGAAGGAATCATAACCCATCGGATGCAACACATTGAATCCCTTATGTCTTTTGTAACGCGAATAGATATCCGTGGCAATATAACCCAGCGGGTGCCCTACGTGCAACCCTGCCCCTGATGGGTAAGGGAACATCGACAAAGCATAAAATTTAGGTTTATCGGAATCGTTGGATGCCTTAAAAGTTTCATTTTCTGCCCAATACTTCTGCCATTTGGCTTCAATCTTTTGGAAGTCGTAATTCATCATTCGTATTTCATGGTCAATTTATGTCACATCGAGCCCTTCGACTCCGCTGAGGGTAAACTCTGGTCGAGATGTCTCCAAGAAAAAAGAGAGTTCTCGCCCTTCACCAAAGGACTCGAAATGACAAAATTTTGAATCTATTTTCGTGTGCAAAAATAGGTTTAATCCCCTAAATACAATTTACTTTTCTATTTTTACGTACTGATTCTACTATATGAGCCAATATATTGAACGATATCAGCGACGAAAACTGATTTCCTCTTACTTTTCCGTGGCTTTGAGCATTGCCCTGGTTCTATTTCTTTTAGGCGTTTTGGGCCTTTTGGTGCTGAATACCAAAAAATTGGCGGACCATTTTAAGGAGCAAATCACCATTTCGGTGTTTTTGAAGGACAATGCAAAACCTGTGGAAATAGATCAACTGCAAAAAAGTTTAACGCTAGCAGAGTACACCAAATCGGCAGTATATATTTCGAAAGAGGATGCTGCCGAACAATACAGCGAGGATATTGGTGAAAATTTTGAAGAGTTTTTGGGCTACAACCCATTAAAAAACTCCATTGATGTAAACCTTAAAGCTGATTTTGTATCCTCCCAACAGATTGATGAGATTGCGGAGGAACTCGCGGCCAAAGCTTATGTGGATGAAGTGAGTTACGATAAACCGCTGATTTCCCTCCTCAATAATAATGCTCGAAAAATTAGCCTTTGGATTCTAGTGGCCAGCGCCATTTTTACGGTAATCGCCGTTTTGCTGATCAATAGTTCCATCCGACTGTCCATTTATTCCAAACGTTTTATCATCAAAACCATGCAGATGGTGGGTGCCACCAAAACTTTTATCCGAAGACCTTTTATTTGGACGAACATTAAACTGGGAATGGCAGGAGCCTTTGTCGCCCTGATCGGACTTGGGGTTTTGGTGTACTATATTGATAAGAATTTCCCTGAGCTTAATCTTTTGCAAGATTATATTGTACTTATCATTTTGTTCGTTAGTGTATTTGGTTTGGGCGTAATTATTTCATGGGCCAGCACCCATTTTGCCACCCAACGCTTTTTGAATTTGAGAACGGACGATCTTTATTATTAACTTTGCGACATGAGCAAGAAAAACAACAACGGTCAAAAACCTGTCAAGGAGTTTGTCTTCCAAAAGAAGAACTACCTCTTCCTTTTTATAGGTATTGCCTTTATAGCCCTCGGGTTTATTTTGATGAGCGGTGGTGGAAGTGACGACCCCGAAGTATTCAATCCCGAGATATACAACTTTAGAAGAATTCGCCTCGCGCCTACCTTGATTCTTATTGGCCTTGGTATTCAAGTGTATGCCATTTTGTTAAACCCCAACAAGAAAAACAAGGAGTAATTTGGAATTAATTGATGCTATAATCCTTGGTATTATTCAAGGGTTGACCGAATTTTTACCTGTTTCCTCCAGCGGTCATTTAGAATTGGGAAAAGCCATTTTAGGAGCGCAAGCCGTTCCTGAAGAGAGTCTACTGTTCACCGTAGTGCTACACTTTGCAACCGCATTAAGTACCTTGGTAGTGTTCCGAAAAGATGTTTTTGAAATTTTAAAAGGCCTATTTCAATTTAAGTGGAACGAGGAAACCCAATTTTCATTGAAAATCATCATCTCCATGATTCCTGCCGCTTTGGTAGGGCTGTTTTTAAATGACTTTATCGAGGTGTTTTTTGATGGCGCCATCGTCATTGTAGGCATCATGCTCGTAATCACGGCTTTTTTGTTGTATTTGGCAGATTTGGCCAAGACCACCGATAAAAATGTATCGTTCCGAAGTTCTTTTGCTATAGGCATGGCACAGGCCGTTGCCATTCTTCCGGGTATTTCAAGAAGTGGGGCTACCATATCCGCTGCCGTACTTTTAGGAGTAGACAAGACAAAATCGGCTCGTTTTTCCTTTTTGATGGTGGTTCCGCTGATCTTGGGTAAAGTGGCCAAAGATGTGATGGGCGGTGATATCACTTTCCAGGGGGATCAGGCTGTGGCCATGGGAGCAGGGTTTGCCGCTGCCTTTATCGCTGGACTTGCTGCCTGTACGTGGATGATTAAATTGGTACGACAAAGCAAACTCACTTATTTTGCCATTTACTGTTTAATCGTAGGGTTGATTGCCCTTGCTTGGAGCGTTTGGGGATAGATCAGTATATTTGCTCCAAAACCCCAAGTTTTTGAACACCAAAGAAGATTTTTTAAACGGTCAGATTTTATTGATCGATAAACCACTGGAATGGACTTCTTTCCAAGCGGTGAATGCGCTAAAATGGGCCATTCGAAAAAAATTCAGCCTTAAAAAGATAAAAATCGGTCATGCAGGTACCTTGGACCCTTTGGCCACTGGCTTGTTGATCATCTGCACAGGGAAATTCACTAAAAAGATCCCTGAGCTTCAAGGACAGCTAAAAGAATACACCGGAACCTTTACCTTGGGTGCCACTACACCATCTTATGATTTGGAGACCGAAGTGAATGAGACCTTTCCAACAGACCATATCACGGACACCTCCATCAAAGAGGCTGCCAAACAGTTCTTGGGCGAGATTGACCAAGTACCACCCATCTTTTCAGCATTAAAAAAAGATGGCAAGCGATTGTACGAGCTTGCCCGCGAAGGCAAACAAGTAGAAATAAAATCCCGTAAAATAGAAATTCTTGGGTTTGAGATTACCCGAATTTCGCTCCCCGAAGTGGACTTTCGGGTGGTGTGTAGCAAAGGAACCTATATCCGTTCCTTAGCACATGATTTTGGGAAGGCTTTGGACTCCGGAGCCCATTTATCCAAGCTAAGAAGAACCAAAATAGGGGATTTCAACGTAGATAATGCTACAAGCCCCAATGTTTTCAAGGAAAATCTTGAAGTAAACGCCTAAACCTAAAGGGTTGGGACAAAATAATTTTGCAAAAAAGAGGTTATAGTTAAACCATGAACTTAAACAAGAGCCAGTTATCACTTTTGATCACTTTCTTTTCTATGTCCATAGTGGTTTTATTGTTGTTCAATATCCACTTAGGGAGCATACAAGAGGATGAATATGTGATTGAAATGAGCTTGGCCGATGAAGACATTGAGAAACTTCTCGAGGAAGAAGAGGAACGATTGGAAGAAATGCAGGCCAATAGTGATCCCATTAAAAGTCATATGGCCCTTAATGAAACTGCAAAACCAAGCATTGGAAACCCAGAACCCTTAAAAACATTGGAGGAGCTCATGGAAGAAAGAGCCTTGAGCAGCGAAACTGGCGAATACGCCGATAACTCTGGTTTTGAGGAGCAGCTAAAACAATTGAAGGCGCAACGCGATGAGAAAAAAGAGAAATTGGGCGAACGCGATGCCCAAAAAGAAGAATACACCAATTACTTAAAGGACAGACGCACTTCCATCTCTTACTCTTTGGTCGAACGAAATGCCTATTATCTCCCACCACCAATTTATACTTGTATTGAAGGAGGAAAAGTCGTTGTAAATATTACAGTAGATGATAAAGGCTATGTTACCGAAGCTAGTTTTAACGACAAAAGTTCTGGAACCAGTAACGGCTGTTTGGTAGACAACGCCATTGCATATGCCCTTAAGGCACGTTTTAGCCCAGATTCCAAAGATTCTCAGATAGGCACGATCACTTATCTATTCCAAAGCAAGTAACTCCAAGATATCTTCCAGAATATTTTGACCTTTGTTTTTGTTGTACCACACCTGAAGGTCTTGCTTGAACTCAGCGGTCAATTTTCCATGCTCTCTTTTGAAGTCAGCTACCATTTGAGTAGCAATGCTTGGTCTGGGACCCCACTCTCCCATTATTTCATTATTGGATTTATCCAAAATAATTACTTTGGGAATGGAACGGGCACCATTGGTAAGGAACGTATCCATTAAATCGAGACTTTCATCTCTCAAAACAACTTTTAAGGTGATGTTTGGATTCGCTTCGGCTATTTTATTGATTATTGGCAAACTCGCTGCGGCATCTCCACACCAGCTTTCGGTCAATGCCAAGAACACTAGTTCTCTATCTAAGGATTCCAATTTTTGTTGAATTGCTTCAGGAATCTTAAAGGTTTTCTCCCAACGAACCATTCTGCGATCGCCCAGTTTGGTATAGTTGACCATAGCCTCGGATTGTTCATTCCCTGTAGTTTTCCCATTTTTCGCCAATTGGCTTACCAACTCGAGATATCTTGCATAATCCATTCCATTTGAAATGTACTCCTGAACAATTTCCAATCTATTTTTTTCCAAAACTTCCATAAAAATAATTTTTTTCAAAAGTACATAGGGCAGTTGGCCCATTTGTTGACTTTTGTCATTGGTTGTTTCTACACCCTAATCCTTACATGCCTGCTTTGCATTTTAAAGGCTTCATATACCAAAAACCGTCAAACCGAGTGAAATTCCAAAGGAATTTTGTAACCAGAACTTCAATAATAATGCGCAACGGGTTCTTACAATGTTTTGGGGTTTATGGCCAAACTCTTGAACAACATGGCCTTGGTATAGAAAAACTTGTTCTGCATTTCGTTCTGCTTTAAGTAAGCATCAATGAGTTTACTCTCTCTGGAATTGATCAAGAAAAGGGAACTCTCCCCAAAACTGAATTTTCGCTCTTCAGCATTTAACAAGGTTGAGTAGTCGTTCACAATATCCTCGATTAGCTGATTCTGCTCCGTAAAAGAATCCAGTTCATTGTAAATAGCAATTACCTTGTTCTGTATTTCCACTTGGGCATTGTCCCTTTCGTATTCTGCATCTCTAAGCTTAAACTTGGCCAGTTTTAAGTCTCCGCGCTCTTTACGCAGGAAAATCGGCATTTGAAAACTTAATCCAGCTTTGTAGTTCTCGGTAATGAAAGAATTCATCAATTCGGGCGTTTCGGTGACGAAGTTATACTCCGCCTTTAGCTTGGGGAGTAACTTATTTGCCTTTAAACGCTTATCCACTGTCAATCCTTCAATTTTATACTCCAAGGACATTAGTTTCGGATGCGTCTGCAAATTGAAACTATCCAATGGCACCCCTTCTATTTCCAAGGTTGTATTGATATCCATTTCGGGTTCCAAATTCGGTTGTATTCCTGATTGAAGTTCCACGGGTACATCTTCAATCCACAAAAAGTTACTGAGCTCCAATGATTTTTTCATCAATCTGACTTTCGCCTGCTGATAACCCAAATCCCTATTACGAACAGCGATTTTGGCCTCTACGGTATCGATCATGGCAATATCACCTGCCAAGGCCCTCTCTTTTATCCCTTGAAAACGTATTTCGGCATTCTCCAAAAAATCATTGTATACCTCGGCATCCCTATAAGCTTTCAACCAATCAAAATAGGCAAGTGAAGCATTGTACAACACTTGGTTGACCTGCAAGTCCTGATCAGCTTTTGTCTGCTCCCTAAAAAATTTGGCCTTCCTCAAAGTGGCCATACGCTCATTGATCCAGAATCCTTGTAAAACGGACATGGACACTCCTGCGCTGTACAAACCATCCTCGGGGAGGGTTTCATCGGGATTTATATAGGCGCCTTCATTCTGCTGAAAATTTCCTTTAAGCTCAATACCAAACCATGTTGGGATTTTAAATGTTGCGTTAAGACGGTCCCAGTATTCGGTTCCTTTAAACTCCTTTGTAGAGTAATCAACTTCCACCTTAGGGTCAAAGCCACCACGGGCTTTCATAAGATTGGCTTGCCCCATGGCTATATTCAACTGGGCCTGCTTGGCAATGGGGTGATATTTTTTTACATAGCCCAAATACTCTTTAAACCCAAGTACCAAGGAATCTTGTTGAGCATAAAAAGAACTTACGTAAAAGAAAAAGAGGGTACAGAATAAAAGTAATCTTCTATTTCTTTGTGGCATCTGCGCTGGTGTTTTGAGGTTGATAATAATTCGGTGGGAAACCGTTCAGCTGTCTCCACAATTCAAACCAAATAGGAACATCTTCCAATAGGGCCATGGTACTTGCGCCGGAGCCTACACGAATATCCTTGGGCCATGGGGCCTCTTCCCCATCTGGGGCCAATAGTATACGATACTTTCCATTTGGACTGATGAAATTCTCAATGGCAACCACTTTACCCCCAAAGGTTCCATAGGAAACATTGGGCCAACCGCTAAATACGATAGCTGGCCAGCCATCAAACTGGATACGCACCTTTTCATCCAAATGAATCAATGGTAGGTCGATAGGGTCTACATAAGTTTCAACGGCTATGTCATAATCTGAAGGCATTATTCCCACCAAGCGTGCTCCTTCTTTAAAAGTTTCCCCAATTCCGGATTGGATGGCCTTGGTGATATAACCATTTTGAGGCGCTCGAATATAGAGCATATTGTTCCTCATTTCATAATTGGTGTACTGGTTCTCCAATTTGGTGACCTGGGCTTCAGAATCAAATTGATTGGATTGTGCGGTGTAAAGGTCGCTTTGGGCCTTTGAAATCTTATCCGTATACTCGGCTTGCACCCTATTAATTTCCACCTGTGCATTGATTACCTCGTTTTTACTCGCCAACAATTTATTTTCTTGACTTATTAGCTTGGCCTGTGTTTCTTGAAGTTTGAGCCGTTTTTCCTCCAAATCCGTGATTGCTTTCAACCCTTCTTCCTGTAGCTTCTCCACCCGACCGTACTGACGCTCGGCTATAGCGATATTGGTCTTTGCAGCTTCAAGGTCAATACTGTCGCTCTTTACCTTTAACTTGGACTGCATAAGTTTATTCTTGGCCTGTTCCAACTTTAACCTACGTTCCTGATCCAACGCTTTGATTTGCTGGTTCAATGCCTTCACTTTTTCTTGATAGGAGGTAACAGACATGTTTTTGGCCTTAATCTGTTTTCCTGTTCGTTCTACAAGATTTGGATCAAAATATTCACTTTTCACCTCCGAGATGAAAAGAATGGTGTCCCCCTTTTCCACATAATCACCTTCCCTAACATACCACTTTTCAATTCGCCCTGGAATTGGGGATTGAATGGTTTGTGGCCGTTGGTCAGGGGTTAACGTGGTGAGGTACCCTCTGCCGGAAATATTCTGGGTCCACGGCAAAAACATCATAAAAAGCACTGCAATGGAAAAGGATGACAGAAAGCGATTAAAATGTTTATAATGCCTTTTATGAAACACTTTTTTGCCTGCCTCATAACCGGTAAGATCTACCTTCTCATTCAACTTATTATTTGAAGAAATATTCAGCATGAGCTTTATTTTACGTTAGTCAATTTACCTTTGTCCATACGAATTATTTGATTGCATCGACTTTGCCATTTTGGGTTTTCACTTACGACCACCAAGGCCCATCCATTGGCCGGGTCGGAAAGAAAATCCATCATCCTTTCTGTTCCTTCTTCATCATATTGCTCCAAAGGATCTTTTAGGATCATAAGTTTGGGCCTTGTCACTATACTTCGGGCCAACACAATCTTTCTTGAAATAAAATCGGGAATCTTCTTTCCTTCGGGATACAAAATGGTCTTGAGTCCTTGGGGCTGTTCTTTTACAAACTGTGTAAGACTTACTTTTTCCAAGGCCCAGTATACATCTTCAATCGGAATATCTTTGTTTCCGAAAGTTATATTGTCCAACAGTGTTCCCTCAAATGGATATTCCTCCTTAAGTGAATGCCCTAAATAGGAGCGATACTGGCTTAATTTTACTCCCTGCAATGCAACATTGTTCACATATATTTTACCTGAATCTGGCTCCAGTATTCCTGCCATCATTCGTAACAAGGTAGAACGTCCTGAACCACTCTTTCCCTGTATCAACAATCGAGTATCTGGACGAACGGTCAAAGACAAATGGTCTATAATTTTCTTTTCCAGCCCAGGAACTTTATAAACTATATCTTCAAGCTCCACTGTTAGGCCTTCATTATCTTTAAATGGAGTTTCTCCATCTCTTGGCTCTAGTTTTTTGTCCACGACCTGACCCATTTTCTCTAAAGAGGTCAATAGGTCATAAAACGTTTCGAGACCTAAAATTAATTTTTCTACAGAACTGATTACCAATAGAATAATAATTTCTGCTGCCACAAACTGACCTATATTCATTTGCTGCTCCAACACCAACAACCCCCCAATCAATAACAAACCGGCCGTTACCAAGACCTTAAAGCCAATCATTTGAATAAATTGCAGGACCAGAACCTTAAAGTGGTTTTCCCTTGCCTCTAGATAATCCTCTACCAGCATGTCGTTCTTATCCAATGCATGCGAAGTTTTTCCCGAAAGCTTAAAACTAACAATGGAACGAGCAATTTCTTGTACCCAATGTGCTACTTTATACTTGATCTTGGATTCTTCCAAACTGGTATCCAATCCCCTTTGCGCTGTAAACTTGAACACAATATAAATGAGCAAGAGCAACAATAATCCGTAGATGATAAAGAAAGGGTGATAAAAAGAAAGCAACAATAATCCAAAAACTATCTGCAACAAAGCTGCTGGAAAATCGATAAGTATTTTCGAGAGCGATTTTTGAACTGTAAGCGTATCAAAAAAACGATTGGCCAGTTCTGGTGGATAATAGTACCGGAGCTCGCTCATTTTTATTTTTGGAAAACGATACGCAAACTCAAAAGACGATCTTGTGAAAATTTTCTGTTGGAGGTTTTCAATAATTCGAATCTGCATCAACTGAAGAACCCCAACAAAAGCAACTCCTAAAGTAACCAATACCACAAGTACGATCCAAGAGGTGCTTACTCTAGCACCTTGTATAAGATTGATAATGGCCTGGATTCCCAAAGGAAGGGAAAGGTTTACCAAACCCGCAAAAATAGCGTAGTAAAATATTTGAAAAATATCCTTTTTATCCAGAGTCAATAGACCCATTAAACGTTGCCAAGCGGTTAGTATATTTTTAGCCATTAAGTTTAAGGTTTAGCGTGCGGAATATTAGGTCCGTAAAAAATTGGGTTGGAGTAATTTTTTCGTTACAATTGGTAAGCTTTGGAAAGTGCTCTGCCAAAAAATATTGATGCAAAGTACCCTCCAAAATAGTGCTTGCCAAACTCAGTGGATAAGGATAATTCTCATCCACAACTTGAATCATCTTACTGATACGGCTTACTATTCTCTTACTAATTGTAAAGTAACCATCCTTGTTCTCTTGGTCCACCTCTTTTACCAAGTAAGATTTAGAATATTCATTGATTATCAATTTATTTAGAACCACCTCATTCACATGTGAAAAGGAACTGTCCTCCTCCACATTTTGTGTAAGCACCTCTATTGCTTTTTTAAGTTTTTTCACTGGATCGGAAATACCATTGGTAGCAAAAACCATGCGATATTCCATCCAGCCCCAATACCATGAGGCCAAATAGAGCAATAGTTTGTGTTTATTTTCAAAATACCGGTAAATCGAGCTCTCGTTTGAGTGAATCCGAGCACCGAGCTTTTTAAATGTAAAGCATTCAAAACCAATTTCATCAATCAACAGAATGCTATGCTCTATAATTTTTCTACCCAAATCCGAAGATTCCGGGTCCTTGACGTAGAGCTTACCGTTCATTTCCAATTTCACGGATTTCATTAAAATATCCATTCCATCCAATTTTTAAAATAACTTCTCGCAAATATAATAGTATTACTATCATACTCTAATACTTTAACTTTCACTTAACGATTTCTTATTTTCACTACTTTTGATTTAAACGAACGGTTATGAAGAAACACAGATGTGGTTGGTGCGAGGGCGACCCCTTATATGAAGCCTACCATGACGAGGAATGGGGCGTGCCCGTAAAAGACGATGAAACCCTATTTGAATTTTTAATCCTGGAGACCTTTCAGGCTGGATTAAGTTGGATTACCATATTGAGAAAACGGGACAATTTCAGAAAAGCTTTTGACCATTTTGACTACAAAAAGATTGCCAACTATAACCAAACCAAGATTGATAGCCTCTTGCAAGATGCTGGCATTATCAGAAACAAGTTAAAAGTAAACGCCACGGTCTCCAATGCAATTGCATTTATGGAGGTTCAAAAAGAATTTGGTAGTTTCAGTGAATATATTTGGGATTTTGTAGATGATAGGCCCATTAAAAATGAATGGAAAAACTATAAGGACGCTCCGGCAACTACGGAACTATCAAATGCCATCAGTAAAGATTTAAAACAACGAGGCTTCAAATTTGTGGGAAGCACGGTAATTTATGCCCACATGCAGGCCACAGGCATGGTAAACGACCACGAAATAAATTGTTTTAGGTATCATGAAGTTTAACTATTTCTTCTTTTTTATGCTTGGTATCGCTCAAATTACTTTGGCCCAGAACAAATATGAAAGTGAATCAAGAATAGATCTGGACGAGTTTCCCATCAAGTCTTATTCCCTTATCCAAGACTATTTGAAAGATGCAAAAAGAGTGCGATTTTACCAGGAAACAGACAGCACCAAAAAAAGTTACGAAGCCAAGTTTAAAAAGGGTCGATTACACTACAGCGTTGAATTCGACAAAGAAGGTGCGCCAGAGGATGTGGAATTCAAAATAAAAGAAAGGGATATTCCCAATGATACATGGAGTACTATCCAATTTTATTTGAATGAAAACCACGACAAGCACAGGATAAAAAAGATGCAGCAGCAATATCCTGTTCAAAAAGGACAGTCTACCGAAAAAACGTTGCACAACGCCTTTCAAAATCTTATTCTGCCCGAAGTAAACTATGAGCTGGTATTTTCGGCCAAAGAAAGCTATGGGTTCCAAGAATATGAAGCCTTGTTTAATTCCGAAGGACAACTCATACTGATCCGTAAATCCTTTCCGCCAAGCTATGACCATGTCCTTTACTAAGTGGTTTTTATTTTTTATTTTCCCAATGCTGATGGGTACCGTTCAAGCCCAAGAAAATTTGACAGGTTATTGGCAACCACAATTAGCGGTGAACTATCAGGTTGCCGGGTCGTATTTTCATAATTTTTCTGTTGCGAACCGAAACTATATCTATGATGACGAAGAATTCACTCTAAAAGGAAGGCAATTGGACTTGGCTCATTTTTCCAAGTTAAAAATCCAGGACAACCAGAGTGTTGCACTCGGTGTTCAATACCGTTTCCGCAACAATTTTGAAGACAAGGAGAACGAACTGCGCCTTACCCAACAATATAACATTACCAATAAGCCCTTTACCATTCGTTATGGTCACCGGGTGCGAACAGAACAACGCATAACCAATTCGATGACAATACACAGGTTTCGCTACCGATTTGCGGTTGATTTTCCTTTAATTGGAGAAAAACTAGATCCTGGCGAACCCTACTTTATTGGAGCTTTTGAAAATCTTTTGAGTGTGGCAAAAAATAATGCCCCGCAATACGATACGCGACTTTCTGGCCAAGTGGGTTGGCAACTGAACGATGGCATAAAATTTCAGATGGGAGTGGAATATAGAATAGAGGATTACAGCTCTGGTCTACCACAGAATGTTTTGTTTTTATTGACCAGTGCGCAATTGTCCCTGTAAGATCTTTACAAACTCTTTTCTAGGAATCAATTTGGCCCCCAAACTCTCCAAGTGGTTGGTATGTACTTGACAATCGATGAGTTCGTATCCTTTTTCGCCTAATTCCTGCGCCATTTTTATAAAAGCAAACTTGGATGCATTGGACCTTAAACTGAACATACTTTCCCCGCAGAATACATGACCAAGATCCACCCCGTACAAACCACCAACCAGCTCCCCATCTTCCCAAACCTCGAACGACTTTGCATATCCTTTTTTATATAGATTCATATAGGCGGTTTTCATTTCAGGGGTAATCCATGTACCGTCCTGTCCTTTCCGATCAATTTGTGCACAATAGTCCATAACCGTCTCAAAACAAGTGTTTTGGGTTAGGGTAAATATTCCATCAGTAATCACCTTCCGCATACTTTTGGACACTTTAACCTTTTCCGGGAAAAGCACCATTCGCGGGTCTGGGGCCCACCAAAGAATAAGAGAATCATTATTGAACCACGGAAAAATTCCATTTTTGTAGGCCAACAACAATCTTTCCGGGGACAAGTCCCCTCCAACGGCAAGCAACCCGTCCTCACTGGCAGAGTCAACTGGAGGAAACTCCAACCTTTTGCTCAAAAAATGTAAGGGAGTATTTTCCACAAGCAATTTTTCCTAAAAATACAAATCGGCCTAAAAAAAAGAAAATCCGAACCCAAAGCCCAGATTTTCACAATTGATTCTATTAAAAAACCTTTTTAGAAAGGCAAGTCGTCATGGTCTTCCTCATTCAGATCGTCCGCTGGCTCAAAAGCTTCCATTGGAGGAACGGGAGGCATATTGTCCGAACCTTGTTCTTGTTGTAGATTTTCAATTCGCCACCCTTGAATGGAGTTGAAATACTTGGTCTCTCCTTGAGGGTTCACCCACTCCCTACCTCTTAGGTTTATACTGATTTTAACCATTTGCCCAACACTATAATTGTTTAGCAAATCACACTTGTCCTGAACAAACTCAACCAATATATGTTGTGGATATTGCTCTTCCGTAGTCACGACCACTTCTCTTTTTCTGAAACCATTGTTACCATATGTTTTGGTTTCATCTATCATTTTGATTCTTCCCTGAACTTCCATGCAATGTTAATTTTTGTTGAAAACTCAAAAGTACATAAAATGAATTCCAATGGCAGACGTTATTTTAACGAACTATCAACATGTTTTCCATTTACTATCTTTAAAAAGAAATTGACTTCCAATGAACTTTAGCCCCAAAAGGAAAACCTCCAACATTATAATGCTGATCTCGGCATTTATTATTGTGAGCCTAATTTTGTGGAACACCAATAGTTTTTTTAGAAAATTTAAAGAGGAAGAGCGTTTAAAAATGGAAATTTGGGCCACGGCCCAATTGGAACTCATCCAATCCTCTGTAGATCAAGAACTGGGAAACCTTACCCTTAAAGTGTTGGGAAACAACACCTCCACCCCAATGATTTTGATGAACGAAGAGGGTTCCTACAAAACACACAATATACCAGAGGACAAAATAACGGACAGTGTGTATATCCGAAAAAAGATTGCACAGTTCATAAATGAAAATGAGCCCATACAGATTATTCAAGAGGATGAATTGTTGGAAACGCTGTATTATGGCAACTCGGAAGTCTTGAACAAGTTAAAGTACTATCCACTGGCCCTGTTGTTGATCATTTTCTTGTTCGGTGCAGTCATCTTCTTTTTCTTTAGAACCAACAAAGCTTCGGAACAGAACAAACTTTGGGCAGGAATGGCAAAGGAAACCGCTCATCAAATCGGGACACCACTTACCTCACTGTTGGGTTGGAACGAACTCTTAAAATCGGAGGACATCAACCCGGAAGTAACACAAGAAATTGCAAAGGATATTGACCGCTTGGAGACCATTACGGAACGTTTTTCCAAAATTGGGTCTGTTCCGGAATTAAGAGAGCACAATATTGTTGCGGAAACCAAAAAAGCTTATGATTATCTAAAACAGCGTAGTTCAAAGCTTGTCCACTTTTCTTTTAGCTCCAATGTAGATGAGGCCCTTGTTTTAATGAATCCCCCCCTTTACAACTGGAGTATTGAAAATCTTGTTAAAAATGGTATCGATGCCATGAAAGGAAAAGGAAACATAACCATTCAAATTGAAAAAAAGGGACAAACCATCAACATTTTGGTTTCAGATACCGGCCATGGCATCCCAAAAAGCGACTTTCATAACATTTTTAACCCTGGGGTTACTTCCAAACAAAGAGGCTGGGGATTAGGACTTTCGTTGGTAAAAAGAATTGTTGAGGAGTATCATAAAGGAAAAATTAAAGTATTTTCGTCCAGTAAAGAAGGAACTATCATGCAAATTTCCCTACGAGCAAATGAAAATTGAACTATGGCCAAGGAAAAACAACTTGTAATACAAGAAGCTGATATCACCAACAACTGCCCCGAATGTTTTAATCAGGAACTTAAGATTACATTTTACCAAAAACACACTTTTAATGCACTCTACCACAGGACCACAGGTGTTGTGACTCATGAAATCAAATGCAAGAAGTGTAACTCGATTATTTATCCCGTAAATTGGACCCCAGATATTGAGCGGGTTTTTGATTATTATAATAAACTGGTTAAACCAGACAGACCGGCCGTGCGGTTTACCATGATGTTTTTTGTTATTTTGGTATTGATGCTGTGCTTGGTAGCAGCTGGAGTTTATTTTTACCTAGAAGGTCTTAATTAAGAAAAGACCGGATTTCCGTTGCAACACTTTCAAATTCTTTGGCAGTAAGACTCTCTTTGTGTTGAAAAGTGGCATTCGCCATACTTTGGAGTGGAATGAGGTGTACGTGCACATGGGGCACTTCTAAACCAATAACGGACATTCCCACACGTTTGCAGGGCACCGCTTTTTCAATGGCAAGCCCCACCTTTCTTGAAAAAGCCATAAGCTTCATGTAGGATTCCTCATCAAGGTCCATAATCTTGTCGACCTCTTTTTTCGGAACACACAACGTATGCCCTTTGGAGTTTGGGTTGATGTCCAAAAATGCGTAATTGTCATCATCCTCCGCAATTTTATAGGAAGGTATTTCCCCATTAATGATTTTTGTGAAGATACTGGCCATTCTGATTCCATTTTAAAATAAAAAATCCCGTTTTACAACGGGATTAAATATAACCAATTTTGTTGCTGTTACTCTCGAGTAATCTCTAAAATCTCAAATTTCAAGGTTCCATTGGGCACCTTGATCTCTGCTACATCACCAACTTTTTTTCCCAACAATCCTTTTCCTATAGGTGATGTTACCGAAATTTTACCTGTTTTTAAATCCGCTTCGCTCTCTGCAACCAAGGTATACTTCATTTCCATGCCATTGGCCTGATTTTTAAGCTTAACGGTAGAAAGGACCAAAATTTTGGAGGTATCCAATTGTGATTCATCTATCAAACGGGCATTGGCCAAGGTTTCTTCCATTTTGGAAATTTTCATTTCCAAAAGACCCTGGGCTTCTTTTGCAGCATCATATTCTGCGTTCTCGGAAAGATCTCCTTTGTCTCTAGCCTCCGCAATAGCTTGTGAGGCTTTGGGACGCTCTACATCTTTCAAGTAATTCAACTCGTCCCTCAATTTCTTTAATCCTTCGGGTGTATAGTATGAAACGTTGCTCATATCGTTAATTTTTAATGCAAAGAGGCATCGAAGAAAATCAAAAAATTTCCCCAATGGTCTCCTTTCTTTACAAATACAAAAAATCCTCAACTATACCCATGACCTGCATGGTATTTTTGCGAGGATTTAACGCAAATATAGACAATTTTTGCTCAACTTTGTTTCAGAACCGTTTTCAAACATTGACTATGAAGCATTTCTGGACCATTGTTCTTATGGCAATTGTTTTATCCTGTAGCTCGGACACATCCAACCGAAATCCATACCTACAAGAGGTGCGGTTTCGCTTTGAAATTAACTTGAATCTACCACTTTATAATGAACTTCAGTTTACTGGAAACGCAGTCTTTGTTGACAACAATGGTGTGGGCACAAGAGGTGCGTTTGTCATCAATACAGGGTCCGGTTTTATGGCATGGGAAGCGAGTTGCCCCAACCATGTACCCAATGAATGCTCCACTATGACGATAGACGGGCAAAATGTGGTTTGTAGTTGCGAAGGATATACCTACAGTCTATTTACAGGACAGCAACTTGACAGGCCAGATGATGGAAACCGATATCACGACCTCCTGTTTTACAGTGCGGTACAAGGCGGGAATACGGTAGTAATTTCCAACTGATCGGCTTCAGCTTCTTTCTAAAATTTTCTCCATCACCCAACTGGTATGCAGACTGGTCTTTCCCGTTGATGGATGTTTGGACTCCTGCAAAAGATAATTTTTGATATTCTCCACATGAAATTCCTGGATATGCGCTGGATGTGGAATTTCAAGCACTTGCAGTCCCGATGCATTTTCAAGTTCAATGGGAGCCTCGTCCAAAACAGCAAAGCGAATGCTACCCATGGAGCCGAAAATTTCGACTTTGTCCGTTCGGTGATACGTTCCGAAATTCCAACTGCCTGTGCCCGTAATGCCATTCTCGTGTATCCAATTTGCAGCTACTGCATCAAAAGCGGAATATAAGTCAAGTTGATTGGTTCCCAAACCGTTGGCATTTTTGATATTTCCCAAAAGAAATACAAACAAATCCAAGCCATGACTGGCCAAATCATCAAAATATCCACCTCTGGCTATGGTTGCATCGGTACGCCAATTGTATTTTTTGCTCAAATCAATCTCGTTGGGCGCTTTGGTCTTTTGCCAATGGATATGTCGGACTTCACCTATCAAACCATTATCCAGCCAGTGTTTAATCTTTAGAAAACGGGGCAAGGAGCGACGATAGTACGCTATAAAAAGTGGAATATTCTTAGCCTGAAAGGCTTCATAAATAACCAAACTATCCTCATAGGTTGGAGCCATCGGCTTTTCCACACAACAAACTTTGCCCGCTGCGGCTACTTTTAACGCATAAAATTTATGTGTATCAGGTGGTGTGGCCACATAAACAGCATCAATATTCGGATTATTGATAATCTCATCTGCATTGGTGGTCCATTTTGGAATATGATGTCTTTTGGCATAGTCCTCAGCTTTTTGTGCATCACGCCTCATCACCATGTCGACTCTAAAGCCAGTAGTGCTTTTATAAGCGGGAACGCTTTTCTTTTCTGCAACGCTACCGCAGCCAATTACTCCCCATCGAAGGGGTGCTTCTTCCGAAAAATGAAAACGGGATTCTGTCATTGGGTTAAAATTACAGAATCCCGTTAAAGAAATTGAGCTAAAACACAGGTCTCGATACACAATCCCTTCTGGATTTTACTCGAACTGACTCCTTTTTAACTTAACTTCTTAAAAATTGACTGTTGCCCCCACGAGGAAATTGACACCAGCTTGTGGGTAATATCCAGCACCTTCAATAGTAGTGATGATGCCAGGGTTGGAATAATCATCGTCAAAAGTGTAGAAATAACCGTTGGAGACAATGTCGGCATCAAAAATATTATTCACCAAACCAGATAGCACAATACTTTTTACAAATGAATTGGTATTGATGGTGTATTGAATATTAAAATCCGTCTGCGTGTAACTGTCCAAAACAGAACCTTCAGAATCGATATTCCCCATGTACTGCTTGCCTACAAATTTGGACAACAAGGAAACCTGAAAGTCATCATTAGGTTGATAGGAGATAATATTTCCTGCAATTAATTTTGGTGAATAGGCAATATTGGTATTTCCCAAATTTTGAAGCGCTCCATCACGCTCAAAAAAGAAATCAATATTTCTATTGTCGCTCAGAGCAATATTTGGCCTCCAGTTAAATGAGTTGGATAATCTAACATTCGCATCGATTTCCAAACCTAAACGGTAACTGTCCCCAACATTGGACCTAAGAGGAGCTCCAACATCGTTCAACTCACCTGTCAACACCAACTGATCTTTATATCGCATGTAATATACATTAGTATTCAATTGAAAACTTGGTGAAACATATCTCCAACCGAGCTCAAAATCGTTGAGTTTTTCCGGTTTTGGACTTCCACTTTCGTAGTCGTTACGGTTTGGTTCCCTATTGGCCCTTGCGTAAGAAAGATAGAAATTGTTGTTACGGTTTAAATCGAATGTAATACCGGCCTTTGGATTGAAAAAGTTGAAGGAGTCATCTACCAGACCCGTATCATCACCATTGGCTTGGTAGGTTACTCCGCGGTATTGCACATCACCGAACAAAGACCATTGATCGGTTAGCTTATAATTGGCTTTAGTGTATATATTGAAATCGGTTTTGGTGGAATTGTCGTCGTAATACCTGTCACGAATTTCGCTGTTGCTGGCATATTCGGCCCATATAATTTCACCAAAGTGATCTCCTTTGTATTCATTATAACCACCTCCCATGATCAACTCCAGATTATCGTTGCTGTAGGTTGCGGAAAATATGGTTCCATAAAAGTCATTGTCCAACCATCTGCGACGAATCAAATCCGTATTTTCTACTAAATCACCGTTTACCGTAATCGGCTCCAATCCGTAGGTTGCAAAGTCATCGTTCTCCCTGTATTGTTCAAAAAAACCTCGGCCACGAGTATAGTGTACTGCTAAGTGGGTATCCCAAGCAGAATTCCAAGTTTCATACCAGTGCAATTGAAAGTGGTCTTGCTTGTAATCATCGACTTCGTTATTGTAAAATTGAGTGTTACCATTGTTATCGGTATATGCTCCAGCAGAATTGTAGGTACGATCATTTTCCAACTGATCCGCTGTTATACCATTCCAAGCTTGATAGGTAACTTCATGACCTCCAAAAAGCAAGGCTTTGATCAAAGTATTGTCATCATTATAAACTCCTTGAAGAAAATAGCCATCCAATTCCGAAGCTGCACGGTCTACGTATCCATCTGAGGTAACTCGTGACAACCTTCCCGAAAATTCAAAATGATCGTTCATTAATCCTGTACTGAACTTCACATTGTTCCTTAGGGTGCTAAAGCTCCCCACAGAGGATGAAATTCTTGCATACGCTTCTTCTGAAAAAGCATCGGTGAGCATATTCAAACTCGCTCCGAAAGCACCAGCTCCATTTGTGGATGTGCCCACACCACGTTGCAATTGCAAACTTTGGGTGGAAGAAGCAAAATCGGGCATATTCACCCAAAAGGTCCCCTGCGATTCGGCATCGTTGTACGGAACTCCATTAATGGTAACGTTCACTCTAGTAGCATCGCTTCCGCGAACCCGGATACTGGTATAGCCCACACCTGCTCCAGCATCTGAGGTGGTGACCACGGCCGGCATAAAGTTCATTAATATGGGAATGTCCTGTCCCAAATTGCGAGGTGCCAGTTCCACTTTGTCCAAATCGGAAAAAGTAATGGGAAACTCCTTGGTCACCCTTACAGCTTGGACCAATACTTCGTCCAAGACCACTTTTTTTCCTTCCAGTGAATCGATTTGTTCTTCTTGTGCACTTATGGAAAGTGCCAGCCCGAAAAGGGCCAATGTTGTGAATAAAGTTTTCATTCGTAAAAATGTTACGAATAAAAGGGGTCATTATTCTTAGTTAGTAATTGATTTTTGTTTCTAAAAGAAACACAGAAATTCCAAGATGCGGTTTACGCATTCCCTTGGCAGCATTACCCGCCCAGGTTCATTGGGTATAATCTCAGCCTTTTTAAAAAAAGCACCCCTTTGAGATACCGCAAATGTAAGATGCGAATATTGATTTTCATAAAAAATCAACTAAAAAAAGAAAGGCTGCCGAAGCAGCCTCTCATTATTGCCAATAAATGGTCACAAGGAAAAAAGACCATGGTACAGATTGGCAGAAATGGATAATACATGGCTAGTGTTTACATAGCATCACCCTGATTTTTCATATTATTATTCTTTTTTCTGTGTTTTAGATACGATATCAAGATATAAGCAGCTAACGCCAACGATACCATATTAAAGAACAAAATTATTTTATAAAACATGTTTTCATCGTTGCAATTGTTTCCGAATCCCATTAAAAGAAAGCCGCACAAAATGCACGGCCTCTTACCAAATCAACCAACCTAGTTGCAATAACCCATTGGGGTTATCAAAATTTAATCATGTCATCGAAAACAATTTCGAGTATACTTTTAAGACACACTTTTTGTAGACAGGTCACATCTATTCACAAAAAAACCCGCTCTTTTTAAAAAGAGCGGGTTTACTATGTTTTTTATAAAGCTATTATGCTTGATGGGTTGGTTTTAAAAGATCGTTGACTGTCTTTACAGGATTGAAAGTTACCAATGGCACCTCAACAAAAATGGTATTCCAAAAGGCCATGGCACCATTCCATAAACCGGGAAGCTCCAAAGCTTTCAGCTCTTTTCCTTCTTTTGTTTTTCCTGTGATAAAACCTTGCTTTGGGTCTACATAATCCAATAAATTGAACTTTTCCCCTTTATGGTTCCGAACACCGCATACTAAATCTACTGGGTTAAAATGTGTCGCATTTTGAAGAATCGCAGCTTGGTCCTTATCGTCCATATCTATCTGGGCCGACTCAATTATTTGAAGTGATACATTTCCTTCGGCATCCTTGATCCAAAAAGGACCACCTCCGGGTTCACCTTCGTTTTTAACCATCCCACAAACTCGGATGGGACGGTTGATACTATCCTTCAAAATCGATTTTTGTTCGACTACGCTTAAATCATCATAATTATTGGGCATGCGAACATTGAGGTCTTTTTCTAAAAATGCTTTTATCTCATCTGCCTTTTCGACTGAAACATCACTTTCTTCCAAAAGTCCAGCATAAGCAAAGGCCTTATCCTGAACCTTTTTCAGAACACCTGCCAACATTTTTTTACTATTGGAAACCGTTTCCAAGTTCTTATCAATCACCACATTATCAATATTCTTAATGAAGATAATATCGGCATCTTGATCGTTCAGGTTTTCGATAAGGGCTCCATGCCCTCCGGGTCGGAATAAAATGGAACCGTCGCTGTTTTTGAAAGGCTTGTTATCCATATCCACAGCTATGGTATCCGTGGACGGTTTTTGATTGGAGTAGGATATTTCGAATTTGGTATCCGTTTTCTTTGAAACTTTTGGACCTACCAACGCTTCTTCTTTGGCAAACATCTCGTCGTGCTGTTCCGACACGGTAAAATGAAGATTGGCCTTGCCCTTTGTTTTGGCATAAAGCGCAGCTTCTTTCAAGTGCTCTTCAAATGGTGTTGCCGCGCCTGTTTCATATTTATGAAAAGGCAAAAGACCTTTAGGATAAAAACCATAGTTAAGACCACTTTCCGTCAACATTTCCTTTACAAAAAGATAGGCTTCTTCATCTTTGCTGGATGCTTTGCCCTCTATTCTTGACATTATCACATCGTAAAAAGGAAAGTCAGGGAGATTATCTGTAAATTTTTGTGCATCCGCATCGCCTGTCCGTTCTATGTATTCGGATAGTTTTTCTTTTGATGGGTCGAAGCTGTCCAGAAAATTGAACATTGCCTTGAACATTCGGGATGCAGCACCAGAAGCGGGAACAAACTTTAATAGGTCGAGCTCGACCCTATAATCTTCAAAATATTGAAGCAGGTCCAGCTGCTCCTTTTCAGAGAACCGGAGTATACCATTACCTACGACCGCAGCCTGCGCTAGTTGCACAAAAGGGATGCCTTCTTTAAATGTTTGTATTTGGTTTTCTACTTTTTCTTTTGAAATTCCTTTGGAATCCAGTTGTTCCAAGTCTTTAGGACTTAATTCGATCATGTTTTTGGAGAAGTTTATCTATGTGTTCTACTGCTTTGGAAAGCCTTGACGCTTTATCCCCCCTTAAATTAATGAATTTCCTGTTACTTTTCTCCAATGCGTCCTTGAAATGTGCAAACATTCGTTCTCTTTCGTCAGGTTTATCCCTTAAATCGTCTGCCACCCAAGGGGTGTCTATGTAAGTTAAGAAGTATAGATCATAGGTGTTTTGCAGTGCATACTTCTCTATAAGTGGGTCACAGGTGCTATTGTAATAAGCTTCTGAGTACACCTTGGTCTCCAAAAGATCGGTATCGCAAATAAGTACTTTATCTGCCTTTTTTGCCAATTCGTTTTCTAATCTCATTTGTCCGTATGCAATCGGGAGCAAGTCGTGCGGCTCGCAAGTTTTATGCTCTCTGTCCCATTTATCTTGAAGATATTCACGGGCATATTCGGGTACCCATTCCGTATTGTAATGCTCGGCCAATTGTTTGGACAAAGTTGTTTTGCCCGTGGATTCAGGTCCAAAAAGGACTACTTTTATGAGGTTTGAAGGCTGTTGCTCAAGTTTTTTTTCCATGCTATATATCCCTGTATTGCCAATACAGTAAAAATGAGGTATTGTAAAGAGAACATTCCCCATCCTCTATATGCGTACAAAGGTACAGTTATTAAGTCACCCAAAATCCAAAGGGTCCAGTTTTCCAATTTTTTATTGGCCATATACCACATAGCTGTAAAGAAGATGCCAGAGGTAAAAATGTCAACATAATTCGTCGGTCCTATTTTTGCGCCAAATACCCTGTACACACCATAAGTAACCAACATGGTAAGTAAAAAGAAGCCAAATCCAATCCATTTCTCCTTGATATTGGTTCTCGTAATATGTACCACAAATTCTCGATCATTCTTTCTTCTTGCCCAGTTCCACCATCCATAAATACTCATAATGGAGTAGTAGAAGTTCATCATCATATCCCCAAATAAGCGATCGGTAAAAAAGATATAGGTGGTGATTACTGTTGCCACCAAGCCCGTAGGGTACACCAAAATATCTTCTTTTTTGGCATAGACCACACTAGCGATTCCAAAGAAAAAAGCGGTAGCCTCTAAAATGATCAGGGATAGTTCTCGGTCCTCGTAGGGGCCGAGAAAAAAATCAAAAATGGGGTTCATACTCGCTTCGGTCGGATTTTACCATTTTCATGGTCAGTACCACATGGTCCAAATTCTCAAAACTTTCCTTGATTTCTGAATTTAACAACGCCATTACTTTATCATAATCGCCAAATACCTGTGTACTTAATGGATTTTCTAAAACGGCAAGTCCCGAATCACGCATTTTTTTTATAAAACTAATTATTGGTGCTTCAAAATCATCCTGAAGAGGAGATAAGGTAAGTTCAACGGATATTTTCATGGGCAGTTATGGTTTCAGGACAAAACTACAAAAAGGAATCATCATCCCCCCATCATTTTCAAGGCATACACACAAGTAAATCCTTCAAACTCCAAAAATTGAACTTCATAATGTGATTTTTTGCCTTGATACATGATTTCCGCCACTGTTCTCGTATCGTCAAAAGAAAAATCAATGACATTGATATGTCTTAAAAAACTTAATCCCTGTTGTGCATATATTTTGTAGAGTGATTCCTTAGCCCCCCAAACAATAGTTAGTTTCCGTATCAAAGCTTCTGAATTTGCCAAAGTTCTATACTCTTCTATCGGCGTGAATTTATGGGCAATCCTCAAAATTTTATCCCGCTGCATCTCAATATCAATACCCACTTCCTCGGTGTCGCTGATGATAATTCCAGTAAAATTATGCGAATGGGTAATGGAGATAAACTTTCCATCTTTAAGATGGGGCTTGCCAAAATCATCATAATACAGGTCATGATCCACATAACCTGCTTCCGCCATGAGGTGGCGAATACTCAAAAAAGCCCTTCTATGAGCCTCTGATTTCATCCCATCCATTCGGTTCTGACAATGCCGTGTAAGCTCCACATCTTTGGAAAGTTCGGCCTCAGGTTCGGTAACCTTCCAGATATACACTTTTGTATTCGGGGAAACTGTTATTGTTTTGTAAACGGACATTAACAAAAATTAAGTGAATTTGTATCTTTGTCGGACTATTTAAGCGAAGCTACAAAAGTAAATTTATAAAAAGTATGAGCACAAAGACAATTCCATATGTACCTTATAAGGTAAAGGATATCTCTCTTGCAGATTGGGGAAGGAAAGAAATTGAGCTTGCTGAGGCCGAAATGCCTGGGCTTATGGCATTGCGTGAAGAATATGGGAGCCAACAACCTTTAAAAGGTGCAAGGATTGCCGGTTGTCTTCACATGACAATCCAAACCGCCGTTTTAATTGAGACTTTAGTGGCCCTTGGAGCAGAGGTAACTTGGAGTTCTTGTAATATATTCTCCACTCAAGACCAAGCCGCTGCTGCAATAGCGGCTGCTGGCATTCCTGTTTATGCATGGAAGGGAATGAACGAAGAGGAATTTGACTGGTGCATTGAGCAAACTCTTTTCTTTGGTGAAGACAGGAAGCCATTGAACATGATCTTGGATGATGGAGGCGACCTCACCAACATGGTGTTGGACCAATATCCAGAATTGGCCGGAGGTGTAAAAGGTCTTTCAGAAGAAACCACTACGGGAGTACATCGCCTGTACGAAAGAATGAAGAAAGGGACTCTCCCAATGCCGGCCATCAATGTGAACGATTCCGTGACCAAATCCAAATTTGACAACAAATATGGATGTCGCGAGAGTGCTGTGGATGCAATTCGTAGAGCTACGGACACCATGTTAGCAGGGAAGCGTGTGGTTGTGGCGGGTTATGGTGATGTTGGAAAAGGAACTGCTGCCTCTTTCCGCGGTGCTGGCTCCATTATTACCGTTACGGAAATTGACCCTATTTGTGCCCTACAAGCCTGCATGGACGGTTTTGAAGTGAAAAAACTGGAAACTGTCATTTCCAATGCTGATATTGTAATCACCACTACAGGAAACAAAGACATCATCCGTGAAGAGCACTTTAGAGCATTAAAAGACAAAGCCATTGTTTGTAACATTGGTCATTTTGACAATGAGATTGATATGGCTTGGTTAAATGGGACCTATGGCGACACCAAAGATGAAATAAAACCACAAGTGGATAAATACACCATTGATGGTAAGGATGTAATAATTTTAGCAGAAGGCAGACTGGTGAATTTAGGGTGTGCCACAGGGCACCCCAGTTTTGTGATGAGCAACTCCTTTACCAACCAGACCTTGGCACAAATTGAACTTTGGAAACATAGCGACAAGTATGCCAACGAAGTATATATGCTTCCCAAGCATTTGGATGAGAAAGTAGCTAAGTTGCACTTGTCCCGTTTAGGTGCTGAATTGACCGAGCTTAAGGAAGAGCAAGCAGACTATATTGGTGTAAAAGTAGAAGGACCATTTAAACCAGAATACTACCGATACTAAGCAAAAAGCTTTATAAATAAAAAAACCCATGGCAAAACCATGGGTTTTTTTATTGGGTATAATTTTTATTAGTCGGCCAATAAGGTTTCACCATAGTAGCAGGTCTTGCTTTCCTGTAGTAAAGCCAATCCTTCTTCCCTAGTGCTCATTGGGTCGATTTTAATTTCTTCACCATTGGGCATATAAACAATGTAGAAGCCTTCTTCAAAAGATGATAGTTTGATAATTTCCCCATTTGGACGTATAGCATTCCAAGATTTCTCATCTGGCTTGTATACCAAATCAATTTTCTTTCCTTTTTTGGGACCATCGACAACAGTAACCTGAATTCTGTTCTTGGTCGCAATCATTTCAAAAGTATTGCCATCATGTTCTACCATCTGAGTTTCGGATTCTCCATCTTTCATAGCAATTGGATTAGATCCGGACCAGAATTCAATAACATTGAAGATAATGGCGTCTCCCAAAAAGAACAACCCATAAACAGGTACTATATTCAATCCCCAAAAAATTAGGTTGTCCAAAAACTTGCTGTCTGTTAATCCTTGGTTCCAATCTTTTAAATTATTGAAGGCACTGAAAGAACCTAAGCAACTAGTGAATAAAATAGAGCAGGCCAGTAAAGATGAAATAATTCCTTTTTTCATGATATAAGATTTATAGTTAATGCTATTAAAGCTACGAAAAGATTTTTATTAGCAACGTACCTATGAAACACATTCAGATTTAGGTATGGAAAAATCTGCACCATCCCAACGTGATTGTTACCTTTATTCGTTCAAAAAAGAAAAATCATGGGAAGCAATTGGTATATCATTCAAAATATTGAAACGGTGGATTCGCCATCAATAGCATTGTACACTGATCGTCTTAAACATAATATAAATGAGATGGTTTCTCTCGTTGAGGGAAAAACTGAAAGATTGATGCCACATATCAAAACCAACAAAATGCCCAAGGTTATGGAATTATTGTTGTCTTCGGGAATCTCACATTTTAAAGCATCCACCATTTCTGAAGCAGAGATTGCCGCTGAAGCTGGTGCCAAATCTGTTTTGATTGCCCACCAACTTGTCGGGCCAAAAGTTGACCGTCTCGTAAATTTGACAAAGCACTTTCCAAACACAAAGTTTTCTTCCATTTTGGACAATATGGACAGCGCTGAGCTTTTAAATCAAAAAGCTTTGGAACATGAAATCACACTCAATATTTATATTGACATCAACAATGGAATGAACCGTTCCGGTATTGAAGTTGGTTCAGGTTTAGATGAATTGATGGCGTATTTAAAAATATGTGATTCTTTGGTTTTTAAGGGACTGCATGCTTATGACGGTCATTTAAGGGATACTGATTTTACAACGAGACAAGAAAAGATAGAAAAAGGCGTAAAAGATGTTGAAACTTATTTTGAAGCCCTAAGGATCGACTATCCAGCAGCTGAATTAATATGCGGGGGGACTCCCTCCTTTACCTCGCACGCATTACAAGAAAAAAGGATTACCAGTCCGGGTACATGTGTACTTTGGGATTGGGGCTACGGTGAAAAATTAACGGAACAAAACTTTAAACATGCCGCCCTTGTGATAACACGAATTATTTCAAAACCTACCGAAGGAATTATAACCGTTGATCTGGGCCATAAATCTGTTGCAGCAGAAAATCCTATTGACAAACGGGTTAAATTCCTAAATCTTGATAGCTATGAATTGCTTTCACAAAGTGAAGAGCACGGTGTAATAAAAGTAAAAGATTGGGACAAATGCAAAGTTGGAGATGTTCTATATGGAATTCCTTATCATATTTGCCCTACCATCAATCTTCATGATGAAGTTTCTGTGATTGAAAAAGGTAAAAAGGTGGATACTTGGGAAATTACCGCTCGAAAACGGAAACTTCGATTTTAAGATTATCACCTAGTTAAAATAAAAAAGTCCCGCCATGGCGGGACTTTTTATAAATCATTATATTATTGTTGCTTCCTAAGCTTCAAAAGGTTCGATGGAAACATAAGATTTACCACCCACTTTTTTCTCAAACTTAACTAAGCCATCCACTTTGGCATGCAAAGTATGGTCTTTTCCTGCGTATACATTTTCGCCAGGGTTGTGTTTGGTACCTCGTTGTCTTACAATAATGTTACCTGCACTTGCTGCCTGACCACCAAAAATCTTGACACCTAAGCGTTTCGATTCTGATTCTCTACCGTTTTTTGAACTACCTACACCTTTCTTGTGAGCCATGATATATAAATTTTAGTTCTTTTCTTTATTTGCTTAACGCTTCAATCAACTCGGCTTTCTTCATGGAAGAGTAACCGGTAATTTCCTTGGCTTTCGCCATTTCCTTCAATTCAGCAACAGTTTTGGAACTCAAGTCCTCAGTTGCCTTTGGAGCTTCCTTTTTAGGAGCTGCTGCTTTTTTCTCTGCCTTTTTTGGTTCGGCAGCTGGTTTTGCTTCAGCTTTAGCTTTTGCTGGAGCCGCTTTCTTTGCTCCTTTAGCTACAATACCTTCAACAACGATTTCAGTCAAATATTGTCTGTGACCGTTTTTCTTACGGTAACCTTTACGTCTTTTCTTTTTAAAGACGATTACCTTATCTCCTTTAAGGTGCTTAACAACTTTGGCCTCTACAGCCGCACCTTCTATGACCGGGGCGCCAATAGTTACGTTGCCACCATCTTCCAAAAGAAGAACTTTATCGAAAGTAACTTTTTTACCTTCGTCTTCTTGCAAACGGTGAACGTACACTTTTTGGTCTTTTGCAACTTTAAATTGCTGCCCTGCCATCTCTACAATTGCGTACATAATGCGTTAATTAGATTAAAATTATTGCGCTTTATCAAAATTAGCGGGTGCAAATATACTGCTAAATCCTTAATCTACAAGTATTCCTCCTTGATTTAGCCCATAATTTTTTTAGAATTGTTACTTGTTTTAAAAAGCTGCATAAAAGAAAGTGTCAAAACCAAGGTTGTGGCAAATCCCATAATGGCCACGGTAAAAAATACAATACCTTGGAAATTCTTATAGTCGCCGGACCATGCCGAGGAAAGCTTGTCCAAAAAAGCACTATCCAATTCTGTCGCATAGAATGCGAAGAAAATGGTAAATAAAAGCGTGGCTACAAACCCAGTGGTAACGCCCGCTGTAAATCCCTTTCCATAACTAAAATCTTTGCCTTGCTTAATTTTGGTGTACTTAATGGTCTCGTAAATACCAAAACCTGTAATAACTCCATTGAATAAACTATAGAATACATTGGTATGTTTTCCCACTAAGGACAAAATCAAAAAATACGCTATCAGTACAGCACTGGTAACTATCCCGAATCGTATTGGAAGGGTTAAATTTTTCATATGATTGTTTTTTGGTTTTATTGTATAATTTACTGAATGTTTGCGAATTATGCCACATTTTAAACCCTAAGACTTTTATAAATCTGATGGCCTTCCGAAAAATATTCTATATTTAGCGTAACATCGATTGGAAAATCGACACCAACCTCTTAGCAACATCAATTTTTAAATACTGAATATTACGATGAAAAAACAATTGTTTTCTGCATTTACAATGCTCTTTGCAATTACTCTGCTTTCTGCACAAGAAGTAGCTTTTGAAGAGTATGATCTGGACAATGGGCTCCATGTTATCCTGCACCAGGACAACTCGGCTCCAGTAGTCACTACATCCGTAATGTACCATGTGGGATCTAAAGACGAAGACCCGGACAAAACAGGTTTCGCCCACTTTTTTGAACACTTATTGTTCGAAGGCACCAAAAACATTGAAAGGGGCGAATGGGACCAAATAACCGCGGCAAACGGAGGAAGAAACAATGCCAACACCTTTTTAGACCGCACTTATTATTATGAGGTTTTCCCTTCTAACAGTTTAGAAGTTGGTCTTTGGTTGGAATCCGAACGGTTGATGCACCCCATTATTGGACAAGTTGGAGTGGACACCCAAAAAGAAGTAGTACAAGAAGAAAGAAGGCTTAGAGTAGACAACTCCCCCTATGGCGCCTTTTTCAATGAAATTCTCAAAAATCTTTACACTGAACACCCCTACCGATGGGGAGTTATTGGTTCTTTGGAACATTTGGCCAGTGCTACTTTAGACGATTTCAAAAAGTTCAATAAAACCTATTACGTTCCCAACAATGCTGTGTTGGTCGTAGCAGGTGACTTTGAAACCGCTAAAACCAAAAAGATGATCGAAGACTATTTTGGCCCTATCCCGAGAGGAGCTGAAATACAAAGACCAAATGTAAAGGAAGAGCCCATTACAAAAACAGTCTTCGCTGGATACCATGACCCCAACATCCAAATTCCTGCGATTTTATTGGCATATAGAACACCTGGGCAAGGACAGCGGGATTCTTATGTCATCAACATGATTTCTACCTATTTAAGTAGTGGAGAGAGTTCCAAACTCTACAAGAAATTGGTGGACGAGAAAAAAATGGCACTACAAATACTTTCTGTACCTATTGATGCGGAAGATTACAGTTCTTACATTGTTGGAGGACTTCCTGTAGGAGACAATTCCATTCAAGACATCAAAAAAGAAATTGATGAAGAAATTTTAAAACTCCAAATGGAATTGATTTCCGAAAAGGATTACCAAAAACTTCAGAATAAGTTCGAAAACCAATTTGTGAATGCCAACAGCGGTGTTGAGGGTATTGCCAATTCTTTGGCCGAAAATTATATGCTGAAGGATGATACCAACCTCATCAACACAGAAATAGACATTTACCGTTCCATAACCCGTGAGGAAATCATGGAAGTGGCCAAAAAATATTTGAAGGTGAACCAACGCATCGAATTGGAGTATTTGCCAGAACAAAAAGACGCTAATTAAAATGAAAAAGTACATAGTTTTAGCTTCGCTGTCGTTATTTATGACAGCGTCTTACGCACAAATAGATAGGAGTACACAACCTGAACCGGGTCCAGCTCCCAAAATCAATTTAAAGGAGCCTGCCCGTTTTGAACTCAAAAACGGTTTAAAAGTACTGGTGGTCGAAAACCATAAGTTACCAAGGGTACGCATTCAACTCTCCATTGACAACCCACCCATTATGGAAGGGGATAAAGCAGGGGTCTCTGCGCTTACCGGAAGTATGTTGGGAAAAGGATCCAAAAACATTTCCAAAGATGAGTTTTATGAAGAGGTGGATTTTTTGGGTGCCAATATCTTTATAGGCGATCAAAGTGCCTTTGCCAGTTCGCTATCCAAATATTTCCCAAGAATTTTGGAGTTGATGGCCGATGCCGCACTCAATCCAAACTTTACCCAAGAGGAATTTGAAAAGGAAAAAGAGAAGGTAATCACTGGCATCAAATCAGAAGAAAAAGATGTTTCCGCTATTGCAGATAGGGTTCAGCTAGCTTTGGCCTATGGCAAAAACCACCCGTATGGTGAGTTTATGACCGAAGAAACGGTGAACAATGTTACCTTATTGGATGTGGAGCAGTTTTATCGTTCCTATTTTGTACCGGCCAACGCTTATTTGGTTGTAATTGGTGATGTTGACTTTGATACAGTTAAAGAACTGGTCACCAAAGCCTTTACACCATGGTCCAAAGCGGCACCACCATCGTTCAGTTACTCCGACCCAAAAGATGTGCAGTATACGCAAATCAACTTTGTTGATGTACCTAATGCCGTGCAGTCTGAAGTTGCGGTAGAGAACATCACCGATTTGAAAATGAAAGATGAAGATTATCTGGATGCCCTTTTGGCAAATAGGATTTTGGGAGGAGGTTCTCAAGCACGCTTATTTAAAAACCTAAGAGAGGACAAAGGATACACTTATGGTTCCTATTCTGGAATCAGAGCCAATAAGTATAGTCCGATGCGATTCAACGCCTACGCGCAAGTACGTAACGCAGTTACCGATAGCTCTGTGGTAGAAATATTAAAAGAGATAAATGAAATTACTTCCGAACCCGTATCCGATGAAGAATTGGCAAATGCCAAGGCAAAATATGCCGGAAGCTTCGTGATGGCCCTCGAAAAACCAGAAACGGTCGCGAATTATGCTTTGAATATAGAAACCGAAAATCTTCCAAAAGATTTTTACCAAACCTATTTGGAACGATTGGATGCCATTACCAAGGAGGATGTTCAGAAAGCTGCTCAAAAACATTTTTCAACTTCCAACGCCCGTGTGGTTGTAACGGGAAAGGGGAGCGATGTTTTGGAAAACTTGGAAAAAGTGTCCTTTAACGGAAAAGATGTTCCGGTACTTTACTACGACAAGTATGCCAGTAAAGCGGAAAAACCTGATTACACTGCCGCGGTACCAGAAGGCATGGATGCCAATACCGTATTGGAAAAGTATATTGAAGCTGTTGGAGGGAAGTCAAAACTGGAAGGTGTGGATTCTTACTCCATGATGGCCGAAGCCGAAATGCAAGGCATGAAATTGGAACTTGAGATGAAGAAGACTACCAAAGACCAATTTATGCAAGACGTAAAAGTACAAGGCAACTCCATGCAAAAGCAGGTTTTGGATGGTGATGCAGGATATATGGTGGTTCAAGGTCAGCGCAAAGACCTTTCTCCAGAAGAGATTGCAAAAATCAAAGAAGAATCTGCCGCTTTTCCAGAATTAAATTACTTGGCAGCAGGAGATGTTTCACTAGAAGGCGTTGAGCCTGTGGGTGACACAAAAGCATATAAGTTGAAGATCAGCGATAGCAAAACCGCTTTTTACGATGTAGAGACTGGACTTAAGGTGCAGGAAATAAACATCCAAGAGGTTCAAGGTCAACAAATGACAAGTACAATGGGCTATGGTGATTACCAAGAAGTATCCGGTATTAAATTCCCATTTAAATTAGTGCAAAGCATGGGACCTCAGAACATGGAGTTTATTGTAAAAGAAATTAAAGTAAACGAAGGGGTAGAAGCATCAGACTTTAAATAAAAAAGGGTTTTAAATAACGTAAAAGGCGCTCTATTCGGAGCGCCCTTTTTATTGTTCATCAATTTGCTAAAAACTGTACTGTATAAAAGCAGATAGGTTTCTTCCAGGATCATTGATAGGAACCCTGCCATAATCCGCTTGGTTCACAAAAGAGAAGTTCAAATGGTTATTGTAGGTCTCATCAAAAATATTGGACGCTGCAATTCCAACCGTTAAATGTTCAAAGGGCTTTGCCCCAAACCGCAAATCCATTACTCCATAACCATCGGTAGTTTGCTCTCCAAAGGAAAGTGCAATATCGGATTGTTTCGAAGTAAGGGTATAGGTTGCCCTAGCCCACACAGTTTCCCTTTCAAAACTTAAATTGAAACGGGTCACCAAAGGTGGGGTCAACGGCAGGGATTCATCAAGATCTTGATTCTTTGTATACACATACGACACCTCTGTTTTAAACGCAAAATCTTCCAAGAAGGCCAATTCTCCAAAAACTTCAAACCCCGTTTTGTAGGCATCATTCAAGTTGGTGAATCTTTTTACGTCGGTAGGCTCAGCCATCGGCATATACTTTTTATTCAATGATGGGTCTATCACAGGAACAATATAATTGTCATATATAGAATAATAGACAGAAGCCCCATAATCCAATCGGTTGAAAGCATATCCCTCAAAACTGGTATTTGCTTTAACACCCAACTCAAATTGGTTGTTTATCTCAGCATCCAAATAGGGGTTGCCCACATATTCGTAAGGATCTTGCCCAACCGTAAAATGATTGATGAATCTTTCAATCATATTCGCGGAACGCACTCCTCTACCATAGGCCAATTCAAACAAAAGATTGGATGTGGCCATATATTTAAATGATGCTGTTGTACTAAAATTATGCTCCGTTCTTGTATCCAAATCGGGATATTCGGCAACAAAATCTTCAGCTGGCGCATCCGTTTTAGATCGCACCATATCGTATCTCGCCCCAACATTCAACAAAAACTTTTCCGACAACGGGTATTTCCCTTCCACAAAGGCTCCATAATCATCAATTTGGGAATCTTGCCATACCTCATCAACAAACTCCATGGGCGTGGGCAACAAATCGCCGCTCATATTCCTTTTCACCAAACGTGTCCTATTTCCCGTTCTTCCTACTGAAAATGCATCCAAACCAGTATAGAGTTTTAAGTCGTCAATAGGTCTCCACTCGAGTTCGACCCTACCACCAACAGTAAGGGCATCAACTTCGGAAACGGCCTCTGTCATCATAAAAGACGGCCTAAGTTCGTTGGTCATTACATGGTCTACTTTAGAACGATATACTTTTGCACTCAATGCTCGTAATCCATCAGAAATATTATCCAACTTATAATCCACAGAAAGCACATTGCTATCATCTATTTCCGTATCCATAGGTAATCCGGCATGCAATACATCCCTTCCAAAAGATTGTCGAAACCCAAGTTGGATTCTTTGGTTCTCCGTTGGATTATAGCCTATCTGAACTCCATAATCGGTGCTTTTGAATGAGGAAGGCACTTCGTTTCCATCACCATCTTCATAATTCCCAAAATCACGAAATCCGAAATTGAGGTTCGCATCAAACTGATCACCAACATACTTCAGGTTAGCAAAACTAGTGATGGCATTCCCGTTATTCTCACCACCAAAATTAACCTTGCCATGATATCCTTTTTCTTGTTTTTCCACTTCTTGAGTCACCAAATTCACAATGCCACCAAAGGTGGGGCCATACCTAAAGGTATATGGTCCTTTAACCACTTCTACGCGCTCTATCTCTTCTGGGGTAACATGAGTAGTAATAGGATCCATCCGATTAGGGCAGGCGTGCATCACCTTGGTCCCTCCATTAAACTGAACATTGAGCTGCTCATATTGAGAAGCCCGAAAAGAAGGGTCTATGGCATAATTACCACGTTTGATCAGGTTAAATCCATTGATATCTTTAAAAAGATCGGCCACATTTTTCGATTGGACAATTTTCTTCTCCGGCTCACTTTTGAATGTGGAAAAAACTGGGTCTGTTTTTCGTATTCCCTCTACCAGAACCTCATCCAATTGTACCGGTTTTTTTGCTAGGGAATCTTGCGCATTCGAAACTTGCGCGTAGGACACAGTGGTCCCTAAAAGCAAAACACAAAGTTTTGCCAGTGCACTTTTATTCATTTTTGATTTTATGTTTAAGATTATACATGTTCGGCAATGGGCGTTTGCCGTTTATTGTAAACCTTAAACCATGGGTGGCTTTATAAGCGTATCACTAAAGTGATACGAATAAAAATCTGTGTAATAGAATGGGTTAGTCTCATTCTCGTTGCTACTTGGTAAATTGTAACTAGGTAACTCCATAAAAAACACCAAGACTTCCTCCCAACCAATCACCGGCAGGGGTTCATCGTCTTCCGCTTGGGCACGGAGCATTTGCATCAACATACATTTACCGTTACAATTAAGTTCCGGTTTGTCCTTGTTTTCACAGAGCTGTTCTATAAACCCCTCCCTATCGAGGCTATAATAAACATACATGGAAGAAAAGCGCAGGTTGCTTATCATTATCAAAAGAATGAAAAGCGAAGAAAATCCAACCCGCCTGGGTAAAGTATGTGAAGATTTATCCAATACTTTCTTAGTTCTTATCCAAAACAATCAGCGAATTTAAGAATACCAAAGGTTCTATTGTGTGACCAAAGTCACTTTTATTATTTATTTGAATATTTAGCTTTAACCTCCCATTTTTACTGTCCCAAATAGTTAAATTTGAAGACATAATTTTATACACCATGAAAAAAGTTTTTTCAATCCTTATCTGTACTGTTTTGTTTTTGAGTTTCTCCTGCAAAGAGGAAAAAAAAGCACCTGAAGGTTCATCTCAAATGGAAGAGGTAATGGCCATCCATGATGAGGTTATGCCTAAAATGGGAACAATCGGCAAATTGGTCGGTGATCTGAAAGCAAAAGTGGACACTACAGAAATGGGTCAGAAGTATGAAGTTGCCATGAAAGACCTTCAAGATGCCAATACGGCCATGATGGATTGGATGAAGGATTTTGGTGATCGATTTAATCACGAAGAAATATTGGAAGGCAAAGAACTTACCGAAGAAAAACAGCAATGGCTGGATGAGGAAGAAGAAAAGGTAAAAGAGGTGAAGGAAAAAATCAACGGTAGTATTGCTCGTGCCGAAGCTCTGCTTGCCAAGGATTCAGTACAATAATCATTTTTTCCAACGCATACTTTCCATAATTCTTCTAATGTCATTCTGTAGGTACATCGCTGCAGGAAGAATGGAATCGTAATTGGGTTTTGCGTAGAAATATAGCGAACCTGTCACAAAGTGATTGATGCTATCGGTTACATAAAATTGCGATTGTGATGCCGCGTTACCACTTACTTCGTAGAACATTCCGTAAACACCATTTTCTTGATTTATAAACGGCTGTTCCACAATATTATCCGCTTTGACCACATGTTCATAAGACAGTTTTTGTGCATCCACTAATAGTGTGTCCAAATTACCATGAACCGGTTTGTAAGTAAGGTAGATTGACCCGTTCATCATGGGGTAGTCCAAAACCAACGAACAATCTTCGTTCTCTTTAATGTTGGAGAGCATATTTTGGTCAAAAGTGTAAACACAGTCAGAACCAGCTTGCGTATACTCCGCTGTAGGATAATCTAATCGCAACATGGCCTTGGGTTTGGGCAAAACCTCATCTTTACAACTTGCAAAAAGTGCTGCTACAACTATGAAAAACAAAAAACTATGCTTCATGGGGCAATGTTACTTTTACACGTTTCAACCTTTTTTTGTCCATGCTTTCCACAATAAATTGGTAGTCCTTGAACAATACTTTCTCTCCTATTTTAGGAAAACTTCCTGATATTTCCAGTACAAAGCCTGCTATCGTTTCCGATTCCCCTTTTTGATTTTCAAACTCCTCTTCCTCTTCAATTTTTACCACACGGTAAAAGTCCTTCAGGGCCGTTTTGCCATCGAACACATAATTATAGTCGTCCAATTTGGAGAAAACTAGGTCTTCATCATCAAACTCATCGCTAATGTCACCCACAATTTCTTCTATGATATCTTCAAGGGTCACAATTCCAGATGTTCCACCATATTCATCCACCACAACGGCCAAATGGTTCTTCTTGTCCTGAAACTCCAACAACAAATCATCCAGTTTTTTGTTTTCTGGTACAAAGTAGGGCTCACGGATTAGCGACATCCAGTTAAAGCTTTTCCTTTCAATATAAGGCAATAGGTCCTTCACATAAAGAACACCCATTACGTTGTCCATATTCTCCGAAAAAACTGGAATTCTAGAGTATCCGTTCCTTTTAATCTCTTGGAGCACTTCGGGAAACTTCATTTTCTCATTAAGTGCAAATATGTCAATACGTGGTCGCATTACCTGTTTTGTATCCGTATTTCCAAAGGTTACGATTCCTTCCAGTATTTTTTGTTCTTCCTTGGTGGTATCCCCTTCCGAAGCCAATTCCAGTGCTTGGGAAAGGTGGTTTATGCTCAAGTTGGATTTTTGCCTCCCTAATTTATCCTCCATAAAAAGTGTAACGGAGCGCATCGGAGAACTCAATGGTGTAAACAGATAATTCAGTCCTTTTAAAGGAATCGCCATAAAATGTGAGAACTGTACCCGGTTACGGTTAGCATAAATTTTTGGCAGGATTTCCCCAAACATCAATATTAAAAAGGTTGCTACCACTACCTCCAACAAAAAACGGAAGGTTCCATCGATATCGGCAAAAATTGAATCGCCGATGGAACTGAACAAGAGTACAATACCTATATTGATTGCATTATTGGTTATGAGAATGGTGGCCAATAACTTTTTGGGCTTTGCCAGCAACTCCACAATCAACTTGCCACGAGAAGAATTGCTCTCTTGCATTTCGTTCAAATCCGTCTGCGATAGACCAAAAAGTGCAACTTCTGCGGCCGAAATCAGGCCTGATCCTGCCAACAGCAATACAAGCATGACAATTTTTAAAGTGAAAATTCCACTAAATGCAGTAAAGAAAAATGCCAAACAATAGGGCTCGGGATCCAATTTAATATTGCTTTTTAAATGTTTGTTTTAGAATGGTAGGTCATCATCCTCTTCGGTGTTATCCATAGGTGCTGCCGGAGTCTGAGGCTGCGAAGGTTGCTGATTGGCGGGAGCATCTGAAGATTGTGCGTTGGCCATACTTTCTTTCTTTGTGGACAAAAAAGTAAAGTCCTGAACGTGCACTTCGGTGGTGTATCTCGTATTACCGTCCTCACCTTGCCATTGCCTGTTTTTTAAACGGCCCTCCACATAAACCTTGTCACCCTTACTAAGGTACTTTTCGCAAATTTCAGCGGCCTTATTGCGCACAACTATATTGTGCCAATCCGTATTGGTCACCCTTTCACCCGTTTGCCTATTGGTATAGGTTTCGTTAGTGGCCAAAGGGAATCTACCGATACAGTTTCCTCCTTCAAAATAGTGCATTTTCACTTCGTCTCCCAAATGCCCGATCAGCATTACTTTATTCAATGTTCCGCTCATATCTCTTTAATTAATCAAAAGTACTAAATTTTCAATGTCTTAATAAAATCTGCTATCAAAACTGGAACTGGAAAATTACCTATTTCATTCCACTGTGTTCCTTTCTCTAATATATGAGAAGTTTTTAGGATCCAAAATTGTGTATGTAAATGTTGATGTGATAGTTTGTGTACGATGGGCTCATTATTATATAATGATAGAGATTCCAATTCTGGAACATCTTCTTTTTCCTTGACCAATGGCCTCAATTCTTCGGACTGAAGCTTTTTCTCCGACTCGATCAATGGAAACTGATACAAATTCTGCCAAATGCCCTTGCCTTTGCGTTGTTCCAAGACAGTGTTTTCATCGTTATCCATCAACACTAAATAATTAAAGTAACGATTTCTCACCTTGGTTTTGTTTTGTTTCACCGGGAGAATGTCTGTCTTGTTTTCTTTAAAGGCCACACAGCTTTCTTGAAGCGGGCACAATAAACAGGAAGGTTTTTTAGGAGAGCACTGTATGGCACCAAACTCCATAATACCCTGATTATAGTCGCGTATATTGGCTGCGTCCATCACTTCGCGGGCCAACTCTTTAAAATATTTGATGCCCTTGGTACCATTAATAGGTATATCAACCCCAAAATATCTTGATAATACACGATACACATTGCCATCCACCACGGGCTCAGGGACATCAAAACAAAATGAAGCAATGGCACTGGCCGTATAATCCCCGATACCTTTTAACGATTTCAATCCTTTATAGGTCTTTGGAAATTCTCCGTGAAAATCCTCCACTACCATTTTGGCCGTTGCGTGCAAATTGCGTGCTCGGGAGTAATAACCCAGTCCTTGCCAAAGTTTCAACACCTCCTCTTCCGGTGAGTTCGCAAGATCATAAACTGTGGGAAAAGCTTCCACAAACCTCGTATAATAAGGCATACCTTGTGCTACACGTGTCTGTTGAAGTATAATTTCGGATAGCCAAACTTTATAAGGTTCACGTGTTTGTCTCCAAGGAAGATCACGTTGGTGTTCACGATACCAAGTCAAGATTTTTTGGGCAAAATTCATTATACAAAATAATAATGCTCAAATGTATCAGTTTATATACTTAAAATTAAAGGGTTAAAGGGAAAGATTAATTATAATGTTTATATTTGCAAGCCGAAAAAAATTTGAAAATTAATAAGACGAAATGACGAAAGCAGATATTGTAACTAGGATCTCAGAAAAACTAGGTATTGAAAAAGGAGATGTGCAAGCGACAGTAGAATCCTTTATGGAAGAGGTAAAATCATCCTTGGAGAATGGTGATAATGTTTATTTAAGAGGTTTTGGTAGTTTTATCATCAAGACCAGAGCGGAAAAAACAGGTAGAAATATCTCTAAGAACACTACCATCAAAATTCCTGCACACAATATTCCTGCATTCAAGCCGGCCAAAGTATTTGTGGAAGGCGTAAAGACCAATGTACAAGTAAAATAATATAATTAACAACACTAAAGCAAGAGCCATATGCCGAGTGGAAAGAAAAGAAAAAGACATAAGGTAGCCACGCACAAGCGTAAGAAACGCAGAAGAGCTAACCGACACAAGAAAAAGTAGTTGTTTCAACTACTTTTTCGTTTTACCCTATAACGTTCTTTGACATAGAGATTCAAGAAAAGAATTTCAATCGGTTCGAAAAACAACCGATTCTATATATTGTTTAATCATTTATCCCAAAATTCATGTGGGATAAATAAAAATCGATTCAGGTGAATAGAGAATTAATAGTAAGATCTACGCCGGATGCAGTCGATTTTGCCTTACTAAAGGATGGAAAATTAGTAGAATTACACAAAGAAGAAGACAATAATAACTTTTCCGTAGGGGATATCTTCCTAGCCAAGATCAGAAAACCCGTTACAGGCCTAAATGCAGCATTTGTAAATGTAGGTTATGAAAAAGATGCATTCCTGCACTACCACGACCTGGGCCCGCAACTGTCTTCCATGTTGAAATTCATTAAACAAGCTAGAACAGGGAAATTAAAAGATTACTCCCTGAAAAATTTTCCATTTGAAAAAGACATTGACAAGAATGGCAGCATCAATGATGTACTAAAAGCCAATCAGTCACTACTGGTACAAATAGTAAAAGAACCCATATCAACAAAGGGACCAAGAATCAGCTCCGAGCTTTCCATAGCCGGCCGCTTTCTGGTCATGGTACCTTTTTCCGATAGAGTCTCGGTATCCCAAAAAATAGCGAGCAAAGAGGAAAAGGACAGACTTATTAGACTTGTAAAAAGTATTAAGCCCAAGGGATTTGGAGTAATTATACGTACCGTAGCAGAAGGCAAAAAGGTTGCAGAGCTGGATAAAGATCTTCAGAACTTGTTTTCCAAATGGACAAACATGTGCAAGAAATTGCAAAGGGCGTCGCATCCATCCAAAGTTTTGGTGGAACTGAACAGGGCGTCATCCATCCTTAGGGATGTCTTCAACGATTCCTTTACCGGAATTCATGTTGATGAAGAAACACTCTACAACCAAATCAAGGATTATTTGCACGAAATTGCACCACAAAAAGAATCCATTGTAAAGTTGTACACCGGTCCGGCACCAATTTTTGAAAAATTTGGGATAGAGCGTCAAATCAAAACCTCTTTTGGCCGAACAGCATCCATGAGCCGCGGGGCTTACCTTGTTATAGAGCATACCGAAGCGTTACACGTAATAGATGTAAACAGTGGTAACCGCTCCAACAAGGCAAAAAACCAAGAGGATACCGCACTGGAAGTAAACCTATTGGCTGCAACCGAAATTGCAAGACAATTACGTTTGCGCGACATGGGCGGAATCATCGTGGTAGATTTTATTGATATGACCAAGGGTGACCACAGACGAAAGTTGTATGACCATCTTAGGGACGAAATGAAGGATGATCGGGCAAAGCATAAAATTTTGCCTCCCAGTAAATTTGGTCTTGTACAGATTACAAGACAAAGGGTTCGTCCAGAAATGAATATTAAAACCAGTGAGGAAAACCCGAACGTATCGGGCACTGAAGTGGAAGCTCCCATCGTCTTGATTGATAAAATTCAAGTGGATTTAGAGCGAATCCTAAAGCAAAAGAGCAAAAACAACGGAATTGTATTGAACATTCATCCGTTTATCGCAGCTTACCTTACTAAGGGATTTCCTTCTATCAGATCCAAATGGTTCAAAACCTATAAGAAATGGATCAAAATCCAACCTCGGGATGCCTACAAGTACCTTGAATATCGTTTTAAGGACAAAGACGGCAAAACAATACGACCCTAATATAAAGCGACTCCAGAAATGGGGTCGCTTTTTTTGTTTTCATCAATATTTTGCAAAACAGTATTTTTGATATCCAAATATCCCGAAAAATGAAAACAACCACGCTGGTTCTGTTTATTTTTTTACTCCTTGGGTGTACCTCAGGGTCAGAAGAACAGTTATCCATTATCTTGGATAACTCTCCAAATATTCAAGGAAAGGATGCATACTTAAGCTCGCCTTATGTAACCGCCGGGGATAGATTGTACATGGTTGGCAATCAAGATGGTACGTTTCCAGCATTGGGCTGGCACATAAAAGGTGAAATGGGCGGGATTTGGAACCACCCCATCAAACTAATGGATGGCTTTGAAGTAAATGTGACGGTAAATGGGAAGATTTTACCATTGAACAAGGCTTCCCAGTTTGTAAACTACCCATATGCCAACAAACACATATTCCAATTTGAAGAAGAAGGACTTATAATTGAACGGATTCAATTTGTTCCCGATAATATCCAAGGTATTTTAGTTCAATTCATAATCAGGAACAACACCCAAGAGACTGTTGAAAGTAACGTGAATTTTGTTGGTCATTCCAACTTGCGCCCCACATGGTTGGGAGAGCGTTCAAATATGATCGACTCCAAAGATGTGTCAAAATTCGAAGAAGATTATTGGGTGGTTAAGGACAGTCTCAATCCATGGTATACCATTTTTGGGTCCGACCGAGCACCTATTTCATCCAAAACGATGGAGGAGCCCGACAAGATCAACGGTACATCCGATGCATTGGAATACCTTGTTGAAATTCCCGCCAAATCCGAGAAAACCCTAAACTTTGCCATAACTGGTTCCTATATTTCCAAAGAAGAGGCGACTAATGCCCACCATTCTATTTTAGAGAACTTTATTCCATTGGCCCGCGCCAAAAAAGCCCGCTACATGGAACTTGCAAAACAGTCTAAACTTACCATTCCCGACAAGCACTTGCAAGAAACATACGAATGGTTAAAGTATAACTGTGACTGGCTTGTGCGGACTGTTCCCGAGATAGGAACGGGTATTGGTGCCGGAATCCCGGATTATCCATGGTACTTTGGTGTTGATAGTGAGTATGCATTGAAGGGCTACATGGCAATTGGTCAGGAAGAAGTGGTGAAACAAACCATCAAACTTTTGGACAGTGTTTCCATGGCAGTTAACAATAACGGTAGGATACTTCATGAAATGTCCACCAACGGTGTTGTTTTCAACAAAGGAAATATTAATGAAACTCCCCAATTTACATCGTTGATATGGGAAATCTATAAATGGAACGGCAATGAAGAATTTCTCGCAAAATATTTTCCAACCATCAAAAAAGGATTGAAATGGCTATTGGAAGAAAATGATGCGAACCAAAATTTATTTCCAGATGGTTTTGGCATGATGGAAATACATGGACTTGACAGTGAAATGATTGATGTCGCCGCCTACACCCAGCGGGCTTTTGCCGATGCCGCGCTTATGGCCGAAGAACTGGGCGAAACCGAATTGGTTCAGCAATATCAAGACATAGCAGATGAACTGAAGGAAAAAATAAATACGGATTTTTGGTCTGAAACTTTTGGGTCCTATGCAGATTTTATCGGCACCGACGAACAAGCGCTACATTTGATAGAGGATGCCTTGGTCAGGGCCGATACCTTGAACAAACCATGGGCAGTTGAAGAATTGAACGTCACCAAACAGCAAATTTTACAAAATCCATCAGCTGCAGCACGGCCTTTTGTACTTTATCATAATTGGGTAGTGAACACCCCAATGGAAATGGGAATAGCCGATTCCACCAAGGCAATATTGGCCTTGGACAATGCAAAGAAATTTACAAATCCGTTTGGGGTGTTTGTTACTGGAATCGATCGCGATGATACCGCTGGTAATGATGATGGATCTTTTAAAGGAAGTAAGGTGTTTTCCTATACCGGTGCGGTGATGACCTTGCCCACGGGGGTACAAGCGGTCGCAGAAAATAATTATGGCCGACCCGATCAAGCATTGGATTATCTAAAAAGAATGTCCCGTTCCTTTAGCTATGCACTTCCTGGAAGTATTTACGAAGTTTCCCCGGACTATGGAATGATGACCCAAGCATGGAACATTTATGCCTTTGCGGTCCCAATAATAAATCAGTTTTTCGGGATCAAACCCTTGGCACACAAAAAAACCATTGTTATTGAACCCCAAATGCCATCGGAATGGGGAAACGCTTCATTGGAAGATGTAAAAGTAGGAGACAACATGGTCTCCATATGGCACACAAAATCAAAAGAATCCCATCAAATTAAAATCCAGCAAGCAAAAACCGACTGGAAAATTGAACTCATTTTACCTAAAGGGGACTATATGGTAACAGAAGGCAAACCTGTATCGAGAACCGAAAATGATAAAACGATACTCACATTCACTGACAAATTGATCTTGGTAACAAAAAAATAAACAAAAATGAGTTCAGGGTTTTCTCCCCAAAAATTTCACTCTATCCAAGAAGCAACAAAAAAAATGGAGCGTTACTGTGCCTATCAAGAACGCTGCCATAAAGAAGTTACGGACAAGCTAAAGGGCATGAACATGATACCTGAGGCCATAGATCAAATAGTGGGACATCTGATTCAAGAAAATTACCTCAACGAAGAACGTTTTGCAAAAGCCTTTGCCAGAGGTAAATTCAATATAAAAAAGTGGGGGACAAAACGAATAACAAGAGAACTCAAGTTTCGCGATATTTCCTCTTATAACATTAAAAGTGCGCTTGCTGAAATTACGAATGAGGATTACCTAAAGACCTTTGATGAGCTGGCCAGAAAACGGTTGAATCAAATCAAGGAAACCAACAGTTTTAAGAAAAAGAAAAAATTAGCTGATTACCTTATATATCGAGGTTGGGAAAGCCATTTGGTGTACGAAAAAGCCAACGAACTTATCAAATAAACTACTCCTGCAATAATAATTTTTGTGTCCGTTCCACAGCCCTTTCATTTTTCCAATCAATCCATTTTTGACCCCTTAGCCTACGCATTAGATTATCAAAATGGCGCATCACAAAAATATTATAAACTGCTTTTCCAAAATTTTTCGGTTTTCTGGCAATCGCCCTTAAGCTCATAGAAAATCCAGGGCTTATATATTTCATGTGGTGCCAATACCCTTCCGGTATATAAAGAACATTTCCATGTTCCAAATGTGCAATATGCCCTTTAGCGTGTTGTAAAGCTGGCCATTTTTTAAGGTCAGGGTCGGCAAAATCAATATCTTCTCGGGTAATCAAAGAATGGGGAACCTTGTACAAAAACTTGGTTTCAGATTGGGAAAACAGGATACATTGCTTCTTTCCCTCAAAATGAAAGTGAAAAATATTGGCCAGATCAATATCGTAATGCATAAAAGTGTGCGAATCCTCTCCCCCAAAAAAGAGCATGGGCAGCCCTTTCATAAGATGCAACCCAAAATCTGGATACTTGAAATCTTTTTGTAATTCCGGAACCTCTTTTAAAATGTTCCAAAGAAAAATCCGGTATTTAGTAGGGCCATTTTTTAAAAGGTCTACGTAGTCAGACATCTTCATTTTGGCATGCGGCTCATTGAATCCTTCATCGTGTTTTACTGGACGGTCGTCATATAAAGGAACCTCTTTGTGGCCAGCAACCTCTTTCACATAATCCAAGCTCCATTTGGTATATGCCGGCCAATCCTCAATAAAGCGCTCAATTACAACAGGCTTTTGAGGCTTGAAATATTTTTGGATAAACTCCTTCTTGGTCAGGGTTTTCTCCCGAGGTATCTGTTCAAGATTCAGCTTCAAAATTTCAAGGAATTTGAACCCCTAAATTAATAAAAGGTTTTAAATACAAACAAAACCTAGTTCTTGGGTGCTATTTTTCTCTTTTCTTTGGCAGCCTCATTTCGTTCTATTTAAAACTATAACGCAGACCGAAAAGCACATTGCTTGGTGGCATTGGTACAAAACCAGACTCTATATAATCTGCATCGAAAATATTACTTGCTGTGATGGTAAACTCCGCCTGTTTTACTTTTACGGCCAATGATGCATCCCAAACATTATATGTTTGTCCCGTAGTACGTTCTGCATACTTATAAATTATATTCTGACGTACATTTTTGAACAATTGGGTGCTTAAGCGCGTTGTATATTGGTGTTTTAGCGTGTTTAAAGAGTAGCGGGACAGTTCTTCGTTTTGGTCTAAAATATTGTCATCTAAAAACGCATAGCCTACACTTAAGGTTTGCGTAAAGTCTTTGAACTTAAAATTATAAGCGGCATCCAACTCCAAACCTTTAGTATTTACTTCCGTAATGTTTGTAGCTACAAATACATCTTCAGAAACATCGTTTCTAATATAATCTATTAGATTGTCTGCATCTCTGTTAAAAACCGCAACGCTGGCGTTAAATTCAGGAGTGGTGTACTTTAAGCCCAATTCTTGCGCAAAGGCTTCTTCTGGCTCCAAATCTGCGTTACCACTGGTAACTGGGTCATTGTAGAACAAATCTGTGTAAGTCGGTATACGGTAGGTATAGCCAATATTACCATATACTTTAAAAGTGTTGGTAAGGCTATAACCTATATCCAATCCAGGGAATGCTTTAAACTTAAAGTCAGAAAAGTAAGTTAGCGCTACACCTGGGGTAATATCCAACTTGTTATCCGCTACACTAAAACGGTGCTCTAAAAATACATTGGACATGAAACGGTTTTGGTTACCAAGGTTATTACTTCTTAGATAAATTTTAGAAAACTCCACTCCAAATCCCGTAATTCCCAATTTAGAGGCATAAGATGCATTGGTTTCTACCCCAATCTTGTTAGAAATATGCATGTTCCTATAAAAACCAGGCTCATTTCGCCTCAAGAGAAACAAATCTTGATTACGTTTCCAATAGATTCTTGGCTGTATTTTCAGTTTGTTTTTCTTAAAGGTGGTAGAAAACGCCAAAAGGCTGTTTTGGGTTTCTTCATACTCATTAAATGTTGGGTTAGTGGTATAAAAATTCTCAGCCCCAAAATTACGCTCCAAGAAAGAAGCAGTCATTTCAATAGGCTGCGCATTTTTATTGAAAATGCTTTTTAAAAAGTAATTACCATTATCGTAATCCGAGTTATTCCTATACCCCTCAGATGTCATCCTTCCCACATGTAGTATATGAGTCGAGTTTTCCTTATCAACACCAGCAGTTACACTCCCATTCAATTGTCCAAAAGAACCCGCTTCCACATTTAAGGAAACAGCATTATCCAAATTCTTCTTGGTAATGATATTAATAGCACCAGCAAATGCATTTTGTCCAAAGACCCGCGCTGCCGGACCTTTTATAATTTCTATTCTTTCTATAACCTCCAATGGCAAAGCTGCGTTCATGGTATGGTGCCCCGTTTGTGCATCATCCATTTTAACGCCATCTATTAATAATAAGGTTTGGTCAAAACCACCTCCTCTTATGTACAAATCTGCTTGGCTACCACCGGTACCACGTCTTCTAATATCAACACCCGCAACTTGTTGTAGTAAATCTGCCACATTTACAGCAGCACTGTTTTTAATATCATTGGAAGTGATGATATTAATGGTTCTTGAATTTTCCTTGAAAGGAAGGTTAATTCGGTTTGCCGTCACCACAACTTCGCTTAACGAATCAACCTTTACAATAGCATCGTCTTGTTGCGCTTTTACCTGAAAAGCAACTGCCAGTAATATCACAGAAAATAAAATTGATTTCTTCATTATTTAAGCTTGTAAAAGGTAAGTTTTTAAGTCAATTAATAATATGCTGCAAAAGTCCTAACTTTCCGGACGATTAAACTAGTCCAGTTTTAAAACAATGAATAGTCCGGTTTTTGATTTGTTAGTTAAGCTAGTATCCATAGACAAGTCTATTGTACAACCTGCATATGTACAGGTGGCACAACAAATCACGAACGCCATTCAACGTGGTTATTTGGAAAAAGGCAGTAAGTTGCCCGGAACACGTGGTTTAAGTGAGTTATTGAACGTTCATCGCAATACAGCTGTGGCCATCTATGATGAATTGGCCTCGCAAGGTTGGGTAAACATCATACCCAACAAGGGAACTTTTGTGGTAGTTCCAGAAGATTCCAAAGTAAAAATCAAAGCGCCCACGCAGCATATCGATCAAGTTTACGAATATCCAAAAATTCCAGGGTTCCCGTTTCAACAATCCTTTAATCTAGCATCTACCAAAGAGGAGACTACCGCCAAATATTCTATAAGTGATGGTAAACCCGATTTAAGGTTACATCCCGTGCACCAATTTTCGAGGTGGTATAGTGCTGCAATGAAAAGAAAGCCTTTGATCAACAAATGGAATAGAACAAGTGCCTTGGTCCCTTCCGTTTTTAGCACACAACTTTGTAACTACTTAAATGCCACCAGGGGCTTCCATATAAAACCAACCAATTTATTGAATACCCGTAGTACTGAAATGAGCCTCTATATTGTTTCGCAGGTATTAATAAATCTGGGCGATTTGGTGCTGGTTGGACAACTAAGTAATTATTTGGCTAACATGATATTCCAACAAGCTGGAGCAAAAATAAAAACAGTGCCTGTTGATGATGAGGGATTGGACATTGGATATATTAAGAAGCATTTGATACACGAGCGCATTCGTTGTATTTATGTTTGCTCCAACAGGGACTATCCAACAACCACAACATTGAGCACCAAAAGAAGACTGCAATTATTGGAATTGGCCAAAACGCATGGTTTTGCCATAATTGAGGACGATTTTGACCATGATTTTCAGTTTGAAGGGTCTTCCATGTTGCCCATGGCAAGTGCAGATGCTAATGGAAATATTATTTACTTGGGCAAACTGGGGCAGTCTTTATTTCCAAGTTTTCATACTGGGTTTGTCGTTGCGCCGGAACAGGTAATTACCGAAGCCAATAATTACTTGCAATTATTGGATGCTCAAGGAGATCTCATACAAGAACAAATGCTATCTGAACTAATATCGGAAGGTGAAATATACCGACTCAAGAAAAAAAATATAGTAACCTACAAACAACGCAGGGATGCTTTATGCGCATTTTTAAATGAATATTTTGACAACATACTTGAATGGCAAATACCTTCTGGAGGGCTTGCCTTGTGGTTGCGTTTTAAAAATCCCATTTCCTTGGTGAAACTAGCGAAGGAAGCTGAAAAACTGGATTTGTTCCTGCCAAAAACCATTCTCTATCAAGATAAAGATACCTGCGCCATACGTTTTGGTTATGGGAATTTAAACGAGGAGGAACTTAAAATCGTAATTGAAAAGTTAAAACAAGCGTACCTACTGTTGGTAGCTGCTTAAAATAAAAAGAGACCATTTTAAATGGTCTCTCAAAACATTCAAATTTATCTATATTGCAAAAGTGATAATCAATGACCAAAAAGCTGAATACCGCTGTGCTTAAAAAATTACGTTCTTTAAGGTATGAAGATTTGGACTGGAAAACGGTCCTTTTTGTTTTGGTCATAGTCTCCGTTTTTATCCGTTTCCCTTTCTTTTTTAGGGACTATATTGATCGGGACGAGAGCACTTTTATCATTATGGGTCAATCCTGGGCCAATGGATATTTGCCCTATACCCAATTATGGGATCTTAAACCCCCGATTACTTTTCTCTATTTTGCCATTATTATCAAAATTTTTGGAAAAAGCTTTTTTGCCATTCGTTTTTTTGGTGCCGTTATGGTGGCCATTACCAGTTTATTCACCTATGGTATCGCTACAAAAATCACTTCGAAAAAAATTGCATTTTGGGTTGGTGTTTTCTGTGTCTTTTTTCAAAGCTTGTTCGGGAGTTTACAAGGCGTAATGTCGGAACATATTTGCACGTTCTTTTTCGTGGCCGCCCTTTTTATTTTGTTTTTAAAAGAAGATGGCAAATGGTTTTTCACCTCCGGTCTCCTTTTGGGGTTGTCTGTAATGACCAAACTAAACATGGCCTATCCCGTATTGGTTTTGGGATTGTATTTTTTATGGGAAGGTTTTCGCACCAAACAACTTTCAAAGAAGATTATCCACTTAGTTTTTATGGGTATAGGTTTTATTGTATCCATATTACTGACCATAATGCCCTATTTACTTCAAGGGGATATCCAAATTTGCTGGGAATCCATTTTTGAAGCGCCTCTTGCTTATTCAGAAGGCAAATTGCATTCCCCATTAAAGACTTTACCCTTTGTAATCGTCATTTTAGGCCTTCTAACAACAGGATTTACTTTAAAAACAATTGATTGGAAGGACAAAAAGCTTCAAATATTATCAGTAGTTATTTTAGGAATCCTGTTATCCTTTATGCAGGCAGGAAAGGTAAACGGACATTACCTTATTCAGTTATACCCTTTTATTCTGATTCCTTTAGGCATAGCCGTTGCCAAGCTTCCATCAGTCCAAAAAAAATATATGCCGATAATTGTTATCCTCCTTATTTTGATTCCAATGGAATCCTATCTGGAATATGGAAATATCATATCAAATAAAATAAAGAAGGGAACTTTTTTCAACGGTGAAGGCATTGAAGTGCCAGCCTACATTACTGAACATGGCCTTGAGACCGACAATATCTTTTTTACCGAATACCATATCGGATATTGGATTTTGGGTGTAAACCCTCCTACAAAAGCAGCAACACACCCCAGTAGCATTACACGCGAAGAATTGTTTCCGTATATGGACAACCCAAGAAAAACAGGTATGGAAGAACTCCAATACATTATGGAAGTTGTTCAGCCCAAAACCTTGGTGGCCAGAAAAGGGAAAGAAATCTTTGATAAAAAACTGTTGGACTACAATGCCTATATCGATGCTTATCTAGAGAAGCACTATAAGCTCACTGCAACGGTGGGAAGAGGGCTTATTTACCAACGGCTAGAATAATTCCAGTAATAAATAATTTCATTGAGCAGGTCTTGTAATAAAATTGCACTGCATGCATCGGTACTTTCTGGGCTCAAAGAAAGGAAACAGTTTATAGAAGACAGTACTCCTGGAGTAATAAATTTCGGATTTGGTGGCCTTGCAATTGGGGCAGACTACCGGATTTCCAAAATTATCGGTGGCATAATTACGGACCTCATCAAAAATTTCCTTGGCCCTTTCCCTATCACTTGAATACACTTGTAGCTTAACACCACCCAAAGCAGCACTAATCAAAGGGTCTGAATTGATGGTAGCTTCATCCCTTAAAAAAACAGGAATGCCCTCTGCTTCCAACTTGCCTTTAATGACTACGGCATCCGCTGGAAACTCAAAGCTTCCCAAAGTATAAAATTCAGTTTTCATCCTTCCAAATATTTTTGAGGGTTTGCAAAACGCTTGAAATTTCTCCTTTTGTATTAAAGGGGTGCAAACAAAATCGCAATCGCTCAATTTCTTGTTAAAATAGTCGATATTTTCAAATAGCTCCGAAAAATTTCTTAATCCCACAAATCTAGCACTTACGGTGATTAAACAGTATCTTAGTCGTTCTTAAACCTATTCCAAAAATGAAATTTATCTTTTCCATTTTAGCACTGTTCACAGGGTTGTTTATTACTGCCCAGACCAATACATATCAAATCTCTTTTGATAATGCCATTCATCACGAAGCGATTATTGAAGCTACTTTTCCGAATTTGACCGAAGATACCGTTGAATTCCGAATGAGCAGAACCTCTCCAGGACGTTATGCGCTGCACGAATTTGCCAAAAATGTTTATGGTTTTGAGGCCACGGACAGTAGAGGAAAAGCTTTAACGGTTACTAGACCCAACCCCTATGCTTGGGAGGTAAGGGGACACGATGGAACCATCAACATAAAATACATTTTGTTCGCCAATCGGGGCGGGGGAACCTACTCCCAAGTGGACGAAACACATGCCCACCTGAATATTCCTGCAACCTTTATGTTCGCTCCTGAATTGAGCGAGCGTAAAATCGAAGTGACTTTTGACGTTCGCGAAGATTTGGATTGGAAAGTGGCTACACAACTTCCTTTGGTCTCGGGCACCACGTATTCAGCTCCGAACCTCTATTATTTTATGGACAGCCCTACGGAAATCAGCAATTTTATGCTTCGCTCTTTTGAGGTGGATGGGAAAACCATCAATCTTGCACTCCACCATAATGGTACCGAAGCGGAAGCCGATGAATATTTTGAAAAAGTCAAAAAAGTGGTGCTGGCAGAAAAGGAAGTCTATGACGAATTGCCCGATTTTGATTATGGCAACTATACATTCTTGGCCTGCTACATTCCAAATGCCTCTGGCGACGGCATGGAGCACCGCAACTCTACCATATTGACAAGTACCCGTAGTTTGGCCAATGGAGGCATGGAACGTAACATCGGGACAGTATCCCACGAATTTTTTCATGCCTGGAACGTAGAGCGTATCCGACCCAAAACATTGGAGCCTTTTGATTTTGAAGCAGCCAACATGAGCGGGGCACTATGGTTTGCCGAAGGCTTTACAAGCTACTACACTGGATTGATTTTATGCAGAGCCGGACTTTCCTCACCGAAAGATTACATTGAAGGATTGGCCGGGACTTTTAACTACGTTTGGAACTCTCCAGCTAGACAATTCTTCAACCCGATTGAAATGAGTTTTCAAGCTCCTTTTGTGGATGCGGCCACCTCAGTAGACCCAGTGAACCGCGAAAATATGTTTATTTCCTATTACTCCTACGGAAGTGTTTTGGGCTTGGCTTTAGACCTATCGCTTCGGGAAAATGGATTGAACTTGGATGATTTTATGAAGCTCGTCTGGAAGAAATATGGAGCGACGGAAATTCCGTATACCATTCAAAATCTTCATGATGCATTAAAAGAATATGCAGGGGATACGTTCGGGGATGATTTCTTTAACAGCTACATATACAAAAGCAATATGCCCGATTACAAAACGCTGATGGAATCAGTGGGGGTTGTTTTGGAGCAACCTGAAGCTTCGGCCTATTTTGGGGCATATGTTTCCATGAGTGCTGATAAATCAGGTTACATGATTCTGAGAAACACGAAAATGGACAGTCCTGCCTATAAGGCTGGTCTCGACAATGGAGATGTGATTTTAAGTATTAACGACAAAGCTTTTGCTGAGGATCAATCCTTTGATGATTATTTGAAGCAATTCGACTTAGGGGAACCATTGCAAGTAAAATTCAAGAGATACGGAAAGGAAAAAACCACGGAAATGGTTTTGGCCCCAAGTCCGGATTATGCGTTTAGTTTGATGGAGGATAAAGAGCAACAACCATCAGAAAAGATGCTGGAAGAGCGAAAAGAATGGCTTAAAGTGGAATAAATGGTTGTTTACAAGCAAGCGGACACTTTACAGGAACTAGAACAAATTCTGGACCTGCAGCAGCGTAATTTACCTAAAAACATAAGTCAAGAAGAAAGCACAAAAGAAGGTTTTGTGACCGTGGAACACACCATGGATGTGCTTCAAGCCATGAATGAGGTATGTGGACACATTATTGCCGTGGATGAGGATCAAATTGTGGGTTATGCCCTGTGCATGCATCCAAAATTTGCAGAGGATATAGAAGTGCTTCGCCCTATGTTCCATGAAATCGATAAAGCTCTTGAAGGCAAGGTCAACTATATGGCCATGGGACAAATTTGTGTGGCGAAAACCCATCGAGGACAAGGCATTTTCCGAAAACTGTATCAAACCATGAAAGAGAAATTGCCCAAAGGTTTTGATATGATTATCACCGAAGTGGATGGTAAAAATCCAAGGTCATTGGCAGCTCATGCGGCCATTGGGTTTAAAACCCTAGCCATATACCATTCAGATGGTAAGGAATGGCACCTCGTAGCCTTAAAATAAAAAAAACATTCCAATTGATTCACAAACTGAAGCGAGCTTCTTACTCGTATTTATATCACTTTTTTATTTCAGCAATTATTGGCACTATCTCCATACTATTCTGTTCATCTCCAAACCTTCTGCCCAGATCGTCCCACTGCGCTTTGGTAAAATTACGCAGGCCAGTTAAAATTTCCTTTACCTTCTTGACCTTGTAAAACAATTAAGGTCAAGGCTTTCATTGGATTATATAAGGTTAGATTTTGATAATATATCTTTCCCTTTTGTTGTAATGGCAGTTCCTTTTCCGCTTTCAACTTTTTCTACTAAACCCAAATCGAGTAAATTATTAATCAAGGGAATCCACCTTACATCGTAAATGTTTTCTAAATCTGTTATTTGTTCTAATTCCTTATAAAATAACCTATCCAGAGTCGGTGTTCCAATACCTCTACCTTGGTTATAATCCAAAATAACTTTTAACAATACCAGTTCATATTTATTTAATTTAATATCTATTCTGTACACTAGGATGATATAATTTATCTATTTGTTCATTAATAGAGTAATCTTCTAAACTTGCAGAATGTACATCATAACCTAAGTACCCATGTCAATTTGATTTAAGAATTTTTTTCCCTTTTTGATGGTGATGTTACCTAATCCCTTTTTTTCTATTAAGCCACTTTTAGAAAGACGTCTTGTAATCTCAATAATCCTTATATTTTGTTGTAACGCATATTCAAAACCAATTTTTTCAAATAAAATTCTTTCCAAAATTGATAAATCCATGTATTCTTGTTTTTCTGTATTATCACGTATGATTTTTAGGGCTTCCAAATCTATTTTATTGATTTTCATTATTTTATATTTTAATTTTGAAAATCAAGGAAGGTTTATTCTAGTGATTGAAGGTAATTTTTTCCCTTTTCTGATAAAGAGTAAGGCCTGCTCTTTTTTATAAAACCATACTCTTTTAACTTAATTACCCGCTCAGTCAAATGGGCTTCTGAAAAATTAAATACCCCGTAGAACTTTCTGTCTAATACTGACATACCTATCCCTGAACCATTGAATTCTTCGTAATCTCTGATTATTTCTAATATTTGAGTATCATATTTATCCATTATTATTCGGGTATTTGTTGTACATCGGGGTGGTATAGTTGATAGTCCCTCATACCATCTGGTTTTATAATATAATCACTAATTGAATAATCTTCTAATGTAGCAGAATGTGCATTATTCCAAACCTCTTCAGGTATTTGGGAGTAATGTGTATTTTCATAACCAAGTTCTTTATACCTCTCAAACTCCCCAATTTCATGATTGATAAATTTTTTATCATAATTCGTGGGCACAATCTTACCTCCTTCAATATCTTCTAATCTTTTTATCATTGCATCATTCCAAGGATCTGATTCAAGTCTTCCTAAATGCTTTTTAACAATCTCTATATTTGATTTTGTGAATATAGCGTTTTCCCAATCCAAAGATTTAATAGCCCCGCCAGCATTATTAGGATTAAAAACTCTTCCTGAATATTTCCCCTTAACCAAGCCATTTTCAAGGAGTTCACCTATTTCATCAAGTTTTTGGCCAAATTTGCTAAATAAATTTCCATTCCTCCCAAACCTTCTGCCCAAATCATCCCACTGCGCTTTGGTAAAGTTACGCAGGCCAATTAAAATATCCTTAACCTTCTTAATCTTGGTCACGGCACCTATTCCAGTTGCAATAGAAAGTATCTGCACATCGAGCACAGCCTTCTCGTATCGTTCCTCGTTAACAAAAGAATAGGAGGAATAGACCTCCAAGGTTTCCCGCAGCTTCTCGGATACTTGGTCAAAAAGGGTTTTTAACTCCTCCCAATCCGTTATAAACTCGAAAAAATCCTCTACGGCCTGTCTGGTGTCCGCATATCCCTTGCACTTGTCCAAATACTGTTGTATTTGCTCCTGCCTTTCCTCATCATCCACGGTGAACTTGTCCAGTTCCTCCTTCATCCAGTCCAAAAGCCCTTTTCGTTCATCAGGTACTTCAACGGTCTCCAATAGTTTGTTCAACCGTTCCCTATTCACCTTCATGGCCATGGGGTTGCACTCTATATAGGCCACTGTAAATGAATAAAGGAGTTGGTGCATGCCACTTCCTAGATCTTTTAATAACTGCGGGAGTTTCAAAACCCCATTTACCTCAATGTACACCCCGTCCACCAAACCAGACAGATAGGGAATATCGCCCCCTGAGTATAGATTTTCGTTGGCAACCTCGGCATCCCGCCACAAGCAATAGGGAACAATTCCCTTGTCTTGATAGCTTTCCCAATCTTCACTGTTGCACTGTTGTAGAAATTCATGAATCTCCTCCAGTTTTTCTATGGTCTCCCAAAATGCAACACTGTTTTCGGGGTTGTTGAGAATTCTTTGGGCCTCTCCCAGAAAAATCTCATCCTCCGCCTTGGCAATGCTTGTCCGTAGTTCACTGTTCCTTTGCATTACCTGTCCTGCCATCCCACTGCCCACATCGTAGCCATTGTCCCCGGTGGATTCCGCAATAAGGTCATTGGATACCGTTTTGTAAACCTCTTGGTTCGCGAGCAGTTCATTTTTGATTTCGGCAGTGATATGGGGACTGGAAATCAGTTCAGCGATATAAGTGTCCCGTTTTTGGTTCAGTTCCTGTAAAAGGGAAACCTCTTCCTCGGTTCCCGTATAGTTCTGGAGCAGTTCTGAAATGGCATTGAACAACTCCTCAATGTCATTGATAAATTCATCCACACTCTCCACATTGCTCCAATTGGCATCGTAACTGGTCTCCACCATTCCCTCAACCAATTGGTAGTCGGTGTTGATTTTAATGTTATCGAACTCCACCCGAATCCTACTGAATTTGCCAATATTTATATCCCCTTCGCTTACAATATTGGCCACATCTATCGCTTCCTTATATTTTTCCAAGAACGGCAAGGTGATATAGCCCCAGCCCGAATAATAGCCGCTGCTTCCACGGACTTCGTTTTAAAAAGCCCGTGGATAATCTTATTTCAATATGTCAAAGAACTTATTCCTATATATAAAATGCTTTATGCCTTTGTTAAACTACCAAGCATTCACAGGTACGTTTTCACAGTTAGGTTCTTGTTCCTTGAATTGCTTATAATATTTTTTTGCGATGGAACGCATTTTATTTTCGTAGTATTTATCAGGTTCTCTATATTCAGGATATTCATATTCATGTTTTAACTCCTTCATTTCTTTTGCCATATTCTCACTTCGAAATAAGATTACTAACCAACTCATAGCAGACTCCGCTAATAAGTTATAACAATACATGCCATTTGAGTCGCAATCTAACCCTTCTTTTGTTATTGCATACTCATATATTCTATCAATAGCTCTTTTCGAGCATATATAAGCAAGCTTACCAAAGTTTCCTCTATCATAATGACGTTCAATTGCATTAGATAAATATGGTTCTTCATCATATCGAGCCAATGCCAATTCTACCTCCTTACTAACATAATTCCCATTATCCATATTCTTTAAATAAGGTAAAAAACGTGGGTCTTTTAAATATCCAGCAATGCTTATTACTCTGTAATCAACGTATTGCCCTTTCAACAAATCTTCACTCCATTCTTTCTTTCTAGCGACAACCATACTATCCCATACCTGCTGTAAAGGCAAGCTATCTCGTTTGGCTATCTTTTTAGCATCTTGATAATATCCGTTTCTAGGGTTTAAGGTGTCCAAAGTAGACTTCATACTTGCATTAATCCTTGATTCAATCTCTTCTTCTGTCCATTTCCCTTCAAAAAGTTCTACCATACGCCTTTTGGCCTTTTCAGTAAAATAATTATAGAAATGATTCTGTGCAGTAAGTGGTGGGGTTGGAATAAAATAATACTCAGGGTCATTCATCCTAATTTGACTTAAGTTGTACTCATAAGCCTGTTGTATCTCCTTTAAGGTCACTCCTTTTTTTTGATATTTGTGTACGTCAATTTGACATTTACAAGCCGTTACTGTAAATACAATCAATAGCAATGTTATTATATTTTTCATCTTTTAATTTTTGTTTGAAAAATCTTCAGTCAAAAACCACAGGGATTTTAGTTTTCTTGGACTTGGAAGTTATTCCTTCAATAATTTCGTCTCTTTCAAATTCGGTTATAAAAATGGACTCGTAGGGTGGTTCCCAATTTTTCATTGACGAAATATCAGCATAAAATATTGGAGCAATAGTTATTTCTCCCGTTACCAACATCTTCTTACCTTCATATTTCACCTCC
>NHBR02000123.1 GCA_002167435.2 Allomuricauda sp. TMED12
GAAAAATAAAAAGAAAAGGGAAGTAATCTTCCCTTTTCAAAATCAATATTCTAGGTGAATGTAGGTTATTGCAAACTAGCTAAGCTCTTTTCCAAAGTTACAATCTTCGCTTCGGCATCGGCGGCTTTTTTACGCTCCATGGCCACTACCTGCTCGGGCGCATTGTTCACAAAGCGCTCATTGCTCAATTTCTTTTCTACCGATTTCAAAAATCCTTTGGTGTAGTTTAGTTCTTCGGTGATTTTGGCAATTTCCGCATCCACATCGATGGCTCCACTTATTGGAATAAAGTATTCGTTACTCTTCACTCTAAAAGTAAGGGCTCCTTCCAAACTTGCATCGACTGCCGCCATTTTTGAGAGGTTTCCTAATTTTAATATGATGGCATCCAATTCTGAACTCATCTTTTCACCATTCAACATAAAGAGCTCCAAAGCATCCTTTTGGGGAATGTTTTTCTCTTTTCTGATGGTTCTAACACCTGAAATTACCTCGGAAGCAAATTCAAACTCAGCAATTAAGGTCGTATTCGCGTCTTTCGCCTCTGGCCATTGTGAAACAATCAAGGCTTCTTCCGGTGTTCGCTCGGCAATATGCTGCCAAACTTCTTCCGTTAAGAAGGGCATAAACGGGTGCAACAATTTCAAGTTCTCTTCAAAAAGACCAAGCACTTCGTTGTAAGAGGCCTGATCAATGGGTTTTTGATACTCGGGTTTTACAATTTCCAGCAACCAAGAGCAGAAATCGTCCCACACCAATTTATAGGTAGCCATCAGGGCATCGGAAATACGGTATTTGGAGAAATGGTCTTCAATCTCAACCAACGTCTGATTGAATTTTGCTTTATACCACTCGATTCCTTTTTGCGCTGCTTCGGGTTGTGGTATATCGGCAACTTCCCATCCTTTTATCAATCGAAACGCATTCCAAATTTTATTGGCAAAGTTAGCTCCTTGCTGGCAAAGGGTTTCATCAAACATTATATCGTTTCCTGCTGATGAACTCAGCAATAACCCTACACGAACTCCATCTGCTCCAAAATCTTCTATAAGTTTGAGCGCATCGGGTGAATTTCCCAATTGCTTGGACATTTTTCTGCGTTGCTTGTCGCGCACCAATCCTGTGAGGTACACATTTTCAAAAGGACGCTTTCCTCTATATTCGTATCCTGCCATGATCATTCTGGCCACCCAGAAAAACAAAATATCGGGTCCAGTCACCAAATCATTGGTTGGGTAATAATAATTTACCTCTTCATTTTCCGGCTCCAAAATTCCACCAAAAACACTAATAGGCCACAACCAAGAAGAAAACCAGGTGTCCAAAACATCGGGATCCTGACGCAAGTCGGATGCTTGGATGTTTGGATTTTTAGCTTTTGCTAATTCCAATGCTTCTTCCGGGGTTTCGGCAACCACATAATCCTCTTTTCCATCACCATAATAATAGGCTGGGATTTGCTGGCCCCACCAAAGCTGACGGGAAATGTTCCAATCACGTATGTTTTCCATCCAATGTCGATACGTGTTCTCAAACTTGGAGGGATACAATTTTACATCCTTGGTCTCCAAAACACCTTTAATTGCAGGTTTGGCCAAGTTTTCCATTTTAAGGAACCATTGATCGGACAATCGTGGCTCGATTACCGCCTTGGTCCTTTCGGATGTTCCAACTTTATTCGTGTGCTGCTCCGTTTTCACCAAATACCCTTTCTCTTCCAGCTCCTTGGAAATTTCTTTGCGAACCACAAATCGGTCCTTTCCTTCGTAGTGAAGACCAAAAGAATTAAGGGTAGCATCTTCGTTGAAAATATCAACTACCTCAAGGTTATGTTTCTCACCAAGATTTTTATCGTTTTCATCGTGCGCCGGGGTCACTTTTAGGCATCCTGTACCGAATTCAACATCAACATATTCATCTTCAATAATAGGAATCACCCTATCACAAATAGGTACAATGGCCTTTTTACCTCTTAAATGATGATACCTTTCATCATTTGGGTTGATACAAATAGCAGTATCTCCCAAAATAGTCTCTGGACGGGTGGTGGCAATAGTTACCTTTTCATCAGAATCTTCAATGGCATAGGACAAATAATAAAGGTTCCCTTGTCGCTCTTCATAAATCACCTCTTCATCGGAGAGCGTGGTTTTAGCTTCGGGATCCCAATTCACCATTCGATATCCCCTGTATATCAAACCCTTATTATATAAATCAACAAAAACCTTGATTACAGAAGCCGACATGTCGTCGTCCATGGTAAACTTGGTGCGGTCCCAATCACAGGAACAGCCAAGTTTTTTCAATTGTTGGAGAATTACACCTCCATATTCGTTGGTCCAATCCCAAGCGTGCTTTAAAAATTCATCGCGGGATAACTTTGACTTATCAACACCATCTGCTTTTAGCTTAGCAACCACTTTAGCTTCAGTGGCAATGGAGGCGTGATCCATTCCCGGCACCCAACAGGCATTTTTTCCCAAGAGCCTTGCTCTTCGGATGAGAACATCTTGCAAGGTATTGTTCAGCATATGCCCCATATGAAGCACCCCAGTAACGTTTGGAGGGGGAATTACTATGGTGTACGGCTCCCTTTCATCTGGCTTGGAGCTAAAATAATCATGCTCGGACCAGTAAGCATACCAGTGTTCTTCAACCCTTTTCGGGTCATATTTTGATGGAATCTCCATTTTTCGGTACAGTTTTTGTTTAATTGAACTGTGATTGGTTTTTTGAAGGGAAAGCTAAATGTTAATTTTTCGCCATTCTTCTGATGAGAGCCAATCCAGAAATACGAAACAAAAATAAGTAACGTTATTCTATAACAAAAGAATTTTGGATGCAGGTATCAAAACATCTACATTTGAAGTTCACCCAAAAACCAAAAATGATGAAAAAAACTGTACTCATGCTGTTTGTAGGGCTTTTATCCTTAGGGATATACGCTCAAGAAACTGCTAAAATCGAATTTAAGAGCGAGACCATTGATTACGGAGAAATCGAAAGAGGTAGTGATGGTGTTCGTGTATTTGAATTTACCAATACCGGTAATGTACCTTTGGTAATCAGCAATGTAAGATCTAGCTGCGGATGTACTATCCCAAAAAAGCCAGAAGAACCTATTATGCCAGGTAAAGTTGGTAAAATCGAAGTAAAATACGATACGAACAGAGTTGGACCTATTAGAAAGGCGATTACTGTTACCTCCAATGCGGATACACCTACAAAAGTTCTAAAAATTAAGGGAACTGTAAAAAACCCGGGAGCAAAGTAAGTAAAAAGAAAATTATAGTTAAAAGCCCCAAAACCAATTGGTTTTGGGGCTTTTACTTTTTATTAGTCGTCGTCAAAGACCTTTTTGAGTACAAAAGAGAACAATAAATCTTGGTTATATCTTTCAATAAGCAATTTGATGCGTTTTCCTTCTCTATCATTAATCATTTTAAGGATTTCCTGAAGCTTATATTGATGAACCCTCTTCCCGTTAACCGCCAAAATAACGTCACCTTCGCGCAAACCAGCCTCTGCAGCAGGACTTCCTGCACGAATACCGGAAACAACTATTTCAGGTACCAAACTTAACTTTGTTTTGTTCTCAAGTAAAATTTTGACATTACCAAATGTATCTTCTCCCTCGCCTTTGACAATTCCATTGACATCGGCAATACTTTCGGCTATATAGCGAAGTCCGTTGTGCTGAAGATCTATACCTGCCAAATTATATTGAAAAGGATCTTTGAAATTTCCGTTCTTTTTTAGTGTAACCAACCCTCTTGCATAATCAAATACCATATTGAAACGCTTAAGCACTTCACCGCCCAAACTCCCGTTACGATCGCCTAAACTATCCAAACCCTGAAAAGATTCACGGTCAGGAAAAGCAACTTTCGCCTCTTCCAATTCATAATTTCCTATTCGAACTCCATTAACTTTACTTCGCTTTCCAAAAATATCACCGCTCAGACCTCGTCCCAAATGATCATCATAATTTTTCTCTGGGATTTCCAGCCCTTTTTCGGGTTCGGGAAACAACCATAACGCATCGCTGCTGCCCGTGTCCACAAGTAACTTAACCGGTATATTGGCTGTGTCTTTCATTAGAACGGTACCTTCAACATAGGCTTTTCGTTTTTCAACAAGTAAGGGGATTGTCTGTGTATTTCTTTTATTTTTATAGGTATAATGTTCTGGATTATGGAGTTTTAATCTTTTTGAGCTATAATTTACCTCAACAATAAAATCCCTAAAGAGATCATACCCCATGATTCCGTGAACAGGAATACCTAAAGATGTTGAAAAATTTATTTCTCTATCCATTACGACATAAAGATCTTGAGAGTAGTTTCTTGCTTCCCCAAGCTTGAAGGCATTTCCTTTGGAACTCAAAGCTTTCATAGGTTCGCCATCGCCGAGACCACGAATCGTAACTTCGGAAACATTGTTGATCGGTACAGAATCAGAATCAGAAAGGTTGAAAAGGATTGGCTTACTTACGCCAGAATCCAAAATAAAGGTGAGTTCAGTTCCATTTATCTCAACTGGAATTATGATCAAGTTATTGATAAGTTCAAACTTGATTTTTTGAAATTTTTCACTCTCGGGCAACCTAAACCCTTGCGCCACCATAAAAAGAGGTACAAACAATAAAAGCGCAAAATAAACAATACTTTTCCTCAACATCTTTAATATCAACTTGTCATACTTATTAAATATACAATTTTAGATTCAATGATTACCTTAATTTAACATTTCAATAACCGAGTAATTAATCTTTAAAGTTGTTGTTTTCGATAATTGGTTTTCTCATTTTTGTCAAAATTTTAGCTCATGCCAAGTATCTCCAACAAAGGGAAGCAAATGCCCGCCTCTCCCATCCGTAAACTGGTACCTTATGCGGAAGCCGCAAAAAAGCGAGGTGTCCATGTCATCCACCTTAATATTGGACAGCCGGACATCAAAACCCCCAAGGTCGCTTTGGATGCTGTTCGAAACCACAATATTGAAGTACTTGAGTATAGTATGACACAAGGTTCCGAGGCATATCGCCAAAAAATTGCCGCTTATTATGCCAAACAGGACATTTTTGTTGATGCTGAGGATATTATTGTGACCACAGGAGGTTCCGAGGCTTTGTCTTTTGCCATGGGAACCATTATGGATAATGGGGATGAAATAATTATTCCCGAGCCATTTTATGCTAACTACAATGGTTTTGCTACAGCGGCAGGTGTCAACGTTAAACCTATCGCTTCTTCCATTGAAAATAATTTTGCGTTACCCCCTATTTCCAAATTTGAAGAGCTTATTACTCCAAAAACAAAGGCCATTCTTATTTGTAATCCTGGGAATCCGACAGGATATTTATACAGCAAAGAAGAGATAGAGCAATTGGCCGAATTGGTCAAAAAGCATAATCTTTTCCTTATTGCTGATGAAGTATATCGGGAATTCACCTACGATGGAAGGGAACACTACTCCATACTTCAAGTTGAAGGATTGGAGGAGTATGCCATTGTTGTAGATTCCGTATCTAAACGTTATAGCATGTGCGGTGCACGAATTGGTTGTTTGATTTCCAAAAACACCGAAGTGATCAGCACTGCCATGAAATTTGCACAAGCCCGCTTGTCGCCACCAACTTTCGCACAGATTGCCAGTGAGGCTGCCTTGGAAACTCCCCAAGAATATTTTGATAATGTTATTGAAGAATATGTTTCCAGAAGAAATTTGCTGATTACAGAGCTAAATAAGTTGGAAGGTGTAAAGGTAGCTACTCCACAAGGCGCGTTTTACTGCGTTGTAGAGTTACCGATAGCAGATGCAGACCATTTTGCCCAGTGGTTGCTCGAAAGTTTTGAACTCCATGGAAGTACAGTGATGGTAGCCCCTGCTGCAGGCTTTTACGCCACTCCGGGACTGGGAAAAAATCAGATAAGAATTGCCTATGTGCTCGAAAAAGAGCAACTTGTAAAGGCTGTCCAAATTTTGGGCAAGGCCTTAAACGAGTATAACGCCCAGTGAACATACAGGAAAACATATCCTTAAAAAGCTACAATACCTTTGGTATTGATGTAAAAGCCAAGTTTTTTGTTGAGATAACCGGATTGGTCCAACTCCAAAAAGCTTTGGAACTCAAGGCATACCCCAAAAAGTTTATAATCAGTGGTGGAAGTAATATGCTGCTCACTAACGATATTGATGCCTTGGTCATGCATATTAACCTCAAAGGAATCACCGTTGTTGAGGAAGACGAAAAAACGGTAGAGGTTAAAGCGATGGCCGGTGAGAATTGGCACAAGTTGGTAATGTGGAGTTTGAATCAAGGATATGGAGGACTGGAAAACCTTTCATTGATTCCAGGCAATGTAGGTACCGCCCCTATACAGAACATTGGTGCTTACGGGGTGGAACTTAAAGATGTTTTTGTGAGCTGTGTAGCTATGAATGTGGAGACCGGGGAATTGGTAGGTTTTGACAATAAAGCCTGTGAATTCGGATACAGGAACTCCATTTTCAAAAATAAGGCAAAGGAAAAATACATTATCACCTCAGTTGTCTTAAAACTGACCAAAAAAGACCATGTGCTCCACACAGGTTATGGTTCCATTGAGAATGAGCTGAAGGACAGGGGCATTGTTCATCCAACTATAAAAGATATTTCCGATGCTGTGATTGCCATTCGAAAAAGCAAATTGCCCGACCCTAAAGAAATTGGCAACAGTGGGAGCTTCTTTAAAAACCCCATTATTTCAAAAAAGGCCTTTGATAAATTCAGTAAGTCACATCCAGATGCTCCATTTTATGAGGTCGATGAAAATCAATATAAAATTCCAGCCGGTTGGCTTATTGAACAATGCGGATTTAAGGGAAAAAGGGTTGGTGATGCCGGAGTTCATGAAAAACAAGCATTGGTCCTAGTAAACTACGGCAATGCAACGGGGAAGGAAATCTTAAATCTCTCCAAAAAAATTCAAGAGGAAGTGAAAAAAAACTTCAAGCTAAAAATACAACCAGAGGTAAATATAATAAAATAACCCTCGCATTGAAGTCAATAACGAGGGTTATACCAAACCAAACTAACCAAATTTATATATGTTGTTAGAGCTATACGCCCCTTTATTCTTTAAATAAGCAAAGCCAAAAATGCTTTTTCTGTCTTAGCTTTGTTTTATATACGAGATAAATCCTATTTTAGATTTTGGCCCCTAAAAAATTTTACCAAAAGTATCATAAATGAGCACATTGATCGAGAGACATATTGTTTCACTCCTAGCGGAAAAAGACGATAAGGCTATTTCCCTACTATATGAAAACTACGGTGATACACTCTTCGGCGTTGCTTATAAGGTAGTAAAAGATGAAGATTTGGCACAAGATGTACTCCAAGAAAGTTTTATCAAAATTTGGAAAAAAGCAGACACCTACGATGCATCCAAAGCCAAACTTTTCACCTGGTTATTCCGAATTGTACGAAATACTGCTATTGATAAGTTGCGAAGTGTAACCAATAAATCGGACAAGGAAATCCAAATAGACGTTTCGGACGTATATAATTTAGGAGTAAAAGGTATAAATCCCGAACACTTGGACATCCAAGAAAACTTGGACAAAATTGAAGATAAATACAGAATTGTTCTGGAAGCACTATTTTTTGAGGGAATGACGCAGCAAGAGGCAAGTGACGAATTGGAAATCCCTTTAGGAACCATAAAGTCCAGATTAAAAATAGGTCTTCGAGAACTTGGAAAGATTTACGGAACAACGATGTCTTTACTCCTCATTTTAAATCTATTGTCATGAAGGAAAAAGTTAAAATATTTTTAGAATCCGACATTTTGGAAAAGTATCTTTTGGGTGATACAACAAAAGAAGAAACCCAAAAGGCAGAAAGGTATATCGCCATGTATCCCGAAGTAAGGGAAACATATGATGTGCTCCAAAAAAACCTGGAAACCTTTGCCAATCTTTATGCTAAAAAGACACCAGAAGGTCTTAAAGAAATTATTTTGGCCAGTGCCAAAAAGGAAACCATGGTAAGCAAAAGATTTCTTCGCTATGCCGTTGCAGCGAGTGTAGCCATTATGATTTTTGCCGGCTCTTCGATTTTCTTCTGGAATCAGAACAAAACGCTTCAAGAGGAAAATACAATGGTCACCAATCAAATCAAGTATTTGGAGAACAACATGAAGGATCAATTGGCAGACATGAGAAACCAATTTATTGTTCTTAACAATCCGGCCACTAAAAAATATCAGGTAAAAGGAGAAAAAGAAGGTAAAGAACTCAAGGCCATTGCTTATATCAATCCGGTCAAAAAACTTTCTTACATCAATGTTAGCAATGTCCCTGAACTTCCGGAGGACAAATGCTTCCAAATGTGGGCCGAAGTAAACGGTGAGTTGGTGAACTTGGGCGTGATCAAGGATTTTGATGAAAAAGACAAGCTTCTTGCACTACCTTATGCCGATAACGCAGTGGGCTATATTACCATTGAGCCAAAAGGCGGGAACACCGCACCATCTGTTGACAATATTGTAGCCAATATCAAATACTAAGACCCAACTTTAAAGAAACCTTAAACACACTCCCCTTTAAAGAGGTATTTTGTACCTTTGTACAAAAGTTGAAAAATGAAGTTAGCATTAGTTACCATCGGATTATTGGCACTTGCATTTGCAGGAATCGCTATTAAAATCTGGGGGAAAAAGAACGGTGAGTTTGCAGGAACATGTGCGAGCCAAAGTCCATTTTTGAACAAGGACGGACAAGCCTGTGGGTTTTGCGGCAAACTGCCAGAAGAACAAGACTGTAAAAAAGATACGGTTGCCAATACCCAATAGCACTTAATTTTTTAGGTAAGCCCATTTTTTTGGAAAAAACCGACGATTCCATCAAGGAGATTATACAAAAGGCAAAACAAGGAAACCAAATTGCCTTCAGTACACTCTTGGACACTTTTTGGAACGATGTTTATGGATTTCAGATACTCCGCACCAAAAATGAAAATGACGCCGAAGATATTACCATACGAACATTTTCCAAGGCTTTCGATAAAATTGACACTTACGACGAAACCTATGAGTTCAAGACCTGGCTCATCACCATTTCCAAAAACCTTCATGTAGACCTTCTTAGAAAACGTAAAAGAAGCCTGTTGAACGAGATGGATTCCCGTGGGGACGAAGTAAAAAAGGTTTTGGACGAAACACCATCGGTAGAAGACCGATTGATTACCGAGCAAAACTTGGCCAACCTACTTAGGGACATCAAAAAATTAAAGCCCCATTACCAAAAGGTCATCAACCTACGTTATTTCCACGAAATGAGTTATGCCGATATCGCCAAAGAACTCAACGAACCTGTTAACAATGTGAAAGTAAAATTGCTTCGGGCAAAAAAGCTTTTGGCGGAAATCATCAAAAAAAAGTGAGCCACTTCAGTTCACAAATTTTCCTTCCCAGTTTTGTATCTTTGTAAATCAAATTTATTTGTATGAGTACAAGTGTAGCAGAAAATGTTCTTCCACCCAAAGGAAAGCCAAAATGGTTAAGGGTTAAGCTCCCAACAGGTAAAAAATATACTCAGCTAAGAGGCCTTGTGGACAAGTACGACCTACATACCATTTGCACCTCTGGAAGTTGCCCAAATATGGGCGAATGTTGGGGAGAAGGCACAGCTACCTTTATGATTCTGGGCAACATTTGTACCCGCTCCTGTGGCTTTTGCGGGGTAAAAACGGGAAGACCGGAAACTGTTGACTGGGCAGAACCCGAAAAAGTGGCCCGTTCCATAAAAATCATGAACATTAAGCATGCCGTACTTACCTCTGTAGATCGTGACGATCTTAAGGATATGGGCTCCATTATTTGGGCGGAAACGGTAAAAGCTGTCAGGAGAATGAATCCTGAGACTACCATGGAAACACTAATACCCGATTTTCAGGGAATCTCAACACATTTGGATAGAATAATAAAAGTTGCTCCTGAAGTGATTTCGCACAACATGGAAACCGTCAAAAGGTTGACACGCGAAGTTAGGATACAGGCCAAATACGAACGAAGCCTCGAAGTGCTGGACTATTTAAAGAAAAATGGTGCCAAAAGAACCAAATCTGGTATTATGCTAGGTCTGGGAGAAGAAGAGGATGAAGTAATTTCTACGATGGAAGACCTTAGAAAGGCTGATGTTGATGTAATTACTATTGGCCAATACCTACAACCTTCAAAAAAACACTTGCCAGTAAAACAATTTATTTTACCGGAACAGTTTAAAAAATATGAGGAAGTCGGGTTGGAAATGGGCTTTAGGCATGTGGAAAGTGGAGCCTTGGTTCGTTCATCCTACAAGGCACACAAACACATTCACTAGCACAACCTCCCTTCGCTCCCGATCATGAAAAATATCACCACTGTTGGCATCAATGGCTTTGGCCGTATCGGCAGAACCCTTTTTAGGCTTTTACTGAACCATCCGAACATCAAAGTAGTGGCCATAAACGATTTGGCCAATGCCGAAACCCTTGCACATTTAGTAAAGTACGATAGCATTCATGGAGTATTGAACGCAAATGTGTCACACAAGGATAATTTTATTCTAGTCGAAGGAAGGGAAATTCCTGTGCTCAATTACAATCATCCCAAAGAAATTGATTGGAAATCGCATCAGGTTGATATCGTTGTAGAATCTACCGGGAAATTTAAAACACGAGAAGATTTAGGGTTCCATGTAAAAAATGGGGCCAAAAAAGTAATTCTTTCCGTTCCCCCGACTGATGACTCTATCAAAATGGTGGTTTTGGGGGTCAATGAGGAAATTATCAATGCGGAGGACGAAATTATTTCCAATGCCTCCTGCACTACCAACAATGCAGCCCCAATGATCAAGGTAATTAATGAATTGTGTGGCATAGAGCAGGCATATATCACTACGATACATTCCTATACCTCAGACCAGAGTTTGCACGATAGTCCCCACCGTGATCTCAGAAGATCTCGGGCCGCCGGACAATCCATAATACCTACAACAACAGGGGCCGCTAAAGCATTGACAAGTATTTTTCCCGAACTATCCGATGTAATAGGCGGATGTGGCATACGTGTTCCGGTTCCTAACGGTTCGCTAACCGATATTACCTTCAACGTAATAAAAGAAACTTCCATTGAAGAAATAAACGCTACCTTTAAGAAACAAGCAGAAAACAACCTAAAAGGCATACTCAATTACACGGAAGACCCTATTGTTTCTATCGATATAAACAATAGTTATTACTCTTGTACGTTTGATTCTTTGATGACCTCAGTGATTGGCAAAATGGTAAAAATCATTGGATGGTACGATAATGAAACTGGATATTGTTCCAGAATAATTGATTTAATAGCTTTGCTCATTAAGAAAAACTACGTTTGAACTTCAACCTAGTAAACAAAAAAATAGGCGAAAGATCGCTACTCCTGTTGTGTATATTACTATGCATGCAATTCTCTTTTGCCCAAAGTGAAGGTAATTCCGCTTCAGATGTAAAGTCTATTTTTGATGAGTTTATGGCCTATCGCCACGAAAACAAAATAGACAAGGCCCTGGAAACCTTGGACAAAGCCGCCAACATTGCAGAGAGCAATGAAGACGCTAAACTTTTAGTGGACACGTATCATCAATATGCAAGGTTGTTTTTGGAAGAAGGCGATATAGATACTGCAATTTTTTATTTAGAAAGGGCGGGAGACTTCTTAAAGGACACTTCCTATTCGTACGGGCAAGCATTCCATTTATATTTGGATGGAGCTCTTAGATATGGAGAAGGCAACAATTTCCAAGCTTTGAAACAGCTCGAGGAATCCAGGAAACTTAGCAATAATAGAAACCTTACCAATAACATACTTTTACTCGAGGCCTATATTTACACCAATATTGAAAAATATGATGACGCCATTAAAAACCTACATGCGCTAATCGTTAACTCAGATGATAAAGAACGTGCATACCTGGCAACAAAAGCTAACCTACAATTAGCCGAAATAAGCATTACCTTAAATGACCTTGAAGAAGCCATTATCCATTCCAAAGCAGCTTTGGAGCTGGCTCAAAAACATAGTTTCGCTAAGGAAATAAAAAACGCTTTCGAGCAATTGTCAAACATTTATGAGACAAATGGCAATTATAGTGAGTCATTGATGTACACCAAAGAATTGGCTAAAATCAAGGATTCCATCTTTAATACAGAAAAAGCTAAACTGGATGCGGATACAGCGGATAAAATCCGGTTCGACCACCAAATGAACGAGCTTAATAAACTACAGGCCAAGAACGAAGAGCTGAGTGAATCGAAGAACCGTTCAGAAATTACAGCTATATTAACTTCTGCTTTTTTGACCATTATTTCTCTTTTGGCGGTTTCATTGTTCAGAAACAACCAAATTAAACTTAAAACAAACGATCTTCTTTATACCAAAAACAAAGAGTTGGAGTTGGCAAGGGATGCGGCGGTTTCTGCCATGGAAGCCAAAACCAACTTCCTATCAACAGTCACGCATGAGCTTAGAACACCTTTATATGCTGTTACAGGGCTTACCCATCTTTTATTGGAGGAAAACCCATCTGAACATCAAAAAGAACATTTAAAATCATTGAAATTCTCGGGAGAATACCTGCTTAATTTTATAAATGACATTCTTCAAATCAATAAAATTGATGCGGACAAACTTGAACCGCTAAGTATAGAGTTCAAACTTGAAAAAGTACTTGGGGATGTGGTGGAATCACTACAACAAAATGCCAATGAAAAAAATACCGAGCTCATTCTGGATTATGACGCTAAAATCCCGAAAAAATTATTGGGAGACCCCATTAAGCTATCCCAAATTTTCATGAACCTTGTTGGTAACGCCCTCAAATTCACCAAAAATGGCAAAGTTGAGGTTATAGCCAAAAAGCTTAAAAAAGAAGAAGACCAAGTAAAACTATATTTTGAAGTAAGAGATAACGGAATTGGCATTTCGGAGGACCAACAGAAAAATATTTTTGACAGTTTCGAACAAGGGTCTATACAAATCAACAGAGAATATGGAGGTACCGGCCTTGGCTTGACCATTGTTAAAAGTCTTTTGGGCTTGTTTGGGAGCACAATTAACCTAGAGAGTGAACTTGGGCACGGAAGTTCCTTCTATTTTGAAATGGATCTGGATTATGAAAGTAAAGAAGGGGAAGATGTTGCCTTTGAACTGAATCCCGAAGAGTTCCAATTTAAAGGGCTGCATGTTCTAGTGGTAGAAGACAACAAAATCAATCAGGTGATAACCAAAAAAATGCTCACCAAAAAAGAGATCACCTGCGACATCGCCAATAATGGTAACGAAGCCATTGACCTAGCCAAAAGCAACACTTACGACGCTATTTTAATGGACATCCATATGCCTGGCATTAGTGGGGAAGAAGCTACACGCCAAATACGTAAGTTTGATACAGTTATTCCAATTATTGCACTTACAGCCATTTCTTTGGACGACAGTTTGGACAGTTTTTATGAGGCAGGCTGTAATGATGTGGTCACAAAACCGTTTAAGCCCGAAGTGTTCTACCAAAAAATTGGTGAGAATATCTTTAGAAGCAAAATGGAAGGTTCCGTTTAGCACAAGTCTCGAACTGCTTTTTTCAAAACTTCCATGTCCGTAGGAGAAAGATCATGTGTTATTTCCAAATAATATAGATTTTCAAACCTCCCCGTTAACCGGACAAAGTCTTTCTCTGTGGTCAATACCATTTCGTATCCTTCAAACTGTTCAATTTCCTTGTTCGTAAAATGGTGATGGTCACTAAATTCGAAGTGTTTAAAACCAATTCCCTGAGAATTTAAGTATTCAACCAAGGGTTCCGGTGATGCAATACCCGTAACCAATGCCAATTGCTTACCTTTCAATTGGGATAATTGGATTTTGTTTTGTCTCCCATCAGTTACAAAATCATTATACTTCAAAGAAGCAAATAATACCTTTTGATGTGATTTGGGTTGAAGCTTACCAATAATCTCCCCTTTTTTATCTTCTTGTAATGATTCAGGACATTTGGTAACGATAATCAAATCTGCACGTTTGGCTTCTTTTTTGGCATCCCGAAGGTTACCCGTTGGCAAATACCAATCATTTACATATAAATTCTGATAAGTCGTGAGTAAAATAGAAAAAGTGGGCTTTACCTTTCTATGCTGAAAAGCATCATCCAAAACAATGATTTCTGGATTGACTAAACTTTGCAGTTTCTCGATGCCATTACGTCTATTCGCATCAACCGCAACAGCGACCTCAGAAAATTTTTGATGAATTTGATACGGTTCATCGCCCAATTCCAAAACAGTACTTTCTGGACCGCCCAAGTAAAACCCGCTGGATTTACGTTTGTATCCTCGACTTAGGACAGCAATCTTTCGGTCAGACAATATCCGCAGTAAATATTCAGTCATCGGAGTTTTTCCCGTACCGCCCACACTCAGGTTGCCCACACAAATGGTCGGTGTTTTGTACGATTTGGATGAAAAAAAACCCACATCAAACAAAAAGTTTCGAACATAAACCACGAGGGCATAGATCAACGAAATAGGGAACGCTATTTTCCGAAGCAATTGAAGCATTGAACGAAAATATAATATTTTATCTTTAGCCCACTTAACATTTTTAAAATGACCGTTAACGAGATAGCAAAAGTGCTTGAAGAATTGGCGCCTTTGGCACACGCCGAAGATTTTGACAACGTAGGTTTATTGGTTGGCGACCCCAACAAGAAGGTTGAAGGTATTTTGGTGACCTTGGACACACTTGAAAACGTAGTGGACGAAGCCATCGAAAAAAAGTGTGACCTAATCGTGAGTTTTCACCCGATCATCTTTAAAGGGTTAAAAAGATTGACAGGAAGCAACTACGTGGAGCGCGTAGTGCTCAAAGCCATTGCCAACAATATTGCCATTTACAGTATGCACACCGCATTGGACAACAGCAAAATGGGTGTCAATGCTAAAATTTGTGAGGTTCTTGGGTTAAAAAATCCCGAAATCCTGATTCCAAGAGCAAAAAGCATTAAAAAATTAATCACCTACGCCCCTATGGCAGATGCGGAACAAATAAAATTGGCATTGTTCAAAGCTGGTGCTGGAGATATTGGGAAGTACAGCCATTGCAGTTACAGTTTGGAAGGTGTTGGAAGTTTTAAGGCAGAAAACGGTGCCAATCCCACGGTTGGCAAAGTAGGTGAAGTTCATTTTGAAAAAGAAACACAAATCAACTTAATTTATTCCTTTGAAAAGGAAAAGGCCATTCTAAAAGCGCTTTTTGAGGCACATCCTTACGAAGAAGTCGCTTATGAAGTACTCACATTGGAAAACACAAACCAAGATTTGGGTATGGGAATGCTTGGAACCCTGGATAATGAAATGGATGAAAAAGAGTTTCTTCTATTGGTCAAGGAACAAATGGGTGCTTCCGTGGTTCGGCATTCGGAGTTGTTAGGGAAAAAGGTGAATAAAATAGCTGTTTTAGGGGGGAGCGGAGCATTTGCCATCGCTGCGGCTAAGAAGGCTGGAGCTGATATTTTAGTGACTGCAGACCTTAAATATCACGATTTTTACCAGGCCGAAAACCAACTCGTGGTAGCCGATATTGGGCACTTTGAAACTGAGCAGTTTACAAAAGATTTATTGGTTGATTATCTTACGAAAAAAATTCCTAATTTTGCAGTCTCTTTATCGGAGAGTATAACGAATCCCATCAAGTATTTATAAAATATATGGCGAACAAGAAAGAAAGCACTGTGGAAGAAAAGTTGAGAGCATTGTACGATTTGCAGCTTATCGACTCTAGAGTAGATGAAATCCGCAATGTTAGAGGCGAATTGCCTTTGGAAGTACAAGACTTGGAAGATGAAGTCCTTGGTCTTAAAACCAGAATGGACAAGTTAAAAACAGATGTCGAAACCGTTAACTTTGAGATTACTGCCAAGAAAAATCTTATTGATGAGTCCAAGGCACTCATGAAAAAGTATAGCGAGCAACAAAAAAATGTAAGGAACAGCCGCGAGTTCAATTCGTTGAGCAAAGAAGTGGAGTTCCAAGAGTTGGAGATTCAATTGGCCGAAAAGAACATTAAAGAATTCAAAGCGCAAATTGAGCAGAAAAAAGAAGTGATTTCTGCTACTAAGGAGAAGTTATCCGAGCGCGAAAGCCATCTTAAGCATAAAAAAGGTGAATTGGACGCTATTCTTGCCGAGACCGAGAAAGAAGAAAAAGCGCTTTTAAAGAAATCTGAAGAATACGAAGATAAAATCGAAGAGCGCTTGATCAAGGCTTATAAAAGAATCCGCCACAATGTAAAGAATGGTTTGGCCGTGGTTCCCGTAGAACGTGGAGCTTCCGGTGGTTCTTTCTTTACTATTCCACCACAGGTTCAGGTAGAGATTGCATCTCGCAAAAAAATAATTACCGATGAGCACAGTGGTAGAATTTTGGTAGATCCTCTATTAGCTGAAGAAGAACAGGATAGAATGGAAAAGCTTTTTGCCAAAATCTAATCTTCTTTTGAATAAGAAATTAAAAAGCCACCCAAAAGGTGGCTTTTTTGTTTTATGAAGTTGTCATTTCGAAATGAGCAAAGCGATTGGGGAATCTAAAAAGGTAATACCTGATAGGTGCTGGAGGTAGTTGAAGTACCATGCGACACCCTCCTTCAGTCCATTTTGTTTTGAAACAATTTGTGAAATTCGTATCAACAAAAGAGATTTTTTGCTATGCTCAAAATGACAAGCTAATTGGCTTATTGAGCTGTTAAAAGTTCCAATATTTTTTCTTCCACTTCCTTGGAATCCCACTTTTCTTCAATATTTGGAAGTTCCATCACTTGCTGCATAATAGCCTCCTGTCTATCCCCAATGGCCAAAGCTTCGGCATAAGGTCTATCAGAAAAAGTAACACGACTATACACCGGAACCCACTTTTCGGGATGTTTGGCGGCAAAAAGCTTTTCAATTTTCTTTTGCAGTAAGAACTTTTGATCTGCTGTCTTACTGCTCATTTCCACAAAGTTTCTGTAACTCAACTCAGCAATGGCATCCGCGTTGGGCTTCCGTTCTTGTTGATATTCAGAAAAAATAGCCTCCCAATCATCTCCATGCTTTTCCATCAATTGATTGAGCGCATAAATATCCTCAAAACCAGCATTCATTCCTTGACCATAAAAAGGTACAATGGCATGGGCAGAATCGCCTACCAAGGCGACTTTGTCCCAATAAGTCCACGGATAGCACTTCATAGTCACCATCGCACTGGTCGGGTTATTAAAAAAGTCTTTGGTCAGATCTTCAATTTCTTTGCGAACATTGGGGAAGTATTTCTTAAAAAACTCCCTCGCTTGATTTTCTGTAGTGATACTTTCAAAAGACACTTCACCTTCAAAAGGCAAAAACAAAGTGCAGGTAAAGCTACCATCAATATTGGGCATGGCGATGAGCATAAACTCTCCCCTCGGCCAAATGTGAAATGAATTTTTTTCCAACTTGTGGGTACCATCTGCGTTGGCAGGAATAGTAAGCTCTTTGTAACCTACATCAATAAAGTTTTGGGAATAATTGAATCTACTACGACGCTGCATTTTGTGACGCACTCGAGAAAACGCCCCGTCACAACCAAAAATTAAATCAAACTGATATTCTTTCCATTCACCTTTCTCCGTCTCCCCAGTATAGATCTTGGCCTCGGGCAAACTTACATCCCATACCTTCTCATTAAATCGAAACGAAGCCCCTTCTTCTTCAGCTAAATCAATCATCCTCTTATTGAGAATCCCTCTGGAAATGGACCAAATAGCTTCGCCATCCTTCCCATACTTCTGAAAGTACATAGGTTTATCGTTCACGTGCATAGCACGTTTATACAACGGAATTGCCAAATCCTTAATTTTGTCGCCTATACCCACTTCATCTAGTGAACGCCACCCTCTATTGCTCATGGCAAGGTTGATAGATCTTCCTGAGAATTTAATGGTCCTTATATCAGGTCTTCTATCAAAAACGGTAACCTTGTGACCAATTCTTCGAAGATATATTGCTAATAGGGAACCCACCAATCCGGAACCGATGATGGCAATGTTTTTTGGAGTCTGTACCATAAATGCCCAAAGGGCTTATTCTGATTAAAGCAATAAAAATAAGCATTTTGCTCGGTAAACTGTTCTACTTCCCTAGTTTGCCAGTACCCATTGCTATTTTTGTTTAATTTTTTACTATTTTTATTAAACATTTTATTGCATTGACGCACAAAAAACCACATCTTCCTTCCAAAATATGTCCAGTATGCCAACGTCCTTTTACTTGGAGAAAGAAATGGGCCAGGGATTGGGGTCAAGTGGTTTATTGCAGTGAACGGTGTAGAAAAAACAAAAACAAGCATGGAGACTAGCCTCATTTGGTTCGGGAACAATCTAAGAGTACACGATAACGAAGCCTTGCATTCAGCAGCAAAAGCAAAAAAGGTTGTTGCCGTGTACTTTTTTGACCCAAGGCATTTTCAAATCAATTCCTTCGGCTTTAAAAAAACGGAGCGTTTCAGGGCCAAGTTTTTGCTGGAAACAGTGCATCAGCTCAAAAGGAATTTGGAGAAGCTCAACATTGTCCTGCTCGTCTATCATGAAAAACCTGAAGACAAGATTCCCGAATTGGTGGAAAGGTTCAACATCAACACTATTTTTCTTCAAAATGAATGGACCTCCGAAGAAGAACATGTGGTTCAAACGGTTGAAAACCGCGTACCCAACTCTGTAAGTTTTCACAAAACCTTTGATCAGTTCCTATTTCATCCTGATGATATTCTTTTTGATTCCTACACGCAAATTCCACAGGTATTTACGGTTTTCCGTAAAAAAAGTGAGAAGCATACTCAGGTGAGGCCATGTTTTGACAAACCAGCCCCAAGACCCACCGAAAATAGAGTCGAATCAATTACTAAAATCCCAACCTTGGAAGCGTTGGGCTTTTCCAACTTTGAAACGGACCATAGGTCTGCCTTCCCTTTTAAAGGTGGCGAGAATAATGCTTTAGAGCGTACACAGCATTATTTTTGGGATTCGCAAAAGCTTACTTACTACAAAAAAACCAGGAATGGCTTAGTAGGTACAGATTATAGCTCTAAACTTTCGCCATGGTTGGCCAACGGCAGTATTTCGGCTCGGACCATTTATTGGGAAGTGAAGCGTTTTGAAAACGAAATCAAAAAAAATCAAGATACCTATTGGCTGATTTTTGAGCTGATTTGGCGGGATTACTTCAAGTATGTTTCGCTAAAGCATGGCAATAACATTTTTAAGATTGATGGTATTCTTCAAAAAGAATATGATTGGCACACCAATCAAGCTGCCAAACAGGACTGGATCAATGGCGAAACGGCTGATGATTTTGTAAATGCCAATATGATCGAACTCAAACAAACAGGCTGGATGAGCAACCGTGGCCGCCAGAATGTAGCCAGTTATTGGTCCAAACACCTAAAACAGGATTGGCGCATAGGCGCTTCCTATTTTGAAGCTATGCTCATCGACTACGATGTTCATAGCAATTGGGGCAATTGGATGTACAACAGTGGCGTGGGCAATGACCCTCGCAATAGGACTTTCAACACCAAAAGCCAAGCAGAGCGGTACGATCCAAACAAAAAATTCCAGAGCCTTTGGCTTCAACCTACCTTATTCTAATTCATGAAAACGCTTAGACTTATTCTTGGCGATCAGCTCAACCTTTCCCATAGCTGGTTTAACCAAGTAAACGATGACAACCTATATCTGATGGCTGAAATGCGGCAGGAAACGGATTATGTAAAGCACCATATCCAAAAAGTAGTCGGTTTTTTCTGTTCCATGCGGAATTTCGCAAATACGCTGAAAGAAGAAGGGCATAACGTGATATACCTTAAGATTGGTGATCCAAACAATCCCCAGAAACTACCGGACCTTATTGATCAAACCATTTCGGAGCACAATATTGAAAAGTTTGATTACCTATTGCCCGACGAATATCGATTGGACCAACAGCTCCAAGAAATTTGTGATTCCCTATCCATTCCCTCCGAAGTATTTGATACCGAACATTTTTACACTAGTCGAGATGAACTGAAAAATCACTTTAAGGGGAAAAAACAATTGTTGATGGAAAGTTTCTATCGCATGATGCGGAAGAAACACAACATTTTAATGGAAAAAAACCAACCTGAAGGCGGCAAATGGAACTTTGATCAAAGCAATCGTAAAAAATGGGATGGTTCACCAGAGATTCCCGAAGAACTATCATTCAACACAGACGTTACCGAACTGTTGGACGAAATTAAAAGTGCCAAAGTCAACACCTTTGGTAACATTGATTCCAAAAACTTTCCATGGCCCACCTCTTACCAAGAATGTAAAAGGCTTTTAAATTTTTTCTGTTCCGACCTGTTGAAATATTTCGGGGATTACCAAGATGCTTTGCATACTGAGGAAAAATATTTGTTCCATTCCCGTTTGTCCTTCGCCATGAACAGCAAAATGCTATCACCCAAAGAGGTTGTCGATACGGTGGTGGATTATTACTACGAACACACGGATGATATCCACATTTCCCAAGTGGAAGGTTTTATTCGACAAATTTTGGGTTGGCGGGAATATATGCGCGGGGTATATTGGAAAGAAATGCCCGACTATGCCGAGTTGAACAAATTGGATAACCACAATGCTCTCCCCGATTTCTTTTGGACGGGAAAAACGAAAATGAACTGCCTCCACAAAAGTATTACCCAAAGTTTGGACGATGCCTACGCCCATCACATTCAGCGATTGATGGTTATTGGAAACTATGCTCTGCTCACACAAGTTGACCCCAACGAAGTGGATGCATGGTATTTAGGGGTTTACATCGACGCTATTGAATGGGTTGAAATCACCAACACAAGGGGAATGAGTCAATTTGCGGATGGAGGATTGGTGGCGACCAAACCGTATGTGAGCAGTGCCAATTACATCAATAAAATGGGAAATTATTGTAAGGAATGCTCCTATAGTCATACTGTTAAGTCGGGAGAAAAATCCTGCCCGTTCAATGCACTGTATTGGAATTTTTTGGAGGAAAAAAAGTCCCATTTTAAGAACAATCAACGGATGTCGATGATGCTGAGTCTATTGGCGAAAAAAAGTAAGGAAGAGCTGGAGGAATTGCAGCAAAGGGCTCGTAAGATCATTGAGCAACCCGATAAATTTTGATTTTAACTATCTTTTGAAATCCGATAGTGGGCAAATGATCGTAGATTTATTAAAATATTCCGCTTCGGCGCCTATATATAAAAAGTCCTTCACAATACGTTGCGAAGGACTTTTCACTTTTTCTGGAGTGTGTCTCTGTTATTTCAAGATTTCATCCACAATACCGTATTCCAAAGATTCTTCGGCACCCATCCAATAGTCACGATCAAAATCTTTCATGACCTTTTCATAGGGCTGTCCGCAATTATCTGATAGAATTTTGGCACCTAATTCCTTGGTCTTGATGATTTCCCTAGCCTGGATCTCGATATTGGAAGCCTGGCCCCTTGCACCACCACTTGGTTGGTGAATCATGACACGGGCGTGTGGCTGAATGAATCGCCTACCCTTTTCCCCTACCGATAGAAGAATGGAGCCCATAGAGGCTGCCAATCCGGAACATACCGTGGACACAGGGCTTTTTATCTGTTTAATGGTATCGTAAATAGCAAATCCGGAGGTTACATACCCACCTGGGCTATTGATAATCAATTGAATCTCTTTATTGTTCAACATATCCAAATACAGCAACCTGTCGATTACGTGCTTAGCAGAATCATCATCTACTTGGCCCCACAAAAACACTTTGCGGTCTTCTAACAGTTTTTCTTGGATCAATTCCTGAACTTTTCCTTTTTTTGAACTCATTTTTTACGTGTTGTAAGACTTCAAAAATAATCAAATTCCAAGGAAGTTACCGCACTTGTTTTTCACAATACTTTCATTATGATTTAATCTGCACTTTTTGGGATACCACATCCTTGATCGGTATTACAAATCTGCCCTCATGGGTTTCCAAGGTAAGGCTGTTGTTTTCAATGGCTTTAATGGTCCCCTCGTTTCCATCTATCACTATTCTATCGCCCACCACATAGGTCTTTCGGGTGTAGAATGCCCTTAGGATATCCGCTACAATCTCGCGCGACCCCAAACCAACACCCAAAGCGAATGCCAATAGGAAAGAGCCCAAGATCAAGGTAATATTGTTGGTTATGATAGTGGTGTCTACCCCGGCCTGGTTCAATGCGGTAATGGACATAAATATGACGATTACGTAAAAAAACAGGCTGCTCACGATATTGGAACCGCCAAATTCCAGCGAATCGAACAAACGCTTGATAGTTTTCTTCACAAAGTTCCCGATGTAGAATCCAAGCATCAAGAGGGCCAATGCACTAAAGAATTTAGGAAGATAATGCAAGAGATTGCCGATTTCCTTGGAAATGATCTTCCAATCCAAGATATCCGCGGCAACAATGAGAAAGACCAAAATCAAAAACCACCGAACAAAGCCCAATATAACTTTAATGACATCTACATTGAGCTCCCCTTTGCCCGTAACTTCCATGCCATTGATCTTATCGTTGAGCAAATCCACTTTGGCCAGCTTTAAGATCTTTTTTAAGAGAAAGAGTACAATTTTGATGACGATCCAACCTAAAATTAAAATCACGATAGAGCCCAAGATTTTGGGAAAGGCCAATGCCATTTCTTTACCCATCCCTGATAAGGACTCCAGGGTCACATTTTTCCATTCATTAATAATCTCCATAGTTGTTGTTTATTTATAGTGTTCTGTTCGTTGATTAGTTTTCCCCCATAGTTCTGAATAGCTTGCGCAAAGCACTTCCCAAATTGATCGAGAACAATGAGGCCATGTCCATGATTAACTTTGCCGCAGCAATGTCGTTCATGACTTTTTGCTTCATTTCGGGTGGTGCCTCGCGTAGGGAAGCCTCCAGCTCTTTAAATGGGTTTTTGTGTTTCTTTGCCATCTATTCTAGGGTATTATAGATTTCCAATAGTCTTTCTTTTGCTCTTTTGAGCCGCATTTTCACAGCGCTCTCCCCAATATCCATCAAACCCACCAACTCTTTTATACTGGCCCCATCTTGATATTTAAGCAACAAAATGGACTTTTCTTCCGGGGATATGTGCTCCAATGCCTTTTTAAGCTTGTCAGCCTTCATTTCATACAGACTCTCATCGGGCACTTCTTCGGTAAGCTTATGTTCGGAATTTTCAACTTGAACGGATTTGTCCCGTATTTTGAGTTGTTTGTTCCGATTTACATAGTTCACACAAAAATTATAGGTAAAAGAGTATAGCCAAGTAGAAAACTTCGATTTTCCCTTAAAGGTCCGAAGTTTGATAAAAAGTTGGAGGAACACGTCCTGTGTTAAATCCTCCGCCTCGTCCTCGGATTTTGCAAATCCGTAGCATTTATTGTACACCATTTTAGCATAGCGGTCATACAACTTCCCAAATAGCATAGGGTCGTTGTCCGCCACAATCTGTTTCACTAGTTCCTCATCAGAAAGATGTACGTGTAAGTCTTCCTTTTCCAAAAACGCTTTGTCGGGGTTACTTACAAGTATTAGAAACAGGTTTTTCAAAAAAGTCACTCCAGAAACAGATTTATTTGGTCAGGCTTTTTAAAACGGGGCGCAAAATAAAAGATTTTCATGGTATATTTGGTTAAAAACCAGATATGAAGACCTATTACATCGTTGGGCTGCTCACCTTTTTAATGATTTCCGCCTGCAAAACAGAGCCCAAAAAATCCGAAGATACTGTTGAAACCACCGAAACTGAAAAAACCATTCCTGAACTCATCGCGGAAGCCCACGGTTTTAACAATTGGAAGGATGTGGAAGAAATCACCTTTACCTTTAATGTGGACAGGGATTCCATGCATTTTGAGCGCAAATGGGACTGGAAACCAAAAACGAACATGGTAACTGCTATTTCTGGTGCCGACACCTTGACGTATGACCGTGCGGATATGGACAGCATTGCCCAAAAAACCAATGGCGGCTTTATTAACGATAGATATTGGTTGATGGCACCCTTTAATTTGATGTGGGATTCCAACAACTATTCTTACGAGCATACCGCCGAAGCCATTGCTCCCATTAGCGAAGAGTTTATGCAAAAACTTACCATTGTATATGCCAACGAAGGTGGGTATACCCCTGGCGATGCTTACGACTTCTATTTTAAAGATGATTTCATTGTTAGAGAATGGGCGTATCGAAAATCCAACCAAGAAGAGCCCAGTTTGGTTTCCACTTGGGAAGATTATGTGGATGTGGAAGGTTTACAACTAGCTAGGCAACATAACCGTCCCAACGGAGGCCTGAGCCTCTATTTTACTGGACTTTCCGTGAGTAAGGAATAAGACAAACCATGGTTTAATCGAGCGGATAAAGTTCACTTAAATGATTACCATGGATTCTCAGACTATAAATGAATCATTTGAATTCATTTCGATAGTTGCTCCGAAGCGGAAAGATTTGCCTCGGCTAAGGCGTACAGTCCTATTTGAAAGCTTATAAAACATTCATATCTTGTTAACTAAACATTCAAACTTTATAAGACCACTTAAAAACAATGTCACTTTAGGTTACCGAAAGATAAATTAGAAACATCTTTCCGTACGATGAGTTCGATTGTTGAATTTCACCAACCAAATAATCAATGATAGAATTAATTGAAAGAGCCACTGATTTTGCCGGACGAACGGCAATCAAAAGTGAAGGTCAGAGTTATACCTATGATAAACTCTTAGAAGAATCCAAAAACGTAGCACTTAGATTACTTGACGGGCAAAAAGACTTGAATGGAGCACGGATAGCCTTTCTTGTACCCGCTAGTTTTGAATACGCCAAAATCCAATGGGGAATATGGAGAGCCGGAGGCATTGCCGTACCACTCTGCGAAAAACACCCTTTGCCTTCCATTGAATATGTTCTTAATGACACTAAAGCGTCTACCCTTATTTTTTCAGAAGAGTTTAGACCGCTGTTGGCCCCTCTTTTTAATACCAGTGAAATCAATTTTATACCCATATCTGAAATATCATTTCAAGAAGGGCAATTACCAGATGTTCAGATGCACCGTAGCGCCCTGATTCTATACACCAGCGGAACAACTGGTGCGCCAAAGGGAGTAGTGACCACGCACAACAATATCGAAGCTCAAATAACCACATTGGTCGATTCTTGGAAATGGAATAAAGATGACCATGTACTCAATGTACTCCCGCTACACCATGTGCATGGAATCATCAATATGCTGAGTTGTGCACTATGGAGCGGAGCCTGTTGTGAATTCCTTCCTAAATTCAATCCCGAAGAGGTCTATGATGTATTTAATAAAGGTGAGGTAAATGTTTTTATGGCTGTACCTACCATTTATTTTAAATTGATTGCCCACTTCAAGGAGTTAACCCCACCAGTGCAAGAATCAATTTCGAATAACCTCAAAAAGTTTAGACTTATGGTCTCCGGTTCCGCTGCTCTTCCCATTAGTGTTTTGGAACAATGGAAAGAAATCAGTGGTCATATTTTACTGGAAAGATATGGGATGACCGAAATGGGCATGGCCATTAGCAACCCTTATGATGGTATTCGAAAGCCAGGCCATATTGGACAACCCCTACCGGGGGTTGAAATTCGATTAGGTGACGCGAACCACAAACCTGTCCAAAATGATGAACCTGGAGAAATTCTGATTAAAGGACCCAATGTTTTTAAGGAATACTGGAACAAACCCAAAGCAACCCGGGAAGCGTTCACTCCGGATGGATGGTTTAAATCCGGCGATATTGCGATCTTGGATGGCGACAGCATTAAAATCCTTGGGAGGAATTCGGTGGACATCATAAAATCTGGAGGATACAAAATCTCCGCATTGGAGATTGAAGAAGTCCTCCGTAAATACTTCAAAATAAAGGACTGTGGTGTCGTTGGCATTCCAAATCTGGAATGGGGTGAAATTATTGGGGCCGCTATTGTCCCAGAGACGGATAATTTTGACATTGAAGAGCTAAAATCTTGGTTGCACAAAAAATTACCAGGCTATAAAACACCGAGAAAATATATGTTCATGTCCGATTTACCCAGAAATGTTATGGGCAAGGTCACCAAGAATAATATCAAGGAGTTATTTACCACTAATCAATAAAACAAATGAAAATCTACGGAGTTGCACTGTTGGCCGCATGTTTTTTAATGGGAAAACTGTTGGGCCGCCTATTGGGCCACCTCATCAATATTGACAGCGATATTGGCGGCGTGGGTTTCGCCATGTTCCTGTTGATGACTTCCAGCATTTATCTCCGAAAAAAGAAATGGTTGGTTTTAGAAACGGAAAAAGGTATTTGGTTTTGGAGTTCCATGTACATTCCAATTATTGTGGCAATGACCTCCACATTAAATGTAAAGGCGGCACTTTCTGGAGGATTTTTGGCCATTATTCTCGGTATTGGTGCCACAGCGGTATGTATGTTAATGGTTCCTTTGATTTCTAAGATTGGAAGAGAAAAGAGTATAGACTCCCAGAAAAAATAACATATGGAAATCATCGATACCATCATTGGAAAAAATGGGTTAGTATTTGCATTTCTATGCGTAGGAATCATCATGCTGTTTTCCTCCTGGGTTTCAAAATATATTACCAATAAAAAAATCCCTGGGGTTGCCATAGCGATTATCATAGGGCTATCACTTGCTTTTTTGGGTGACGAAAAAGGCATTTCAAATATTCCTCTATTTGCTGGGATGGCATTACTAGGGGGCCCGATGCTTCGCGATTTTGCTGTGGTGGCAACTGCCATGAGCGCAGATCTTTCAAAAATAAGGCAAGCAGGGTTGGCTGGACTTGTCTCTTTGCTCATTGGTGTTTTTATATCATTTACCATGGGAGTTTTGATTGGGTTAAGCATGGGCTATACCAATATCGAGAGTCTTACGACCATCGGAGCCGGGGCCTGTACCTATATTGTTGGCCCGGTAACGGGCACAGCCATTGGTGCAAGTTCAGATGTAATTGCGATTAGCGTGGCAACAGGGGTGGTAAAGACCATTTTTGCAACCATTGGAACGCCTTTAATAGCCAAAAAAATAAAATTGGACAATCCACATGCAGCTATTGTTTTTGGTGGGTTGATCGGAACAACCAGTGGTGTGGTCGCAGGACTCGCCGCCACAGATGAAGAGTTGGTTCCATATGGGGCATTGACCTCCACCTTTTATACAGGAATAGGTTGTTTGTTATGTCCATCGCTATTTTATGTTATTCTGCGATTCTTGGATATTTAAGCCAAATCAAATTGAAGTGTAAATAAAGGATTATCCATAATATCGATTTTAGGCCTTTTTAGGTGTATGTGGAGGTATTTTATAACCTTATAACATAACTTAGATAGTAGAAATTTGCAAGGGATGGAAAACAGATTGATCTATAATCGAACCACTTGGATTAAAGTAATTGTATTTATTAATGGTATCGCAGCCATATTACATTTATTCTTTTGGATTACCGCCTTCATTAAATTGCCCGCTATCACCTCAACTAAAAATGTTGCAGATCAGATAAATCTTGCCACAACGTATGGATTTGGAATCGCTGATTTTTTATGGTCGGTTCCTCTTCTCCTAATCGGGTCAATAGGACTTTGGAAAAAAACCGGAATTGGTTGGTTAGCTGCACTTTTGGCCAATTCTATGTATTGGTACTCACTAACGGTTGTAATAATTAGAGATTTATTATCGGATTCAATTTCACCCGGAACAATTTTATTTTTGCCTTTTGCACTAGTTTCATTCTGGATTTCCTATTTTTTATGGAACAGCCGAAGTATATTCTTGAACAAAGAAAATGGAATGGATAAATAACCCCTAACCAGAAAGAACTGAGGGGAACAAAAGTTGAATATTACGATGCCGAAGATTGAGTTAAAAACTAAAATTAAATCTAATAAGGAAATCGTTTTTGATTTATCCAGGAGCATTGATTTACATAAAATTTCAACCGAGCAGACCAAGGAAGAAGCAATAGAAGGGAAAGTTTCTGGACTTATTGGCTATGGCGAATGGGTAACATGGAGAGCCAAACATTTTGGAATTCACCAAACCCTAACTTCCAAAATAATTGAATTTGAAAGACCACATTTCTTTGTAGATGAAATGGTCAAAGGAGCCTTTGCAAGTTTTAGGCATCAACATAATTTTAAAGAGTTCGACTACGGAACCTTGATGATTGACTATTTTGAATATAAATCTCCTCTCGGACTTTTGGGAAAGCTCGCTGATTCTTTGTTTTTGAAAAAGTACATGAAGACTTTACTTGAAAAACGAAACCAAACCATAAAAGAGTTCGCGGAATCAGAATTGTGGAAGTAATTACTGAAAACATAAAAGTTCAAATAAGCGATTTCTTATTCTATCCAGATTCCGATAGATTCGAAATGGCCCCAATTACAATCGTTTTTTGATTCCATTGTAACATTTTTGATTTTGTACAGTCTCCATTGGATACACCAAAAAAATAAAAAGATCATAAAGTAAATGAAAAAACTACTTTCCATACTCAGCGTATTTCTGCTGATCACCCAAAACTCAATGGCAAGGAATATCAAATCCGATTTTGTGGTTACCGCCATAGCCGAAAATGTATATAGCATCATCTCACCATCTATAGGATTGCCAACTCCTGAAAACAAGGGATGGAATTCCAATGTTCACTTTGTTGTAACCAAAACTGGGGTGCTCCTTTTTGATACGGGTTCATCAGAAGCAATAGGCGATAACATCAAAAAAGCCATTAAAACGGTTACGGACCTTCCTGTCCGCTGGGTAATCAATTCGCACAGTCATGCAGATCATTGGTTGGGCAATGCGGCATTTGCCGATACCGTAGTTGAGATCATTGCAAGTGAACAAGCTGTTGCAACCATGAGAAAATATGGTCGGGATGATGTTGAGTTTTATGAAAAGGTAACCCAGGGCACAATCGGGTCTACGCAGCTTAAGTATCCCAATTTTTTATTGGGTCAACGACAAAAACGGAGTTTTGGAGGAGTGGATGTTGAATTCATTTTCAGTAATGATGCACATTCACCTGGGGATATTTTAATGTGGTTACCCAAACAAAAAATTATATTCGGGGGAGATGTGTTGAGTTCAGATTGGATGCCGATGCTTACCGATCACGGCAATGTTCCAAATTTGATTGATACGCTTCATAAAATTGCCAAGCTAAACCCATGTATTGTCTTAACGGGACACGGTAAAGCAACAACCGCAGAGGCAATAACAAGGGATGCAGAATTGTTATCCAGTGTTTGGGAACAGGTTCTTACGGACCATACTTCCGGTATAAATCCCAATGAAATCTTATTGCGTGTCAAAGCTGATCTTGCTCCAAAATATAAATCTCTTTATCAAGATTTTGAAAATGAAATTGAGCGACATGTCAAACTGATGTATAGTTTTCAGCAATAAAGCCCTTCAGAAAAAAACAAAGAGCAAAACAGCCGTACATACCGACTTTAAAAATCAACAACATGAACAAAAACATCATTGCATTACTTTTTATATGTATGGGCATTAACCAAGTCAAGTCTCAGGATGCCGAATCAATTGTATTGGGCACAAAACATTTGTTCCAATCCAAAGTCTTGAATGAGGACAGGGAGTATTGGGTCAGCCTGCCGGATTCTTACAATGATGACCAATCATCCCACAAGCGTTATCCAGTACTCATGGTTCTCGATGGGAACATACATTTTAAAAGTATAGCCGGGGTGGTGAATTATCTAAGTTCCGATGCGTACCGAAGTTGGAAAATTCCGGAAATGATCGTGGTGGGTGTTACGAATGTAGATCGTAGAAGGGACTATACTCCCGATAAAGTCATTACTGTAAGAGAGAACAATTCTGGGGGAGGGGAAAAATTTCTGAGCTTTTTGGAAGATGAACTGATTCCCGAATTGGACAGCAATTATAGAACCGAACCTTACCGAATTCTTTTTGGACATTCCTTAAGCGCTTTGTTGACCACCCATGCCTATATGAAAGAAAAATCCCTTTTTAGCGCTTTTATTGCTGTGGATCCCAGTTTTGGCACTTGGGATGTGGAAACCATGGATAAAAAGTTGGAAGCAGTGACGGATCGATCCTTTAAAAGATTTTTTTATCTGGCCACAGCAAATTGGGGAAAGAGAAATATAAGAAACCGTGATCGCCATGTAAGATTCTATGAAGGGCTGAACAGCAAATGTGAAGGTGCCTTTCCTGCCAAAATGGAATATTTCGAAAACGAAAACCATGCTTCTGTGCCTCCAATTGCTTTTTACAATGGCATTTCCACCCTGTTTGATGGCTATGGTGTTTCTTATCGCGATGTGAAAAGCAAGAAACAATTGATGCAGCACTTCCAGTCCATTTCCCACCGACTTTCGTGGGATTTTAGACCGCCAGAACAACTTGTCAACCGGATAGGTTATGGATTACTTGGAAGCAGAAATAAAAGTGAGAGGTCAAAAGCCTTGGCATACTTTATCCTGAATACGGAGAATTTCCCCAATTCATACAATGCCTTTGATAGTCTGGGTGAAGCCTATGAAGCGCTTGGAGATAAGAAAAAGGCCCTAGACAACTACTCAAAATCCCTTGAACTGAATCCAAAGAACGAACATATAAGAATGAAACTATCAGAGCTGGGTAAAAGGGAATAAAACAGTATTGCTAAAAGGCTTCGATATAGTTTTTAAGAATATAGCAACTCATGTCGGATAAGTAAGAAGGAAATCATGGAAGTGGTATTGAAGTACAATGAACAAAAAGGATAGGGCATCAAAATTAAAATCAACCCATGGAGGCACATAAAAAATTTATACAAATGGCGATTGATACCGCCCGTGAATCAAAAAGAAAAGGTAATTTACCTTTTGGCTGCATTCTGGTCTCCGGAAATGGTCGAGTACTTTTGAAAGGTGAAAACACCATTGTCACCGATATGGATTGTTTGGCCCATGCTGAAATTAATCTGATAAGGGAAGCAAGCAAAAAATATGATCATTCCTTTATGAACAATTGCACAATCTATACCAGTGATGAGCCCTGCCCGATGTGCACATCGGCCATTTATTGGAGCGGGATTGGTAAAATTGTATATGGATTGAGCAAAGAAACCTATTATCAAATTGTAGGTAGGAACGATCCCAATTGGGTTTTTGAAATCCCTGTTAGGGATGTATTGGCAAAAGGAGGAAGAAAGGTAGAGGTTTTTGGACCGTTTTTAGAGGAAGAGGCTTCCGAACTTCATAAAATGTAGTGGAAATCAGATAAGGCAACAAACATATTTATCCTGGGTATCCAAGGAAAGAAAAACTACTACGATAGGAAACGAAATTTTAAAAGTTGAGGAAAAGGGATTTCCTATTATTAAAATTCTCAGGTATGAATTTCAAATAAAGGCTCTGGACTATTGGGATTTCAGGACATTTGAATATTCTGATATTAAAGAAGTTTTACACTATCGCTTAAGTGACAACTGATTTATGAGGCTTCATATTACAACGTCAATATCTGGTCGGATGTTTGCTAAAACAAAACCTTGGATTTTAAAGATTGTATTGAAAAATGGAGGTGACTGAACCCATCAAACTTCACCGACTCTCAATATGGAATTTAGAAAAGCATTAAAGCTGATAGAAGAAAGAACATCTTGACAAACAAAGTCCAAATAAACAATGGTTATTTACCTCTCCTATGCAAGAAAAACGTAATCGCAAAAACCAAGAGAGCCATACACAGTAGCAGGATAAAACTATAGTTGAGCGAAGCACTTTCGGCAATAAATCCAAGAATAACGGGACCTAACAAAAATCCGATATATCCTGAACCTGCAATAAAGGCAACTCCTTGTGAGGAATCTACTCCCTTAACATTACCTCCGATGCGGAACAGTTCGGGCACGATGACCGAAAAACCAAGCCCGTTAAAGGCAAAGCCAATAATGGACCATGTTGTCTGTTGCGTTAACACTAAAAAATAGCCTAAAGCCGCGATAAGGGCACCTAGTCCTACCAGCTTTATGGGTCCAATTCGAGCACTGATACCATCACCAAGAAAACGGCCAAGCGTCATGGTGGTGGAAAATGCCAAAAAGCCCGCTCCAATGAGCAGTTCGGGTGCCATGGTCATTTCTTTGAGATATAGCCCGCTCCAGTCGATAATGGCTCCTTCACTACCAAAGGAAACAAAGCCGATAATACCCAACAGCAGCAAAGGCTTGAACAATTTTAGGCTAAAAGGTTCCTTTTCCACCGGTGCGGCTACGATATGGATGTAATGTTTTCTAAAAAATAGATTGATGATAAACACCAACACCACCGTAATACCCATATGCAAAACAGGATTACCGATTACTGGAATCAAGAAACTTCCCAGCCCCACCAAAATGCCGCCCAAACTAAAAAAACCATGGGCCGCGGACATAAAGTTTTGCTTGTCCTCCTTTTCAATCTCTGTAACCAAAGTGTTTATGGCAATATCGATAAAACCGTTCCCTGCCCCAAAGAGGTAGAGCGCTGCCATCAACACATAATAATTCGGAGCCATTAAGGGAAGCATTGCCGTTGCCGAAACAACAACTACCCCAATCCACGATGCCTTTCCTACCCCAATACGGTTGATTAGCTTGGATGCCATAGGAATGATGGTAAAAACCCCAAGGGACAAACAAAAGAGGGCTATGCCCAAATCAGCTTTGTCAATGCCCAGCTTTTCCTTGACGGTCGGGATATAAATGGCCCAAGTACCAAACCAAATATTGATACTGGTAAACACCCATGCCGCTCCAAAATATCTTGGATTGGACAGAATCAGTTTTAGGGATTTCATAAATAGTCTTGGTTGGTCGGGTTCATGAAATGCGCAATCTTATTTGTTTTCTATGCCCTCTTTTAAGATTTGTCCAAAACGGTACATATCTTCATAGGAACAATAGAGTGGTGCCGGGGCTAATCGTATAACATTGGGCTCCCTCCAATCGGTAATGACACCATTTTTCATTAAATAATCAAAGATAGGTTTCCCTTCACCGTGCAAAAACACGGAAAGTTGACAGCCTCTGGCTTCAGGGGTAATAATTTCGAACGTACTATCCACTTGCTTGTCGATTTCTTGTAGCACAAACTCCAAATAGGCCACAATGGTCTTTTGTTTTTTAATAAGGGTATCCATCCCAACCTCATCAAATATTTCCAGAGAGGCCAAATAGGGGGCAATGGAAAGTATGGGCGGATTGCTCAACTGCCATGCATCCGCGGTTTCAATAGGGTCAAACTCGGGTTTCATTAAAAAGCGAGTTTCTTTTTTGGTACCCCACCATCCTTCAAAACGGGGGATATCCTCTTTCCCCAAATGCCTTTCATGGACAAAGATTCCCGATGCATTGCCCGGACCGCTGTTCATGTATTTGTAACTGCACCATGCGGCAAAATCAGCGCCCCAATCGTGCAGGTTCAACTTAATGTTTCCAACGGCATGGGCCAAATCCCAGCCCACAAAGGCACCTACATCCTTTCCTGCTTTGGTAATAGCCTCCATATCCAACACCTGACCATTGTAATAATTCACACCACCCATCAACACAAGAGCAAGATCATCCCCTACCTCATTAATCTTTTGGATAATGTCCTCTGTCCGCCATGCATGTTCGCCTTCTCGTTTTTTTACCTCTACAATGGCATCTTTGGGGTCCAACCCATGAAAACGGACCTGACTTTGCAGCATATACTGATCGGATGGAAATGCTTTTTCCTCACAAATAATCTTGAAACGCCTTTCTGTGGGTCGATAAAAGGACACCATCAACAAATGAAGGTTCACCGTTAGCGTGTTCATTACCGAAATTTCTTTGGGTTTGGCACCAACCACCTTGCCCAACCCTTCAGCGAGTCTTTCGTGGTAATCCCACCAAGGCTTATCAGCGTAAAAATGTCCTTCCACGGCCAATTCCCGCCAATCCTTCATTACATCATCCACAAAATTTTGGGTTCGTTTGGGTTGAAGTCCTAGGGAGTTTCCTGTAAAATAGATGACATCCTTTCCATTTACTTGGGGATAGTGAAATTCATTTCTATAGGGTGCAAGGGTGTCGGAAGCATCAAGCTCCTTGGCAAATGCAAGCGTATTTTGGAACGTCATTCTTTTTGATTTTCCTCAAAAATACGATTTGTGCAAGTAATCTGAAGAAAAGAAAACTACTCCAA
>NHBR02000124.1 GCA_002167435.2 Allomuricauda sp. TMED12
AAAAAGAAAATAATTGCAGGGTATAGTAATATGTATATTGTTGATGTGCCTACACCGGTCGCCCTGCCCTTTGCCTATTTTCCATTAACGGGAGGAAGAGCTCCAGGAATTCTGTTCCCAACCTTTGGAAATGATCCAAGAAGAGGATACTTTATACAGAATGGAGGGTATTATCTACCCATAAGCGATTATGTGGATTTGAGTATTACCGGGGATTACTATACCAACGGCAGTTATGGTTTACAGGGAAGATCTGTTTACACCAAACGATACAAATTCAATGGCAATGTTAACATTAGCTACGAGAACTTGGTTACCAGCCAAAAAGGTTTTGATGACTATAGCCGCACGAGCAACTACAATATTAGAATATCACACTCCCAAGATCCCAAAGCCAGCCCTAATTCGCGCTTTTCAGCTTCTGTTAACTTAGGGTCAAGTCAGTATTACACCAACTCTTTGAATCAAGTAAACCGAAATAATTCGCAGACCAACACTTTTGCATCCTCCATAAGCTACTCTAAAACATTTCCGGCCTATCCCTCTGTCAACACCAGTTTAACTGTTAGCCATACGCAGAACTCCAGGACCCAGGTGATCAACATGTCCTTGCCAACATTCCAAGCAAGCATGGAACGGATTTATCCTTTTGTGAAACGGGATGAGGTCAAAAAGGGGATTTTTGAAAACATCAACTTTCAATATGATGTAAATGCCCAGAATAGTATAACCACTACCGAGGAAAACTTTTTTAAAAGCGGAATGTTCGATGAAGCCAGAATTGGAGCTCGTCATAGAATTCCTATTGCAACCAACTTTAAGTTGGCCAAATATTTAAGCGTTAGTTTAAGTGGTAACTACGAGGATGTTTGGACCATGGAAACCATTAGGCGGCAGTACGATGCCGAAACGCGAGAAACAGTGACCGATACTATCGCTGGTTTTGATCGTTTTAATCGATATAGCATTGGAACCAGTATCGGTACCACAATGTATGGTACATGGAACTTCGGTGAGAATAAAAAAATTCAAGCCTTACGTCATGTCATGCGACCCTCCATAAGTTATAGTTATACCCCTTCATTTGAGCAGTTTTACGAATCTTACACGGATGAAGATGGGGAAGAAGTGCAGTACACTCCTTTTGAGACCAGCATTTATGGTAGACCATCTTTAAACAAAGGGAGTTCTTTAAGTTTCTCTTTACAAAACTCCCTAGAAGCCAAAGTCAGGGATAAAGACTCCACCGCCACGGAACCAAGAAAGGTGAAAATTTTAAGCAACCTGTCGTTTAATGCCAGTTACAACCTCGAAGCCGACTCCTTACGACTTAGCCCAATCAGCATGAGTGGAGCCACCGAAATTATAAAAAATGTACCTATTAATTTTGCCGCTACTTTTGACCCCTACGCCATTGATAACAATGGTAGAAGAATCAATACCCTGAACATAAAGAATGGAGGGGGCATTGCTCGTTTAACCTCTGCTAGGGTGAACACTGGTTTTTCACTGAATAGTGAAATGTTCCAAAAAGGGGGGGCAAAAGAAAAAGCTGACGAAGAAAAACAATCCGACTTTAGCGACAACCCGTTTGCCATGGATGATGTGCGAGGTTCAAATTCTCGTTTTAACAAAGGGAGCAGTAATAGGAACAATGGCAACAAAGAAGATCAGCCCATATATAACAACAAATTGCCATGGGATGCTAGATTTACCTACGTTGCCTCCTACAATAACAATAATAGGCAAAGTGAAATCACAAACCACTCTTTAATGTTCTCCGGGAATATTCAACTTACACCCAAATGGGAGGTTGGCTTCAACTCGGGCTACGACCTTAAAGACAAAGGTTTTACAGATACGCGTTTTGCTTTCAAACGTGACCTAGGCAGTTTTAGACTGAGCTTTGACTGGACTCCATTTGGCAGGTATGAGCGATGGTATTTCTTTATTGGGATAAAGAGTTCGCTATTGAGTGATATTAAATGGGAAAATAGGAGTCAGCGTTAATATTATAGTGATATTTTATACTTTCAACACAAATAAAAACATCAGATGAAAAAAATAATCAACACCTCGAAAGCTCCGGCGCCAATAGGTCCTTATAATCAAGCGGTACTTATAAAGGACACCCTTTACATTTCTGGTCAAATTCCAATTGACCCTGCAACAGGTAATCTTGTTGAAGGAGATATTAAAATGGAAACCAAACAGTCCATGGAGAATTTAAAGGCAATTCTTGAAGAAGCGGGAATGACTTTCGAGCATGTGATCAAATCCTCTATTTTTATAGCGGATATGCACCAGTTTGCTCAAATAAATGAGGTGTATGGCAGTTATTTTGACGCTGATACGGCTCCAGCAAGAGAAACCGTAGAAGTTGCCAATCTTCCGAAGTTTGTCAATGTAGAAATATCGATGATCGCGGTTAAATAGTTTCACGATGGAATTCCACTAGACCCTCGATAGGTCTTCGACGGATAACGCCTAGAATCAAGTCGTTGCGTTCCATACAGGCAGTAAGTTCATCTCGCAAGAAATGTGCAATGCTCCCTACGAAACTAACCGGTACTTTGGTAGCCAGCTCGTACTGCATAATATAATTGTTCACGAACTGTTGCAGTCCTTTCTCAATTACTCCTTTACAATAAGGATGCTCTTTGTTTTCTATAATAAAACGTGCAAACGTTGCCAAATAGGTATTCGGATTGGGCTGCTTATAAAGATGATCTTTGATGACATCGGCATCAAGATCATATTCTTTGGCAAATTTCATCCCCAAATCCTGTGGCATTTTATGGAAATAATAATCCCGGATCAATTTTCTTCCGAAGAAATTGCCACTTCCATCATCCATAGGGATGTATCCCAACGAGGTCACTTTTTGAATCAACTGATGCCCATCGTAATAACTACAATTGGACCCTGTGCCCAAAATACAAACAATACCCTGTCTGCCTATTTTGGTGGTTGAGTAAATTGCGGCATAAGTATCTTCTCTCACCTCTGCTTTGGCATTGGGAAAGAAATCCTTAAAAATGGCTTTTAAAAAATTCTTCATCCTATCGGTTCCACAACCGGCACCGTAGAAATACAATTGACGTACTTGTTCCTTGTTTTTTGAAAGTTCAAAATTATTGGCCAACCTGTCCTCTATTACTTCTTTGGTCAGTACTTCGGGGCTAAGGCCCAAAGTTTGGGTCACAAACAACTGTTGCCCTTTTTCATCCAGGGCAATCCAATCGGATTTAGTGGCACCACTATCCACAATCAAAACCATACGTCGAGATTTTATATTGAAATCCTGATGAGGGAAAACCCTCATCAGGATAAACATTTATGAGATAAAAATATTATAGGCTTGCTGCATGCAGGGCCAATTCAATCAACTTATTGGAGTATCCTGTCTCGTTATCGTACCAAGAAACCACTTTGAAGAATTTGGAGTTCAGCTCAATTCCAGCACCTGCATCGAAAATAGAGGTTCTAACATCTCCTACAAAATCTTGAGAGACTACAGCTTCTTCAGTATATCCCAAAATACCGGCAAGTTCTCCTTCCGAAGCATCCTTCATTGCTTTTTTGATTCCTTCGTAAGAAGTCTCTTTTTCCAATTTAACCGTCAAATCCACCACAGAAACATCTGCAGTAGGAACTCTAAAAGCCATACCTGTAAGTTTACCTTCCAACGCAGGAATAACTTTGGTTACCGCTTTCGCAGCTCCTGTTGAAGCCGGAATAATGTTCAAAAGGGCACTTCTACCACCTCTGTAATCTTTTTTGGATGGACCATCTACGGTCAACTGTGTAGCCGTTGTTGCGTGAACGGTTGTCATCAAAGCTTCATCAATACCAAAGGCATCATCCAACACCTTGGCTATCGGAGCCAAACAGTTAGTTGTACATGAAGCATTGGAGATAATGGTATCGGTAGCTTTCACATCCTTGTGGTTTACTCCCATTACAAACATTGGAGCATCTTTGGATGGAGCAGAGATCACTACTTTCTTGGCACCACCGTCGATGTGGCTCTGTGCCATATCCAAAGTGGTGAAGATACCTGTACATTCAGCAACGATTTCAGCACCAACCTCATCCCATTTTAGGTTTTTTGGATCGCGCTCAGCCGTAATTCTAATGGTATTCCCATTCACTACCAAGTGACCATCCTTAACTTCTACAGTTCCGTCAAAATTACCGTGTACCGAATCATATTTCAACAAGTAGGCAAGGTGTTCAACATCCAACAAATCGTTGATTGCCACAACATCTACATCACCTCTTTTTACGGTTGCCCTGAATACCAACCTTCCAATTCTACCGAATCCGTTGATTCCTATTTTCAAATTTGACATGTTCTTCTTTTTTGTGTTTAAATTTAAGTTGTCATTATATCCGAAACTCTAATGAGTTCTTCGTCAATTTCCGTATGTGCCTTTATGGCTTCCGCCAATGGTGTGAGCACTAATTTGGTATCTCTGATACCTACCATTAAATTTGATTTTCCTTCCAAAATGCTCTCTACGGCCTTTACCCCCATTCTACTGGCTAGAACACGGTCGAAACAAGTTGGGTTACCTCCACGTTGCATATGTCCCAACACCGATACTCTAACATCGTAGATTGGTAAGTGCTCTTCCACATACTCCTTTAGTTCGAAAACATTCTTACCTGTTTTATCACCTTCCGCAACGATTACAATACTGGAAGATTTTCCGGAGGCCTTACTTCGCTTAAGTGAATCGAGTAAACGTTCCAGTCCCAAGTTTTGCTCTGGTATCAAAATCTCTTCTGCACCTGCACCTACACCGGCATTAAGAGCAATATGACCAACATCTCTACCCATTACCTCAACAAAGAACAAACGGTTGTGGGAGCTTGCCGTGTCACGTATCTTATCAATGGCATCTACTACTGTGTTAATGGCAGTATCAAAACCAAGGGTGTAAGACGACCCCAAGATGTCGTTGTCTATAGTTCCAGGGATTCCAATAACTGGAAAATCATATTCCTCGGTGAACAAAAGTGCCCCAGTAAAGCTTCCATTACCCCCTATTACAACAAAGGCATCTATTCCTTCCTTGGTTAATTGGTCGTACGCTTTTTTTCTTCCTTCCTTTGTCCTAAAATCATCGCAACGTGCAGATTTTAGAATGGTACCTCCCTTATTGATTATGTTGTTTACGCTTCGGGCATCCAACGTCTTAAAATCACCTTCGATCATCCCCTGGTATCCCCTATAAATACCTACACATTCTATTTTCAGATAGGCACAAGTACGGACAACCGAACGAATTGCAGCATTCATTCCAGGAGAGTCTCCACCGGATGTAAAAACCCCTATTTTTCTAATTTCTGAAGCCATTCAAATTTTTAAGAGATCAAAGCTAGGAAACTTTATTCAAACTTTGAATATCTTAATAATATATTTGTTTTTAAGGGCTTTCTCAAACGTTTTCGTAATAAATTAATCCAAAAACCTTGAAAAATATAAATTCTTTTGAATTGATTATGGGTGATTTACGGGCTTTTCCGAAAAACGTATCAGACTGTCTTTTCCCATTACTTGTGTAGGTTGTTTTCGAGGCGAAGGTTCTTTTTCTTCTTCCAATTTCTCTTGCTTATTGAATACCTTTCGCATCAACTCCTTAAAGCTATTGAAATCTACTTGATACGATAGACCAACTCCTTGTGTGTAACCTTGCCGTTCTGCCAAAAATTGTTGTATTTGGTTTTCCCTATTAAAGATTTTGGCACTTAAGGTCCCTTGGTCGTTCAATAATATTTGGACCTCAACATCTCCGGCCACCACGGTTTCCGATACCCCTCCAACAGGAACACCTACTCTACCGTTAACCAAAATACGGTCCGATATCTGTGTGGAAACGGTTACCCCTATCCGGTCTTCCGTTGCGATATCAGCATTTGGATCGTTATAGCCTTGTTCATAGGATAGCCCAAAGTTTAGCTTGTCGTTGTTCCCTGATAAAATTTGATTAAAAAGTCCCGAGGCAGTCTGAATCAGGTTTCCAGTGACTGCCTGTTGGTTGATACCACCTGACTGTGGGTTCACAAAAGTTCCTTGTGCCAATAGAAAAAAGGCATTTCGCTCCTTGATGGTCGGGTCCTGTAAGCGGTATTCCAGCTCGGACTGCACCACGGAGTTGGTTCCAGGGAAATCTATATCAAAATTAATATTGGGGCTTTCCAATTCCCCGTCCAACCTAACTACAACCTCGGTCGGTATTCTACCGGTATACCCTGCATTGTCCAAAAGGGGCGCTGGATTGGCGTTTAAAGAATATACGGCCTCCAAATTTAATTGCGCGGCCAATGGATCTCGTTCCCAAAGAATGGTACCTCCCGGGCGAACCTTAAACTTTTTATCTATAACTCCACCATATTTAAAATTGTACTCTCCAGTAACAGCCACAAACTCCCCATACATGTTGAATTTACCATTGGTGTTAATTTCGATAAGCAAAATACCTTCACCTGTTCCCTTTAGGGAACTACCTGTACTCTGGTCGACAACAATCTCAACTTCTGCTTCTGGTGTAACGGCAAGGTCGAAAGCCATTTCCAGTCCTTGATAATCCTCCAATACTCGTTCTTCCTCAAAAGAGTTTGAGCCACCTTTTTCGACAAAATTGATAAATGAGTAATCCCCCACGCTCGTAACATCGCTCAATGGAATTTTAAGTGAGGTGCCAGCAGCTGTAGTGGCATCCACAGAAATAGTCAAGGCATCTATTGGACCATAAATGCTCCCTGTTCCATTAATGAACCCTGTTCCATAGTATAATGACTCCTCATCGAATTCCGTGTTCAAAATCATAAAACGGTCGTTCTTGGTATCTACATCCAAGCCCAAATACCAATCGTCAAAACCTGTATGGCTAATAGTACCATCCAATGTGGCGGTAGTACCTTCCTCAACATCGGACAACTCTACATTTTCGAAATAAAAAGTCTGGTCAAAAAGTCGTACTTGCGAATACGGAGCAAAATCATAATCAACATTAAGGTATGGGATTCCTATTCCTGCTTCATTTAAACTGAGCACACCATTGATGGAAGGGTTTTTTACATCCCCGGAAATGGTTGTATTTCCGCTAATCTTTCCCCTTATATTGGATATAATATCCTCTCCTAAAGGCCTGAAAGGCTCCAAAGCGAAATCGGAAAAATCCGCTGCTAGGTCCAGCTCTTGTTTATTGTTAATATTGGTGACCTTACCATTAATGCTCATCCGTTCCTTTCCATCATCGTTCAACCACGTACTCACCCCAAACTCTGTTAAATCGTTATTCCCATAAATGCCAACCTCCAAATCACCCATTCGCATTTCGTTGACACTAAAGTTCTTGACCTTAAGGCTTGATGTGGGCAAATACTTTCCGTCTTTTTGTAAAATATTTAGGAAGCCATCCACCTCGCCGTTCATTTTTAAACTATCAATGGCCGGAGTAATTTTATTCAGGGAAACCAATTTAAATTGAAGATCCAAATCCTTATAAGTGGAATCGGCGAATTCTCCCCTTAGGCGAATCTGCTCTTGGTTGTTGTTATCCATCACCACATCCTCAATACGGATACTGTCCAACGAACTGTTGAAAATCACCTTGTTCTTGCTATTACCATCCTTATTAAGCACCCAAGTGTTTCCCTTAAAGCTTACGTCTGATTTTTTGAGTCCAATGACCGACCTATTATTTTTGTTAAAGGTGTGATAAAAGTTTAGGTTATAGCTGTCATCATATTCGCTGCCACCTTTAAACTCCGTTCTAAAGAACAATGTATCCTTTAATGTAGTATTGATGAGACTGAAATCCTTGATATCATAATACACGGTGGACATGTCCTCTACAGAAACGAAGGTGTTGAAAAGCGGATTCTTATTGTCTATTTTCAACTCAATATTATCGAACTTGTTACCAAAAGCTTCAATACTGGGCGATTTAAAGGTGAGTTTAAAATCACTTTCATCCGCCTCTATGGCCCCACGTATAAAAGTATTGGCATCAAAGGCCATTTCTGGCACAAAAACATCAACAATTTTATTGTAAATCTTAAAGTTAAAGTCCAAATATTGTCCATCAGAGATTTCGAAAGGCTGGTAATTGGTATATATACTACCTACCGAATTTTGAACAAGTTGTCCCAATTCTTTCACCTTAAAATTCCCTTTCATATACCCAGTTATAATATCCGGAGAGTTTATTTCAATGGTTCTAATAGTATCTTGGTCAAAGGAAGAATTCACAGTGAAATCTTCAAAATAGTATGTGTCGTTTATATTTTGATAAGTAGTATTCGAAAATTGAAGCTGACCTGCCATGTCATCGAGATTGTTGCCCTCGATATCCATATCTATATGTCCCTTAAAAATGGAAATGCTATCATTGATGAAGTTCAGCTCCCTTAAGTCTGCATAATCTACCGCCGCTACAAAATTGAATTTGTTCTCGCGCTGTCCAAAATTGGCCAATCCATGAAAATCAAACCTAAAGTTGTCGTCGTTACATAACAGAATACCATCAAAGAGCTGGTTCCTCAGTATTCCAGTTACTTTAATTTTATTGTATTCGTAATCGTTAAACTCAAACTTGTATACATCTCCAGAAATCTCTGTATTTAAACTTTCGGCCACGAACCCCTTTCCTTCCACATTCATATCCATGGAAGCCATCCCCAAGTCCTCGTTGTCTATAAATTCTCCCAGATTAAAGTCTATCAAGGAAATAAAACCAATATAAGAAGCATCTTCAATGGTTTGCACATTGGTCATTTGTAAGTCCACGTAACTATCGCCAACAGCGGTATTCAAATTAACGGTAACATCAATAGATGTTTCTGTGATTTCGGCATCTCCTCTTACCGTAAATTGACCCAATTTTTGAACCGATTCAGGAATGTTCCTACCTAAGATATCGGGCAGTATACTTCTAAGCTGATAATAGCTGGAGGTTAGATTATCAATTTCCCCCTTTAATACAAATGGGGCTTGTTCGCTAAACATATTATCGAACCTAAAATCACCCCGAATACCGGTATTGTCGGTAAAAAGGAATAGGTCATAAACCTGTAGTTGATTGAGTACTCCACTGAAACTCCCAGTGAAATTGACTATTTTATCTTCCCCAAATTCATTAAAAAATGCATTGATTTCGTTGAGAGCCACGGAAGAATCTGTAAAATCAGCATCAATGTTTACCAAATCAACGAAATTGGCCAAATCCTCTCGCTCATAATTAAACACCAAATTACCCTTCAACTCGGATTGCTCGGTATCTATCAAAAGTGAATCAAAGCGCATTTGCTGCTTAGTGTACTTAAAGTCCGTGGCCATATTTTTAAGGCGAATTCCCCGTTTCGCCAAGGTGGACAAGTTTTTTATCTTCAAAGAAACATCGGGTCCAAGAATCTGAAAATTGTACGCCAAAATTTCAATTTCAGAGAAATTCAATACCTCTTGGGATTCCAAGTTCTCATCAATCAACCTAAATTTGCCGCTATTTATTTGAATCTCATCTGAGGACATAAAAAATGGAGTGGTTTCCGGGTCACGCGGTTTACCGTCATCCAGTTTTGCCACAAATACATCCAAATTCGTATCAGTTTCCCCCTCATATGTCTTTAAATTAAAAGTAAGACCATCCAACTCAATATCGCCAAACTCCATCTTATTGTTAGCCATATTACGTAGGTTTAAAATAGAAGTGGATAGTTTATGGATGTAAATCAGCGTATCTTTTTTATAATCCTCAACATAAACCCCTTTAATTCCTGCATTTAAGTTAAAAAGGGACATGCTTATCCTATCTATCTGAATGTTGGTCCCAAACTCTTCGTTCAACGAATCCATGGCATACTTGCCTAATTTGGTCTGCACGACGGGCAAGGAAAGAACCAAAGAGCCCAAAACCATAATAAGAATAACGGCCAGTAGGAAACGTAACAGTATTTTACGAAGTTTTTTGATAGGACTTTTATGTTTTACCTTTGACAACCAATTTTTGTTCCAAAACCTGTGGAAAATCGAAAAAAATATATTCTTGCGATTGAATCATCCTGTGATGACACCTCTGCTGCCGTGCTTAGCAATACAAAAGTACTCAGCAATGTTGTAGCCACACAAGAAATTCACAAGCAATATGGCGGTGTTGTCCCAGAATTGGCTTCAAGGGCACATCAACAAAATATTGTCCCCGTGGTGCACCAAGCCTTGGCCAAGGCAAATATCGATAAAAAACAACTATCTGCCATAGCTTTTACAAGAGGACCTGGACTTATGGGTTCTTTGTTGGTGGGAACGTCTTTTGCCAAGTCCTTGGCATTGGGTCTGGACATTCCCTTGATCGAGGTAAACCATATGGAGGCCCATATTTTAGCCCATTTTATTGAGGATGAAAACCAAATGGCTCCCGCATTTCCTTTTTTAGGGATGACCATTAGCGGAGGGCATACTCAAATTGTAAAGGTTTCGGATTATTTCTCAATGGAAGTATTGGGTGAAACTTTGGACGATGCCGTGGGCGAAGCGTTTGACAAAAGTGCAAAATTAATGGGACTGCCCTACCCTGGTGGTCCATTGATTGACCGATATGCAAAATTGGGCAACCCCAATGCGTTTAAGTTTCCCAAACCTAAGGTTGATGGATTAAATTTTAGTTTTAGCGGGTTAAAAACCAGTATTCTCTACTTTTTGCAGCGCGAAACCCAGAAAAATCCTGATTTTGTTTCACAAAGCATAAACGATATCTGCGCTTCGGTGCAGTTCACCATATTGGAAATATTAATGGACAAACTGCTATTAGCTGTTGAGCAAACAGGCATCAAACAAATTGCCATTGGAGGTGGGGTTGCTGCCAATTCCGGAATTCGAAACAGACTTAAGGAAGCAGAAGAAAAATTGGGCTGGCAAACCTTTATTCCTAAATTTGAGTATTGCACGGACAATGCGGCAATGATCGGTATTGTGGGTTATCTTAAATTTGAAAGAGGCAAGTTCACAGATCAGAGTATTGCTGCCAAGGCACGTTACGCCATTGGTGGCTAATTAATTAAACCATAGCTATGCAGCTTTTCTACAACCCAACATTGGACAATAGCGCCAAGCAGTTCACTTTTCCCCCAGACGAAAGCAAACACATTATTCGGGTTTTGCGAAAATCAGAGGGAGATATTGTGCACATCACCAATGGTAAAGGTTATCTGTTTGAAGCTGAAATTTTGGAGCCTAATCAAAAAAAGTGCAAGGCACGAATCATTTCCCATCAAAAATCTATACCAAAACGGTACAAACTACATATGGTGGTCGCTCCCACAAAAATGAACGACCGATATGAATGGTTCTTGGAGAAGGCTACAGAAATAGGTGTAGACGAGATTACCCCTATTATTTGTGATCACTCTGAAAGAAAGACCATCAAACTGGAAAGAATGGAGCGAGTACTTCAATCTGCCATGAAGCAATCATTGCAAACCGTTTTACCTCAAATTAATCCACCTATTTCTTGCAAGGAATACTTGGAAAACGATATTTCTACAGGTTATAAATTTATTGCCCATTGCCAAGACGGAGAAAAAATGGAGTTAAAAAGAAAGGTGGTTGCGGACAATGATGTCTCAATCCTGATAGGTCCGGAAGGTGATTTTTCCAAAATGGAAATTGATTTGGCCAAAGAAAAAGGCTATGTCCCCATTTCTATGGGAAGAAACCGCCTTCGTACAGAAACAGCGGCTATCGTTGCCTGTACAACAGTGGCTATAATCAATAGTTAAAATAAATGCCATTACTGGTAAAAAAGAAGAGTCAACATAAATTGGCGACGGATTATGATTCCACATTCATCACCAAAAGTCGGATAAAGATTCCGAAAATCAATAATTTTTTGATAATTCATAGTTTTTACTTAACATTAGTGTAAATTTTGGGAGAAAAATGAGTTTTTAAATTGTCTCAAAATATGAAAAGAGCAAAAATCAAATGGGCAATTTTTTTTAGTGGAGGTGGACGTTGTGCGAATGACTGCTTAAACTTGTTAGTGGAAAATAACTTCGACCACCATTATATCGATTGTATTGTCACGTCTGGTCAGAAGACGGAAAACATCAAAAACTTCGAGAAGCATCATATTGAAGTCATTAATCGAAACCCGAAAAGTTATAGCTCAATTGAGGAATATCAAATATGGCTTTCCAAAGTATTAAAGGAGAGAAATATTGATTATTTGTTCCTTCTCGGATACAAGTACAAAATAAGAACGACTTTATTAGATACCTTTCGTAATAGAATTCTAAATATCCATCCATCATTGCTTCCCGCATTTAAAAACACTCAGTCCGCCATTCAAGATGCGATAAGATTAGGTGTGAAGGTTTCCGGTGTGACCACGCATATAATTGATGATAAGATAGACGAGGGAATTATTATCGATCAAGAGCCCGTAAGGTTAAATCACACTGATACATTCTCTGAAATTGATATTGTATATAACGAAGCCGGAAAAGTACTTATTGAACGTACTTTAAGTTTTGTTTATGCCAATCACGACCGAGTCAACTATTTGCAAAATTATTTCGATATA
>NHBR02000125.1 GCA_002167435.2 Allomuricauda sp. TMED12
GCCGATGTGAAACACCTTCAGAAGACCGTCACGCACCTTGTCACGGATATCGTACCACCTCGTCTCGAGAGCTTTGGTGTTGATGTCCGTCGACGGATTGTTTGCGGTGAAGACAGTCCCCTTGTTGTCGCAAAGAATGGGGGGCGTGAGCTGTTTGCCAATTTTCTGGAGGTTGTGAAACTCCCCCTGGTCGCTTTCGTCACTCGTCACGACACGTCCGAGATGAGGGATGACGAAACCGATTTCAAGTAGCAAACGTCGTAGCCATACGCCTTCGTCAGATGCGAAGCTGAGCGCGATGAGTTCTGCGGCGTGCGTAGATTTGGCAGTGAGTGGCTGGAGCTTGGAGCGCCAGCAAATCAGATTGCCGTAAAGGAAGAACGCCATGCCGCTGATAGACTTGCGCGCGGGTTCGGTACCACTCGCAAAGTCTGCATCGCTCATACCCACGATGGGGTCTCGAATCTCACTGTAATCGTGTCCGACAATGCTGAGAAGCGCGGAGTCGACATCTGCGATCTGCTTGAACAAGCGTTGGATGCGCGCCTTGCTCCTGCGATAAGTCAGCTTGACGTCACGATGCACTTTGAGATATCCCACGATCTGACGTAGTTGTAACACGTTCTCGGGAGTGGGGTTGTGCATTCCACGTGATACTTTGCCGACTGCGAGGGTGAGATCTGGTCGGCAAGTGATGCTCATATAGATGAGAGCGCCGACGATGTTGGCGTAGTTGATTTTGAGGAACAGGTCAACTTTGTTCTCCGACTCGCTGACCTTGTGTTTCTGGTCGGAAAGAGGAGTGCTACGCCCTTGACAGTCGTTCAAGATCTTGTAACGCACGTCGAATAGCTCGTCAACTTTAGCTTTGACGTCCATTGTCAGAGTGCCGGCGCGTCGATCATAGTGGATATTGATGCCCAAGAAGGATGAGATTGGCTCCCATGCGGTGATCTTGTAACGCTCAGTGAAGTCCTTCTTGATCGAGTTGATCTTGCCCTCGTTCGAACCAGTAATAACGAGGTCGTCTACCTCAGCAACCAGAAGCACGAATTTGCCGTCATTGTCGCTGTGGTAGTACAGGCAGCTGTCGGTGTGGCAGCGGGTGAAACCATGTACCTCAGTCAGAATGCGATTGAGCTCCTTGTTCCACAGTTGTGGACTCTGCTTCAGGCCGTAGAGAGCTCGCAGCAATTTGACCACACGGTTATCGTACCGACCGTCGGCATAGCGCGCATCGACGGTGATGCCGTTCGGAAGCTGCAGGTAAATAGGCGTGTCAATCTTGGACTGAACGAAAGCCTGCGGAATGTCCACATGCCACACGTCCAAGTCCATGGCGACGGCAATAGCCAGAATGGCACGCACGGTGGTAAGAGTACCCATCGGGCTGAACGTTGAGAAGAAATCTACGCCGGGCACGGCTTGGAATCCCTTCACGACAAGACGTCCTTTGTGCTTGTCGTAGCTGCCATCGGCGCGATATTTCACCTTGAGGACAATGCGGGAATTAAGCGGCTTTTTGTCTGGCAGTTCAGGCACGAACTGAAACACTCCGTTCTGGCACAAGCCCTCAACCTCTTTCGCAATGGCCTCCAGCATGGGCTTGATTTGATCCTGGCTGACGTCACGAAGATCGGCTAGTTTGAACTGGTCGAGCCGGATGTCCTTGGCGTCAACCATCGGAATCTCCTCATTGGTGGGATCCACAATCTGCAGCAGCACCTCAGTGAAGTGGCTGTCACCGCCGTTGAGGGGCAAGCTGTCTGTGGAGAGCAGAAGCTGTAGGTAGTCGTGAACCAGCTCGTATGTGTCGAGGACAAACGTTTCGCCGTAGAGTGATGTTGCGCGTTCTCGGCCTCTGCGAATATCTGCGTATTCCTCTTGCGTGAGACCGAGCGTTTCACCATGATAGTGATCGAGCCAGCTTTGCAGTTTCTGCTCGATGACGGGATCACGGGGCTGCTTGTCGTCGTGTAGATACAACGGCCAGTCGCCACGACAACGGTTGAAGTCGATAGGCGCGTGTGAAACTTCAGGATTTGGGGCAGTTGTGTTACTCCCATATGGTTTTTCTGCGTAATCTGCGTCATTTTTTGGGTAATCTGCGTCGTTATTCTCCCCCTCGACATATGTCTCATATGTCGATAGCAACCGTAGATTACCGTACGTAGGCAACGTGAAGAATCCACGCTTAAACTCGTCTTCGAAGTCGGCGCGAGTTTTGCCGCCAGGGCCTGGGTGTAGCTGCGCGTACTCCTTGGTCGTTTTAGCCTTTTGAACTTTTTGCAGCCGTTCCAGGGATTTGCCGTATTTCGTTTTCGAGAGATCCCACACGATCGGGTCGTCACGATGCTTCAGCACATTCCACGGTGGCACGTGTGTTGCAGTGGGTTGCACAGGGCCGGATGGAGGCGCGGTTGGCACAGCTGGCGCAGGCACATTTTGCGGTGCGTTATAAGCGCCGGCATCGGGCTGCGCGGGCGTAGTCATCGCAAGCCGACGAGGTGCAGGAGCCGTCGGTGACGATATCGGATAGCCCGGTGAGGGTGCTGTCATCGTGGTTGATGTTGGTCGAGCCGGTGACATCGATTTGTTGGTGTGCGCACCATCTGCATCAAACTGCGGTGAAACTGGTGCGGGAGCGTTTTGACTGCGCGCAGGACGAGGGCTGCGTGGGATCGCCAACGGTGATGATGCCACGCTTGCCACGCTCGTCGTGGTTGTCGAGGAATGCTTGTCGATGTCAGTGGCTGTCGAATCGGGTGTAGTCGAAGGCGCGGTTGCGGGCGGTAAATTGGGCTCAGGCCTAATTTCGTGGGGGTTTTCAGCGGTCCCCAGTGGCGTGCGTCGATACGGCATGTGCACGCCGCCCACGGTGCTGTCGACGAAGTCGGGCACGGAAGTGGCCACGTTTGTCGTCGCAGGATTTGGTAATACCGTGGCTGCCGCCGCATCTTTGTACATCCGATTGTCAAACGGGAAGTGCACTCTGCCAGAGATGCGTAGACTGTCGTTTTCCAGCAGAATGACGTGTGATTGGGGGGAATCGGCGAGCACGTTCGTGATCGGGTTGTAGCCGCCGTTGAACAGGTAGTACGCCGGAATCGCCGTGTCTTTGAGCTTGTTCGGCCGCTTGTCGAGCTGTTGTACCATCATGCACGGTTCGCCGAATGGTCGTAGATGAGGTGCGCGAATGGTGCGGTCCCCAGTAAAGGCTTGTACTGGTGAAGTCGGCGTGCCGTAGAGCTCCATGAGTGGCTCATACGCCGAGAAATTGTGCGTTTGAACGCCGTGCTCCCACGCAAATATCCAGTATTTGCCCGTGTCCTTGATGGGCATGCCTTTGATGTTGCGGCCGAGCATGTTGAAGAGGCGTGCGCGTGCCGCCTTGCGGTTTGAGTAGATCGAGTTTTCGGCGTACGTGTTCCTAGATTTGAGGTATGGCGGTGTAACTTCGAGTTCAATACGCCGCCCGTCACGTGTTGGAGCCGATGTGACGACGCTGTTGTCCATGTACGTAGAGAAGTAGTCGGAGTACAGCTTTTTGACGTCGTTCCCAGTGCGCATTTTCACCAATTTGACGAGATAATCGATGAATTCACAGAACTCGCTCGCCTTATTGGTGGTCGTGTAGAAGCACACACGGTAAAACGTCGCAGCATCGACCGCATTGATGCAATATCGCTTGTGCCCCCACTCCGAATAGTGGGTAGCATCGGAGCCGTCGATGAACCACATCTCCCCCGGCTTGTAGGTGTGGCGCGGAGAGACCCCCCTGGATTCCTGCGGCTCTTGGAAGCGGTCGAGTCCCGTTCGCATGCACGTCATGCACGGTTTGAGGTACTGGCTGTCGCCGGGCTTGCACCCCAATCCGTATCCTGCTGCGATGTTGTACTCCATCTTGCGCGCTGAGTGGTGCGTGATTGCGTGATAGCGCGCTGCGCGGTTGCATGCCTGCGCGTATTCTGCGGTGCCCTCAGTGTAGCGCGGCAATCCTGCCAAAGACGGTGGCGGCGGCTTCGGCCGAGATCGCAACGATGGCGCGTCGTCTTCTGGGGGCACAGCAACGGGTTCTGTTGGTACTGCATTCGGATCATCGATAAAGGTGTCGTCATCGTTCTCGTATAGCTCGTCGGTTACGACGGTGAAGAAATTGCGTGCAAATGCGTCGAAGTCCAGTGTTTGCTCGTCGTGGCAGTCGTAATAGCCGTCGCTGCTCTCGAGGAACGAGATCTCGAGGCACGGGGGCTCGATGGACGAGTTCTCGAGGTACGGGGGCTCGATGAACAAGTCGTTGGTCGAATCGACGACCACCATTGCGGGGTGTGTAGGCGCGTCGTCGACATTTTTGAGGCACTGCGCGCGCTGCAAGTCGAAGACGGCAATTTCGTAAACGGTATGGAGTAGCCCTCGAGGGACGGCATTCGCAATGTACGACAGAGCAATTCGTGCTTTGCCCGTGTTTTCGAGAAGCTTGAGATGATCGATTTGGCGAGGGGTGAATGAGCTTGCGCGACCCATTTCTGCGATCGATAGATAGCGCACTTGCTTCCCGTCGAGGATCAAGATGTTGCCGTAGCGCGTGATCGTAGGGACCGGATAGTTGACGTCGTAGATCCTCCAGCCTTTCGTGTGCTCGTAGCCCTTGCAATAACCGATGAGCTTGGCGTGCGAAACCTTTTCGCCGACATTTTCGACGCTCTGGCTCACACTTTCCCCCCTTCGAGCCGCAGGCTCGATTTCCACATCGACGTAGAGAGATGGGTCGACGAGATGTGGGGGGTCGAGAATGTCTCGCACGTGAGTCGGACCTTTGTCGGCAAACGATTTGACGTCAATCGGGCCGCTGGGTGCGCGGCGAGCGATCATGATCCAGCGTTGGCGCGATGTGCGGTCACCACAGTTGTCCGACGGTAACCGGGGTGTTACTGTGACGTCGTACCGCAAATCCCGAAACTTTTTCGCCACGTCTTCGTGCACTTTGAAGCAGTGCTCGTGTGGCGGCGTCATCTCGCTGATGACGATGTCGGGCTGTACCAGCTCGACGGCGCGAACCTGCAGTAGAAATAGGTCGCCGTCGGGATGATCGTCGCTCTGATTGTACGTTTTCAGTGTTGTATTGTCGTAGCAAGGGCAGGTGATTTCGTAGATGTTAGCATAGCACGCCTTACGAAGATCGAGGTCGTCTTCGAGCTTCTTGACGAACGATCGCATGTCGTCGTATGAGCGTGCTTGTGGGCAGCGCCGTTCAAAGTCCTTGCGGAGGAAGGTGTTGCTCTCGACACCGCCGACGACCGTGATGGGCAACGACGTGTCCGTGGCCTCGGACCGATGTTGTTCGAACGTGGTCGTCGTCGCAAGACCGTAGCAAAGCAGAAATACGGTAAAGATCGTGGAGATGCCGAGCGTTTTTCGCAAATTGCGCGCGATTGTGCTCTGAGCCGAAGAATTCGTTAATTCGGGCACTGCGGGCGCGTTGGCAATGTCGACCGATGTCGTCGCCGACGTCGCCGACGATCTGGTGCCACTCGTTTGCTCGCCGGGTACGATTCCAGACGCAGTTTTCGTGCTAGACGTCGTGTTTCTGTACCGCCGAATTGGCGAGTTGGAATGCAGCGCCATGAGATTGAGCAGATTCTTCCCGGAGCGGGATGTCTTCAGAGCTTCGGCGCGTTTGACTTCTCGTGAGCTCGGAGTTGACGCTTTGTCGGACCAATGCACGTGTTTCGAGGCTGTTGTTCGGTTCATCACACGTCGCAGACGATTTATAAAACCTGCGTCAGTAAGCGCATCATCTGCGGCTTGCGTGTGTGCGCTCACAATTGGACTCACACCGACGTCTTGTCCGAGCGAGGCAGAACTCAGCCGACGGACTCCACGTGAGCCTTCATCAGCATCACAGTTCTGCTCGCCCGGACGAGGTCGCTCATGATGTGTGTGAGGTCGTTCTTGGTGTGAAAGCGCGTCGGGGACCTCTGGAACTGGCTGAGCATCGAATTCGTGAATCCGTCCGTACGTCCGTACGCATGAATTTGTGAATTCGGACCGTCGGCTCTGCGCGTGGCCCTCGTCGTCCTTGGAGTCGTAGCTGCGCTCGACGAGAGACGGCATGTATGCCGGGTCGCTGCCGACGAATAGTGCATCGTGCACGATCAAACACACGCCGTGGTACATGTCGTCGAGAAGTTCGACTTCGTCTGAGTCCTTCTTCTCGAGCGCTTGTGTGCGCAGCGCTGGAAATGCGCGGTGTACTCGGCGAAGCGCGTCGTCATAGCTGTACGGCTCGCCAGTGACGAAGTCGTAGTACTCCGAGCCGTCGCCTGTGACGTCGAAACGTACGAACGGCATGCCGTTCGCCTTCTTGTCGATGAGGATGACGTCGCTGTCGGCGTTTGGCTTGATGGGGACAGCGTGGTTGGCGATGCGAGAGAGCGAGATGAGGTAGTTCGTCATGGGACCGGTGCCGATATCGATGGCATTCAGCATGGGCCCCGAGAGAATGACGATAGGTGTGTCGAAGTTCGGGCAGATGAGGGCCGGGAGCAGGATGATGTACTTCTTGCCGGTGACGGCCTTGAGGTGAAACTCCATCATGCCGATGTGCGTAGCGAGCGTGAAGCCCTTGCCCATTTTGATCTTGGCGGGCTTGATCAGCTTGGTGACCGTGTCGGGCTTGCATAATTCCGGGTCCTTCACGAAGCATTTCGATCCGCACGAGTCGACGTATGCCGTCGTACCGTCTTGAGCAAGTAGTGTGAGTGCCTCATCGGAAATGTCGACGCCAGTAGCGAGCATGCTCTTGAGGTCGTCGATAATGTTTTCACGGGCGGTCACAGCGATGTCCTCGGTGAGCCCGAGCTCTTCGAGCCGCCGGCCGACGACAGAACGCACGGCGTCGGCTCGATGCGCGCGCTCTCGCTCGTGCACATCGTCAGCAGTGACGTAGCCCTCGTCATCAGTGACGTGGTCGGATTTGAGCTGCTCCTCGAGCCTCAAGCTGATGATCTCCTGTGCGATGGTGCCCACCTTGTCGAGCGCTGATGCCGCCGCCGACGGATTCGCTTTGCCGGTCTCGACCATTTTGCTCACGACATTCGCCTTGCGCTTCGCTTCATCGAGCTTTTGCTTGTCGTCACGTGAGAAGTCCTTGCGATAACGGTCAAGAGCGCGCGGCTTGCGATCGTCATTGTGCCGATTGCGGTCATTGCGATTTCGATCATTGCGGTCTCGATCACTGCGCCGGCGGTCAGCTGCGGCGAGGCTGCCCATTGAGCTGCCGGCTGCTCCCGAGCGTCGAGGTACGTGCCGAGGCTGCTGGGCGTGTCGACGTTCACGATGATCGTCACTCCCCCTCGTCGACACGTTCAGACTCGGGTGCAAGCCAGTTGGCGGGCGCGAAGGTGCGGGCGCGGTGTAGCCGGAACCAGTCGAAGTCGTGCGTCGTCCAGGAGACATAGAACGACGCCCAAACTGCGCGCGGCGCGAGGGCACCGACAGACCGACCGTAGTGTTCGGACGGTCACGATACGACCGAAGGGTGCCTGCAGCAGCGGACTGCTGACGGCGTTGGCGAAAACTGGCGAAACTGCCCTGCAAGTGCAGCTCATCAGCGCTGTCAATGTCGCCATCACCGTCAAAGTCATCGTCGTCGTAGAAGAGTTGCTGCAGCA
>NHBR02000126.1 GCA_002167435.2 Allomuricauda sp. TMED12
ACTCTATACCTGGCCTTAAACAAATAAATATTTAATGATATATACATTTGTATGATTATACATTTATTTAAATAATTGTATTTAAAGTAGCTTGAAATTTTTGTAAAATATTTGTGGAAAGGGAGAAAGAAGACAATGGCTAGAGATTGTCCGAGTGTTAGCGTAAACTGAATTCTTTTTCTCCCTACCCATATTTCTATGGCAGTTGCCAAAACAGTGTTTTTGGCAACACCCTCGAAGGAATCGAATAGAGATGGTAAGCCTCCCGAGGCTTACCATCTCTATCTTAGATTTAATCTCAATTCCTTTACAAATTTATTTTGAATGTTTCTTGATTTGCCATACATAAACTGATGTACGGTAAACAGGTTAAATGCTGTTCAATGTTGCTAGGTTTGTTCAATAAAGTAAATCAGCAAATACCAGTAATATGAAGCGCATATTTATCATGGACGACGATGGATTAAAGGAATACGTTCCTGTGGAATCTCTCAAAAACAATCTAGCTCCAAAACTGAAGGATAAGGATAATGAAAATCAAACTGAAAATGAAATGTTGACGATTGCCGATTTGGTCAAAAAATTCAAAGTGACCAGACCGACCATCTATTCCTGGATGGAAAAAGGGTTGCTCAAAAAGATACCTATTGGTGGACGTGTCTTGTTCCATCCCAATGACATCAATGAACTTATCGATCGGTTAAGGGAAATCCCTTCTTAGAAACAAATTGATGACCCAAAGACAAAATAGAAAATGGACTTTATATCGGAGATCACGAAGCAAGCCATGTTTTTGCAAGCAAAAAACTGCTCACTCTGTTCGCATGGCTTGTTGGGGATTCTCCCCAAACCCCTAAAATATGGCAAGACCAAAAAAGAAAATACGAGAATTAAGGGCTATTCGGGTAAACGTGAGAATGACGGTGGACGAATACCTGATACTATCCCAAAATGCAAGTACGCTGGGAATTACGATTCCCGATTATATAAGGAAAAGGGTAACGGGAAAAACACTGCCAAGAAAAAGAATATTGCTTGAGGACAGACAACTTTTCATTGAGTTGGGCCGTATCGGGAATAATATTAACCAACTCACTAAAAAGGTACATCTGGGAATGAAACATCCCCCAATGTTAATTAATCAACTAGCAGAATTAAAGAATATTTTGGACATGCTAAAATCAAATATTGTAAAGAGTGATTGCCAAGCAGATTAAAGGAAAGGATTTCTATGGGGTGTTGGCCTACAATGAAAAGAAGATAGAACAGGGGAAAGGGCATCTGTTGGACACCAATCTTACCTATGGAAGGATCATGGATATGACCCAGGAGTTCAATTTGGTCAGACAACTTCGACCTCGACTTGGCAAAGCGGTGTATCATGTTTCATTGAACCTGCCCTATGATGATAGGTTAAGTGATGGGCAATTCACATCTTTGGGAATGGATTATCTGAAAGGCATGGGTTTCGATGACAATCAGTATATCATGTATCGACATTGCGACCAAGAACATGAACACATCCATATTGTGGCCAATCGTGTAAAGTTTTCCGGGGAAGTGGTCAGCGACAGTAAAGATTACGAACGAAGCGAGCGATTGGTTAGGAGACTTGAACTTAAGTATGGACTATCTCAGCTAAGTGATGTAGAATTGGTAAAAAAGGTGACACTTACCCATAAAGAGATCCAAAAGGCTTTTAGAACAGGAGAGCCACCATTAAAACTTACGCTTCAACAGCATCTTGAAAATGCAATCTTAAAATCCAATAATGTAACGGAATTCATTAATGAGCTGGTTAAAATGAAAATAACTCCCAAGTTCAACATAAGCAAAAGTACTGGACGGGTAACAGGAATCTCCATTAGGTACAATAACATTATATACAAAGGAAGCACCCTTGGGCGACAATTTTCATGGAACAATATCATCAAACGAATCGATTATGAACAAGACAGAGACCGTACAGTTATTCTCGAAAATAATAGCACAGAACGAAGAAGTGATAGCGCTTTTAAAGAATTTAGAAGGGCATCAACACCAATTGCAGGAAAGACATTTAGTGTTACTGGACAGACTATCAAAACTATTGAACAACCAAAAAGTGATATGGGAAACGTTGAAGCAATTGGATTGAAATCACATCAAACCGATGACAATCAATGGAATTCTTTTAAACTGGAACTTGACGATAAGATACGATTTAGGAAGAAAAGGAGAAAAGGAAAAGGACGGAGACTGTAATGGTCAATAGTATGAATGATTCAAAAAAGTCAAAGCCATAATGTTTAGTGAAAAAGAAAGAATAATAGCAATTATTACTAATGTTCTTCCAATTTTTTTTAAACATTGCAGGTTGGTGATTATATTCATCTTGTCCAATCAATGGCCTCCTTTTACCTTTGAAGTGGATTCACTGGACTTTGTTACAGGTTTCCATGCACTCGATGTTAAACGAATTCAGATAGTACCTTGTGTGAGAAAATATAGACGGAAATCGTCAAATGGGGCATTGCAATACTGCAAAACTGACCAGTCTTCTTTCCGCCTATTGTTTTTTCCCCTTCTTTTCTTTTTTGGATGTCTCCACCTTAAATCCCAGACATGTGCCCACATCTTTTATGAAGGTCAAAAAGGTCGATAACAAAATAATAATTGGCGCCGCCAGTGATATGGCCTGAAATAAGTTGTCGGACATGAATCGGCTTACCAAGGAGTTGGAAATGTTATATCCCGAATGGTCTTCAATTGGCCCTGGGGTATTATCCTTGGCTTTTTGCCCACTACCCGAATTGCCACTTGCATCGCAGAGTTTTTATTTACGGATATAAATCTATAGGCCTTACTTACGGGATTGTCTAATATGAACTGGTCGCCCATGTTCAGGTTGTATATCCCGGATACAAAAAATTGATTGCCAACGGTCGATTTTTCAATCATCGTAATTCTCCTTCCCAGACCAGGGCCGTGCTTCCTGAGGCTCTAGAACCCATCTCTCAAAACCCCAATAAATAAGGGATTTCTGGCCTTTGAATATTTTATGCTAACCGAATAGGTGACTTATGGTTAAAAAGAAGGGTTCGGATACTGCAAATGACTATATGCAGCTAACAATATAATACTTAAGAAGTCTTATAACCGTTAGTCTGGGTTTTAGGGAATTGTAAATTTGGTATGGATGAATCATTGGTATTATTACTAGGAGAGTAATTGGATTTGGCGATTTATTTAAGCAGATTCAATCTCTATAGCAAGTAATTGGATTTGTTCTACGTTATATAATACTAACTTATTCTCTGCGCTAATCAGATCCATACCCCTTGCTGAAGATGAATGGAAAAAATATTATTTGGTTTTCTTTCAATAAACGCATAATATTTCCCATATCTGTCTTTTATAATCTCAAGAATTCTACCCTCATACACATAGTTTACATTTCACCGAATCAGAGATTATATTGCCATTTGCCCTTGGGTTCTTTAATCGATTTTTTTTCGATTGAAAGTATTAAATCTTCTCTTTAAATAAGGGCGTTGTCTCTCTTTTCCAAAAGCATTTTTGTTCAAAAACAAAATATTACCCAGCCCATACACCTTTTAGGTTCAAATTTCTGAAATCTGAACCTACAACAGGGTGTTACATTAGGTTTTGGGTGTAATTGTTAAAAACTTTGCAGTGATCAATGAATCAATAAAAAGTTTAATCAAGAATATAGAACTATGAAAACTTTAGTAAAAACCTCAGTAATAGTGTTAAGCTTATTGACTATTTTTTCTTGTAAAGAAAAAAATGATGAAACTACAGATGTAACAACTGTTGAGGAGGTTTCAGAAATTGGGTTTCCTAATGAATCGGATATTCATTTTGACAACGCAATCACAGCACTGGAAAGCAACAACGCCAAAAAAGCTGCCGAAGAGTTAAGTAAAGGAGTTAAAACTTTATCAGAAGAAGGAAAAAACCTCACTGGCAAAGGCAAAACAACTTTAGACAATTCTATTGAATCATTAAACAAAATGGTAATGGCTTTAAAAAATGATGAAACCATTGCCCCAGACAATTTAATGGAAACCATTTTAAATGCAGAAGTTGCAGTTGGTCACGATTATTTAATCACAGACGATTTATATCTCTTAACCAATCCTGAAAAGGTTGAAGATAAATCCATAATAGACATTTTCTCTAAAAATATGAAACAGCTTGAAAATACTGACGATGTTTTACAAGATGATGGAGATTCTATGGGACAAAAACTTTACCGAGAAGGAGCCGAACTTGAAAAACAATACAATGAATGGTTAGCAAAAGTAAAAGACCATAACCAAAGGGCAAATGAACATATACAAAATGATTTTATACAAAACACAAATATTGAATAATTATAAAATAAAAACAATGATAGAACAACTTAAAACCTTCGATAGAAATGTTTTGGCAGTGGAAGTCATTGAAGGCTTCACAAAAAAGGACGAAGATTTTTGCCAAAAATTGTTTAATGAAAAATTTGAAAAAGGATATGACAAAGTGAACCTGCTTGTAAAACTTGATGAAATGAAAATTTCTAAAAGTAGCACCAAAGCTTTTTTTGAAGATACAATATTTGCATTAAGAAATTTTAAAAAAATTGGACATTTAGCCATTGTGGCGCATACCAATATTTTAAAAGCAGCAGTGCCAATAGACAATTTCTTTTTCAAAAGACTGAGTGAAGGTAGTGAGGAGCGTTATTTTGACAAATCACAATTAGAAGAAGCTTATGCTTTTGTAAATAAAAACTAAAACTAAAGAACAATGAAAGATTTAAATATCCTAATAGTTGGAGCTGGAGTTGCAGGTTTAACCTGTGCAGCTTTGCTTAAACAAAGAGGTGTAATTCCTTTAATAGTAGAAAAGGAAACTGAAGAAAGCTTCAACACTACTGGTTATATGCTTGGTTTGCTTCCATTGGGTGGTAGGGTTATGAACGAACTCAGTCTTGAAAGCGACTATTTTGAAAAAAGCATAGAAATGAAAAACTATGAGATCCATAAAGAAAATGGCGATTTAAACAAGGCCTATTCTTTGGATTTTATTAATGTGGAATATGATTCCTATAGAGGAATTGAAAGAAAAGAACTCATTAATATTTTGGTAAACAAAATTGGTTCAAAAAACATTGCTTATGGAAGTACTGTCACAAAAATGAAGCAAAATAACAATAAAGTAACTGTTTCATTTTCTAACGATACTATACAAGAATTTGATATGATTATTATAGCAGATGGAATACATTCCGAAACTCGAAAATTACTTTGGCAACCAGATGAATATAGTTTTTATGATACTCATTGGGGAGGTTACGTAGCTTGGTTAGAAAATCAACAATTAAATACCTATAAGGAATATTGGGGTGCATCTTCATTTATGGGATTATATCCTGTTAAAGATAAAGTTGGGGTTTTTGTGGGAGGACCAAACGAAATCATTAAAGAACAAGGAATCCAAAAATTTATTAAAGACATCAAGAAAGATATTAATCCTGAACATCAATTATTACGCACAGCTTTATCAAAACTTGCGTCAACAGAGAACCCTTATTATTGGGAATTTCACGATTGCAAAACAAATGCTTGGAATAAGGAAAATGTAGTATTACTTGGAGATTCGGCTTGCGGATTTTTACCCACTGCTGGGGTTGGTGCTTCAATGGCGATGGACTCTGCTGCGGCACTTGTAGATGAATTGTCGCGTGCAGATAAACAGCATCTTTCTTACGCACTTAAGTTATATGTTAGCCGACAAAGAGCACGTGTAGAAGAGGCTCAAGCCGATTCAAGAAAATTAGGAAAACTAATGTTTGTTAAATCTAAAACCATATCTGCAGTTAGAGATTATGCCATAAGATTTTATTCATTAAAACAACTGGTAGCTAATATAAGTAATGTACTAGAAGGGCATAAATAATTAAGACAATAAAAAAACCATTACAATATAAATTTAAGTATTATGAAAAAACTAATAATAAACACTGTGGTTTTTGTGATGGCAATTTCGGCCTAAGTAGATACCCGGGTCTTTAGGACAGGTTTTCTATAAAACTAATATAATTATCAAGCCATTCTTTTAAATAAATCGATAGGTCTTTCATAGTCAATGGACTGGTGTCGTCTTTCATGGTTTTAATAATCAAAGTATTCTGGCAGTAACAGATAAAAATCCATACCGTCCCTTGGAGGGTTCAGGTATATCTTTTAGTATTTCACGTTTCTCCACACTGCCTTTCGATAAATGCATTGTCCGTGTCCCTTTCCTTGGCAGTGAACTGGCTTCCCTGATGAATCCTTTCGTTGACTTGCCTGCAAGATGACCGATAAACGGGAGGGCCATATCTCCGAGAGCAGTGTCTACCGTATCTTGAAGTCCAATGGGTTGGTGACATCCCAGCCTTTGATACCATGGCCGCCTTACAGGAGTATAGGGACAAGACCCAAAAAGGGTATGCCAGATGTGGCAGATGGACTTCACCTATCTGAAGATCGTGGGATTTGGCAGGTACTATCTCTCGACCATCCTGGACGATTATACAATCACTATATAGTCCGTTGGGAACTCTGCCCCTCGATGAACGCAGAGGATGTGAAGAAAACAGTGGGAAGGGCACTGGAAAAAGTGTCACTGCCCAAGGGGCAAATTCCAAGGCTCCTTTCGGACAACGGGCCCTGTTACATCAGTGGCGAACTGAAGGAGTTAATAAAGGAAAGGGAGATGGAGTACATCCGGGGAAAACTGAACCATCCACAGGCGCAGGGCAAGATAGAGCGTTACCACCGTTCGATGAAGAACATCATCAAACTGGACAACTACTATTTGCCGGGGGAGCTAAAGGAAAGATTGGAAGAGTTCGTGGACTATTACAACAACAGGAGATACCACGAATCATTGGACAACCTGACCCCTGCAACCGTATATTTTGGATTGGACAAAAAGATATTGGAGAACCGTAAATTGATAAAGAAAAGAACGATGCTCAAAAGAAGAAAAGAGCACCAAATTCAAAAGTTGAAACTATGACTTAACTTTGGACTGGGCCAGTTCAGATTCGTTTGAAGACATACGGTGTCTTAAGATTTAATTAACACGTATAAAATTACATTTTTATAAATCCATTCATCGATTACACCCGTATTGGCAACATCCTATCGACGAATGACAACATATTGTTATGGTTTTGACATTTTAATAATATGTTTGAAAATTCTTTGAAATAATGTAATCTAAACATCTGTAGCTATGTTTCTATTGTCAGGTAAATTTAAAGTAACCTTTGTATTTTTAGTTGTTTTGCTTTCTTCGGTTCAAGACACTTTTGGGCAAAATTGCTCGGTCAATGCCGGGGTTGCGGAGACCATTTGCGAAAATTCACCCTTTACCCTTTCCGGTTCCGCAACAGGTCTGGTGCAAAGCGGACCAACATGGTCTCAAGTAGCGGGTCCCTCGGTAATAATAGCGGACCCTTCCGATCTTAACACAGCTATCAATGGATTGATAGGGGGAAATATCTATTCCTTTAGACTGACGGCAACCTGTACCGATGGTACCACACAATTCCAAGATGTAGATATTACTGTGCAGCCCATTACGACGGCAGATGCCGGTCTAGATGTGGCCTCATGTCCAGACAATACTGGAAACATATCAATCATAGCAAATACACCTCTCAACCCAGGTGAAACAGGTCTATGGACTATTGATGGTGGAAATAGTGCCGGTGTTATCATAAATTTTCCGAACTCCCCTACATCCACCATAACATTGCCCGAAGGAAGTGCAGGCACCACCACACTAAGATGGACCATCACGGGACCTGATTATGCACCGGGTCAAAACTGTGAATCCTTTGACATCATGACCGTGACCAATTATGGGGGCGAATCACCTGTAGATGCAGGAGCCGACCAAAATCTGGACAACTGTTATACCGTTACCCAGTCCACAACTCTTGATGGTAGTTTTGGTGGAAACAATATCAACGGTCAGGTTGGTACATGGTCCTTTGTAAGTGGACCCAGTACACCTAATTTCGCAAATGTCAACAATAATAGGTCTACAGTTTCCAATCTTATCGAGGGAACTTATGTGTTGCGTTGGACGGTGGTAGGCCCCTGTGCTTCAGGTCAGGATACAGTCACCATTACCGTGGACGAGGCAACCCAGGATATTTCCAATGCAAGTACCCAGGACGGTACAATACGTTTTTGTGACCCTGGTATAACCACGGCGACCTTGGTAGGGTCCCAGCCCCAATTTTCTGGGGAAACTGTACAATGGACACAGACCTCAGGGCCGGCGGCCAGTATTTTAAATCCATCCAACAGCACCACACAGGTTTCTGGATTGGATGGCAGCAGTACGTATGTGTTCACCTATACCATTGCCAATGCCACCACAGGTTGTGATGATTCGGCGAGTACAACCATACGATATTCGACCAATCCAATAACTATAACGGCGAATGGTGGTAATGACATCATTGCCGCATGTGGCCAAACAGAGGTAGATATTCCCTTTACAACTACAGGTAATGGTTCAAATACCTATGCCATAGTAAGCGGACCTGCTTCATCCACTTTGGTCAATTCCAACAATTTTCAAAACACGGGAAGCACTCCATTGAGTATTGATTTTGATGTTGAGGGAACCTATACCGTTTTGTTCCGAAGAGTGGTGAGCGGATCGGTCCAAACGGGATGTGATGAAGCTACGGATGCCATCAATGTTACGATTTCACTTACTCCAACAAGCGCCAATGCGGGTACCGGTCAGGTATTGGCCTGTAATGTAACCACAACATCTCTAACTGGAAATACGGTAACCACTGGTAGTTCATTGTGGTCACAGTTAAGTGGCCCGAACACTGCTACTATAGATAGTCCATTCGACCAGACCACTGGTATATCAGGATTGGTACCTGGGGTATATGAATTTCAATATGGTATTTCTGGTGGAAACGTATGTGACCCCGCTGCAGAAGCTACTGTTACGGTAGAGGTCTCTTCAGATGCGCCGATAGTCGTTGACGCAGGTCCTGACCAAGGTTTGGTCTGTTTTGGGGCCCCTATTCAAATGGCTGGAGACGTTCCCACAAACAACTTGGTAGGAACCTGGACCGTGGAAACCGCTCCAGTTGGATCCAGTATTTCATTTGCAGATGCCAATGACCCAAATACATTGATATCTGGATTGGATAATGCCAATGAAACATACATATTTAGATGGACCATAGAAAACCCTAATGACAATACATGTCCCGCACCGGGTTCGGATACTGTAACGGTCACCACAAGTGGAACTCCAGGGCCAACTTTGGCAGATGCTGGGAGTGACCAATGTCTAAACACGGGTACTACAGTGGTAAACCTCGCCGGAAATGCTCCCCAAGCTGGTGAAACAGGTCTGTGGACCGCTGTGCCGGCAACAGGGATTTCATTTACCGATACCACATTGTTCAATACAACGGCCAACATTACAGTTGAACAAAGCTATGTCCTTACTTGGACCATTTCAAAGGCAGGATGCCAATCCACCTTTGATGATGTGGAAATCACTATTGGTGTTCCGGCCTCGGCAGATGCAGGGCCTGATCAAGCTGCGTGCTCTAATACTTTTACCATGGCAGCCACCAGTTCCACAGGGAGTGGTCAATGGACACAAATATCCGGACCAGGCGGTTTCACCATAGATGATGGTACGAGCCCAACGGCCCAGTTCACCTTTGGATTTTCGGGACAGTACATTTTTGAATGGACCGTTGACAATGGAACCTGTTCCACCGATTCGGACCAAGTGACCCTATCCGTCGGAATTCCACCCACAACGGCATCGGTCGGAGCCAATCAGACAATCTGTAACGCTACGAATACCATATTGTCAGGAAACGCTTTTGATGCCAATGTGGAGACCGGGTTTTGGACATTACTTTCCGGCGCCCCGAACACCCCGACCATTGCAGATGTGAACGATCCCAATACCAACGTCACCAATTTGGTCGCTGGTTCTTATACTTTTAGGTGGACCATAGTAGGGGATAGCAACTGTCCCACCACATTTGCAGACTTGGACGTCGATGTCTTTGTTCCTGCGGATGCGGGACCAGATCTGAACTTTTGTGAAACAACAAATTTTTTGTTGGAGGCCACTTTTGGATCTACAGGAACTTGGACCCAAACTGCGAATGGTGCTCCGGTAGCAACAATAAACCAAAACCCTGCCAATAGCAATGTGGCTGAAGTGACCATCATCCCTGGAAACACCTATATCTTTAGGTTCACAACAGATTATGGAGGTTCGTGTACTTCTACTTTCGATGAAGTTACCGTAGTATCCAGTACAGCTCCTTCGGTAGATCCAGATGCGGGGCCGGACCAAATACTCTGTCAGGGCGACCTTGTCGTACCCAATCAGACCGTGCTTTCGGGAAACGCTCCTCCAGTGGATGTTACCAATGCGGAATGGCGGTTTGCCGAACAACCTTCCGGAAGTGTCGCAACCATAGATGCACCCAATAGCCCTACCTCTACCTTATCAGGTCTTTCGGTTCCCGGTATTTATATTTTGGAATGGAATTTTGAATCGGGCAACTGTGCCAATACGGCAGATGTTGTCCGTATAGAAGTTTTTGATGCGCCATCGACAGCCGATGCTGGTGCGGACCAGCCCAATGCCTGTCAATTGGACGTGCAGATGAACGCAACGGCACCAACTGTCGGTATAGGCACCTGGACGTTCTCAACAGACCCTTCAGGAGGAGCCGCGGTAATAGACAGCCCGAACTCCCCAACCACGACTTTATCAAATATTACCGTTTTGGGAACTTATCAGCTTACCTGGACGGTTACCAATGGTACCACTTTTACAGCACCTTCGCTTTGTGCACCGTCCACGGATACCGTGGATATCACTTTTACCGATGATCCACCTTCAGAGCCAAATGCCGGTCCCGATCAACAATTCTGTGATGCAACCCAGACCAATTTAAATGCGGTTGCCTTGACCACAGGCACGGGCACTTGGTCCCAAACAGAGGGCCCGGGTGTAACGGACCCTGGAACAGCAGCAAACATTACCTCGGTCAACAACCCCAGTTCATTGGTCTTAGATTTGGAACCGGGCATATACGAATTCACATGGACAGCAACCAATGGAGGTTGTTCCCTTACCGATACCATGGAAGTTGAAATTATTTCACAACCTGTTACCGCAGAAGCTGGTCCCGATCAAAATTTACAACAATTTGCAACGGTCACTTTAGATGCAACAACACCAACAGTCGGTTCTGGAACCTGGACGCAGCTTTCGGGGCCTACTACCGCATCTTTTATCGATGATACCGAGCCAACAACAGATGTTGTCGGCACAGATGTTGGAACTTATGAGTTTCAATGGACAGTTTCGAACGGAATCTGTACGGACGAAAGTGATACGGTCACAATCACCATTGACGGCTTGGCTGATTTGGAGTTGACAAAAACGGTAAGCCCCACGACAGCTAATCCAGGAGATACGGTAACATTTACCATTTCCTTATTCAATGATGATGTCTCTGCGGGCTCTGATGCTACAGGAATTGCCGTTAGGGATGTAATTCCAGATGGTTACACCCTGATCTTGGGGACTGTTAGTAATGATGGTGTCTACAATCCAGGTAATTTTACCATTGATTGGTCCAATCTTTCCGTCACAAATGGAAACACGTTGAACCTGACCTTTGATGCCACGGTCAATGGAAGTGGAAATTATGATAATTCAGCGGAGATTACGGGCAGTGATCAATTTGATCCCGATTCTACGCCAAATAACGATATCGCTTCAGAGGATGACCAAGACACTGCGAGCATCACCATTCAATCCGCCGACCTTAGTCTGGACAAGACCGTACTGCCCACCATAGCAAGTGTTGGGGAAACGGTTACCTTCACACTTGAGGTCTCCAATGGTGGAGCGAACGATGCAACAGGAGTAAACCTTGCCGATGTGGTCCCTTCGGG
>NHBR02000127.1 GCA_002167435.2 Allomuricauda sp. TMED12
ATCAAAAGCATCGGAAGCAATAACTTGGGATGTATTTGTATAATTTCCTGAGGCATTTACCACAACATCAATGGTAAGGGTCTCTGTATCACCATTGGGCAAAGTTCCAACCTCCCAAAAACCACTGATTGGATCATAGGTTCCCGTGGTCGCAGAATAAGAAACAAAATTGAAACCTGACAGCAACTGATCTACTACGCGCACATTAGTTGCATCGTGTGGGCCATCGTTGGAAATGGATATTTCAAAACTAATCTGTTCACCCACAAAAGGTGACAAATCTCCTCCTACTACAGACTTGGTCAAGGATAAATCGGCTTGAAGCGGGCCTACTGTTATGTTGTCCTCATCATCTTCACTCTGGTCGCCATCATCATTGTTAGGTGAACTGTCCACATCCAATTGATTTGAAAAAACCACTTCGGAAATATGAGTGTATTCCCCCATAGTGCCAGTTGGTGTCAGTACGGTGGCATCAAAATTTAGCGATACCGTATTGGTTCCGACCGGAACATTGAAACCGAACCAAGTTATCTTTTGTGAACCATCTACGGAACCAGAATTATTAATTGCCGTAATATTATTGTAGCCTGAGGGAACGAAATATTCTACCACAACGCCAGTAGCTTCCACATCGCCCAGGTTGCTAAGATTAATGGTGAAATTGACCACATCACCTATATCCGGTTCAGGGTCGCTGGCGATGATTTCCATTTCCAGGTCGATACCTTGAATTGTAATTCCAACAAAGTCCGAAGCTGTATCACAACTTGGACCAGAAACTGTCCACTCAAAAATATAATCTCCCGGCACCAAACCCAAGAGTTGAGTTTGTGGATCATTAACGTCGTTAAAATTTACCGATGATGGTCCGGACAATCGCGACCAAATTCCAGAACCTCCAACTGGTGGGGTATTTGCGTCCAAAAAGACTGATGTAGTCTGATCATAAGTTTGATCTGGGCCTGCATCAACCGCACAATCTTGCGAGTATCCCACTTGAAATAAAGTGAGCATAAGAAAAACCATCAATAAAAAGCTCCTTGGAACTAGGGAGGATTGGGGTTTGTTCATAGTTGGGTTGATGAGGTTATCCTTACTTGATAAGGCTTACCCAAACTTATCAAGAACAGCGAAGAATTGAGAAGTTATGTTGTATGCTAAGACGGTTTTGTTGTGAAAACATACATTACTGATGAAAGAAACACCTCAATTTTACAGTTTTGAATAGCACACTCATAGACTAGAAATAGTAGTACTGAACAACTTTTTAGATTGTTTTAATGAGTTGTCATAAAAAAAGAGGCCTCGATTTCCCGAGACCCCTTAGTTTATATTGATTGGTATTTTAATTCTCTATGCCTCACAGCTCACACAATCCTTCTTTTGCTTGAATTTCTGTGCAGCATTCATACTGTGTTGGTAATACAAAGATTTTAGCCCCAATTTCCATGCGGTAACGTGGATTTTGTTGACATCTTTAGTAGGCATATCAGGGTGTACAATAATATTGACCGATTGTCCTTGATCAATATGATTTTGTCTGTTCGCCGCTTGATATACAATATCCAATTGATCCAATTCTGAATAGGTCTTGAACACCGCTTTTTCCTCCTCGGTCAAGAAATCCAAGTGCTGAACAGAACCGTCCATATCACGAATGCTCTTCCAAACTTCTGAGGTGTTTTGACCTTTTTCTTCCAATAACTCCATCAAAAATGGATTTTTGATGGTGGTCTTTATTTTGGCAATATCCTTTACATAGCAATTGGACCAGATAGGCTCGATTCCTTGGGATACCTGACCCAAAATAAAAGCCGAAGAAGTAGTCGGTGCAATGGCGTTCAATGTAGCATTGCGTCTTCCGTAGCCTTTCAATACTTCGGGTTCACCAAAACGTTCTGCCAACTGTTCGGATGCTTTGTACGAACGCTCTTTGATTTCTTTGAATATCTCGCTGTTCAAGTTATAGGCCTCTTGGCTGTTGAAGGCCAATCGTTTGGACTGCAACAAGGAATGCCATCCCAAAGCACCTAGACCCAATGACCGGTTTTGCTTGGCAAAGTTGTAGGCTCTTTCCATAAACAAGAAGGTTTGTTGGTCTTCTCTATCGGAAGAATCCCTGTAAGCTTCCAGTTTTTCGATAAACTCAGTAATCACGGCATCCAAAAAGTGAACCATGGTTTCAACCGCATCGGTCTTTTTCCATTTATCGTAATGCATCAAGTTTATACTGGAAAGCACACAAACAAACGACCAGTCATCATTGGAAGGCAACATAATCTCCGTACACAAGTTACTTGCGTGGATACGGTGGTTTTTGTCTTTATAAACATCTGCCGCACCATCGTTGGCATTGTCTGAGAAGAATACATACGGATATCCCATCTCTCCTCTGCGCTGCAATACTTTGGCCCAAACTGTTCTTTTATCCGTGTCACCTTCTATCATTTCTTGCATCCACTGGTTGGTTACTGTTACCCCGTGGGTCAATTGTTGGATAGGATTCCCTTCAGTACCGATTTCCAAAAATTCCATAATGTCCTTATGGTCAATCGGCAAATATGGAGAAAAACGACCGCGACGAACAGACCCTTGGCTTACCACATCGACCATGGATTCGAACAACTGCATAATATGAACAGCTCCGGAGGCCTGTCCATTATTTTTAACAGGAGCACCCCTATGTCTGATCTTACCAAAGTATCCCGATGTTCCACCACCTAGCTTGGACATCATTCCCACCTCTGATTGCGTGTACAGGATATTCCCCATATCATCATCAATGTGCGACCCAAAGCAACTAATGGGCAAACCACGTTTTTTTCCAAAATTGGACCAAACTGGGGAAGCTAAAGAGAAAAAGCCTTCGGACATGTAGCCGTAGAATTTATCCGAATACCCCGGTATCTGCAAAATCTCCTCTGCTCTATCACCAATTTCTCGGATACGTTCCTCAGGGCTAACTCCTTCGGTAAGGTATCCTGATGCCAAAAACTTTCGGCTATACTCGTTCAACCATTCAAATCCCTTACCTTCTTCGCTCTTGAGTTTAGATAGGGTATCTTTTCTTGCATTTACAAGTTCTTGGGTTTTGTTATCCTGCTTTTGGTCAGTGGTCGGGGTTATTTGTGTTCTCTTCTCCATAATTTAAAAAAGGTCGTCGCTGGTTATACTTTGTGTTCTTTTGCTATAGTTGATGGATCTTTTTACAAAAAAGTCTCCGTGTTTTGTTCCTATGATTTCGTCATCGAACCATTCGGTCTGCTCCAATAGTTTTTGATCGACATCGAATATTTTGGAGATTCCAATGCTCTCCAACGAATTGTTGAATCTGTTTTTGATGAATTCATTCACCAAGTTCTTTGGTAAGAAATCCAATTCACCGGCCTCAAAAATCCAGTCCACTATTTTGCTTTCCGCCTCAAATGCTTTCTCGCAGATATCCTGAATCATTTCCTTATAAGCATCATCGAACCACTCCGGGTGTTCTTTTTTGATGATGTTGATCACATCGATACCGAAGTCTCCATGGATTTGCTCTTCTTTTGAAGTAGCTTCTACCACATTCGATATTCCCTTCAGTACATTCTTATGCTTGTTGAACGCCATGATGATCAAAAACTGAGAGAATAGGGATACATGCTCAATGAACAAAGAGAAAAGCAAAATGGATTCTGCATATTCCTTGTTGTTCTCACTTTTTGCATTTTTAAGTGCAGTCTCCAAATACTGCACTCGTTTCATGATAACAGGTTTCTTCTTCAGATTTTCGAACTCCCTGTTCAACCCTAAAATTTCCAAAAGGTGGGAGTAGGCATCGTGGTGACGCACCTCACTTTCGGCAAACGTAGCTCCAACCGAACCAATCTCGGGCTTAGGCATTCTATGATAAATATCCCCCCAGAATGATTTTACCGCTACCTCAATTTGAGAAATGGCCAACATGGTATTCTTGATGGCACTACGTTCAACTTCGTTCAACCCAGATTTAAAATCCTGGATATCGCTCGTAAAGTTGAACTCGGTATGGATCCAATAGGAATGTCTGATTGCTGGAACGTACTCATACAATTGTGGGTACTCGTAAGGCTTCAGATTTATGCGCTTCTCGAATATATCCGACTCGCGCATTTGAGCCCTCTTGTTCCTGTAAATGATGTAAGCTTTTGCGGCATCGTGGAACTCACTATCCATTAATTCGTTCTCAACAACATCTTGCACTTCCTCAACGGTAGGCAAATAATGTTCGTCTTGACTTTTTCGTTCCAACAACGTTTGGTTTACGTTGTTGGCAATGGTCTGCGCATCGGTGATCTGACCATGCTCCACAGCGGTCATGGCCTTCAAGATTGCATTTGTAATCTTGTGTAAATCAAATTCTTGCGTACTAAAATCCCTCTTAGTTATGTGAGTAATCTGCATGAAGAAAACGGTTTGGAGTTGAAAAAAATAGCTTGACTGTAAAATTCACATTTTCTTTACTTGGATTTTAAGTCACCCCAATCAGGTTCTTAACACTTTTATCAACATTTGAAATTTTGGACAACAAAAATCCGTGGGAGCAAACGTAAAATAAGGGCTCCGAAAAAAACAGGCAATCCTCATCCCTGTCAATTTTTTTTTCACAGTTTTTTAACAAAAACTGTTGGCAATACAATCGAAACCTGTAAACATCTGGTATTCAGTAGAGATCAAAGAAACAGGTGGAATTCATAAAAGTTTGTCAACCGGCCTTAAAGATCAAGGCATACATCTCTTAAAAAGACTTGTCAACAATATTATGAGCAAATGAAAAATCCAATTTTAAGGAACCAGAACATTCAGGGCCTTTTCCTCAATGGTAACCACAACTTCACCATCGGCCAAATGGTGTAATTCACCATCTGCCTGCATGAGGTGATTGGCACCATTGTCCTCAAAGGCCAATTTGAGTTGCTTAACCTTGAAATATTGCACCTTTTTGAGGTATTGATTCAGCCTAAGGAGAAGAAAGAAACCAAGCATCAGCATTTCTCCCCTGTTCAAGTTTTCAATAATCACCACGTCCAACAAACCATCTTGCAATGATGCCATTCGAGTAAGGGAAATATCATATCCCATTACTTTGGAGTTGGAAACAAAAAACATAAAGGGGTTTGCCTTGAAAGTCCTTCCGTTCAGTTCAACATTTATCCTTTCACTGTTTTTAAAATCTTTAATGGACTTTAGCACGGCTTTAAGGTAGGACCAAAACCTTCTTTTACCGCAGTTGTTATAATTGGAAATTACCTTTGCATCAAAACCGATCCCCATATTGCTAAAAAAGGGTTTCCCGTTCACCAAGGCGACATCTATTCCATTGGTTGTACCTTCCTTGATAATTTGAACCGCCCCCTTGATATTTCGAGGGATTTCCAGACTCTCGGCCAATCCATTCCCTGAACCCATAGGTATAATTCCCAAAGGCACGTCGGTTCCCACTAAACACGAAGCTACTTCGTTGATGGTACCATCCCCTCCACAGGCTACAAGAACTTGAGCTCCCTCTCCCAAGGATTCTGTGGACAAAACCTTAGCATGACCGGCGTAATTGGAAACTTTTAACGTTAATTCGTATTGTTCCGAATCGAAGTATCCGGACAAAAAACTTTCGTTGAATTTCAAATCTCCCTTGCCAGCAATCGGATTCACTATAAAATGTACCTTCTTCATTGCGCAAGGTTTACATCTAGTCCGCCATGGTTATAGAGATAATCCGCCAATTGGTAAAATGAAATGGTCTGAGTCAGAAATGTAGTGTCCAGCGCCTCTTTTTTTAAGCTGTTGTCCTGCTGGTTCCATTTATATTGATTAGCGGTCTTGCCATCACCCAAAACCATTAAATCATTTGCTTTTAAAAGGCCAAGCTTTCTATAGTTCCCTATAAAAGCTCTTTGTTCCGAAGGCTTCAAACTAAAAACATCCCTTCCAAAAAAGTTGTTCTTATACTCCCAGCCCAAAAGTGAGAACAGGGTTGGCATTACATCTATCTGTGAACATTGCTGGTCAATTTGTGTTCCTTTTAACCCATCAGCATTCACGATAATGGCCGGAATATGGTAATTGGCAACATCCAACTCCCATTTACCTGCGCTACTGGCACAATGATCGGCCATAATAACAAAGACCGTATCCTTGTACCAAGACTTGGTTTGGGCCTTTTTTAAAAAATCTCCAATAGCATAATCCGTATACTTTACCGCTCCACTCCTTCCAGTACCTGATGGAACATCTATTCTACCTTCTGGGTAGGTATAGGGCTTATGGTTAGAAGTGGTCATGATAAAATTGAAAAAAGGTTTTCTTTTCTTTAAAGAACTATCAGCCTCTTTTAAGACCTTATTGAAAATATCCTCATCACATACGCCCCATGCATTTTCAAAAGTCACCTCATCATCTTCTATATTATTTCGTTTTGTTACAATGTCCCCCGATGGCAAAAAGCCTCTTCCACGATCTACAATATCAAACCCATTTCCGCTGAAAAATTTGTCCATATTGTCAAAATAACCATCACCTCCATAAAAGAAAGTCCTAGCGTAACCCTTACTTTTGAACACTTCGCCAATAGTATAGAGGTCTTGGTTGTGTTCCCGCTTTACGATACTTCGCCCGGGCGTTGGTGGTACGGCCATGGTAATGGCTTCCATTCCCCTAACCGTTCTTGTGCCCGTTGCATACAGATTTGTGAAATAGGTTTCAGCTTTCGCAATGGAGTCCAAATTAGGGGTCAACCTTTCGTCATTCCCAAAAACACCTAAATAACCAGCACTCAAGCTCTCCACACAAATAAGTACCACATTCGGTCTTTTTTCTACATCTCCTTTCACGAGTCTTAAAATGTTCTTTTGGGGGTTGAGAAGGCTATCGGAGGGAGCTTTTACACGTTCCTCGACCATAGAAAGGGCTTTCTGTTCAGGGATGGTCCTATAGAATTCCGTATAGCTGAGCTCGTTGTTCCTAAAAGCTGCAAAAAAGGAATAAATTCCCGCTTTGGACAGCTCGTTGTTATAGCGGTTGTTAGAAATCTCTGCATCTTCGTTCTCTATGGTTCCACTGTAAAATGAAACCAGTACCAAAGCGATAAGTGTGGGCACCAACTTTTGTCGAAAAGTAGTTGTAGCCCCAAATGCTTTATTGAACACTCCCTTACGTTTAAATAACCAGATAGTGAACACCACCAAAAGCAACATGCCACTGATAAGAATAGGCAGTGGATAAGATTCATTGATGTTCTTTACCACTTCATAGGTATATATCAAATAATCCACTGCAATAAAATTGAAACGTCTTTGGAACTCATCCCAAAAAGTGATTTCAGCAAAAAAGGAAAAATAAACAATCAACAATCCAACGAACAAACCAAAATAGGAGACAATCCGATCCGCAAGAGAACCATAAAACTTCTTAGGTAGTAAAAGAAAGTACAGGGTAGCCACCGCATAGAAAAAAGATATCGTACCCAAATCAAAAAACAGGCCCACGCAGCATATTTTGACCAACCCAAAAAAGGAATGTTCTATCTGTGAAAAGTCTATGGCCAAGAAAATTAACCGAACCAAAGAGGAGACGATCAAAAACAACACTGCAAAAGCATTGATTATGGAAAAACGTGATGGGAAAACATTTTTAAACATATCCAAAATCCAATTTTAATCCATTACAAACTTGAATCCCAAACCAAAATAATTGGCATTAAGACCTGTGCTCCGCTGATAATTGTTGTACTTCAGGTCTATGCTCTTTAAGCCAAAATGCCATGTCCTGAACTTGGTAAAAATATCAGTATAGGTGATTCCGAATCCAATTTGATGGGCATCGTAGGCCGATAAATCAAAATCCGATGTATAATATTGACTGGTAGATAGATGGGTGTCGAATGGAGCAAAATAATCTATCTGGTTCTGCGTATAATATCGATATGATGGATAAAGGGTAAAATTTTGGGTGATCTTAAAGGGCAGCTCAATACTCGCCGTGTGCGACTGCAGCCCCCAATCATCAAAATAATAACGATAATACGTCCGCACCGTAAGCACCTCGTTGAAATAATGATTCAAACGAAAACCAATTGGAAATTTCATCCTATTGTCCGGAAGCCGCTCCATATCATCAGCCAACATGAACACGTCCTTGTTTCTGGATGAAGTATAGTAGGGTATACTGGCGGGGGTTCCAATAAAATAGTTGGGAGCATCTGCAAAATATACCCGTTGCATGGGGTTGGAGAGCCAACCCTGTTGATTTACCACATCGGCAAAAACAGACATTTGCGTATTCTTGCCCAGAATTTGGGAAAAGGATACCGAAAGCGCAAAACTGTTCCTTTTTTTGTCAGAAATCAAGCTAAATCCATCAACCGGCCGCCACGTATTTGTTCCATTTTTGTCAGTGATATTTCCGTTGCTATCCAAAATATCTACCCCATTGAAAAACCCACTGTTCAGGTTGTTTCCTGCTTCCAGATAACTATCCAACTCGGTAGGATACCTAGGTAACCAAGTGTCCAAAAACACGCTGCCCTTTACACTTACTTCAGTATTTTTCTCATTAAACAACTTGGTAACCCCACCTCCAAAACCAAAGGATGTATAGTCATATTCCGTTGCAAAAGATGCATTGGCGTTCCATATCTGGTTCCTATCATCTGAGCTATGGGCATATGCCACGGTAATACCACCCCAGGTATCTTGTCGCGAAGCTCCGGAAGATGCCACCCATGGACTTCCGATTACCCCGGAATAACCTCCATTATTGTTATCATCATCAAATTCATCATCATCACCTCCACCCCCTACACCAGATGTACCAGAAGCTCCACTAACACCTGATCCTCTTTTGGTTAAATCAAATGGGTTCAAATTACTGGAAGATGCCGAAGTATAGGTGGAAATACCTGCATCCACGGTTAAAACATCATCATCATTTAAGGGAATACTAACCACAATGGATGGTGCCACATCGGTCAATTTCTCAGTACCAATACCCCCGGTAACCGAAGCATTGTTTCCTGTTTGCTCATAATAACTGGACAGGATATCCACTTCAGTAGATTCCAGCACACGTTTTTTATAGCTTCCGGTGTTTTCTTGCTGGGCTAGACCAACGAAAGGACACAGCAGCAAAACCCAAATTATCTTATACATATTCCACTCAATTACATCCACAGCCACCTCCTGTTTTTCCTCCATTTCCACCAGAGGCACCTTCGCGGTATACTTGATAATTGGTTTCAAACTTTGCCAACTTTTTATCGGCCAACACCATGTCCGGATCATTGATATTTACCTTATCATATTCGTGCAACACTACGCAAGATGACAAGCTGGACAAGCTGCACAATGCAATTAAGATCTTCTTCATATTCAGATTTATCTACTTTGGGTTTCTATTTCTTTTAGGGCAATATTTTTGGATGTGATAATCTTATTGTCTTCATCCACAATAATGCATTCAACTCCCTTCAACTGGTTTACAAAATCGAGGCCTGTTTCTACCCCCATTACAAATATGGAAGTGGCCAAAGCATCTGCCAGTTCAGCGTTCTTGGTGAAAACTGTAGCACTTAAAATTCCCTTACTAGGGTATCCTGTCCTCGGATCTATAATGTGGGTATAGCGCTCCCCGTTGAGCATAATGTATTTTTCATAATTGCCCGATGTGACTACGGCTTGATCCTTTATGGGCAACCAAGAAAAAACCTTGCTCTTGTTCAATGGATTTACAATGGCCACCATCCAGTCCTTTCCATCAGGTTGGGTACCCCACGCATTTAAATCGCCAGAGGCATTGATGATACCGGAAGTAACCCCGCGTTTCATCAACAATTCCTTGGCTTTGTCCGCGGCATATCCTTTGCCAATGGCCCCAAAGCCAATCTTCATTCCCTTATTTTTCAAAAAAACTGTTTGATTCTTATGGTTTAGAATGATATTTTGATAACCGACTTTGGATACTGACTGTTTTATTAATTCCACTGGGGGCATCTCCGTTATCGAACCATCAAATTTCCAGATACGGTCCATTGAGGCGTAACTGATATCAAAAGCCCCTTGGGTCAACATGGAAACCTTGAGGGCCCTTTCAATAAGTTGAAAAAGCTCCGAATCAACTTTTACCGGAGACACTCCTGCGTTTCGGTTGATGGCGGAGGTTTGCGACTGGGGATCCCATGAGGAAATTATTTTTTCGATTCTCGAAATCTCAGCAATGGCCAAATCCAAATATTTATCTCCCTGCTTTTGATTTTCTGCCACCACGGTAAGATCGAACCTGCTTCCCATCAATTTTAGGGTACGTTGGTATACTTGAAGGTTGGGTGTAGTATCCTTACCAATGGAAATTGATTCTCCTGAATATCCTACAACAACCAAAAAGAGTAGAACTACGCTGGACATGACTTGCTTTAACCTCAACATCTTGGTAACCTTAAAAAGAGTTCAACTTGTTGAAATAAGCTTTCGGGCCTATTTTTTCGTACCCAGTTTGTCCCAAGACCTTTCCCGATGGGTCCAGCACCACCACATAAGGAAAATATCCCTTGGGGTTGTACTTTGCTGCCAATGCTTTATTCCGGGCTTCTTGTTCTGCCGGCAATTGGTTCTTTTTTCTTCTGGGAAAATCGGCCTTGAGCATAACAAAGTGATCTTTGGCCAATTTTTTAAAATCATCTTTGCTCCAAACCTCTCTGTCTAACTTAATACAAGGCGCACACCAATCGGAACCCTGAAAAACCAGCACAATGTTTCGGTTATCTTTTTGCGCCAGGTCTTTGGCTTTTTCAAAATTTGTTTGCCATTCCTGGGCAGCAAGGTTCTGTAGTAGAAAAAAACAACCTATGACCAAGGTTGCAACCCATTTTTTGTTGTCCATAACTAGATATTAATTTCTTTTTCTATTACTTAGACAGCCAAAAAACAGGACACCCTATTTTTTTCTAACTATTTTTATAATCTACTTAAAGTAGTTACGCCCAAAACAGGACATGACAGAGGAAGAGCCATCGATTTGTGAGCAAAAAACCTACAATCAAATATTTCGTGACCACTACGAAGTGGTAACACGATTTATTTATTATAAATGTGGAGACCTTCAACAGGCCGAGGATATTGTACAAGATGTTTTTGTAAAACTTTGGAAATTGTGCTCCACTGTTTCTTTTTACAAAGTAAAAGCTTACTTGTACAAGGCGGCCAACAACTCTTTCCTCAATGAAAAAGCTCATGAAAAAATTGTATTGAAACATTTGCATAAGACAACCCCTTCGGTGGATAATGAAAATCCTGAGTATTTGATGCAAATGGATGAGTTCCATGAAAAACTGAAGATGGCCATTGCTTCCTTGCCCCAAAAGGAAAGGGAAGTATACCTTTTGAGCCGGGTAGAAAAGAAAACCTATGCCGAAATCGCAGAAATATTGGGACTCGGGGTAAAGGCCATTGAACGTAGAATGAGCAAGGCCTTGTTGCTTCTGAGGGAGGTTCTTGGAAAAGAATTAAAATTTTAATAGGGTAAGTGGTTGTTTAACTGTCATTTAAATAAGAGAGCTAATGCCTATGAATGAAAAATACGCCAGTGAAGATTTTTTGACCCGATGGTTAGCAGGAGAATTGAGCGATGAAGAGCTAGCAGGGTTTAAGACATCCAGTGTCTATGGGGAAATTATGGCCATTGACAATGCAGCCAAAACCCTGAGCGGCCCCAAAATAGATGTGGAAAGCGCCCTCTCCCGTGTTGCTTCAAAAAACCAAAAGGCACAAAAAGAGCCCAATGTAAAACGTTTGTGGGTGTTCACGGCCGCTGCTGCTTGTATTGCAATACTGTTTGCAGGCTACACCTATTTCTACAGTACCAAAACCTACTCCACCGGTATTGGGGAAAAAGAAATCGTGCTTCTCGCCGATGGTTCCTTTGTTGAGTTGAATGCCAATTCAACATTATCTTACAAACGATTTAATTGGGAGGAAGACCGCTCTGTGAATTTTGATGGAGAGGCATTTTTTGATATTAAATCTGGCAAAGATTTTACGGTAAATACTCCCCAGGGAACAGTTTCGGTCTTGGGAACCAAATTCAATATTAAGATCCGTAAGGATTTAAAAGTACAATGCTATGAAGGTTCCGTGGTGTTTACTCCATTGGACGAAACAAATTCTAGCATGGAGCTTACCGAAGGAATGGAAATTCAATTGATAAATGGGCAGCTTTATCAAAAACAATTTTCACAAAACACTCCAGACTGGCAAAATGGATTTTCTTCCTTTTCAGAACGGCCACTTTACGAAGTGCTGGACGAACTTGCTTTACAGTATCCCATTCAATTTAAGTTAGATACTGTTGATGTCAATCGTAAGTTCACAGGAAAATTTACCCACAACAATCTTGAAAATGCCCTAAAGACAACTTTGGAACCCATGGGTGTCAAATATCATATTTCTACGGACAAAAGAATTGTTACCTTGTTTGAATAAGAAATGAGGTATTTTATATTCGTATTGTTATTCCTTTTGGGCCTCCCTTTATCATATGCCCAAGAAAATCTATTCTTCAAGTTTGAGGAAACCCCCTTAAAAGAGGTCATACTTCAGCTGGAAAAGGAAATGGGCCTGAGCTTTTCCTATGCTGAGGACCTCATTGACAATAAAACTATTACTGCCTTGGCCGAGGGCTTGTCCATGAACGAACTTCTCGGTCTTCTTGAAGCACAGTCCGGATTACATTTTGAAAAAATCGATGGCCAAGCACAGATTATTATTGCACCTATTTCACTAGAAAAAGAAGTCTGCATCTACTTATTGGACCAAGATACCCGTACACCCATTACAGAAACCCAAGTTGTGGTAGATTCAAGTTTGGTAATGGAAACTGATCAAAAAGGAAATGTCAAGTTTAAAGATTCAGGGAAAACCAAATATCTGATTAAAGTTTCGGGTTATGGCTCTTTGGATATTCTGCCAACGAAAACATGTGACCCCATCTATCTATCGGCAGTTTACAAAGAACTGGATGAAGTCATAGTCACTTCATACATTACTAAGGGAATAGACCGGAATCGCAATGGTTCCATTACTATTACCCAAGAACCTTTAGGACCAATTCCTGGACAGACAACACCCGACATCTTACAGAGTATCCAAATGATTCCCGGTGTTTCCAGTCTGGATGAATCAGCTTCCGGTATACAAATACATGGGGGTACTTCTGATCAAAATTTGGTGCTTTTTGATCATATCCGAGTATTCAATAGCGGATATTTATACGGCATGTTGTCCAGGTTCAATCCCTATGCCACGGAAAAAGCAACCATTTTTAAAACTGCCACCAGCGCCGTCTATGGTGACCGGGTTTCGGGGATTATCGACATAAGTACCGATGACAAGGTTTCCCATAAGGTGTCCGGAGGAGTTGGAATAGATGGATTGAGCGTGGACGGGTATATTAAAACTCCCCTGTCAGACAAATCATCCTTGTCCCTATATGCTAGAAATGCCTATTTGGACATTCTCAAAACCCAGACCTATGAAGCCTATGCCAAGAAAATTTTCAGTAATTCGGGCCCAATTTCAGATAGTAGCGGAAATCCGTTAAACGTAAGTTCCGACGACGGCTATACCTATGATACGAGTGACAGTGAGTTTCGGTTTTACGATATCAATGCAAAATATGTGTACCAGCCTTCTGAAAAGGACAAACTTTCCATTAGTGCATTAATGACCAGAAACCGTACGCTTTTTTCGTTCCAAAACAATGGCGAAACCAAAAGGGATTCCTTGGCCACGGGTAACGGAGGCCTAAGCATCAATTGGAAACACCAAACCTCCACGAGGCAAACAGATCAAATCACCACGTATTTTTCATCCTATGATTCGTATTACCGCAATCTGGAATTGTACGGTAACGAATTGGAAGAAACCAATATCCGAGGGAACAGGATAAGTGATTTTGGATTGGAACTCAAGTCGGATAGGGTTTTTAAAAACAACGACCTGTTAAGTTTCGGATACCAGCTTTCCAATACCAATTTGGAAATAGATATGAGCTATATATCCAATTTGGATCCTGCGGACAATATTAGCCTTCCCGTGCAGGATAGCAACTTAAAGAATGTACTTTTTGGGGAATACAGCTTCAGAAAAGACAATGGAGCATTATTAAAAATGGGACTTAGAGGGGTACACTATGGCAGTTTAGGTAATCTATATCTGGAACCAAGACTAAATATTGAGATACCTATCAACAAAAGCTTTCGGATACGCACAGGAATGGAAAGAAGAAACCAACCCATTTCGCAACTTATCGAATTTAACCAAACCGAGCTTAGGCTGGAAAACAATCTTTGGAGACTGTCCGACAATACCAACTATCCCCTTTTACAAAGCAATCAATTTTCGGCAGGTTTACTTTTTGATAAAAATGGGTGGACCGTTGATGCTGAGGCGTATTATAAAAATTTAACAGGCCTCACTTCCTACAGTCAGGGTTTTCTTCTGCCCCAACCCAACCTAAGTGAAGGAAAAAGTCGAATTATAGGAGTGGATATACTATTGAAAAAGCGCATTCGAAACTACAGGTTCTGGGTAGGGTACTCCTTCAATGATGTGAATTTTACTTTTGATGAGATCCAGGAAAGCAGTTTTTCAGGAAACAACGATATACCACATAGCTTTAGGGTATCCAATAGTTTGGACATCAAAAACCTGAAGCTTTCCCTAGGATGGCAATATCGCACGGGAACACCGTTTACTCCCATTAAAAATTACAATGAAGAATCCAAAGCAGTTACATTTGAATCGTTGAACAGCGGTAGATTAACCAGTTTCCACAGGTTGGACGCCTCTTTGACCTATGATTTTGCAATCAATCCCAAATCCACTAAAATCCAATTGGGCATTTCGGCTTTGAATATCTACGACCGTATCGTACCACTTGCCATCATCCACAGAACCAATCAACAAAATGGAGAATTGCTTTTGGAACAGGTTATACAAAGAAGGTCTTTGGGTTTTACCCCAAACCTAACTGTACGAGTATTCTTCTAAATCCTAACCGAATGCTACAAAACAAAAAACCCCGACAATGTTGTCGAGGTTTGTTTTAAGTACCTTGGGAGTGTATTCGCAGATAATTTTATTTGATATGATTTGCACTTATTTGACTGTATATCAAA
>NHBR02000128.1 GCA_002167435.2 Allomuricauda sp. TMED12
GATTATCAGTTTACCTGAAAGACCCCATTATAAATATAAGGTTGCGCAATTTTACAGTGACTGTTTTGGGAGAAGTTCTGAGACCTGGTACCTACCCTGTGAATGGAGAACAAATAACGATTTTGGAGGCTTTGGGACTTGCGGGTGATTTGACGTTGCGAGGTGTTCGAAACAATGTCTTGGTAATTCGAGATTTTAATGGTACCAAATTATATACCCGTGTTGATTTGACCTCCAAAGATATTGTAAAATCACCTGTGTACTATTTAACTCAAAATGATGTGGTCTACGTAGAACCTAACAAATCAGGTATCAAAGAAACTTCTCTTGATGCAAGGGCTTCAATCTATGTTTCCATTGCATCGGTGCTAATTACCTCTACTGTTTTGTTACTCACACGAAATTAAATTGTGCTTTAATATGCAGACAGAAACGCAAGTAAGCCCTAATAATACCTCTGACCTAAGTACTCTGATCAAGCCATATGTGAAGAATTGGAAATGGTTTATAGCTTCAGTTATCGTTGCCATGACTCTTGCCGTATTATTCATACGGTATACGGTCCCTGAGTATGCCATCCGTGCGAAGGTTAAAATATTGGAAGACCAGAATTCTGCCTCAGAACTAGGTGCGTTCACAGATCTAGGTATTTTGGGCGGGACCAGAAATAATGTTCTAGATGAAATAGAAACCCTAAACTCTAGAACCAACCTTATCGAGGTGGTCAAAGAGCTTGGATTAAACAAAAGGATAATAGCTCTTGGAAACATCAAGAATACAGGGCTATATGATAACCCACCATTTAATATCAACTTTTTGGGACCAGACTCCATTGTTCAAAAAACCGAATATGAGTTTTACATCAGGTTGATTTCGAACACCAAATTTCAATTTGCCAATATTGAGAACGATGCTTTTAAAGAGTATTCTTTTGGAAAACCGATACCCTCTTCCGCGGGAGATTTAATTATTACACCTAATGGCACGTTAGATATGACATCCTTCAGCGGGAGGGATTATCTAGTCAAAGTCAGTCCACTGGCAACCAGAGCAGAATATTATCAAAAGAATATACTGATAAAAGGGAACGATGAATTTTCCAATATAATTTCAATAACCCTAAATGACGCTATTAAGAAAAGAGGCAAGGACATCATCAATACTTTAATTGATAAGTATAATCAGAATGCTATTGATGATAAAAAAGCAATTGCCGACCGCACCTCTAATTTTATCAATGATCGCATAGCCGATATCTACGGAAATTTGTCTACCGTAGACCAGAGTGCGGAAGACTTCAAGTCTGGCAGAGGAATAGCTGATATTGATACTCAAACAAATGTAAATTTGAATATTGGAGCAGCTAATCAACAAGAATTACAGAACGCAACTGTGCAATTGGATATAGCTTCCTCTATGAAAGATCTTGTGGATAGTCAAGATGGATATGAATTGCTTCCTGCCAATTTGGGGTTGGACGATCGGACGATTGCCATCACAGCCCAACAGTATAATGAATTAGCATTGGAGAGAAGAAGACTTCTGGAAAGTTCGAATGAGAAAAACCCAATCATTGTTAATCTAGACCAACAGTTGGATGGTTTGAAGCGCAGTATGAAATCAAGTTTGAACAGTGTTACCAATAATCTATCTCTTCAAATTAATAGTCTGAGAAATCAAAGGTCCGTAATCAATTCTCGAATCTATTCTGCCCCTAAAAATGAGCGTGCACTTCGTGATATCACACGTCAACAACAAACAACGGAGTCACTGTATCTATATTTATTACAGAAACGTGAGGAGTCGCAGATTACTTTCGCATCGGCATCACCTAAGTCCAAAGTTATCGATAGAGCTTATCTTTTGAGCAAGTACCCAGTATCTCCTAAGAAGCCAATTGTGTTTTTAGCTTCTATTATTCTTGGTCTATTGGTGCCTTTTTCCGTAATATATGCCAAGGATCTACTTGACAACAAAGTCCATAATAAATTGGATTTGGAAAAAATAACCGAGGATATACCAGTAATAGTAGAAATTCCAAGACTAGGTAAAAAAGATCATAGATTGGTTAAAAAAGAAGATCGATCAGTGTTGGCTGAGTCCCTAAGGATTTTGAGAACTAATCTAAATTATATTCAAAAGTCTCATAAGTCTACGCCTAATAATATAATATTCCTAACTTCAAGTGTGCCAGGGGAAGGAAAAACATTTATTTCATCAAACCTTGCCGCAATTTATGCAAATACTGGAAAAAGGGTTTTGCTGATTGGTGCTGACATCAGAAATCCAAAGCTTTATGATTTCTTTGCGACCGATGATATGATTCAGGCTGACAAATTGAAGCCAAGAAGGAGCACAAAAGATGGATTGACCGAATATTTGGTCAATTCCAACTTGAAAATCCAAGATATAACTGTTCCGGCCAATGTAAATGAAAATTCCATTGATATCATTTTCTCAGGAAAAATACCACCAAACCCCACAGAACTGCTAATGAACGATAGGATGGGGGACTTATTCAAAAAGGTGTCCGAACTTTATGATTATGTAATTGTGGATACGGCTCCGTTGATGGTGGTAACCGATACATTATTGATTAGCGAATATGCTAGCCAAATTCTTTATGTGGTGAAAGCTGGTAGTACAGAGAAAAAGGTATTAAACTTCCCAGTTAAATTAAAAGCGGAAGGAAAACTCAAAGGCTTGTCATTTGTTGTTAATAATGTAAAACAAGCTAATTTGGGTTATGGCGGAAAATATGGCTATGGCTATGGCAAGACCGTTAAAAAATGGTGGAAATTTGCCTGATCAATAGAAAGTTTGGATTGTATTTTCAATAATGGGAAGTAATCTGTTCAAGACCTTTTTGGAAAGCTTTATTTCTTTTAAGAGATTTAGTTGTCTCAAATTGTGAACATCTGTCCCAACAAAACCCACTAAGCCGTCTCTTAATAATTTTTCAGCTACATTTTGCACATCTGCCCCATAAGAGTCGGAGGTTAGGGAAAGCAAGTTGAGCTGGAATAAAATACCATTCGATTTCATGGAAGGATACTTACTATACTTGCCATGGTAGTACATGTATCGCTCCGGATGCGCCAAGATTGGAAAATATTTGTGTTTTGCAATTTTATCAACAGCAAGATCAAAATTGAAAGAAGGTTGTAGATAGGACATTTCTATGAGCAAGTACTCATTAATGAGTGGCATAACCTGCTTTTCCTCCAAAATGTTTTCAAAGTTGTCATCAATCATGTGTTCTGCCGCACAATTAACAGTAATATTTGATATCCCTCTTTTTTCCAACTCCTTTAAAAGCTGTTCGTGGGCGTTTTTTATTATTTTGGGAGTATTATCGTAATGATTGTGCATGATGTGGGGAGTACATCGAAAGTTGGTCACTCCTAACTCAGAAAAGCCATTGATCAATGCAATGGATTCTTCCACTGTTTTGGCACCATCATCGATACCTGGAATTATGTGGTTATGGATATCCACCAGACCGTGCAAGTAATCGGCCAAATAAATTTTTTTTTGAAAAAAACTGAACATGCATAAAATTTGGATTGCAAAGATAATGGATCTGCAACCTCATTCAATATGATAAAGGTCAAATAAAGGAACGCTAAATGGTCAAAACAAAAAAACCGGCCCATAACAGGCCGGCATGATAGATTCGCTACTTAATATATTTTCTAACTAAACTTGAGCACTAAGATAAACTTTAATCCAACCCATGGAGATTAACAAAAGACCAAAAAGGTTAATGAAAGATTAATAGGGTTAACCGATTGGTAAATAGCTGGCGAATTTTTGTTTATTTAGCGGTATGCTGACCAAGAGAAACTTATTTGTCTTTGTTTTTGTGATTGCCGTAATAGGTCTTTTGGTGGTGCAGTACCAATATTTGAGAGTTGGTTTGGGCTTGGCAAAAGTTCAATTTTCTGATAAAATAGATAAGGCAAGAGAAAACATCAACAGTGAATTATCTGAAATAAACTCATTGACCTATACCCTTGGAAATGCTATTAGAAAGGATACATCCGAAGTAAAGATAGGTTTGGATAGCCTTGAAAAGGCATCCCAATACTACTTAAATGATTATATCTCTTATCAATTGAATGTTTCCGGTATAGATACACCTTTTTCCTATACCCTATATTCTCGTGACTCCATAACTTATTTGAATTCTGTACGGCCACACCTCACCGCGAAGGATAATTTGACCTATCCAATACAAATCGAGGGATATTTGCCTGAATTGCTTCAAAAGGAAATTATCCTGGAAATTGGCTTTGAAGACTTGAACAAATATTTTTTAGGGCAATTAAGAGGATTGATAATACCTGGGCTACTATTTTTATTAATGATTATTTTTGTAGTCATATGGGTGTTGCGCTCATTTTATTTACAAAGGAGCATCAATACCACTACCAACGAGTTTATCAATAATCTTACCCACGAACTTAAAACGCCGGTTTTCTCTATAGGATTGGCCAGTAAAATTTTAAAGGAAGATGTTCCGGATAATAAAAAAGAAGTGGTAGAGCTAATACGTACGGAGTCAGATAGACTAAAGAAACATATTGACAAAGTACTGGAGTTGGCCAGTATGGAATCCGGTAAAAAACTGTTGCAGTTTCAGGAGATTGATTTCAACCCAGATTTAAAGAGAATTTGCGAGGGATTTGCTTTATTAGCGAAACATGAGACCATAGAATTTGATTACGAATTAGAGGAGGGACCCTATTACATTAGGGCCGAGAAGTTTCATTTGGAAAATGTAATAGGAAACCTCTTGGAGAATGCAAGAAAATACTCGGATCTACCCGTAATCAAATTAAAGGCGCATACCCGAAGAGGAAGACTGCTCATAAGCATTTCGGATAATGGGCAGGGTATTGCCAAGGAGGATATCAAAAAAATCTTCAGCAAATATTATAGGGTTAAGAATGGAGATGTGCACAAGGTAAAGGGATATGGCCTGGGACTGTATTATGTGCAGAAGATTATAAAAATGCACCGAGGAAAAATTTCGGTGGAAAGTGAACTGGGAAAAGGAACTAAATTCATCCTATCCCTTAAATTGACCAAGAATGGATAAAATGTATAAATTACTTTTGGTGGAGGATGACAATGCTTTAGGATATCTGCTATCCGAATATTTGGGAATGAAGGGGTTTGCCATTACTTGGGCCAAAGATGCAGCAGAAGGGCTCCTCAAGACCAAAACAAATGTGTTCGACCTAGCCATTTTGGATGTAATGCTTCCGGACATGGATGGATTTGAACTCTCCCAAAAAATAAAGAGCATAAATCCGGAATTGCCTTTTATTTTTCTTACGGCTCGTTCGCTTAAAATTGATGTTTTAAAAGGTTTTTCCTTGGGTGCGGTCGATTATTTAAAAAAACCAATTGATGAAGAGGAACTCGTCGTACGCATCAATGCACTAATTTCCCGATTGGTTGATGACAAAGAGCAAGAGGCCCAAGTCTCCCAATATGAAATAGGGGATTATATATTGAGTATGGATAATTTTGAACTCAATTATAAAGGAAAACCAATAAAATTAACGGGTAAGGAGTTTGATCTTTTGGCCCTTTTGGCCAAAAACAAAAACCAATTGTGCACCCATAAGGAAATATTGACCACGGTTTGGGATAAAAATGATTATTTCAACAAAAAAAGCCTTAACGTTTTCATTTCGCATTTACGAAAACACCTTGCCCAAGACCCTAAACTCAGCATTGTTAACGTAAGCCGTCGCGGTTTTATGCTCCGAGTAGAAGAAGATTAACACATGATTGTGGCCTGATTTTTGATAAACTTTTAGAGAATCCGGTTACCCCATTTGTTTTTATGTTCAAGTTTTTCAAAAATAGTTCCCCTGACTCCTCGTTGCACCAATTGGACCATCTTTACGGTCAAACAATATGCAAATGTCCATTACAAGAGAAGATTTCCTATTGCCAAAGACTTATTGAAAGATCGGAATTTCATTTGCAGCAATCATGTCCTAAAAAGGATTGCAATCATTTTAAGTGCCTTATCGATGCGGCCAATAAAGAACTTCAAAAATTAAATTCCCAAGGAATGCATTAAAGGATTGATGATGAGTAGGATTGGAAAAAACCTCTGATTCATTTAAAAAGCAGTAATTTTAAGACTCAAAAAATCTCAAGAATGAAAAAATCTATCCTGACCCTAATCCTATTTTCAATTTGTATCAATGCATTTGCCACAGAAACCAAACTTATGGTTAGGGCAAAAGCTAAAGATGCCAAGTTTGTCGGTAGTTCTCTGGGAGGTGCCCATGTAATAGTTAGAAATACTTTGAACGGGGAAATTCTTGCAGAAGGAAATACAGTCGGAAGCACGGGCAATACCAATATTATAATGAAAAGTGCCCATGAACGGTATACCCAACTCTCCGATGATAAAACTGCTGGTTTTTTGGCAGTTATAGATATTGATGAGCCCACTTTTGTTCGAGTGGAAGTATTGTCTCCTATCAACAAAAAAAATGCACAGGTACATGCAAGCACCGAACTGTGGCTAATCCCTGGAAAGAATATTTTGGGCGATGGCGTTGTAGTTGAAATACCGGGCTTTGTTATTGATATTTTAAGACCTAACACCCATCAATATATTTCTTTGGAATCTGTTGCAAAAGGCTTACATATTGAAGCCAATATTGTGATGATGTGCGGTTGCCCTATTGAAAAAGATGGTATTTGGGATTCCAACCTTATGGAGGTAAAGGCCATGGTGCATAAGGATGGTGAACCTTTTGCAGAAATATCTTTGAACAATCCAATTCAGAACACTTTTGAAGGGAGATTGGAAATAGCCGAAGCGGGATACTACCAAATCACCGTGTATGCCTATAACTCCAAAACAGGTAATACAGGCGTTGAAAAAATCAACTATATCATTAGAGAGTAGAACCTCCTTCACTTAGGCCTTAATTTTGATTGATTGGGTTGCGGAAAATTGGTACCTTTTACAGCTCCAAACCCAACCCCGTTGTTATGAAAAAGAACATTGTGTTCTCCCTGTTTTTATTGATACTTGGTACCGCCTGTGATTCAAAGCCCAAGGTAGATTTATTGGAGAAAGGTATTCCTCTAAAAATGGCAGAATTTAGGAAACAGCAGGTTTCCAATGTGGTATACACGTTATCTTTCGATATTCCTTCGGAAAAAGAGGAGCCCATACCTTCTCGATTACAGCTCGATGTGGAAATCAATGATCTTTCACAACCGCTCTACCTTGATTTCAATGCGGAAGCTTCTTTACTGAAAACTATTCAGGTGAATGGTGAAGAGCAGGAAGTCAATCATCAACGGGAACATATTATTATTACGGAGAATCTTCAAAAAGGTCCAAATACCATCGATATATCTTTTGATGCAGGAGAACTGTCCTTAAACCGAAACGAGGATTATCTATACACTCTTTTGGTGCCCGACAGAGCCAGTACCTTGTTTCCGTGCTTTGATCAACCCAATATAAAAGCACATTATGTTTTGGATGTTACCGCCCCAAAAGAATGGGAAGTACTATGTGGCGCCCCAGTGGAAAATACCTCAAATAAGGATGGCAAAACCCATTATCGGTTTGGGGAGAGCGACCCAATGAGCACCTATTTGTTCTCCATGGTTGCAGGAAAGTTTGAATCTGTGACAGAAAATCCGGGTGTATTTGATATGACTTTGCTATATCGTGAAACGGATTCGGCCAAAATAGATCATAGCATTCCAACGATTTTTGATTTGCACCAACAATCCATAGATTTTTTAATGAATTATACCCAATACAAGTTTCCTTTTCAAAAATTGGATTATGCGGCCATCCCAGGTTTCCAATATGGAGGAATGGAGCATGTGGGGGCCATTCAATACCGGCAATCGTCCATTTTTTTGGATGAGAGCGCTACGGAAAGTCGACGTATGGGAAGTGCAAAGCTTATTGCCCATGAAACCTCTCATATGTGGTTCGGGGACATGGTGACCATGGACTGGTTCAACGATGTGTGGATGAAAGAGGTCTTTGCCAATTTCATGGCGGATAAAATCATTAACCCAACGTTTCCTGATATCAATCACAGATTACAATTTATGAATTCTCATTATCGAGGAGCTTATGGGGAGGATAGAACTCGGGGAACCAATCCCATTCGACAAGATTTGAACAATCTAAAGAATGCCGGCAGTCTGTATGGAGGAATTATTTATAATAAAGCCCCGATTATGATGCGTCAATTGGAAGCAACCATAGGAGAGAAGGCATTTCGGGATGGAATAAGAGAATATATTTCCACCTATGCCTACGAAAATGCAACTTGGACCGATTTGGTCAATATTTTGGATAAGCGCACCCCAAAAGATTTAAAAAAATGGAGTGAAGTATGGGTGAACCAATCTGGTAGACCCATTTTGGAAGAAAAAATAGATTATACAAACGGAAAAATAACAAACTTTTCCATCTCCCAACATGCTGAAGATGGAAGTGACAAACTATGGCCACAATCTTTTGAAGTGACATTGTTGTATCCGGACAATTCCCGTACTATTCCAGTAACCATTTCCGAAAGTAGTGTAGAAGTGGATTTAGCTATCGGATTGCAAAAACCAGAAGCTATAATCTATAATTCCAATGCCTTTGGGTATGGAGTCTTTCCGTTGAATGTTTCAGAACTTCCCATCATTCCAGAATTAAAAGATGAAGTGGCCCGTGGTTATGCCTATCTCAATGCCTATGAGAATGTCTTGTCCGGGAATATTCCATCAATACAGGCCTTTGATCTATATGTGGAAGGCGTTTCAATAGAACAGAACGAATTGGTTCATGGGATGATCTGTGGACAGCTAAGTAGTATATTTTGGAATTTTTTAGACGAGGAGCAACGAACGGAGAAACAAGATTTGGTGGAAAATATGCTTTGGAGTGAACTCCTTGACGATAGGTATGAACCCAATATCAAAAAGAACATATTTGGACTTTGGAAAGGACTGGCATACTCCAACGCTGCCAAAGAAAAACTTTATGGTATTTGGAACAAAAGCATCAAAATTCCAGATTTAAAGTTGAATCAGGATGATTATACCAATATGGCCATGTCTTTGGCCCTTTATGAGCATAATTTAACTGAAACAATATTGGAACAGGCAAAAGCTCAATTGGAAAATCCGGATAAGGTAGAGCGTTTTGAGTTTTTATTACCGGCACTATCATCAGATATTTCTGTTAGGGATGCCTTTTTTGAGTCGTTCAAAGAAGCCAAAAATCGCGAAAAAGAATCTTGGGTGGTCACAGCTTGTGGTTATTTGAATCATCCGCTTCGCCAACAAACGGCAATTAAGCATGTGCCTATGGCCTTGGATTTACTCGAAGAAATACAGAAAACAGGTGATATCTTTTTCCCAAAGAGATGGCTTTCATCTACCGTTGGGCAATATCAGTCCAAGGAAGCTTTAGAGTATGTAGAAAAGTACCTAAAAGATCATCCAAATGTTAATTCTTCCCTAAAGGGAAAACTACTTCAAGCAACGGACAATTTGTATCGTTTTGTAAATCAAGGATAAAGAGAATTTTTCTTGGTATTGTGTAACTTTAGTTACAATAAAATGATTATAAATAACTGGTTTACAGTTGTTTGATGACGAAAGTCATTGGATTGCTAGAACAGTGATTATATCTTAGTTCCAATAAATTTTTAAATACGAGTACCATGAAAAAGATTTTAATGTTGGTGTTCGTTGTTCTTGGAACAGTGACACTAATGGCACAGGACAGGGATAGAGACAGAGTCCAAGATCCCGATCAAGATCGAGACCGTTTAATGTTGGTAGATGGCGATGTACTTCAAATTCGCGATCGCGACCAAATTCGTTTGCAAGACCCCATTGCACTAAACGATGGAACGGTTGTTAATCCAAATGGAACCTATTTTACACGAGATCAGGACAGACTTAGGTTAAGAGATGGTGAATGTTTGGATAGTGATGGAATAAAGTACCGTAATGAGTATCAGTATCGTTACAAAGTGATGCAGTCCGACAAAGGGCTTACCGATGCCCAGATTCAGCAACGTAACCGAAACAGGTTTCAATTGATGCTCATTGATGGTGAAATCTATCAAATTAGAACACAGTCACAAAATAGATTGCAACAGCGACTTGAACTTGCAGATGGAACCACGGTAAATCCAGATGGTACCTACATGAATCAAAATCGTCAGCAATTGAGGCTTCAAGACGGCGAATGTTTGAATTTGAATGGTGAAAAGTTCACAAACATGTACATGCATCGTAAAATGATGGTCAACAAAAATATGAAGTCCATCAAAAACATGAAGTCTAAAAAATCCATGAACAAGGCAGCTCTTAAGAAAAAAAAGGGCGTTATGTGATGGTACTGTATTAAGGGCTTGACCACCATATGGTTGAGCCCTTATGTTTCATCTGTAAATGATTTATTATGAAACGGTATTTACTCTTAAACGTAATATTGTGTTTGGGTACCATAGCAGGAGTGTTTGCCCAAAAGGCAAATAAAGAAAAGGCCAATAGCGAAGATTCTTATGTTTTGATGGATGTAAGTTATATGAACGATGCGGTATTTATGGGTAGGCGAGATTCCATAACCGCTCCTTACTTATTACCTTCCATAGGATATTATGACAGGTCAGGATTGTTCATTGATGCCACCGTATCGTATCTGACAAGTTCCAATGAGCAACGCGTGGACCTTTTTTATTTAACTGGAGGATATATGTTCGATTCCAATAATTGGAGCGGAGGTGTTTCGGGAACGGCTTATTTTTATAATGAAGAGAGTTACAATGTACAATCTGAGGTAGTCGCGGATATTACGGGATTGATCAGTTACGATTTTAAATTGCTGGAACTATCGGTTTATGCCAGTTCTTATTTTAATAAGAATAGTTCACCCGATATATTTTTAGGTTTCATGGCCGATCATACCTTTAGGGCATTTAACGATCATTTGTTGTTTGCCCCTCGATTTTCGGCGTTCGCAGGATCCCAATACTTTTATGAGGAATACTACACTACCAGCAGATTGGGCAATAGAAAAAGTGGGAGTAATGGACAGGGTAGTGGTTCGGGAGGATCTATAGATTCAGGAACCGAGGTTACGACAGTGCAGATTGCCAAAGCTTCTAAATTCAATCTACTCAATATGGAACTTAGCTTTCCCTTCCAATACCATTTCGATCAATTTATTTTGTCGTTTACACCTACTTGGGCATTTCCCCAAACTCCTGCAACCCTTACCACAGATACGGGTACATTTGAAGAGGATTTGGAGAACGTATTTTACTGGTCGGTAGGGTTAAGCTACTGGTTTAATACAAATAAGAAGAATTAACGCTTCTATTTTCTTTTGGGCAAATACAGTTTATAGGTTTTGCCCTTTGTGGTTAGCTTATCCAAGTGACCCATAAATGATTTGTCCTTCATTAAAAAATGAATATGTACAAAACCATCGGTATGTGTAAAAACTCCTTGGTGATGTTCGGAGTAAAAACCAATGAATTCACCTTTGGTATTTTCAAATGAAAACTTTTGTGATTTTACACCTTCCCGATAGCCTTCTACTTCGGGCAAACGAGGGGTAACGATATGGGCCGTTAAAGCATCGAACGCTCCTTTTATTTTAAATGCGAAGGGTTGGTCCAAATCATATCCGTTTTCTTTGGCAATGGACGCTACCTTTTTCTGAATGTCATGAACGCTGTTAAAGTCTCCTTCAATTTTAAAACTATTCCATTTGCGAACATTGGAATACACAAAAAAAGGGGAGCGGATATCCCAATTTTCACCAACTTCATATTTTCCCTCGGTAAAGGCTGAGGCAAAATAGGGTTTGCCATCCACAACCGTAATTTCCCCTTTCATTTTATCATATGGTCCCATACCGTATAAATGGTTTTTTTGGGAGATGGTATCCAACCAAATATTGAGATCATAAGTATTTCCCATATCCTTCATGGCTCCAATGGAATGTGTTTTTGGCAATTGGGCGCTTAACTGAATCGCAAATAAAGATGCCGTAATCGTAAGTAGAAGATTTTTTAAAGTCATTTTAAATTATAGAATTAGATTGAAAAGATAGCCTGAAACAATGATACATAGCATCACTACTCCGAAGAATATCCCGATTAATTTAATGGTCATTACTTTTTTAAGGAGCATGGCCTCTGGAAGCGATAAGCCCACAACCCCCATCATAAATGCAATTGCTGTTCCCAAGGGAATTCCCTTATCTACCAAAACCTGAACAATGGGCAATATTCCGGAAGCATTGGAATACATGGGTACAGCTAAAATAGTAGCAATTGGAACGGCAAAAAGATTGTCCTTGGCCATATATTTTTCAAAAAATCCTTCTGGAATATAGCCGTGCATAAGTCCGCCTATGGCTATACCGATAATAACATATGGAAGAACTCCTTTCAATATTTTCAAGGCTTCGTCCCAAATAATGGGCAATCGTTGTTTAAATGATTGTTTTTCCTCTTCAAACCTTTCTTGATCTCTTTGTGCATTGGCCAGAACCTCTTTTACCCATGGGGTAAGAAACTTTTCCAACTTCAATCTTTGTAGTATCAATCCAGCTATGGTTCCCAATAATACACCGCTCAGAACATATAAAATTGTTGTTTTTACTCCAAAAAGCCCCACAAAAAGCCCAATGGCCACCTCGTTCACCAAAGGTGATGTCACCAAAAAAGCAAAAGTTACTCCCAAGGGAATTCCCCCTCTCACAAAACCAATAAATAAGGGTACGGAAGAACAGGAACAAAATGGAGTGACCACTCCAAACAGGCTAGCCATAAAATATTCGACACCATACAGTTTATTCCTGGAAAGATAATTTTTTACTCGGTCTATGGGGAAATAGCTGTTGATAGTCCCCATTAAGAATACAACAGTAAACAACAACAACAATATTTTGATACTGTCATAGATGAAGAAATCCAAGGCCTTGGCTAAATGATCCTCTGGGTTCATCCCTAAAAGATGGTAGACCAACCATTGGGCCATATGTTCGAGCCAATCAAACAAGAGGTTGAATTTTTACGGTTCCAGATATGTTACACACCTGCTTAATTGTATTGTAAATGGTGCCAAACTTTTCTAAGTTTTTTTGTAAGAGCTTGGTATTTAAATTTGGATCTTGGCTATAAATTGTTAATTCATAGAGGATATCGTCCATTCGTGGCGGCCCATCAAGCCTTTGTGCGTTAATGTTTATGTGTGCTTTTAAATAATCAAACTTTAAAAGGGTAGAAAAGCGTTCTACATTTTTTAAGATACAAGCTGCCAACGATCCAAGAAACAATTCTGCCGGATTGACTAAGTCATTCTCAGTTTTGGCAGTTGTTCCAAATTCGAAAATTGAGTTTTTTATAGATAATGTGCCACTACTCCCGGCAACAGACATTGCTTTTATCTGGTAGCTCATGGGGAGTCTTTTTAATTTTGAAGCCAAGTTGTTAATTCAGTCTTGGTAGGTATGCGCCCTTTGGCTACCACATCACCATCTATAACCAAGGCTGGAGTCATCATTACATCAAACTTCATGATTTCGGCTAAATCCTCGACTTTATCTATGGTGGCATCAATTTGGTTTTGATCTACAACATCTTTAACAACATTGGTAAGCTTTTGGCATTTGGGACAACCAGTTCCCAAGATTTGAATGGAATGTTTCATATCTCTTTGGTTTGCTTTGATAGTAATTATCGGATTCAATCGTAAATTTACGATGATATAAAAAGGAATACTGTGATATTTGTCACATAGGAAGTTAATCGTAAAAAGCTTGACTAGTGACAGCTATTTCAAACTGTAAATGTAGTATCTCAATAGAAACCCATACATCTTGATTCATTTGTTTTGAGACAAGAGTTGGCTTGAGAATGGAATCCTAAAGAGAATACGTTTTACATTGACTCGTTATAAAGTAGTGTTCATTCCAAATACTCTTTGAGGCATTCGATTTTGGACGAGTTCCTCAATCGGGCCAAAGCTTTTACCTTTATTTGTCTTACCCTTTCGGTTGTCAAGTCTAAATTAAGGGCAATTTGTTCCAATCCCATAGTATCGTTGGTGCCGATTCCAAAGTACATTTTAATGATATACGCTTCACGATAGGTCAGTGTTTCCAGAATATCATTTAGTTCTAATTTTAATGAACCTTTGAGCAAGTTTTGCTCTGGGCCGACGGTGTCATCTGAGCGCATGATATCGTGCAAGTTGAAACCTTCCTCTCCAACCTTTAAAGATTCATCCATGGATATTGGCCAAGAAGAATGTTTTAAACAAAGTCGAATCTCTGATAATGATGAATCTATTAATTCAGATATTTCTTCTGCTGTGGGAGGTCTTTGGTTGACTTGTTCGAAATGGGAAGAAGCTTGGTTAATTTTATTGATGACATTTATTTTGTTCAGAGGCAACCTGACCATTCTTGATTTTTCGGATAGTGCCTGTATGATACCTTGACGTATCCACCAAACCGCATAGGAAATAAATTTAAAGCCACGGGTTTCATCAAATTTTGTGGCGGCTTTTACCAATCCAAGATTCCCCTCATTGATAAGATCGTGAAGATTCATCCCTCTTGACTGGTATTGTTTGGCAACCGAGACCACAAACCTCAAATTGGCGGATACTAATTTCTCCAATGCAGGAATATCCCCATTTCTGATTCGAATTGCTAATTCGACCTCTTCTTGCTCCGTAATCATTGGGATACGGCTTATATCACTAAGATATAGGGTAAGGGAAGGGGTATCCCTTTTGGTAATCTGTTTTGATATGGATAGAGGTCTCATAGTATTTCTTTTGCATTAGGTCTTTGTCCTTACATAAATGAGGTTCCCGTTACCCTTGGGATTTTTTCTGGAACCTATTTCTATTTGATCCAAGGATTTGACCATGGGTGTCAGTTTTCGGAATCCGTAATTTCTTGAATCAAAATTGGGATGCTTTTTTTGGAGCAGCGTACCAACCTCTCCCAAGAATGCCCAGCCTTCTTCATCCTCCACGTCTGCAATGGTGGTAAGAATCAGGTCAATTACCTTTGGGGTGATTTTGTCAATTTTATTTTTATCGTTCTTCTGCAGAGTGTTGGATTCACCTAATTGGGGTTTATGCAGTATTTCCAGATAAATAAACTTATCACAGGAAACTATAAATGGGTCCGGCGTCTTTCTTTCACCAATACCAAATACGGTCATTCCAGCTTCTCTTAGGCGTATGGCAAGTCTTGTAAAGTCACTATCACTGGAAACTAAGGCAAAACCATTTACCTTTCCAGAATAGAGGATGTCCATCGCATCTATGATCATGGCACTATCTGTAGAGTTTTTGCCTGTAGTGTACCCATATTGTTGAACTGGGGTAATGGCATTTTTAAGAAGAACATCTTTCCATTTCACTAAACTTGGTTTAGTCCAGTCCCCGTAAATTCTCTTAATGCTGGGGTTGCCATATTTTGCAATCTCCTCCAACATTTCTTTGACATATTTAGAGGGAATATTATCGCCATCGATTAAGACGGCAAGGTTTAAATCTTTATCCATAAAATTACTCCTCGTTCCTTTTCATGTACTCATTTTTGTAGACAGCCTTTGCAATAAGCTCTCTTTTTTCCATGGATTTTTTGGTAAATTCTTGGTTGCTTCTGATTTGTTTTAACTGTTTCGTGTTTCGAACTTTATTTCTATATCTTTTTAAAGCTCTTTCTATGTTTTCACCAGGAACCAATTTAATTTTTAGCATATCTAATTTTTAATGTATTATTTTGAATACGGCCATGGAACAATACTTTTTTTAAGTATGGTCCTTTTCAAGAAATATGAGGATTCCTTGACCAGTACAATTTTAGACTTTGGCATCACTGGCCCTTGATGAGGCTATTGTTTCAAGCAAAAAATACTAAGAAGCGGCTCTGGGTAATTGGAAATATGCAATGGAGAGCTATCTTTTTATTTAAGGATTGGAGCAATCGTTGTCCTTAATACATAATGGAATGTAAAGGAAAGGATTTAAATTGAGAGTAAACCTGTTTATAAGGTTTATTTTAAGTTCTGTTCATTCGTTTTCTATTGAAAACAAACAAATTGGAATTTGCTACTTGATTACTTTCCGATGCAGAAATTCGAAAAGATGTTGCCCAATAAATCATCTGTGGTTACACTTCCCGTAATTTCTCCCAAATGATAGAGTGCTTGACGAATATCGATGGCCATCAAGTCGCTAGAAAGATCCATATCCAAACCTTCCTTTACTTTTTGGATTTCTTCCAGAGCCTTCAATAGGGCATCATAGTGTCTACTATTGGTAATTATGGTAGTGTCTCCACTTAATGCTCCTGAATCCACAAGGGATAAAAGTTTGTCTTCGAGTTCAGAAAGCCCTTCTTTAAATTTGGCAGAAAGAAACAGTACATTGGGGATTTCTTTTTTGATTTTATCAATCTGTATTTTACTTAGCAAATCCATTTTATTGCAAATGGGCAACAATTGCTTATTGGGGTATCGCTTTTGGATTTGTTCAAGCTCCGCTTTGTCAAAATTCATTCCTTCGAAAAGATAAATAATGAGCCGAGCCTTTTCAATTTTCTCGAAAGTGCGTTCGATACCAATTTTTTCAACAACATCCTCTGTTTCACGGATTCCAGCTGTGTCAATAAACCTAAAACCGATGCCTTTAATGCTGATATGGTCTTCCACTGTATCTCTGGTAGTTCCTGCAATTTCACTCACAATCGCTCTTTCTTCATTGAGCAAAACATTCAGCAAGGTTGATTTCCCAACATTGGGTTGGCCCACGATAGCTACAGGAATTCCATTTTTTATTACGTTGCCAAGGGCGAAGGAATCAATCAGTTTTTTGAGGACGTTGCTGATTTTGGTGAGCAGTTCGTTGAACTGGGTCCGGTCCGCGAACTCCACATCTTCTTGGGAAAAGTCGAGTTCCAATTCAATAAGCGAAGCGAAATTCAGCAGTTCTTGTCGCAGTTCTTGGATTTCGTTACTGAACCCACCACGCATCTGTTGCATAGCAATGTCGTGGGCTGCTTCGCTATCGCTGGCAATAAGATCGGCAACGGCTTCGGCCTGACTGAGATCCATTTTGCCGTTTAAAAAGGCTCTAAGCGTGAACTCTCCTGCTGATGCAGCACGACAACCATTGCGCAACAACAACTGAATAATCTGTTGTTGGATAAAAGGAGAGCCGTGACAGGAAATCTCCACCACATTTTCGCCCGTGTAGGAATGTGGCCCTTTAAAAATGGACACTAACGCCTCATCCAGAATTTTATCACCATCAACAATATTTCCCAAATGGATGGTGTGACTTTTCTGTTGCTCCAATTTTTTTCCTTTGATGGATTTGAACAGTTTGTCCACCAAGCTTATGGCATCCGGTCCTGAAACTCGAATCACTGCAATGGCACCTGTTCCAGAAGGGGTCGCCAAGGCTACAATGTTATCTGTGTACGACATGGATGCAAAAGTACAAATTCGCTGGTGTTTGTAACATTTTTAGTAATTTCTATACTAATAAGATGAATCATCAAAATCAATCAAAAATGGAAGTTATAAATCAAAAAGCAGTTAGAACGGACAACACTTTGTTGGCCGTGACGCATCTTACGCAACTTTTATCATATGTAACAGGCTTCGGTAGTCTTATTGTTCCCTTGATCATTTGGTTATCATCCAAAGACAAGGTAGAAGGAATGAACGAGCACGGAAAGGCTATCATCAATTTTCAGATTAGCCTTATTCTTTACATCATAATCAGTATTCCGGCCATTTTACTTTTGGGCTTGGGTATATTGGGCTTGATAGGAGTAGGGATCATTGGGTTCATCTTGCCCATCGTTAACGCAGTCAAGGCTGCAAATGGCGAATCTCCGTCTTATTTTATGACGATTAAATTTATTTAGTAATCGTATAAAGAATACAATTGGTTATTTATTAAAATAGACAACTATTCTGTACCTTCATACTTCAGTTTATTTTGAAATCAAATTGGAAAAAGTTGTAATAGTTGGAGCATCAGGACATGCCAAAGTTTGCATAGACATTTTGGAGAGATCCGGAGGATATGAAATTATAGGGTTACTGGACTCATTAAAACCTAAAGGTCTAAATGTTTTTGGATATCCCATTCTGGGAGATTTCAGCGTTATCCCTGATTTATTGGAAAATAATTCTGGACTAGAATTTTTTGTAGCCATAGGAGATAATTGGATTAGGCATCAAGTTGTTCAAAGTCTGAAAAAATTTCATCCCAAGGCGATATTTGTAAATGCAATTCATCCAGATGCAATTATAGGAAAAGGAGTTGAGTTGGGCAATGGAGTAATGATTATGGCAGGGTCTATTATAAATGCGGATAGTATATTAGGTGATTTCACCATAGTTAACACTAGGTCTAGTGTAGGCCATGAGTCAATTTTGAATAAGTTTAGCAGTCTTGCTCCAAACTGCACTTTGGGAGGAAATGTTGAGGTTGGTGAATATTCGGCAATTTCCTTAAGTTCAACCATTTTAAATGGAAGAAAAATTGGAAAGCATACTATTGTTGGTGCCGGATCACTATTAACAAAAGATGCAGAAAAGTTTGCAGTTTATTATGGTGTGCCAGCAAAATTTATTAGGCAGAGAGAAAAAGGTGACAAATACTTATAAAGCAATAACTAATAAGATTTTCGGTTTATTCTAAATATTAAATCAACCCTGAAGAACTGTTCCCCCTAAATAAGTTTTGA
>NHBR02000129.1 GCA_002167435.2 Allomuricauda sp. TMED12
AAATCAAGGTCTCCATCACCATCAAGGTCGCCCATTGCGGTCGCTCCGGAAATCAAGGTATCCTTTATAATCCATTTTTCGGACATATCCTCAAACTGTAACTCCTCACTTCCTTTAAAAACATAGTTGTGCACATTTCCTGAGGGCATTAAATCCAAAGCTTTTTGGTCAACAAGTTTAGTATTGTCCATTTTTTGCTGGATTTGTTCACTGGAAACAAATTTGATGAAATCCAGATCGTTCGGTCTTTTTGGAATTCCATTGGAAATAAACACATCTTGCTTGCCATCGAGGTCGTAATCACCAAAAAGTGCACTCCAGCTCCAATCGGTCGCAGCAATACCGCTCATCAAAGCAGTTTCCATGAAATTGCCATCGGGCTGGTTTACAAACAACATATTTCGTGTAAACTGATAATGGTACCCAAAACGATCAATCCTCATTTTTTGAGTTTGGATGTTATCGTCCCCTTCGGAAGATTTTAATGCAACTTCATCTTGCGGTAACATGTCCAACGAGAGGAAATCCGGTCGTCCATCATTGTTGATATCGGCTACATCATTCCCCATGGAGAAGCGCGAGGTATGTCCGAAGTATTCTTTCAAACTCTCTGTAAAAGTACCATCGCCGTTGTTGAGGTAATAATAGTCATCTTCATGAAAATCGTTCCCTACGTATATATCCGGATATCCATCTTGATTAAAATCAGCAATGGCTAAACCTAGTCCATAACCATTTATACCCCCATAAATACCTGCATCTTCACTTACATTGGTAAATCTACCATTGTCGTTGCGTAAAAGTTTATCACCTGTTTCATAACGGCGTTCGTATCTTAAATCAAAACGGCCAAAAGAATTTTGGGTATGTACGGCATGGTTGAGCAAATAAAGGTCAAGATCTCCATCGAGATCATAATCAAAAAAAGCTGCGTTAGAACTGTAGGAATCAAAATCTAGCCCATATTTGGCAGCACTTTCGGTAAAGGTATTGTCTCCGTTATTGATAAATAGCTCATTAAACCCATTGAAGCCATTGATGCCTACTACGGCACAAACATAGATATCCAAGAGGCCATCACCGTTTACATCGGCCATTGTAGTTCCTGTATTCCAACTACTATTGCCTTCAACTCCTGCAGAGCTTGAGATATCTTCAAACTTAAGATTGCCTTTATTTAGGTATAATTTGTTTTTTACTTGATTTCCCGTAAAGAAAATATCTGGCAAACCATCATTGTTGATGTCGCCAATGGATACACCTCCCCCATTATAAAAATAGAGGTAGTCCAAAATGCTTAAGTCATCAGTTTCGGTTAGGGTATTGGTAAACTCCACCCCGGTATTTTGTGCTTTGGGGTTTTCAAAAAGACTTCCTCCCTTTTTGCAGGAAACAACTAATGTTGTTGCTAGTAATATGATTAGTAACCTATTCATTTAGGGCGAAAATCTTTGGTTTATTATTGTTAATGGCGGCAACAACGTATGTTTTACCATTTTTATCCTTGAACTGTTTTAGGTATTTTACTTCTTCCCTGATCTTGAAACCACTAGTCTCATAATCTTGCCAGGTGAAGTTTAGGTTACCATCTCCCAATAATAGGTTTCCTTGGCTGGCATCCAAGCGGGAAAATTGTGGTTTAAACTCATAGTTGTTACCTGCCATGATCAAATCCAAGTTACCATCATTGTTGACATCGGTGCAGGTGATATCGCACACACAAGAAAGCTGTACTCTTGGCGGTAAATTTTTAATGGTGAATTTGCCACCACCTTCGTTTATTGCGATAACCGATGCAGAGGTTTCCACTTTTTTTACAATCGATTTGTCCATGACTTCTTTGGGGAAAAGTTGCTGAATGGTGCGGTGGGCATAATCGGATGCCTTTAGGTTTTGCTTTTTAAGTGAAGGTAACTGCTCTGTAAGCTCCCTTTTTTGATGGATGGGATAATCGCCACCGTTTTCCTGCATGGTCATGATTTGTTCAATGGTACCATTATTATCGTAATCGTTGATGTACATTTTCATGGGGGCATATTCTGTTGGTTTATAATGGAGGTTTAAACCTTGGTTACCCAAAATTAGGTCTTGGTCACCATCACCATCGAGGTCAGCTGTTTCCACGGTATTCCACCATCCGTAAAGACTATCCAACGAACTGTTCATTTTTGACAACCTTCTACCTGTATTCTTATAAATTTTTGGCGTATCCCATTCAGCACTTACGATTAAATCTTTTTTTCCGTCTCCATCGATATCCTCCCATTTGGAATCGGTTACCATTCCGGCATTTTTTAGGTCATACCCCAAACGTTCCGTTACGTTGTTAAAGGTGCCATCTCCCATATTTTCCAAGAGTAGATGGTCTGGAGATATGCCATAAACACCTACTACGCTTCGGGAGCCTATAAATAGGTCTACGTCGCCATCGTTGTCATAGTCGTACGGGGATATTGTGGAAATATTCTTAAATGTTGATGGTAGCTCATTTTCGGATTTTGAAAAATTACCCCTACCATCATTAAAATATAATCGTGCTCCATAATTACGTTGCATACTTACATCATTGCCACCAGAACCCACTACTAGATCAAGGTCTCCATCGCCATCGGCATCGAAAAAGGCGGCAGCGACATCTTCGAACTCTTTGTCCTCATCAAAAACAGAGGATTTTTTTGGAACAATTTTTCCATTTCCTCTATGAATATAGATTGCCCCGGATTGATTTTTTGCTCCTCCAATAAAAATATCTTCGTTACCGTCACCATTTATATCTGCAATTGCCAATGAAGGACCTTCCTGAGAAAGCTTGTGGGCAATAAGACCTTCATAATCAAAATCATTGTAATTATCTTCTTTGTGCGCGGTGACCACATCGGTCTTCAACTCCGTTAAGAAGGATTTTTTAGCGTCTTTCTTAGGTAATTTATACGTTTCTTTTGCGTTGGAGTGCTTAACCGTTAATACTTGATTGACTGCTACATTTTCCAATTTTTGGGTGAGGTTGTCCGGCCATACAATACGAATGGAATCTAGTTTATTGGATTGACCCAATCCAAAAGTCATGTCATATTGAATGGAAGACTGGAATCCTCTCGAAGGAATCAATTCTTGGTTTACAATGTTGCCATCAAAATAGAGCTTGGCCAATGTACCTACCGCAAAAGGGTTGGTTTCCGGCCCTTTGAACTTAAGTTGGATATAATTGTTGTTTAACTGGGAATCGGTGTTGTTTTTATAAATAAAGGCGGGAGTGTTCACATTATTTATTACCAAGTCCAAATCACCATCATTATCCAAATCCGCGTAGGCAGCACCATTGGAACGGGAGGGGAGTTCGAATCCCCATTCCTTATTGGCGTTTTTAAATGAGATATCCCCATTGTTTTTATAAGCGTAGTTCGGTTGCGGCTTTATCGGCATTTTGCTTATTATGGAATCAATAGACTCCTTTTTACCGGTCAGTGCCATTTTTTGGACAATCTCATTGGCAAAAAAGTCAACGAAGTCCAAATCGGTAAGATCATGATTAATGCCATTGGTAATGAAAATGTCCTTAAGGCCATCGTTATCCATGTCGAACATAAGCCCCGCCCAGCTCCAGTCTGTCGCGTCAATACCGCTATAATAGGCAATCTCGGAGAATGTGCCATTACCGTTGTTGAGCTGTAAGGTATTCTGGATATACTGCTGACCAAAATCTTTACTTTGTTTCAGGTCGAAAATATTGTATCCCTCAAACTCCATTACAGATTTTACCCTATGTTCCTCTTCCGGTAACATATCTGTAATAAAAATATCATTGTGCCCATCGTTGTTGATGTCGGCGATATCGATTCCCATGGCAGAAAGACTTAAATGTGATGTCCAATCTGTGATCTCTTCGTTGAAAGTGCCATCTTGTTGATTGATGTAGAGGTAGTCCCTTTCATAAAAATCGTTGGAGACATAAATGTCGGGGTAAAGGTCACCGTTAAAGTCTGTTACCAGTACACCAAGACCAAAACCGATAAGACTCCCATAGATTCCGGCATCTTCACTTACGTCCACAAATTTACCGTTATCATTTCTTAAGAGCATATCACCTACACCCTTAAAAATATCTGGGACTCCTTCCCAATCCTGGGCCCTTACTTCCCGTTGCTCTGCATATCCAAGGCTGCTTACTGGAATGTTACTATTATTAAGAATATATGCATCAAGATCGCCATCCTTGTCATAGTCAAAAAAGGAAGCGTGTGTGGTAAAACCCGTTTTAGCAAGATTGTATTCCTCTGCTTTTTCGGAAAAAGTCAAATCTCCATTATTGATGTAGAGGTCGTTGTCATGGTTGTTGCCTTCCATGTTTCCTGCGTTACATACATAAATGTCCAGTAACCCATCGTGATTGATATCGACCATAACTACGCCTGTGGACCATGGTTTGTTACCTAAAACACCTGCGTTTTCAGAAATATCCTCGAACTTCATATCTCCTTTATTTAGGTAAAGTCTGTTGGGTTCCATGTTGCCGGTAAGGTAAATATCCTGCAACCCATCGTTGTTGATATCACCGATAGCAACACCACCACCATTATAGAAGTTTCGGTATTTAAATATGTTGAAGTTTTTCTTGTTCGCGACCTTATTGATAAACGTAACGCCTGTTTCCTCAGGCTCCAACAACGTAAAAAGTGTCTCCGTTTTTTTTTCTTCCTCTGTTTGGTTTTCTTCTTTGTCTTTGCAGGAAACTAGTCCCATTAAAAGAAGGAATACAGTTATATATTTCAATTTCATTTATCGTTTTGTTTTTTTACCAAAAAAATGGGAGCCTCATTGTTCATTGTTATAATGAAACCGTCATTCCCATTATTGTTTATTTTTTCAATTTTTCTGGCTGCTCCGGAAATCCCAAGGCTTTGCTTCCAGCTAATATCTCCTTTCTCGTCATTTGTCAATAAAAATCCGTGCGAAGCATCCAATCTACCAAGTTGGGTGCTTATCTCAAAATTATTGCCCACCATTAATATTTCATTAATCTTTTCTTTATTGTTTTTTACCAAGTAAATATCGTTAACAGATGAGGATTGCACTAAATAGGGCAATTCTCTCATTTGGAAGTGATTATTGCCGTCATTTTCAAAATAAGAGGTAGCAAGTAGGAACACCTTTCTTTTGGTCGCTTCCTCCAATTTATCTTCGCCAAATAGTTCTTCCAAAGATGCCTTTGCAAAATCTTTATAGAACAAGAACTTTTTGTTTAAAAAGGGCATTTGCTTGGCAAGTTCATCTTTGGATGCAAAAGCTGTTTCTCGTTCTCCATGAAAATGTGTTACTACAGTTTCTATGGAGCCGTTATCGTCAAAATCGTTAATGTAAAGGGTGACGGGCTTTTCAATCGATGCACTAAACTTTGTGTTGAGTCCCCAATTGCCAGCTAGGATATCCATATCTCCGTCGTTGTCCAAATCAGCAAGTTCAATGGTGTTCCACCAGCCATTTGTATTATCTAAACCGTTTTCTTTTTGTGCTGTAAGTTGTTCTCCGTTATTCAAGAAAATTGTCACCGCAGTCCAATGGCCTGCTACCACAAGGTCTCGAAACCCGTTTCCGTCGATATCTTTCCATGTAAAATCCTTTATGTTGCCTATATTTTTCAATTCTGGGGCATACGAATTGGTTATTTCTTTGAATTTGCCCGTTCCGTCATTTTCTAATAGAAATTGTTCGCTTTTTACACCGAATTTTATTGGAACTGCGTTGGATGCTATGTAAAGGTCTAAATCACCGTCATTATCAAAGTCGACAGCATCCACTTTTGATGCGTTTACTTCAATTGTTGCGAAACTTTTCTCATCTTTTGTGAACTTTCCATTCGTATTACGATACAGTCTTGGACGCAACGGTTCGCCATTGGTAAATTCGTTTCCGGCACTGACCACGATCAAGTCTTGGTCACCGTCATTATCTATATCTGCGAATATTTGATCTACATCTTCATTGATGGCATCTTCTTCAAAAATTTCGGCTTGATGTACTTGGAAGTTTCCTTTATTGTCTTGTAAATATAGTTTTGAAGCTTGTTTCTTGCCGCCACAAATAAAGAGATCATCTAGGCCATCGTTGTTTATATCTTTAACTGCTGTTGAAGGACCTTCATTGGAATAGGCGAATGGAATAAGCGGGTTTCTGTCAAAATCCAATGTTGGATATTCTTTATGGATATAATCCAAGCCTATTGATGAGGTATGGTAATGGGATTTTATTTTGGAGTCTCTTTGAGCAAAATAGTTGCCCGATGCATTTGAATGGACAACTTTCAATACTTGATTGGCCTTGATTTTGCGTAAAGTTTCGAATTTTCCCTTGGCCCATATAATTTGAATGGAATCGATGATCGAATCTTTGCCAACACCAAAGTTTAGGCTATTATCGGTTGCCGACATAAATCCTCGGGTAGCCATGTTTTCTTGAACTGATTTGCCTTTGTTGTTAAATACAATTGCTTTTGCTCCTATACCGAATTTGTTTTTGGGATTTCCTTCGAAGTTGATTTTTAAATAGTTTCCACCTTTTAAGGTGTTCTCCATTACAAATGCTTCTTGGTTTACGTTGTTCACCACTAAATCCAAATCTCCATCGTTATCCAAATCGGCGTATACACATCCGTTGCTATAAGAATCTATCTGAGGTCCCCAAATTTCAGTGATATTTTTGAAATTGGCCCCTCCTTTATTTTGGTAAAAATAGTTCTGTACTTTTTTCTTTGGCAATCGGTCAATGAGTTCCATGTCCTTATCGGATAGACCCGTCTCTATGTTTCGTTGGATTTCTTCATTGGATATGTAATTGATGTAATCCATATCATTGGTAACTCCTTGTATGCCATTGGAAATGAACAAGTCTTTGTAACCGTCGTTGTCATAGTCTGCAAAAAGTGCTCCCCAAGACCATTCTGTGGCATCTATGCCACTTAAATTGGCAATTTCCCCGAAGTTTTCACCGTCCAAGTTCAAATGGAGCGCATTTTGCATGTATTGTGGAGCAAATCCATTTTTAAGGTATTGTTGGTAAACAGGGTAGGCATATTCCAAGCCCGATGTTTTGTATGTTTCTAAATCTTCCGGAAGCATATCCAAGGATAAAATATCGGATAGCCCATCATTGTTAATGTCGGCAATGTCATTGCCCATCGAAAAGTGGGTGGTATGGCCAAGTTTTTTGTCATTATTGGAAATGGTTTCTTTAAAGGTGCCATCCCGTTGGTTAATGTAGAGATAATCGTTTTCAAAAAAATCATTACCAATATAGATATCTGGGTAACCGTCGTTATTGATGTCACTTATTGCGAGGCCTAGGCCGTAACCTATGGTTCCTTGATAGATGCCCGCTTCTTTGGACACATCAATATATTGACCGTTTTCATTTTTAAAAAGAATATCGCCGGACATGGAATCAACAATTTTGCGTTTGCCGCCCTTGCCATAGGAACGATTCGGATTTACCGAATGGTTCATAAGGTACATGTCCAAATCCCCATCCAAATCATAATCAAAAAATGCCGCTTGCGTGGAATACCCTATAAAATCCAAACCATATTTTGAGGCTTCTTCTTTGAAAGTTGGAATACCTTTCCCGTTGTTTCCTTGGTTGATGTAGAGAAGGTTTTGCCCCTGTATAGAACCATGATCGCCAACTTTACAGACATAAATATCCAAAAGGCCATCATTGTTTACATCGGCATGCGTAACGCCCGTTGTCCAGCCTGTTTCGTTAATAAGTTTTGATGGGATGGTCGCGTCTTCAAATTTAAATCCGCCTTGGTTTATATAAAACTTATCCGATTCTTGGTTGGAAGTGAAGTATAGGTCAACCAGGCCGTCACCATTAAAATCTCCTGCAGCAACGCCAGCGCCGTTATAAAAATATAAATAATTTAAGATGTTAAGTTCTGGGGTTTGCTCTAATCGATTGCTGAATTGGATTCCTGTATCGTTTGAATCTTTTAGAACAAACAGCGTGTTTGATTTACTCTTGCTACATCCTGTTAAGGCTAATGCAAACCCAAAAATAATCCATAGTGTTGCTCTCATTTTCATTTATCAATAGCAGGGGGTAATATAAATAATTACTTTTTGCACTGGGCTGCAAAACAATTAATGTTTTACTAAGAAATGATTAATATTTGATTAATGGACGCTATGCTAAAAAGAAAAGACCACCGATCGGTGGTCTTTTCATATTTAACAGCTTAAACTTTGAATTGTTAGTAGCCTGGGTTCTGTACCAAATTAGGGTTAAGAATAAGTTGGGCAGATGGTATTGGGAATAGTTGACGATTTGCGTCTCCAACAGCATCAGCTTCCTTAAACTCCCAGTCTTTTGTGTATTGTCCAAAACGAACCATATCGTTTCTTCTCCAACCTTCAGTGTACAATTCACGAGCTCTTTCATCCAAAAGATCTTGCTCAGTTACTGATCCAAGTGGGGCAGCACCTCTTGTAGTACGCAAATCATTAATCATTGCGGTTGGGTCTCCACCACTTCTTAGCATGGCTTCCGCTTTCATCAAATATGCATCTGAATATCTGAAGAAAATGATGTGGTTGGCAAATGCTCCATTTCTTGGATTGTATTTAATAACACGAATACCAGTTACCTCATTGTTATCCACAAGACTTGGTTGGTTGTCAACAGCACTGAAGAACTCTCTTGTAAAGGAAAGGGGATTACCACCTCTGTCTTCCAAAGCAGCCCCGTTAGGACCATATTGTTGACCAATTAGGAATCCAAAACCTACATTTGAGCCATCAACGATACCATCATCATTGTCGTCGGTACCAAAGCTTCCATCATATGCTATTCCTCCTTCGGTAGGAACAAAGCCTCTGCGCTCTTCTTGGCCATCACTCAAGGTTCCATTGTTAAGTCCGCGGTTATTGTTCGCATCTCCTTCAAATAAGTCATAGAACTCGGCCAAAGTACTGAAGCCATTCCAGCCACCACCACCAAGCTCAGTAGAGTTGTAGTGCAAGGTGTTAAAAATTCTAGTACCAGCCGATGTTTGTGCATACCAAATAGTTTCTGTGTCTCCACCAGGAACAAATATATCGAAGTAATCGTCCGCTAATTCATATCCATCATTTTCAATGGCATCAACAAGGGAAATTATTTCATTCATGTCACCGGATGCAGCTGATCCAGAACCGTTGTAAATATGTCTGTTCAAAAGAACTTTGGCTTTTAGGAAACGAGCTGCTGCTTTGGTGCCTCTAAAGTTATCATCACCAGCAGATGACGTCGGGAGGTTTGCAATCGCGTTATCCAAATCACTTATTATAAAGGTAACAGCATCTTCTCCAGTAAGTACATCTGGATCAGCCAATGGATCTGCGGCTTCTGTATCTCTGTAAGGCACTTGACCAAAATTGTCCAAAATTATAAACATGGCCAATCCTCTTAAAAAGGAAGCATGTCCTATAGCTTCAGAGGAAGAAGCAGATCTGGAATCCAATACTTCACTAGCACTCAATTGAAGCCCGTTCCATTCGTTCCATACACCTAAAATGTATGAGTGTTCAGGCGTCCAAGAGTGTTGGTGCAATTGCCTCCAAATACCGTTATCTCCCCAGTCGGAACCTCTAGTGGGCACCAAAAGGGCATCGGTAGTTACTTCGTTAAGGGCGTACAAGTTAGCTTGCGTTCCAAAATAACCATTTACATCATTGTACATTGCGGTTATTTGACTGGAAGCTGCTTCAGCAGTTTGAATACCAGTAAACCCATCATCTAGTAGCGAGTCCGTTGGCTCTACCTCCAAATCCGTACAGGATGCCAGCAGAATACCTACGCACAAGCTGAGCGAGAAATATCTGTTTGTTTGTTTAATAAAATTTTTCATTGCTTTTTTTTTTAAAATTTAGCGTTGATACCCAATGTTACAGTTCTTGGCCTTGGGAAAGCAGTGTAGTCTATACTAGCACTAGGAATACCGGTACCAAGGTCACCAGTACTTGAAGATACTTCAGGGTCTAGACCACTGTAATCTGTAATCAAGAACAAGTTTTGTCCTGTAAGTGATAATCTTAAACTTTTAATTGCTCCATCTCCACTAACAGGTACATTGTAACCAACACTTGCATTTTGAAGTCTTACAAAATCACCGCTCTCCAGGTATAATGTTGAAACTTCTTGACTTACGTTCGTGTCCAAAGCTCTTTGGGTAACGTTTCTTGTTGTCTCAAAAGTTGGACGGTTTAAGAATGCATTTGCTGTGTTGTTATATACAGAGAATCCAAACTGACCAGTGAAGTATGCAGATGCATCCCAATTTTTAACCCTAAGGTTAAGGGAAAGACCGGCATTCACATCAGGAAGACCATCTTCGTCAACAAAATCCTTTTGATCAGGATTAAAGTTTGGATTTCCATTGCTATCCTCAGAGTACTCAGCCATGTAGTAAGAGAAAAGAGATCTACCTTCTCCTAATCGTTGAGCAAAAGCATCTGTTAGACCAGGACCGTTCAAAGCACCAAAGTTGGCAGTAACCCCATTCAATCCTTCAACTGTGTTCTTGTTATAAGCAATATTGAAAGAAGATGAGAAGGTTACGTCTTCAGATTGAATAAAATCATAGTTCAAAGCAACTTCAACACCTTGGTTGATTATAGTTCCGTCTTCCAAGTTTTTGAATACAAAAGGATCAGCAGCTGGAGCTGCAGCACCTTGTCTGAACAATAGGTCGTTTGTTTCTTTTCTATAGAAATCAAC
>NHBR02000130.1 GCA_002167435.2 Allomuricauda sp. TMED12
GGCCATTGACCAAGGACCAATCCCAGTAATGATAGAGAATTACCGAAGTGGCCTATTTTGGAAATTATTTATGGCCAATGAAGAAGTACAACAAGGTTTGAGGAAATTGGGTTTTCAAAACTCAAATATGGAAACTGCAAATGATTAAAAAAATAATACATTTTTTTCTTTTCGCCATATTGGTATCCTCCTGCGGAGGAGGGGACGATTACACCTATGTCCCTACAGCACCGGAACTGCCTGGGAGTAGCTCTGAAGAGGAGGAAGAACCCACGATTTCTGATGAGGAATTATTGGACCTGACCCAAGAAACAACATTCAAATATTTTTGGGATTTTGCCGATGCCGATTCCGGAGGGGCAAGGGAGAGGTACCACCCAAATGACCCGGGTAACAGTGAAGGGGTCGTGACTGCTGGCGGTACGGGATTTGGCCTCATGGCAATTCTGGTAGGAATCGAAAGAGGGTATATCTCCAGAACCGAAGGACTGGAGCGATTGACCACTCTGATGGATTTTTTGGAAAGTGCCGATCGCTTTCACGGAGCATGGTCACATTGGATCAATGGTTCCACAGGCTCAGTGATTCCGTTCAGTGATTTGGACGATGGTGGTGATCTGGTAGAAACCGCTTTCTTGGCCCAAGGGCTTATTTGCATCAAAGAATATTTTAAGAATGGTTCGGGTGAAGAACAGAATTTGGCCCAACAGGCCGATGACCTCTGGAAAGGAGTGGAATGGAATTGGTATACTCAAAATCAAAATGTATTGTATTGGCACTGGAGCCCTAATCATGGCTTTGATATAAATCTCCAACTAAAAGGATATAACGAAGTATTGATTGCCTATATCATGGCTGCAGCTTCTCCTGATTATGGTATTGCAAAAGAGGTATATGCAAGCGGCTGGGCTTCAGACGGTAACATTGTTTCGGCCAATACCCAATATGGATATCCACTTTTGGTAAAGCATAACGGCTCGGAGCAATTTGGAGGCCCTTTATTTTGGGCGCATTACTCTTATTTGGGGTTGGATCCGCATAACCTGTCTGATGATTATGTTAATTATTGGGACGTTAACGTGAACCATACCATGATCAATTATAAATACTGCGTTGCTAATCCAGACAGTTTTCAAGATTATGGTAAAGATTGCTGGGGGTTAACTGCCGGCTATTCCCGAAACAACAATGGAACAATTGGTTACAATGCCCATAGCCCGAGTAACGATATTGGTGTAATATCACCAACCGCAGCGATAAGTTCTATTCCCTATTCACCAGAGCAGTCTTTGGATGCAATGCATTATTTTTATAGGAATAGAGATGATTTATTGGGTCCGGCAGGGTTTTATGATGCTTTTAGCCCAGAATACGATTGGGTAGCTAAGGCTTATTTGGCCATAGATCAAGGACCGCAGATCATCATGATTGAAAACTATCGGACCGGTTTGCTTTGGAACTTGTTTATGGGTAACGAAGATATTCAAGCTGGTTTGACCAAACTAGGATTTTGAAATGAAAAAACAGTTGACTTTTATCTTAATGTGTTTAGCCTGCGCCATGGTTTCTGCACAATGGCAATCAAAGTATGAAGCTGAAATGCTTATTGATGGAAACGATACCTTACGGTATCGAATCATGTACCCCAAGAATTTTAAAGAGGATGGAAACTATCCCGTGGTACTTTTTCTTCATGGGGCCGGAGAACGCGGAAATGACAATGAAAAACAGTTGTGGAACGGAGGCAAGTTGTTTGCTACCGATTATTTACAGGAGCGATACCCGGCAATTGTAATATTTCCACAGTGCCCGAGAGATAGCTATTGGGCCAGCGTAGATGTGGATAGAAGTTCCTATCCAATCAACTTGGATTTTAAATACAACCAAGGGCCAACAAAACCTTTAGAAATGGTAATGGATTTGCTCGAAAGCACTATTGAAGAACCATATACCAAAGACGATCAAGTCTATTTGATGGGGCTTTCCATGGGAGGCATGGGAACCTTTGAATTGTTGAGTAGAAAACCGGAAACCTTTGCAGCAGCAATACCAATTTGCGGTGGAGGTGAATCTGAATCCGTTTCCGTTTATTCAAAAAATACACCATTATGGGTATTTCATGGCGCGCAAGATAATGTTGTGCACCCATTACAGTCAGTGGAAATGGTTTCCGCTTTATTGAAAGCAGGTGTGCATCCCAAATTTACCATATATGATTTTGCCAATCATAATAGTTGGGACCCTGCATTCGCCGAACCGGATTTGTTACCATGGTTATTTTCCCACAAGAAGAAAACAACATCAGAATAGAATATCAAAGTCAAAACAACCTGACCATGTACTATAAAAAATTACTTATCGCCTTTATGGGATTAGCTTTTTTTGGAGCCAAAGCCCAAAAGCGAATACCCCAAGTGGAGCAACTGCTGGAAAAAATGACCATTGAGGAAAAAATTGGTCAGTTAAACCTGTTGACACCTGGTGGAGGAGTTGCTACAGGCGAAGTGGTGAGTAAAAATGTAGGGACCAAGATCAAAGCTGGTCAAGTGGGCGGACTTTTTGGTGTAGCAGGTCCGAACAGGGTAAGAAAAGCCCAGGAATTGGCGGTAAAAGAAAGTCGATTGGGTATCCCGTTATTAATTGGTTCCGATGTAATCCATGGGTACAAGACCACTTATCCTATCCCGTTGGGCCTATCCTCTAGCTGGGATATGGAATTGGTAAAACAAGCCGCACAAATGGCAGCCAGAGAAGCCACCGCAGATGGTATCAACTGGAACTTTTCCCCAATGGTAGATATTGCCCGTGACCCACGTTGGGGGCGTATTGCCGAAGGGGCTGGAGAGGACCCATATCTTGGTTCCAAAGTTGCCGAAGCGATGGTAAAAGGATATCAGGGTGAAGATTTGGCCGCAGCCCATACCATGTTGGCTTGTGTAAAGCACTTTGCACTATATGGCGCAGTCGAAGCAGGTCGTGACTATCACACCGTAGATATGAGCAAAATCAAAATGTTCAATCAATATATGCAACCGTATAAGGCAGCCATCGATGCTGGCGCTGCCAGTGTAATGAGTTCTTTTAACGATGTGGATGGCATACCTGCAACGGGAAACAAATGGTTGTTGACCGATATACTCCGTGACCAATGGGGATTTGATGGTTTTGTGGTTTCGGATTATACCTCGCTCAACGAAATGATTCCTCACGGACTGGGAGACCTTCAAGCTGTTTCTGCACTGGCGTTAAAAGCAGGTTTGGATATGGATATGGTGGGTGAAGGCTTTTTGACCACATTGAAGAAGTCCTTGGAAGAAGGAAAAGTGACCGAAGCAGACATTACCAAAGCTTGTAGAAGGGTCCTGGAAGCCAAATATATTTCTGGATTATTTGATGACCCATACAAGTACTTGGACTCCAAACGCCCTGAAAGGGATATTTTGACCAAGGAGAACCGAGCATTGTCACGAAAACTGGCTACTCGCTCTTTTGTGTTGCTCAAAAATCATAATAACATACTTCCCTTGGAAAAGAAAGGAAAGATTGCCTTGATTGGTCCATTGGTCGATAGCAAGGAGAATATGTTGGGCACTTGGGCACCAACGGGGGACTTTAATATGGCGGTAACTATTTTGGAAGGATTTAAAAACATAGCACCAAACGCTACCTTTGATTACGCCAAAGGAGCCAATATTTCCGATGATTCGGATTTTGCCAAGAACGTAAATGCTTTGGGACCAAGAATTGTAATCGATGAGCGTTCTCCAGAAGCAATGTTGAAAGAAGCGGTGGATTTGGCCAAAATATCGGACATTGTTGTAGCCGTAGTTGGAGAGGCTACTGAAATGAGCGGGGAATCATCCAGCCGTACCGATATTTCAATTCCAGAGAGTCAAAAGAAATTGATTAGAGCTTTGGTGGAAACTGGAAAACCGGTTGTCTTGGTATTGATGAGCGGTAGACCCTTGACGATTCCAGAAGAATTCGATATGCCTGTATCCATTTTGCAAGTATGGTATCCTGGTGTAGAAGCAGGTAATGCCATAGCCGATGTAGTTTTTGGGGATTACAATCCAGCGGGGAAATTAACCGCTACGTGGCCTGTGAATGTGGGGCAGATTCCTGTGTACCATAGCATAAAAGTTACTGGAAGACCTGCACCCGAGAGCGGTGAGTTTCAAAAGTTCCGATCTAATTATTTGGATGCGCTCAATGCACCATTGTTGCCGTTTGGCTACGGGTTGAGCTATACCAGTTTCGATTATTCCGATTTAAAGTTGAGCAAAAAGGAAATCAACCGTAGTGAAGGAATTACTGCAACTGTGACTGTTACCAACACAGGTAATTATGATGGTGAAGAAGTAGTGCAATTGTACCTGAGAGATGTGGTAAGGAGCATTACACCTCCAAAACGTCAATTAAAAGGTTTTCAAAAAATCATGCTAAAGAAGGGGGAGAGCACAGAGGTGAACATCACATTGTCTCCTCATGATTTGAAATTCTACAATGCACAACTTGAATTTGTTTCCGAAGCTGGAGAATTTGAAGTGTTTGTAGGCACCAATTCTGATGCTGATCTATCAAGGACATTCACACTAAAGTAAAATCACATCACATGCGCATAGGATTAACGATTCTTGGTTTACTTTTCATTGCTTCATGCAAACAACAGGAAAAACAGAAAGAAGCGATGGCACAAGGTCCCCCGAACATCATTTTTATCATGTCGGACGACCATGCCTATCAAGCTATTAGTGCCTATAACCATGAATTGGGAAAGTTGGCACCGACCCCGAATATTGATCGGATTGCCCACAATGGAGCCATTTTTCAGAATAATTTTTGTACCAATTCTATTTGTGGACCCAGTAGAGCGGTGATTTTAACGGGAAAGCATAGTCATATTAACGGTTTTCGTATGAATGGTGAGCGGTTTGATAACAGTCAGCCAACTTTACCAAAACATTTAAAAAAGCTAGGGTACGAAACGGCCATTGTTGGTAAATGGCATTTACACGGAGAACCCACGGGATTTGATTATTGGGATATCCTCAACGATCAAGGAAATTATTATAATCCTGAGTTCATCCAAGGGCAGGATACCACGGTTGTCGAAGGGTATGCTACTGACTTGATTACGGACAAAAGCTTAGAATGGTTGAAAGAAAGGAGCGGCAACAAAAAACCTTTTTATTTGATGGTGCACCATAAGGCGCCACACCGAAACTGGATGCCGGCTTTACGCCATTTGAACGTCTATGACTCCATTACCTTTCCTTTGCCCGACACCTATTTTCCTGAATTCAAAAATCAAACCGCTGCTGCCGAGCAACAACAGACCATTTATAAGGATATGTACGAAGGGCATGACCTAAAAATGAGCGATGGTCATGGGAGTACCAATTTGGCCCATAACCCGTGGATCACAGATTTTGATCGTATGACACCTGAGCAGCGCAGCATTTGGGATGAAGCCTATCTTCCAAAGAACAATACTTTTTACGAAGCTGATTTGCATGGAAAAGAATTGGCCGAATGGAAAGGACAGAGGTATCTGCATGAATATTTGGCCACGGTAAAGTCCGTTGATGAAGGTGTCGGCAGAATTTTGGACTATTTGGAAGAAACTGGTTGGGACGAGAATACTTTGGTGGTCTATACTTCGGATCAAGGATTTTATTTGGGAGAACATGGATGGTTCGATAAGCGCTTTATGTACGAAGAATCAATGAAAATGCCTTTACTGATGCAATTACCAGGGGTAATTGAGCCGGGCACCAATATTGATGCCTTGGTTCAAAATCTGGATTTTGCCCCTACCTTTTTGGATTTGGCAGGAGGACAGGAATACGCAACCCATATGCAGGGAGCATCATTCAAGGGGCTTTTGGAAGGTACCCAGGATGATTTCAAGGATGTCATCTACTATCATTATTACGATTTCCCCGCCTTCCACATGGTCAAAAGACAATATGGGGTTCGGACGGACAGATTCAAGCTTATCCATTTTTATGATGACATTGATGAATGGGAGTTCTACGATTTGGAGAAGGATCCTAGGGAGCAGCATAATGCCATCAATGATGAAGAATATAAAGATGTCATCACCCTGATGCACAAAAAATTGGATAGTTTGCAGGTGTATTACAAAGTGACCAACAAGGAATTTGAAACCACTCCAAAGGAGAAAGTGGAAAGAACATACCAAGCCTTTGGGAAACTAAGGGGAACAGCCATTCAATAAACTATCATATCCGATCGATTGAAAAGAAGAGTATTACCATAGGGGGATTTCTCAATAAAATGGAATTCAAGCATTGCTATGATAATATCATTCGAATAGTTAATTTAGAAGAAAACAACAAAATCAGAGTAGAAAGGTATATTAAGAAATTGCAAGTGTAATATGGCTGTTTTCAATGGGGGTTTTCAGTATTTTGATAATCGCCAATTTCCTGAAATTTTGTGAATTCATGAAACAATTTATAGTCTGTCGATTGATGAAGTGTAAAAGAAGCATTCAAAGATGTAAATCGTCAAGTATAAAGAGAGATGCTTCAAAAAATAATTCAAAAATCACATGTTACTCAACTGACCAAGAATAAAGAGTATAACTATCCTAATCATTCTTCAAAAATTGGAGAAATAGAATTTACCCACAATTTTAACCCAGGTTATTTTAATGCACCGACTTTTAAGAAAATCAATGATGGTGGTTGTGAATTTGGAGGTAACTATTTATACACTGAACAAAATGATGAATATCGAATTTCTAAATATTAAAAGTTCAAATAAACGATTGTAATGCAAAAAACAATATTTGAAATAACTAAGATGGATTGTCCTTCAGAGGAAAATCTGATTCGTATGAAACTGGATGGAATTTCAAGTATTGCTAATTTAGACTTTGACATTCCCAACAGAAAATTGACAGTTTTTCATAAAGGACAAATTGACCAAATTGAAAATTCAGTTCAAGAACTGAATTTAGGAGGGAAGAAAATATCGACCGAGCACACGGACCAGATCGACTTTAATGAGCATACAAACCAAAGAAAACTACTTTGGACTGTACTGGGAATAAATTTCGCCTTTTTCCTAATCGAAATGGCTACAGGAATAATCTCAAAATCAATGGGGTTGGTTGCGGACAGCTTGGATATGCTTGCCGATTCATTCGTTTATGGAATAAGTTTGATTGCAGTCGGAGGAACTATATCTAGAAAAAAACAGATTGCCAAACTTGCTGGATATTTTCAAATAACACTTGCAATTGTTGGTTTCATAGAAGTTTTGAGAAGATTCTTTGGAGCAGAACTACTGCCTGACTTTTCAACTATGATAGTCGTTTCGATTTTTGCACTTATTGCGAATGGAATTTGTCTATACATATTACAGAGGTCCAAAAGCAAAGACGAGGCGCACATGAAAGCAAGTATGATTTTCACCTCCAATGATTTGATTATCAATTTGGGAGTAATCATCGCAGGACTATTAGTGAATTGGTTTAATTCAAACAAACCTGATTTAATCATTGGAACAATTGTTTTTGTTTTGGTGATTCAAGGAGCATTCAGAATTTTAAAATTAAGTACCTAGATGTAACAAATAATGAATTGAAGATATTTGATATGGTCATATTGAACCATGTTCGTCTATATAAAAAACGACCAATCCAAGGACTGGCCGTTCAAAATCCATGTAAATATATTACAGCTGTTTTTAGATTTTAGTAAATCTCAGGACTACTTCGTATGTCTGTACTCCACACCCTCCATCATCAACAAAATCATTAAATCGAATTTCAAATTGTCCATCGTCACTTGGGTCAAAGGTTGCTTGAATCCCTGTGGTCTCCCAAGTAATTGCTCTAGTACATCCCAATCCAGTTGATTGATTAGGGACATTTATATTTCCACAGACCAAGTCAAAAGTAAGGGGCAAAGCGCCTCCTCCCGGTAACCATGTCACATTTACCGTTCGCTGTGTACCGGAATTGGCCATAATTTCCACAGTTTCATCTTGGAAAGAGGGTCCAAATGCACCACTTCCAGAAACGAACTCCATCTGATAAGTTCCTGCAAACAGAGTTTCTTCCAGTTCACATACAACATTGGCCGGATAGGCAAAGGGGGAATTAAAGAATACTCCTGTTATATTTCCTTCCAAATTAGTTGAAGAAAATGTTGACCCATCTATTAAATGCAATACAAAACGGAAAAAGAATATATCACCGCCATCAATATCTGTAGCTGCATTTAGTCCTAGAATATCAATTGCATCTTGTGCCTGTACTGAAATAATGCTTCTGGGCAATCCTGACTGTGAAGCGATTTCAAATTGATCCTTTGTTACCGTCGACACCAATGCTTCGGGTCGTGCGGAATCACCATTGTCAGGTGTAAAATCCTGAAATTGTACATAGACCTCTACAAAATCCAATAAATTACCATCTTCTACATCCCACTCTTCAACTTCGACCGCAAATTCCGAACCGCTTATATTATTTAAATCAATTGATAATGATATAGGGTTCACGGTTCTAAGCCCGCCTGCATCCCCTAAATTCTCGATGATATTATCAATTTGCAGTTTATCTTCGTCCTCACAAGCTAGTATTAGCCCCAATACAAGAACAATCAGACTTATTTTTTTAATGATTTTCATGTTATCAATTTTTTGTTAGTTCAAATTTGCTGAGCCATTGTCCCAAAATACAGGAATGGATTGGTCAGCTTTCTGATCGACCACGGAGTTTTGATCAACAAAAACCTGTGGATAAAAAAAGCTGCGCATAAACGGACCTGGATCTGCTATCAAAGCTTGTTGCAAATATGGTTTTCCGGTACGTCTGTAGGCATTGTATGCTTCTATTCCATTACCAAACAATGCAATCATATATTCCTTTACGATGATCTCCAATTTGTCCTCATTGGAAGCGGCGTTATCAAATTGATCCAAAACAATGGCCAAATAATCATCCACATCAGAGGAAGTCGCTACAAAGTTGGGGTCTATTAAATCAGGCGCGAAATTCAATACCTTGTCCATTGACTTACGTATACCTCGCTCCAAATAAGCCCTGGCGCTACCTGATGTGTTCAATGTGAGGGCAGACTCCGCCAACATGAAATCTACGTAGGATGACAATAAAATCGGACTTATTCCAGCTCCTTGCAAACCAATATTTCTGCTTGTTATCGTGCTAAAGCTATCATCATCAAACAGCCCTCCAACAGGATACACCCCAAAAGTGGTCCTTAATCCCCGATCTGGTGGAATACCGTTGGCATCAAAATGAACCCTTCCCCAGTATCCTTCATTTGAAAAGTTGCAAAAGATATCCTGGGGCCCAAAATGGGCGGGCGGAAATTGGGTCACACAAGATTGTTCATTGGGATCTGTAGTGTTCACACCCGTTTGACGATAGAAATAATATCGGGTCCTAGGATCTTTCATTCCTTTTTCTGCAACAAGCCAATACATAAAGGAAGTACTCATGTAATCAGATGTCCCGTTATCAAAATTTACTCCAAAATCTGGATGCCTGCTGTCAGGATTGTTGTCTGTCGAGGACCATTGCATTTGAAAATCATCCTCTGCGGAGGCAATATAATTTCCTTCTGCAATAATGGCATTGATTTTGGAAGCAACAGAAGAATCGACCAATCGGGTTTGAATCAACATTTTTAACCTAAGGGTATTAATGAACTTGATCCATTTGGATTCGTCCCCGCCGTAAAAAAGATCATTTGAAGGTAGATTTACTTCTGATCTATTAAAGTCGGCCTCTGCTTCCTCAAGCAAATGAAACATGGCATCATAAATGGTCTCTCCCGAATCAACGTTGGGATTTGGAAACTCGGTGCCTTGGGTAGCCTCCGAATAAGGGACGTCGCCAAAAAAGTCAACCATGGCCACCATCATATAAACCTCAAGGGTTTTGGCAATGGCCACGTGTGTATACAATTCTTGCTCCTCTGCTACGGGCGTCATCGTTCTTATATCCGGAAGTGCGCCGGAATATACAGCTCGCCATACTTGGTTCAAAGCCGTTGGCGCATAGGCGTTTTGATATGTAGGGCCATATGCATGGTCTATTCTCGACATATCCATACCAGCTTCGGACAACCCCAAATCATTGTTGGGAGTTCCCTCGAATACCGTCAAAGCCGCCACTTGAATACTGTTAAGGAAGAAATCTATATCGGATTCCGTTGCAGAAACCTCATTTGGATTGTCCAATATTTCCAGTTCTGTACTTTCGCAGGAAATACATCCTATAAAAGTGATTAAAATAGCAATTATGCTATATGTTGTTCGCTTTATTATTTTCATAACTATTTTTATTAAAAAGATGCTTTAACCGTTAAACCATACCTTCTTGCATTCGGACCTGAGAAAAAATCAATACCTTGACCATTACCAACTCCTGTGGTGAGATTGTTTGTATCAAAGTTCACATCATCGGGAAAATTGACTGCTTTAAACCACATATTAGATCCTGATAGGGTAATGGATAATGATCCAAATGGGGTCTTTTCCAAAAATCTTTTTGGAAGGCTGTACCCTAAACTGACCTCGCTTAGTCTAATCGTTGTACCGTCATACACTTTGAATTCTTCCGCTCCTAGACCCAGATTGTTAAAAAGCACCCGGGTTCTGGTAAGTTGGATATCATTGGGTGTTCCATCAGCCTTGACACCTGGAAGTACATAGGTTCTTTCCCCATCAAAATTATTATCAGGCGCCACGACTCCTCGACCTACAAGTGTTGCCGCCGTTTGAGAGTATATATCTCCCCCATGACGGTACTGCCAACTCATATTGAATGAAAATCCTTTATAACTCAATAGATTGTTCAAGGTTGTGGTCCAATCAGGGTTGGGATCGCCTATGATTTCTGTTGTGCTTTGTCCCACCAAATAATCCCCATTACTATCAACAGTGTACTCTCCATTGGTCCGTACCACTTTGCTTCCTAATATAATACCGTATGGTTGCCCCTCTACAGCATAATTTGCAGCACGGCCACCTATTGTTCCCGTAAGAGCAATTTGATCTGTTCCTTCGGGAAGTGATGTAATTGTACTTTCATCTGCATAGAAATTACCACTGATGTTCCAGTTAAACCCTTGTGTATTTCTAAAAGGGGTTATGTCAAAGTCTATCTCTATTCCTTTAGTTTCCAACTCCCCGGCATTAATACGCGTAACGGTATATCCAGTGGAGGGATCCAAGTTTTGATCTGTAATGAGATCTTTGGAAACCCGCTTGAACAGACTTACATTAAGACCCAGCTTATTGTTAAAAAATTTACTATCGATACCGGCCTCTATCTCGTTTACTCTTTCTGGTTTCAAGTTTGGATTACCCAATCGATTTGAAACCGCATTTCCTGAGAGCACGTTCCCAGAATTATCAACATACAAGCGGGAATTGAGTGAAAGAAAATTGCGAGTGCCATAAGGGTTTGGGAAACCTGCCGATGTTCCATAACCCACTCTAAGTTTAAGATAGTTTAATCCTTTATCGCTTCGCAGCCCTTCAAATGCGGAAGTGGGAATAAAGGATAGACTACCCCCAGGATATGTTATACTTTGGTTTTCCCTTTCCAAAGTAGATGACCAATCGGTTCGGATTGCACCATTCAAGTAGACAAAATCCTTATAGCCAACGGTTGCATCTGAATAGAGCCCCAGAGTATTGACCTCGGACTGAAATGGAATGTTACCACCGCTAAAAAAGCTGCTTATGGTCGAACTATTTACAAAATTATAATGTTCCAATATTCCAAATACCAATTGTTGGGTACTCTCTACACCATCTTGTTTGTATTGGTCACGCCGACTTGCCAGTCCAAATATGACCTTAAGATTTAAATCCTCTGATAAATCCTTATCTGCATTAAAAATTAAATTGTGGTCCCATGTGGTGTTTTTGGCACTGATAGTTCTATAAATACCAAGCACGTTTCCATCAACACCCCCTTTATTTTGACCATAGGAATTAAACTCGGTATATGTATCAATTCCCAATCGGTAAGTAACGTTAAGCCAATCACGTATAGCGTAACTAACATTAAAATTACCAAAAACCCGATCGGTAGCTTGTTTTACTTTTGCATTGGCAACCGTCCAATATGGGTTTTGAATGTCATTGCCACTTCTGTAGTAGATGCTCCTTCCGTCAACGGCTTGAAAAGGTAATCCTGATAAATCCACACTTCTAGGAGTATACAAAACATCACCAAAAACGGAACTTCCACTACTAATTACCCCACTACCTGTGGAGGCTGCAACTGGTGGTGTGCTATAGTCCGTAATAGATAAGTTCAATGCTCCATTAATCGTAAAATTATTGGCTAAAATAGCAGACCCCCCAACACCAAATGTGTTACGGTTAAGCTTGTTTCCCGGAGTAAAACCTTTGTCTTCGAGGTACCCATAATTAAGATTGAAATTTGCATTCTCATTACCGCCTCGAATGTTTAACGAAGTGTTCACCACACCGCCTTGCCTAAAAAACTCTTCGACACCGTTGTACGGCACATACGGATACTCTGAATTGGCCAGATCTTCATATCCCGAAATCAAGGATTGATCGTTCAGCTGAGAAAAAGGGTGGGCTAACAAAGCTACTCCATCTCCCCTGCGTCCAATAAACAGATTATTTGATTCTATGGCCTGGTTGCTTAAATCCTCGGAATCAAAAGAAGGACCGAAATTGCTAAAAAAGAACCCAAAGTTCTGATGGAAACCACCACCATATTTATTTTGGTATTTTGGCAGTATTGGATCCGAAATAAAATAGGATTGTGAAACGGTTACCTCTGTCTTACCGCTAATATTCTGGGTGGAACCATTTTTAGTGGTAATCAATATCACACCGTTCCTACCTCGTTCACCATAAAGTACCGATGCGCTAAGGCCTTTTAAAACGTTTACCGATTCTATACTGTTGGGGTCAATATCCAAGAACCTACTGGATTCGGTTACATTATCAAAAAAAGTATTTTGCTGATTTGATCCACCATCAAATGGGACACCGTTGACAACAAATAAAGGTTGATTACTCCCGGTAATCGAGGTAAAACCTCGAATTACGATATTTGTCCCTGAGCCAGAAAGGCCATTGGTGGCTGTAATATTTATTCCGGCAGCTTTTCCTCGCAGCACCCTTCCAATATCACCTTCCGGACGGTCTTCAATTTCCTCCGTATAAACTTTGCTAACGGAATATCCTAAGGAACGTTGCTCACGCTTAATTCCTTGTGCAGTTACAATTACCTCTTCCAAAGCTTGTGTATCTTCTTCCATTTGAACATTAATGACCTCTCGATTTCCAACCTGTCTTTCCACAGTTTTTAAACCGATGTAAGAAAATACCAATGTTTGGTTTGAACTGACATTAATGGTGTAATTACCATCAAAATCCGTTTGTGTTCCTTGAGCAACACCTTTAATGATGACATTTACCCCTGGAAGCGGTAAATTACTTTGATCTGTTACCGTGCCATTTACTGTTCTTGTGTCCTGTGCCTGTAAAAATGGACACGAAAACAACACCAATAGCAGTAGTTGTAGAGTTAGTTTGAGCTTCATAAATACTTAATTATTTGTTAAGAGTGAATAAATTTATTCTGGAATGGCTCCACTATTGATTTTTTGCAATCGAGGGTGTTATAGGTGAAGTGAAATGCTCAGTATGCTATATGAACTGCTTTTTCCATGTTTATGTTCAGTAAGGCAAACCCAATTGATCATTTGAATTGATTAACTTTGGCTACTAATCTAATTTTCAGATGGTAAAGGTCATAGTTGTTGAAGATGAAGAATTGCCAAGAAAAAGAGCCCAAGAGATTTTACAACGAATTCATGGTGTAGACTATAAGGGAAGTGCCGCTTCCGGAAAGGAGGCTTTGCAATTGATAAAGGCCCATAAGCCTGAACTATTGATTTTAGATATCAAGTTAAAGGACATGACAGGTATTGAATTACTGTCCAAGATCCCAAAAAGACAATTGCCCGCGATTGTTTTTACAACAGCATATGATGACTTTGCAGTAAAGGCCTTTGAATTGCACGCATTGGATTATTTAATGAAGCCTTTTTCAGACACAGCCTTTGAACAAGCAGTTTTAAGAGCCATCGATTATATTAATAAGGAAAGTAAAACAACCGCTCTTGATCGCTTGTCTTCCCTTTTGGAACATATGGATGGGAATGTCACGCATCAGGAAAAAGTCAATTTTATCAATATCCGGATTGACAATAAAATCAATTTTATAAAATTGAATGATATCCTTTACATTCAAGCTTCAGGATACTATGTTGAGATTATCACCCACGATAAAAAATTTTTGCATCGTGAAACCTTATCAAACCTGCATAGCAGTTTAAACCATAAAAACTTCATTAGAATCCACCGTTCCACAGTGATCAATTCAGAATATATCAAAGAGTGCGTCCTATCCAGTTTTGGAGAAATGGACGTTCGAATGATAGACGGAAAACTTCTTAGGATTGGCAGAACTTACAAAAAAGAATTTCTTCAAACCCTAAACCTATGAGTATGCGTTTTACAAGGTTATACGACCCTCTCCTAAATAAATTATTAATTGCTTTTTATACCGCATTTTTATTTATTTCCTTTTTAAAAAAAGCCATACTAAAGTTGAAGGGCGTTGAGGGTTATGATCAAAGCTGGTATGACATCATTGTCGACAATATCCTTTGGGATTGGCTTATGGTCATTTTGTTCATGACACTTATCAGTATGTTGACAAAGTATCTTCTAGAAAAACAAATACGTTGGAAGCGGATTTTACTCATTCACTTTATCTTTTCCATACTATTGAGCTTTTTCATCTTTTATATTTCGTATGGCATTTTATTATTGTTTGGGCAAATAAGTATTGCAGAATATTTCGAGGGTACCCAGATTTACAACATCTTGGCAGTAATGGACTATAATTTTCTCATTTACTTTTCGATGACCTGTCTTATCTATGCCTATTATTACTTTTCTGATTATAAACAAAAGGTGAACACAATAGCCAACTATGAAAAAATCGTATCTGAAACTGAACTCAACCTACTCAAGGCACAACTACAACCACATTTTATTTTTAATACCTTAAATGCAATCTATATTCTCATTGATAAAAGCAGGGAGTCCGCAAAAAGATCCGTCCTGAACCTATCCGAGCTTTTAAGGGAATCCATTAAAATAGGAAAAAGGAATATGGTTCCATTGCACATGGAAATTGAGATGGTCGATAAATATGTAGATCTTCTCAAAATCCGTTACAATGATGATCTGAATTTTGGACTTAAGGTCCAAAAAGAGTTGGATTCTTATCTAGTACCCAATTTAATCCTTCAACCCATATTGGAAAATGCAGTGAAACATGGTTTTGGGAACAATCATTTGAAGTTGGACATTCATGTAATCATAGAGAAATTAGAGGAAGAACTTGTTCTTATCATTAAGAATGATGGTGTTCCATTGACTTATGGAGGAAGTGACCCATACACTAAGGGATTGGGTATTCAAAATGTTAAACAAAGGTTGGAACACCTTTATCACGATGCCTATTCCTTTACCATGTACAATGAAAATAACTGGGTGGTGGTACGAATTACCATCCCAATCCGAAAAACTTGAATTGATAGGTGTACACCATTTAAAAATCTGTACGATTAAAAGAAGATTCGGCACGCATCGCTTTGATTTTTGTGGTTATCTCCCAAACAGAGTCCTTTAAGGTCTTCCACTGCCATAGGAATTGATCCTTCTGGATATCATAAAATTTTATTTCCCAGTTATTGGTGGCATCCCTAATCAAGATTTCTCCATTTTCGTTTTCATATGAAATCCAAGGCCCTTGAATTTTATTACTATCATTTGCTATCCATACCACGCTCCATTGATTTGTTCCAGTATTATAAGTCCTAATATTGGTTCCCAAGAAATCTTGTTTTTTACCGTTGGAGGATGGAGCTGGATTAAACCAAAAATCCTGGATGACAGTATCATCCAAAATCGTTCTAAATGACCAGAAAGCTGTGTCTTTTACCCAAATATCATTTGTTTTTGAGAGTACCTGGCACCTCCAATCTCCCAGTAATTTGTCATAGGGGTGCAGTACCGTCCCTGCTGTTCCTCGACTTGTGAAATTATAAAATGACCTGTCGCCAAATTCCGGTTCCTTTTTAACAAATGAACTTGAAATGCATCCCGACACCAATAGCAGGAACAAACCAATAAAAAAGATTAGTCTATACATGGATATATCAATTTACATGTTCAATTACTTACTCTTACCCAATAGCTCATGATATTATGTTAGGCAATAACTTGGGTTCAATAGTTTTGGTACAATATTTTTATGTGCTTTTTTAAAGGCCCTACATCCAATCTAAACTGATAGCACAAACACCTTAATATTTGATATACATGGGATAAATCGTGAGCCGTCCATGCCGAAAGGACTTCTTTTAAGGTGATTTTACCGAGTTCTGGATCAATCCCCAATCTGTTCAAATGCCTTTTTTTAATGTTAATCCCATGCAAAAGTTCTAAATTTTCAGTTCGGTTTTCCTGAAATATCCTGACCAATTTTTTTCCATTGAAATTCCCCATGGCAGTTGTATGATCTAGACCTTTCCATGGGATGGGCTCCAATGTTCCATTTCTTTTCAAGATGTTTTCAATTTCCATCATCCAAAAAGTCTGTTCCATGTATATCAAATGAATCAGTATGTCACGTATGGTCATAGTTCCATCACCTTCATTTAAGTCCATGTCGTCTTCAGAAAGTGTTGCCACCATAGACTCCAATAAAGTCGGTGCAATCACCAATCTTTCCTGAATATATTTCAAAAAGGGGGTGTTCATATCATTAAATAAAGGGACATTTTATTCTAAATTGCTATAGAGTGTTAAATTAAGGGATGGAATTGCCGCTTCAATCACTTCTGAAGTAAAGAGCCACAGAATAAAGACCAAGTGCTGAAAATCTGCGGTTAAAACGCTTTCGTTTCTTCTTCTAGCAAAGTTTTCAATCTTTTCCAAGAAATTTAACCATATAAAGAGGAATCAAATCTCTGTTGAGAACAAACCCATTTTGGGGTAACACTCATTGAAAACTACTGAAGAAACAGTTTATAAATGATTTTACTATGATGATTACACAAGAATATGCCAAGTTAGCACTAAAAACTAAATGTGAAATGAAAACCATTATAGATAGGGAGTTTGGCCACATCCCCATTGTGGCCGAAATCGAATGGAGTGTTCCAGACTGGTCCATCATAATTTACGAAGAAGGCCAAATTGTGGCTTTTGTAAACCTTATCGAACGAATTATTTATGTAGATACTATTGCCTGTAGGGCTGTCGGAATCAATAACCTAATCACCTTAAATAAATATCGTGGCAAAGGATATGGTCAAAAACTAATGCTCGCCGCAAAACATATGATCTGTGGTCGATTAAGGTCTCAATTAGGCATTTTATTGTGTGCAGACAATCTGATCCCTTTTTACCAAAAATTAAATTGGCGAGAGATTCAATGTACGGTGCTCTTCAATCAGACATATGGGAAAAGAACATGGGAGGCGAAAACCATGATTTTATCCTTTGGGAATTTACCGAATTCCCCATGCCAAATTGATCTCAATGGACTTCCATGGTAGGGAATGAGAGTTTGGGCAGCTATTGACACACACCAAACTTTTCTGATAAACCTTTGAAATATCAACTTTTTTTCTCGGTGGAGGTTACACAATCAATTTTCCACTGACCATTATACTTTTTATATATGGTGGTCCATGCAAAATGGGATTCAATTACCTTCATGTCCCCTTTACTGTCCTCATATCTAAATTTCACTATCTTTTCCACAATGGTATATGCCTGTGTCCCATCGTTCGAAATCATTACAACTGGTTTTGTTTTATCATCCCACTTCAAAAATTCCACCATCGAAAAATAATGATGGTATTTGGTGATCAAATCTTCCAAAATAGGTTTTGATACCACTCCTTTGTTAACAGATGTAAAGTCTGGCGAATGCATTTTGGCAAAGGCAACCGAATCTTTGGTAAAATGATACTTTCGCTGTAATCGATGTAGCCTCATGATCTTGTCCCCTTCCCTATCCAAATCAAGTTTTACTCCTTTACCGCACCCTATCAATAGAACACTTAACAATGTCAAAATGTAACTGATTCTCATGCTTTTGAATTTATCTCTTGAAAACCAAATTCTGATTACAAACAACCACAAAATAGAATAAGGCCGGTTCCCCGGCCTTATATTGGCTAATTCAAAAAATCAAAATGAGATAATTCTTTTGATAATTTATTGTTAAATTAGAAGGAATAAAGACGCAGATGTCAACTATGAAGTGAAGGGTTTGAATGGCACGGTGAACTGCCTTTTACTGTATATGGGATGCAGTTCAACCACATTATAGAAAGTATTCATTCTATTCTCTAAGTTGAAAAGCACTATATTTTGTCTTCTACTGCCTTCTTAGAGTACAATAGTCCTCCTTTTGCCTTTGTCAATTGTCCTCGGGAAGTGACGATTTGAAGTTTATATTATAATGACAACCTTATTCAAAACAATTTCCTTCTTTCTAAGTATATTGGTTTTATGCTGTTATACCAATTGTAAAAAAAAGACAAGGTCATTTATTAGAGATCCTGTTCTGGGCATGGAGTTTGCACTGATCCGCAAAGGAAGTTTTACAATGGGGAATCTGGAAAGAAAAGAAGGGGCCACTTCCATTCAACAGGTTCATATATCCAAAGATTATTGGCTTGGGATTACGGAAGTCACGCAAGGCCAATGGCAAAAGATTATGGGGAGTCAAGAAATCCATCCAGACAAACCATCACCTTTTTTCGGGGTAAATTCAAATTATCCCAAGGTCAGTATTTCCTATTATGATATTGAGGATTTCCTTAATAGATTGAATAAATTATCCAAAGGCCATGGATATACATTTCGATTGCCCACCGAAGCTGAATGGGAATATGCCTGTCGGGCCAATACCACTTCTCCGTTTTCATATGGGGAAATTTTATCGGATACCTTGGCGAACTATAATGCCAAGATACCTTCAATATATTCTAAGCCTGGTATCTTCTTGGAGCACCCAATGCCCGTTAAAAGTTACCCTCCAAACCCATGGGGACTTTACGATATGCATGGCAATGTCTGGGAATGGGTAAGTGATTGGTACAGCCCATATTCGAATAATGAAATGACCGACCCTATAGGCCCGAAAAATGGAGAGGAAAAAGTTATAAGGGGCGGTAGTTGGTATTTTGGTGCTCTGAATGCCAAATCATCATTTAGGAAGCCCCATCAACCTAGTTTATGGGGATTTTCTATAGGATTCCGAATTGTCTGTGAAGAAGTTAAAAGATAGAATGATTGCATTGAAATATAACATTCACTATCACTTTTGATTCTTAATACAGATTTATTTGGAAAAATAGCACTATGGACCAAGTAAAAACCATTAATTGACCTTACGCTTCAAAAACCAAATATCAACTAGACTTATATTCACATTAAATGTATGAAAGGATTCCTCGACCAAAATCCCCTGGGAAGCACCGAACTCACTTCGACCATAGGACACATTGATGGTCGACTTGCTTGATTTGGAAAGGGGGATACCTAACCCTGCCTTTATGGAATAACCATCTATGACTTGATCGTATACCTTTAAATAACCAGAGTCGTAGTTGCCCCCTACCCTAAACTTTATTCGTTTCCAATAGTTGATGCTCTGATCATCCACAGCATATTCTATCCCTATTCCAACTATATTTTGATCAATAAAGGTCCCGATGTTATCACTTTGATCGGTAGCGTCCCAAAAATTCCTCGAATAATCAAGGTTAATCGCCCATGAGGAATTGGGGTGATACATTATTCCCCCTCCCAACTCCAAAGGAAGATCAAAACCGGGCAAATGTTCACCGGTTGTATTTTCAACAATTTCGGGTTTTGGGATCAAATTCACCATTTTAGAAATATAACGGTCATGGGTAACTTTTAAACTTGTTGGCAATCGAGCTGTAAAACCATATTTTAGGTGATTGGATATGATCCCCTGCAATCCAATATCCAATCGGAAGCCCGAATATTTATTTTTGTCCTCGACTTGCATCGAATTATACTGTGATTGTATCCGTTGGGTTTCTTTAATGGTTCCAAAAAAATAGGACAATCCCAATCCGACCCTCAGTTGATCTTTTAAAATAACCCCATAATTGAGTTTTAGATCGTTCAATCCTCCTGAGCCAAAAATATTACTGATAAAAGTATCATATGACCCTTCTATATTACTTTCAATCCCTATGAGCGCATACCCGACGTCCGTATACGGCTCCAATGTCAGACCAATGCCAGACCTAGTCCCAGAGGTTGTGGCAATGGCCAGATTGGATATGTTTCCTGCCAATCGATTTTCTTCATTTCCTTTACTGGATATGGAACTCAACTCAGCAGTAAGTCCAAAATCATATAAAAAATTATTATCGGGTATGGCGGCAAATGATGCCGGATTATGGTTGTTGATTTGATCAATGGTTTGGAATGCATATCCCCCACCACCGAGGGCACTATTGCGTCCAATACTCGATTTGGAGTTGACCCCAATACCATAAAGTGAATAGGGCGATGCGGTAATTGTATTGGTCTGACCGATCAAAATGAAAGGAATAAACCCAAATAAGAAAAGACATCTACTCATCGTAAATCGCATATGTAATTATCAATTTGGGTGCATAGTCCTTATGTGCACTACCATACAGCACAACTCGATCAATGGCACTCTGAAAATCATTTGGCATTAATATCAATCCATTATCGATCTCCGGAGCCTCGATCAGTTCCTGTTCAATATATCCAGTCACGGAAATCTGATATATGGATTCACTGAACTCCAAATCCGTCTCACCAAATCGCCCATATATGATACCGTTACCATTCATTAGAAAAGATGAGAATTCATTGTTCTGGTCGACCATTTGAACCTGGAGCGAGTCCTTTAAAGGAAGTATATCCTCATTATCGACCAAAGGGGTCATTTCCAGCACTGCGCTCAAAATAGTTCCTGTCCCGGGCAAATCCCCAATATTCTTGATCGTGGGAAATTGAACCTTTGTTACGAAACCTGTCCCTGATTGCATAAATGTCAGTCCCCCACCGTTCATTGATGACAGTTCAAACTCTTGATCACCCAAGGTCTCCAAAGGCAACCCGGTCACATCGCCCGTAATGCGATTAAACCACCCCAGATCATAACTTGGAGTGGTGGTAAGGTCCAAAACCAATTCATTTCCATCATCTTCGTCCCCATCATCAAATTCTTCTGGAATGGAATAAAAAAAGCGCAAATAGGTCTTTTCAGGATCGTTTGTAAATCCTATGACGCTGGAACTCGCATCGGTTGAAGGACGCAGGACAATCCCTTTAAATTGCTCCGTGAAATCATTGTCGCCCGATATGGAATTTTCCTTCAACAATTCAAAAACATGTTCCCCAAACGATTTAGGTACTGAAACATGGAGGGAATCACCACCCAAAGGCTCTGGATAAAACCGTTTGGTCACCATGGGAATGGTATCGAAATCCAATACACTGGTGTTATAAAAATTATCCTCTGCAGGCTTAAATTCCTCCAATAATTCATGGACCTGGATATGGGACAATTGAAGCGTGTCATTGTAATAGTATCCGTCATACCCCAATATAAGGGCGATACTATCCAGTTCAGCATCTTCAGGAACTCGATAGTCCTCTGCTGTCAACTCCAGGTAACTTTCGCTTTTCACGGTTCCGAAATAATTATCCAGATATCGACCGATCAATAGGCGCTTTCCTTGGGAGGTAATCATACTATCCAACTTAAAGGTGCTCGTCCTTACTTCAAATGTATCGATCTCAATCAATCTAACTGTTTTATCCGTAAACTCCTGTCCAACTTCCAATGTCGGTATATCCCGCTCCTCTACAGAGCATGAAACAACAAGCGGTAGGGTCAAGGTCAAAATCCAATTTAACTGCTTCATTATAAAATTACTTTCGTCAAAAGACGCTCAAAGCAATGGTTCTGGGAAATATTATAAACCAATACAGCAATCACTTATACCAAACTGGGAATTACCTATATGAAAGTATTCAGAGCGAGTGATAGAGTCATATGGCCTATTCATTTAAAGATTTTCGCGATTGGTATATCTTTTTTCCTTACCTGCCAAACTGCCCTTAGTTTTATCGAAAAATACAGGTGGGCAAAATACTAATCAGCTTTCTAATACTTGTTTCAATGAATGTACGGACAGTAGCTCAAGAGCGAAAAATGTCGAAAATATTTGACTATAGTTACATGGTGGTTCCATCGGACAGTGATTTTTCCTGGGCACAACATACCCTTGATTTTTATTATTCAAATAAGTACACCGAAAAGCTTGACTATGGAATGAAAATAACTTTAAGAAAACAATACCTCACCCTTTACGATAGTCCAATGTCCTATACGATAGAGGATCCCGATCAACTCTACAGGGTTGGTGCCAACGGAAGTGTTTCATGGAAAATGACCGGGCAATGGTATTTACATACGGAAGTTTCAACCTTCTTCGCTTCAGACTTTAAAGAGGCTATGGATTTCTCTGAAATGCAATATTCGGGAAATATTCTTTTGGGGTTGGGCTTTGGACCACCCCACCAAGATCGAAAATTAAAACTTGGTCTAGGATATGGCATTTTAAGAAAGCGTCCTCTTTTGTACCCTATTTTCTCATACTCACAATCCTTATCGAAAAATTTGACCCTTGAACTCGGTTATCCACATTCAACCCTTCATTACAAGATAAATGAACGTCATTATCTCAACTCCACAGGCACATTTAAAGGGGAATACACCAATATCCATTTACCTATGACCACATCCAATGACCTCCCCTTTGGTACGGTAAGGCTTTTACAGTATGCGTATGATTTGAATATGGGGTACCACTATAAAATACAGCCGCATTGGGATACCGTAATCAAAATTGGATATCTCTTGGATAACACGGCTACCATTACGGATGATCATGACAACATATTATATGATTTGGCCACCTCCCCATCCTTTTATGTCTCCATGGGAGTTACCTATAAAATACTTAACTAAGACTATGAACTTTAACAATTTAAAGATGAGAATAAAAACAATAGTATACACACTTATTGCAACAGGTCTAATATTTTCCGGTACCATTTCGTGTTCCAGTGATGACGAGGATGAATGGGGCAACTGGGTGGACCGCTCGGTCCTTGATGGTATCCCACGAGGGAATGCAGCTTCTTTTACGGTGGGAAATAAAGGATATTTGGGCACTGGTTATGACGGGGATGATTATTTAAACGATTTTTGGGCATATGACATGGATGGCAATTTCTGGAGGCAACTTGCCGATCTTCCCGGGGTCGAACGGAGTGCCGCGGTAGGCTTCACCCTCAATGGCGATGGATATGTAGGTCTGGGTTATGATGGGGACAATGAATTGGGGGATTTTTACAAATATAATGTAGCCTCCAACTCATGGGATTCCATTGCCCCATTTGCAGGCACTCCACGACGAGGTGCCACTGCATTCAATTCGGATACCTTCGGATATGTAGGGACGGGCTATGATGGGGACAATGACAAAAAGGATTTTTGGAAATATGACCCGGTAAATGACCAATGGATCGAATTAATTGGTTTTGGGGGGAACAAAAGACGGGATGCAACCTTTTTCAAGATTGAGGACAAAGTCTATTTTGGCACCGGGGAGACCAATGGTCAATATTTGACCGACTTTTGGGCTTTTGACCTCACTTCTGAAAAATGGATCCCGCTTTTAGATCTTGATGAAGAGGACGATTATTCCATTGTCCGAAGTAATTCCGTTGGTTTCAACATAGGTTCCTATGGATACCTTGCTACGGGTAAAGGTGGTATCGGTGGCGCCATGAACAGTGTTTGGGAATACGACCCAGTAAGGGATTACTGGGAAGAAAAAGCAGCTTTTGAAGGTGTGGCCAGGGAAGGTGCAGTAGGCTTTTGTAATGGCGCTGTGGCATTCTTGTCCACTGGAAAATCAGGCACCCTTTATTTGGATGATACTTTGGAGTTTTTCCCTTTTCAAGAGGAGGATGAAGATGATTGATACCGCTTATCCGATTAACAATCGAATTTTCAATACCATATGAAAACCATCCTTCTATATTTCTTAGCTTTGTTCGTTCTATGTTGTGAAAGTGCTCCGCATCATAACGATGTATATCTCCACACGCAGGTCGAGCAAAACAAGGATGCCCATTGGACCTATCGCATCTATCTGGATTCCACCTTGTTCATTCAACAGGACTATATTCCTGGCCTGGCCGGAAAGCAACCTTTTATGAGCAAGAAAGATGCTCAGAAAACGGCCAAGCTCGTTGTAACAAAGTTAATTCATAACCAGAAGCCATATATAACCCAAAAAGAATTGGTCGAACTTGGTATAACTATGACAAAAGACTAAACAGGATGATATTCAGAGATTATAAAAATACCTTTAGGGTAAAGGAAATATTGATCCATTCCTTCGCTTGGCTGTGTTTGGCTTCATTCCCATTGTTCATTTCCTTTTCCATAGTCAATGAACTTCACCCTATATCTTTTGTCAGGGTTTTGCTCCCCCCAATACTTTTTTATGTCAATTATATGCTATTGGTCCCAAATCTCCTATTGAAAAAAAGGATTTTCATGTATTTGGGTGCCTCTATCGCATTCCTAATCGGTTTTGAGGTTTTGGCACTTCAAATCCCAACATTGATCCCGATCGATCAATTGGAATTGTCCCAGAATGGTTTTCTCTATAAAATCCGATATGTGGTCATTGGCTTTGCTTTGACAGCCTTCTTTCTATTTGGAGGTATTGTGCGCTTAATGAAGCATATTTACATAAGGGACAAGGCCCTACAACAAAAGGATATCCGAAAAACAAGAACAGAGTTGGAATATTTAAAGGCCCAATTGAACCCCCACTTTCTATTCAACTCATTGAATTGTATCTATTCCCTGGTTCGGGACAATTCCAGGGAAGCTTCAAATGCGGTCATTATTCTTTCTGAATTGATGCGTTACACCTTATATGAATCCAACCAGGACAGGGTATTGTTGTCAAAGGATATCGAAAACATTAAAAACTACGTTTCCTTACAAAAACTCCGGCTCTCCAATAGTGAAAAAGTCCATTTGAAAATCAAAGGTGATTTTGACAAACAAAGAATAGCTCCCCTGATCATGATGACCTTCATCGAAAATGCCTTTAAATATGGAACTGATTTTGATGGCAGGACCGAAGTCAACATTGTTATCCAGGTGATAGGAAACCATCTTTTTTTTGATATTTCCAATTTAAGGGGAAATCGAAATATTGACAAGAACAACTCCGGAATCGGCCTAAACAATGTAAATGGCAGATTAAATCTCCTCTATCCCCATACACATCGTCTGGAGATCAATAAGGGGAACAACATCTTTAACGTTAAACTACACCTAACACTGGATTAAAATGAAATGCATTATCATAGACGACGAGCCATTGGCCTTGAACATCATGAATTCCTATTGTAAGGAGATTGGCAATCTGGATGTGGTGGGTACTTATACAAATCCCATGGATGCCTCCGAATTATTGATGACAACGGAAGTAGATCTGATTTTTCTGGATATTGAGATGCCCCAGATAAGTGGATTGGATTTTGTCAAGACCCTAGATCGAAAGCCCTTATTTATTGTTACGACCGCATATAACCAGTATGCACTCGAAGGCTTTGAACTCAATGCCGTCGACTATTTGGTCAAACCCATTCCATTTGCACGGTTTGTGAAAGCCGTGAACCGGGCAAGGGAAATATTCCTCTTGAAAAGAGATTCGAAAAAGCTTCCCCTATATACCGCATCCAATACAGGTCTTGAAAAAGGGGATGATCAATTTGTGTTTATAAAATCAGATTATGAGAATATAAAATTAAAATATTCGGACATCCTGTATGTACAGGGTCTAAAGGAATACTTGAGGATTCACGTCAAAATCGAGGTCAAGAAACCCATACTCACCTTAATGTCCTTTAAACAACTGAAGGAAAAGCTTCCGGACAACCAGTTTCTTCGGGTGCACCGATCCTTTGTGGTAAACGTTGCCAGTATCACATCCATTCAGCGAAACAAGATTATAATTGGTGACACACGAATACCCATTGGGGAGAGCTATAAAGAGACATGCCTTAAAAGATTGGGTATCGACTAGGTAGCCATTCGATTACAAAACAATACAACCACTTATTTTTCAATGAATTGTAAAATATCTGTTAACTATTTTTCCATTATTAACCATTTGGTTAAATTTGATGGTTAATGCACTCGAAATGATACATACCGAAACTGAAAAATCGATTTTAAAGGCCGCAAAGCTGGTATTTTACAAGAAGGGACTAGCGGCAGCACGCATGCAGGAAATAGCGGATGAGGCCAACATCAACAAGGCCATGCTCCATTATTATTTTCGGAGCAAGCAAAAATTGTTCGAAGCTGTCTTTATTCAGGCGTTCAGGGAACTGGCACCTCTTTTGAACACCATATTCAATTCCGATAAGCCCATTTTCGAAAAAATCAGGGATTTTGTGGATAGCTATATCACTTTTGTGACCGATAATCCCTACCTGCCCACCTTTATCATCCAAGAGGTGAACATCAACCCGCATTTCGGCAAAACATTCTTTGCCAATCAAGTTATGCCCGATCCATCCTTATTCCAAAAACAATTGGCGGAAGCCGCGGAACAAGGAATCATCAGGCCCATTGACCCAAGGCAATTCGTGTTGAACCTCATCTCCCTGACCGCATTTCCATTTATCGGCAAGGGCTTGGTAACAGGGATACTGGAATTGGATGAAACAGCCTTTAAGGCCCTTATGGAGGAGCGAAAAAAATTGATTCCCGAAATGATCATTAATACAATAAAAGTACAATGAAGCAGCTAATTGACACCTTAATAAACAATCCATGGAAGCCAGGGTTCCCTAACACAAACAAGAGGCTTCTCCCGTTAATGGTCCTTCTTTCATTCTCCTTCATGGTTCAAGCCCAAGAAACCATTTCTTTGGATGAGTGCCTTAGACTGGTCCAAATTAATTATCCATTGGCCAAGCAGACATCATTGTTGTCCGAACAGCTTGAACTTGACATTGATGCGACCAAAAAGGACCGCTTGCCCAAATTAGATCTCAATGGTCAAGCCACTTACCAGACCGAGGTAACAAGTCTCGATGGGCAGTTGATGAATATTACCATTGACCCTCCCAACAAGGACCAATATCGTACGACATTGGATGCCAATCAATTGATTTACCACGGAGGTTTGATCAATGCTTCGATCAAAGCCAAGGAGACCAAGGCAGCCATTGAACAACAGCAGGTGGAAGTTTCATTATATGCATTAAAAAAGCGCGTGAACCACCTGTATTTCTCCTTACTGTTGTTACAAGAGAACCAGGATTTGTTGCAAGCAAAGGAATCACAATTGACCACAAGGCTTGAAGAGGTCAAGTCAGGGGTGAAATACGGCACCTTGCTTTCGTCATCAGCGGATGCATTGGAAGTTGAACTCATCAAAATCCAACAGCAAAATACCGAACTCGTTCTTTCAAAATTGGATTTGCTTCAACAACTCTCCCTAATGATCGGTACCGACCTACAGCAACAGGTCGAGTTACAGCGGCCAGCGGTTGCTCCCGTTGTTCCAGATCAGATTTCCAAAAGACCGGAACTTCAGCTTTTTGAACTTCAAAAATCGCAGGTCGATCAATCATCCGACCTTTTGGCAAAATCCAAACTTCCAAAGATCAGTGCTTTTGCACAGGGGGGGTATGGGAATCCAGGGCTCAACATGCTGGACAACACCTTCAATTCCTTTTTCATGACCGGTGTAAAGCTCAATTGGAATGTTTTTGATTGGAACAAAAACCGAAAAGAACGACAGTCTTTGCAAATTGAACAAAACATTGTCGAATCCCAAAAGGAAACCTTCGAACTGAACAATGACATGGAACTCGTCAACCTACAATCCGAAATAGACAAAATGGAGGAACTGATCCAATATGATGAACAGATCATCCCCCGGTTTGAAAAAATGGTCAAGACGGCAGAATCCCAGCTGAAAAACGGTGTGATCACCTCCTCGGCCTACATCACCGAGTTTACAAATCTATATGAGGCCAAGAGCAACCTTGCCCTCCATAAAATCCAAAAACTACTGAACCAGATTCAATATCAAATTACACAAGGTACTTATGAAAAGAGCAGCAACTAAGGTCCTTATGACCAAAAAAGCACTAACAATATTGTCGATTTCCATGTTGGCCATTTCCCTTACATCCTGTAATGGCAGAGGGGATCTTGCCGATGGTTATGGAAACTTTGAAGCGACGGAGACCACCGTCTCCGCCGAAGCCAACGGTAAAATCCAATTTCTGGATGTGTCCGAAGGAAACCTTCTGGAAAAAAATGAAGTTGTCGGGATTATCGACACCATCCAATTAGCGTTGAAACGGGATCAATTGAAAGCCGTAAAACAAACCATTTACTCAAAATCAACAAACGTGCTCTCCCAGCGGGATGTGTTACAAGAGGAATTGCAGGTAGCCCAAAACGACAAGAAGCGCATTGAAAACATGATCAAAGAAAATGCGGCCACTCAAAAGCAATGGGACGATATTCAGGGGAAGGTACGCATCCTCCAACAACAGATCAAGAGTGTCGAAACCCAGAACGCCCCCATTATCAATGAAGTCAAGGGCATTGAAGTCCAAATCGAGCAGATTGAGGACCAAATTGAAAAAAGTATCGTAAAAAGTCCCTTGCAAGGTACGGTATTGGTCAAATATGCCGAGCCCGGCGAAGTTGCTGTCTTCGGAAAGCCCTTGTTCAAAATGGCCAACCTTGATGAAATGGAACTCCGGGTATATATCAGTGAAACACAACTGCCCAACATCAAGATCGGTCAACAGGTCACGGTCAAGATAGATGATGTGGATTCAATGAGATCATATGAGGGCAGGGTATCCTGGATATCCGCATCCGCGGAGTTCACTCCCAAGATCATACAGACCAAGGAAGAGCGGGTGAACTTGGTATACGCCGTGAAGATAAAGGTCAAAAATGATGGAAGCCTCAAAATCGGGATGCCCGCTGAAATGTGGATTGTGAACTAATGTATTTAACCCATAAAAGACATACTATGAAACTACAACATCGTATTGCAATGATCCTAGTGTTCCTGTTGGGCATCGTTTCCTTGATCATGGGAACTTTGGTACTATTGGGCCTCCATGAAACGGGCCACGTTGTCCTACAAGGACTGTTGATCTACAATATTGTCCTAGGCATCTTATCACTACTGGTAGCTTACCTCATTTGGAACCGATCCAGATCAACCTCAAGTGCTGTGCTCTTGCTATTGTTTTCCAATATCTCCGTCTTGATCTTTCTCGTATTGTTCCCAAACAATGTGGCCAAGGAAAGCATAATGTCCATGGAAATCCGGACCATCATTTGGGCAATAGTATACTTGTTCATCCGATGGGGTTCTTTTAAAAATTCAAGTCTATCGACCAAGGGTTGGGGACGTATGGCAGTGCTGTTGGGTGCAACCACCATTTTCCTCCATTCCTGTAAAAACAACCCCAACAAGCAAAATTCCAGTTCCCAGAGCAAACCAGATCAAGTCCAGGTTGAGGAACCCTCACCAAAGGTAGCGATATCCAACGATGCATGGAACCATCAAATCCAGCTGGACCGCGGATCTAAATGGCTGGCGAATGCTGAGACCACTTCAGGAGTATCCAAAATGCGCAATGCCATAATCGAATTCAAAGGTCGTTCCGTATCGGAATACCGGGCATTGGGAGATGAACTCAACGCCCTTAAAAATACCATTGTCAAGGAATGTACCATGACCGGTCCATCCCATGACAATTTACATATCTGGCTCCATCCCCTAATTGAAAAAATAGAAGCCCTGCAAAACATCGACAGTGAGGCTTCAGGGGTTCAAATGGTACAGGACATTGAACAGCATTTAAATGGCTATTATGATTTTTTTGAATAACGGTCAAGATTTAGGAAACCAAAACAACAGCAACCCATACACATGTCCATTCGCATAGATCATATCAGCAAATCCTACGGAAAGGTCAACGCCTTGGATAACATTTCCATTGATGTCGATCAAGGGGAACTGTTTGGGCTCATTGGTCCGGACGGTGCCGGAAAGACCACCCTTTTTCGGATTCTTACCACCTTGCTCCTGCCCGACCTGGGGTCGGCATCCGTCGCGGGGTACGATATCGTTGCAGATTTTAAGTCCATAAGAAAACAGGTGGGATACATGCCCGGAAGGTTTTCACTGTACCAAGACCTCACGGTCGAGGAAAACCTCCACTTTTTCGCCACTATTTTTGGGACGACCATCGCGGAGAACTACGATTTGATCAAGGATATCTATATACAAATAGAACCCTTTAAAAATCGAAGGGCAGGTAAATTATCCGGGGGCATGAAGCAAAAACTGGCGCTTTCCTGTGCCTTGATCCATAAACCCAAGGTACTGTTCCTGGATGAGCCCACTACCGGTGTCGACCCAGTATCGCGAAAGGAATTCTGGGAGATGCTCAAAAGATTGCAGGACAAGGGAATTACCATTCTGGTGTCGACACCCTATATGGACGAGGCCGCCCTTTGTGATCGGATAGCCCTCATCCAAGATGGAAAGATCCTTGAAATCGACACTCCAAAGGCCATTGTAGAGCACTATCCCAAACCCATTTTCGACGTTGGGGCACACAACACGTACCTGTTGATCGAAAAATTGAATGCCTATGCCCATAAGCACAGTGTATTTCCTTTCGGGGAATACATTCACTATACGGATCAACGGGATGGATTTGACCCTTTGGACCTCAGAGAGTATTTAAAAAAAGAAGGACTGCGAAACATACATATCGAAAGGACCAAGGCAACGATTGAGGATACATTTATGGAATTGGCAAAACAATGAAAGAAGAAACCGTAATAAAAGTAGCGGGACTCACCAAGGCTTTTGGTGATTTCACCGCAGTGAACAAGATCAGTTTCCATGTCAGGAAAGGAGAAATCTTTGGTTTTTTGGGTGCCAATGGCGCTGGTAAGACCACAGCCATGAAAATGCTGATAGGCATTTCCGCGCCCAGTTCAGGTTCGGCGAACGTGGCGGGATTCGATGTGTACACCCAAACGGAAAACATCAAGAAGAGCATCGGCTACATGAGTCAAAAATTTGCCCTGTACGATGATCTTACCGTCAAGGAGAACATTCGCTTTTTTGGGGGCATCTATGGGTTGTCCAAGGATAGGATCTCCCAGAAATCGAACTTGCTCATTGAGGAGCTGGGTCTGGAGAAAGTCGCTAATAGCCTGGTGGGATCTTTACCGTTGGGGTGGAAGCAGAAAATTGCATTTTCGGTATCCCTATTGCACGACCCAAAAATTGTCTTTTTGGACGAACCCACAGGAGGGGTGGACCCCATTACCCGAAGACAGTTCTGGGAAATGATCTATAAGGCGGCCAACAATGGCACTACCATTTTTGTGACCACACACTATATGGATGAAGCTGAGTACTGTGATAGGGTATCCATTATGGTGGACGGCACCATCGAGGCCTTGGACACCCCAAAAAACCTAAAATCCCATTTTGGTTCGGATTCCATGAACGATGTGTTCTTAAAATTGGCAAGAAGTTAAACAGGTTACCATATGAAACGTTTTATCGGGTTTGTACAAAAAGAATTTTATCACATTTTCAGGGACAGAAGATCCCTGTTCATCCTATTTGGCATGCCCGTGGCACAGATCATGCTTTTCGGCTTTGCCATTACCAATGAAATCAACAATGTCGACATTGCCATTTTGGATCGGTCCCAGGATGCCTCGACCAAAGAGATTATCTCAAAAATCTCCGCATCCGAGTATTTCAGTATCCTACAACACATCAAAGAGGAGGCTGAAATTGAGGATGTTTTTAAAAAGGGGAAGGTTAAGGCCGTGCTCTATTTTGAAAAAGAATTCAGTAAAAAACTGATCAAGGAACACACGGCCAAGGTTCAAATCGTGACGGATGCGACAGATCCCAATGTGGCCAACACCATCAGCAATTATATCAATTCCATCCTATCCAATTACCAAGAGGAACAGAATAGGTCCATAACAATGGACTACCAGATCATACCCCAATCCCGAATGGTCTTCAACGCGGAACTGAAAAGTGTTTATATGTTCGTTCCCGGCGTTATGACCGTCATCCTCATGTTGGTATCGGCCATGATGACCTCGATCTCCATTACACGGGAAAAGGAATTGGGCACTATGGAAATTTTATTGGTGTCCCCATTGAACCCTGTTCAGGTAATCATTGGAAAGGTGTTTCCCTACATCTTTCTCTCCATCATCAATGCTGCTGCCATTGTCATACTGAGTATTTTCGTTTTCCATGTCCCTGTCAATGGCAGTCTGTTCCTGTTGGGCCTAGAAAGTGTACTGTTCATTGTCACCTCCTTGGCTCTTGGGATATTGATCTCCACTATTTCTGCCACCCAACAAACGGCTATGATGATCTCTTTGATGGGACTGATGTTACCGGTGATTCTTTTATCGGGCTTTATTTTTCCGATTTCCAGTATGCCCGTACCCCTTCAGGTCATCAGCAATATCGTACCGGCAAAATGGTTCATCATTATCGTCAAGGGAATCATGCTCAAGGGTGTGGGTATTCACATTGTGTGGAAAGAAACCTTGGTCCTGTTGGGAATGACCCTTCTTTTTATTGGACTTAGCGTAAAAAAATATAAAATAAGATTGGAATAACATGCGGGTAATCCTATACATCATAAACAAAGAATTCAGGCAGATTTTTCGGAACAAGGGCATGCTGCCCATCATTTTCATATTGCCGCTGTTGCAACTGGTCATTCTTTCCAATGCGGCCACCTATGAAATCAACAATATTTCCTTTGGATATGTTGACAATGATCACACCTATACCTCTCGTGCCCTGATAGACAAATTCCGTGCCTCCACCTTTTTTGATGTTGCTCACGTATTTCCACATCAAAAAGAAGGCAATCTGGCCATGCTACAAGGAAAAGTCGATGTGGTGTTGACCATCCCTGAACATTTTGAACGGGATTTGTGGAAGGACAAAAATATCGATCTGGGAGTTACCATTAATGCCATTGATGGAGCTGCGGCAGGTGTGGAAAATGTCTATATCACCCAGATCATCAAAACATTTAACAAAAATCTGGCCGTCGACATGGTCCACATGTCCAATAACACGGTACAACCCGTTATCATTGAGGGCATCCCACTGTTCTGGTACAACAAGACCTTGAATTATAAAACCTTTATGGTGCCAGGAATCCTAGTGCTCTTGGTGACCATGATCACCTTGTTCCTATCTGGAATGAACATTGTCCGGGAAAAGGAAATAGGCACCTTGGAGCAGATCAATGTCACCCCCATCAAAAAACACCACTTTATCATTGGGAAGCTTTTTCCTTTTTGGGTCATCGGTATGGGCTTGCTGACCATTGGCCTAGTATTGGCCAAGCTCATTTTCGCCACACCCATATTGGGAAGTCTGGCCCTTATGTACTTTTATACCTCTATTTACATATTGGTTATCTTAGGAATGGGGCTGTTCATCTCGAATTTTACGGACACCCAGCAACAGGCCATGTTCATCGCTTGGTTCTTTGTGGTCATTTTCATCTTGATGAGCGGTCTTTTCACCCCTATAGAGAGCATGCCCAAATGGGCCCAGGTCCTGACCGAATTCAACCCTATCAAATACTTTGTGGAAATCATGCGTATGGTCATGCTTAAAGGTTCAGGATTTCAAGACATTCTCCCTCAACTCATTAAAACCAGCTTCTATGCCCTGGTTATGAATGCCTTGGCAGTGTGGAGTTATAAAAAAGTAAGCTGATGAAAGATCAAGTTCATCCTTTACAACGGACGGAATCCAAATTTCTTAAGGGCCCCTTATCCCGGTTCAAGGAACTTGCCTTTACTTTCAGGGTACAGCGCAGTTTTATCAAATCATTTCGGAAAATGCACTTTATAGGACCCTGTGTGACCGTGTTTGGTTCTGCCCGCTTTGAACCCGAAAACCCGTACTATGTACAAGCGGAAGAAGTGGGAGCTGCTCTTGCCAATTTAGGGTTTACCGTCATGACCGGTGGTGGTCCGGGCATTATGGAAGCTGCCAACAAAGGTGCATTTGAGGCAGGGGGCTATTCCGTTGGTTGTAATATCATCCTACCTTTTGAGCAAAAACCCAATCCCTATCTGCACAAGTGGATCGACATCCCCTATTTCTTTGTCCGGAAATTCCTGTTGATGAAATACTCCTATGCCTTTGTGGTCATGCCAGGGGGCATGGGAACACTGGATGAACTTTTTGAAGCGCTCACTCTGATACAGACTAAAATGATACAGGATTTTCCTGTGGTCATATTTGGATCGGAGTACCATAATGAGCTCTGCAACCATATCAAATTAATGGCTGCCAACGAGAGCATTGGATCAGCGGATATGGACCTGTTATTTGTAACGGACTCCATTAAAGAGATGAAGGAACATATCAAGACCCATGCCATTAAAAAGTTCAGCCTGATCCGTAAACCCCAAAAACCAACATGGTGGTTTGGAGAGCAAAAAACAAAAGGAATCTTTAAAAGTGTATCGCCATGAAAAAAAAGCACATTATCCGGATCATCACCTTGACCGGATTGATTTTGTTCACGACCATCACGCTGATTCTCAGCACTTCCATCCTATTGGATATTTTAGGCATACGGGAACAACAAGGTCATTATGTCCCTCTGATCATTTGGAGCAACTTCTTGTGTGGCTGTCTCTATATCCTATCGATCATTGGATTGTTTACCCATAAAAAATGGTCCATTGTTCCCATGGTACTTGCATTGTTCATCCTTGTAGGCGCATTTTTTGGCCTATACTTCCATATCATGGACGGAGGTCTATATGAGGACAAAACCATTATGGCCCTGTTCTTTAGAATCACCCTGACCCTTTTCCTTGCCTTTGGCACCTATGTTTCAACAAAACCCCTATTATGAAAAACATACTTATCATCAGTTTCACATCATTTGTGCTGTTCACATCCATTTACTTAGGTCGAACAACTACCCCAGCCAATCCTTCCCTGACCGTAAAAGTGGAAGGTTTGCGAAACTCAAAGGGTCTTGTTCAATATGCATTGTATGACCGGGAGGGGTCACTTCCCGATCAAAAATTCAAAAAATACCATCAGATTAGGACATCTCCCATATCCAACGGAAAGTCTTCAACAACCTTTTCAAACCTAAGACCAGGCACCTATGCCATCAGTGTGCTCCATGATGAAAATAAGGATGGTGAGATCAAAATGGGATTGTTATTGCCCAAGGAAGGTATTGGCTTTTCCAATTTTAAAGCAATCGGCCTGTCCAACCGCCCCAACTTCAGCAAGGCCAGTTTTATGCTGGACAAGGACAGTACCATTGTAGTGAACATGATCTATAAATAAATGCGCCTCTATTATCCAATATCGGTGTTGTTTTGCTGTTGTTTTTTGATCTTGCAAGGACAGGACAGGGTTTGGCCCGATATGGATTTGAGTAAAATCGCCTTGGTCAACCAACGGGAAAGTTATATTACATTTCCCATGGACATCGGAAACCTGGAACCTTTGATGTTCGAGGCCAATGTCAGCCCAAGTTTTATTATACGGGAACGTATGGACTCCAAATTAATGGGGGTGCTGACCCCCCAGGTCATCATTCGAATGTACAATGAGGTTTCCTATCCGGTAAAGACCCCGAGCTATGTCCCACAAATTGCCGTATACTATTTGCTGTCGGAAGGTACCACCAGTACACGAATGACTTTATTTGGAAAGCTGGCCCATCACTCCAATGGCCAAAATGGGAGCTTCTACCATACAGATGGACAAATTAATTTGGAATCCGGGAACTTCGCCACCAATTATTTTGAACTGGGGCTGATCAATACGTCCTATGATAAGGCCATGAATGCGACAAAATTCCTCAAAACCTCCTTGGAGATCCATCCAAAGAGTTGGATGCTTGAAGAGTTACAGGGACACTATAGCGGTTTGCGCTGGCACAACGCCTTTTACGCCTATAAACTACCAGTAAAAATGGGACCTCGTGGTGCTATCAAAGCAGACTTCTCCCTAAAATTGCAAGCCACTTGGTTCATGGACAACTTCAACGACTGGGACCCTTTCACCGTTAAAAGGTTACATACACGTTTGACCCTATATTACCACCCCAAATTTTTGGAGGACATTGGCATTTTTGTGGAATACTACCATGGCACGGATTATTACAACATATATTTCCAGCACCGTCTGGATGTTATACGCTTTGGCATTATGACCGAGGTACTTCGATTTTAAAAAAAAGGATATGAAGCAAGAAACATTTAAAGTGAAGAAATATTCTGGGGAGCTGGAAGACTTTTCCATTGGCAAATTGGAACATTCCCTCCAAAAATGTGGTGCCGATCCAAAAGAAATAGCCGCTGTGGTGGCCCACATTGAACCTTGGATCCATGACGGGATTTCGACCGATGAGATCCACAGGAGGGTTTTTTCCTTTCTAAAAAAAACAAATCGCGTCCAGGCATCCAAATACAGCTTAAAACGGGCCATTTTTGAACTTGGGCCAACCGGTTACCCTTTTGAACGGATGGTCGGTGCACTTTTAAAGCAAAAGGGATACAAAACAACGGTTGGCGTTGTCCTGCAAGGTGCATGTGTGGAACATGAAATAGACGTATTGGCAGAAAAACAAAGGAATGTCTACGCCATTGAATGTAAATTCCATTCCGACAGTAAGCGCACCAGTAATGTGAAGGTTCCCCTGTACATCAATTCAAGGTTCTTGGACGTCCAAAAAAAATGGAATTCCAATCAAAACGGAAACACCCATTTAAAGCAAGGTTGGCTGGTTACCAATACACGTTTCACGACAGATGCCATCAGCTACGGAAATTGTATCGGGTTGACAATGTTAAGTTGGAACCACCCAAAGAACAATGGCATTCCAAAGCATGTGGACCGATTTGGCCTCTACCCCATTACCGCACTGACCACCTTGTCCAAACATGAAAAGCGCCAGCTCCTTGACAAGGGTATTATCCTGACCATGGAAATAGAACAGCGGCCCGAGGTATTGAAGGAGTTAAACCTTTCATCCGGAAAAACCAGGGAGGTATTGTCCGAGGTCCATCAATTGTGCCATATGTAAACACATCAAGTTGAATTATATGAGTAGATCGAACGAAATATCAAGTGACCAGGTCCTGAAGGAACAAAAATTGGAAAAGCTGAAAAAATATGATCCCCGTGGGGTACAGACCCTATTTAGAAACTTGTCCCGCAACCATTACAACCTATTAAAGATGGTAGACAATAAAGCTAGGATCATGCTTACGGTCAATTCCATCATTTCTTCACTTTTATTGGGTGCATTGTTCATTGTACCCACCTATGAGGAGTTTACCATATCCATCGGTACACGAATCTTGGTCATCTGTAGCTTACTATCCATGATATTTGCCATTTTGAGCATGTTGCCACATCGCTATATCGGGAAGGAATTTAAACACAGTAATTACAAAGGCACGCTTTATGCTGAAAACTTCGCAGAGCAATCCCTTGAAGAATTCAAACATGAACTGGACCGGATAATGGATAGCGGGCAAAGCATTTACGATGAAATGGTGGTCGATCTTTATTTCCTGGGAAAGACCATAGCAAAAAAACAACGGTTACTCCTAATTTCATCAGCTATACTATTGATGGGCATCATTGCCACAATAGCATATTCACTGGCAACCGGAACCGTTGTTTTTTTATCACAATAATATTCGAGGGACATCGGCCCACCTGAATTTTTAAGTCCATTGATGGACAATTTTCAGTCGTCCCCTATCCTATGTATTTGTCTTGATGTAGGAAGTACATGCTGCAAAATCATCGAATATTTGGTCCTCGGGTATCAAAGATGGAATCAATTTCACCCGTTCCATCATATACTTGGGCTGTTCCAATACATGTACAAAGAGTACGGTGACACCAGCGTTTTTAAGATCGATCAATACGTCTTCAAGAGTATATAATCCCGATTGGTCCAAATACTGCATACGATCCATTCTTATCACCACCGTGGAGGCGGTCTTTGGTATTTGCTTGGCCAACTGTTGAAACTCGCTTGTAAAACCAAAAAACAAAGGGCCTTTCAAATGCTTGATAAAAACCTCTTTTTTGAGATCCTCCGGAAAATTGATTTCGTCCGCCCAGCCCTTTTCTTCAGACAGCGCTTTGACATCCGATCTTTTTGCCGTTAAGTCCCCCATTTTTTTCATAAACATAAGGGATGCGATGACCAGACCGATTCCCACGGCGTAAACCAAATTCCAAATCGATGACAATACCATAACTACCAACATGATCACCACTTCGGAGCTTATCTTCAAAGGTCCGAACTTGATATCCCTGGGCAAATAAGGCATTGCCCTAAGTCCTTTATAATCTACCACTCCTATCCCCACGGTCACCAGAATACCGGCAAGGACGGCTGCAGGGATCTTGGATGCCACCGGGCCCAATGCCAACAGTACGATCAGCAAGAGAATTCCGGCAATCATACCCGACAATCTGGTCTTACCTCCTGCATTGATATTGACCACGGTACGGATTGTCGCCCCTGCACCCGGTATACCACCAAAAATGGCCGCTATACTGTTACCGATACCCTGCCCCATCAATTCTTTGTTGGGTTTATGTTGGGTCTTCGTCATATTATCGGCGACCACAGAAGTCAATAAGGAATCAATGGCTCCCAAAAGAGCCAAGGTCAAGGCCGTAAAAACATAAGGAGTTATGGAATCCAACTTGAACTCACTGAATATTTCCAAATGGGGTACGGGAAAACCGCTTGGTATCTGTTGGATAGGCCTATAATCAAGTCCGAACCCATAGGCCACTCCTGAAACGACCAATAGGGCCACTAATGCACTGGGAATGGCCGTAGTGATTTTTTTAAAGCCATAAATAATTGCAATAGTTGCCAACGCCAGAGCCAGCTCCAACCAATCTATATGTTGGAGTGCCCTTGGCAATACCTTAATGGTACCGATGACACCGGAAGCATCCTTGTTGGCCAAAGTTTGGGCCTCTTTCAGGATGTTTTCCTCTGAGACCTCCCCGGCCCTATCAATGGTTTCTTGAAAATCTTCAAGGACCAGTATGCCCTCTTTCGATTCCTCATTGAGGATATTCTTGAGAATAACCTCCTCCGCGCTGGGTCGAAATTGATCCACAAATGCCTCATCTTCTTTGGGGTAATAGCCAATGGAAGGCAATATTTGGGTGACAAGAATAATCACCCCGATCGCTGTCATAAAACCCGAAACAACAGGGTAAGGGATATAGCGAATGTATTTTCCAAGCCCTGCAAGACCCAGAATGATCTGAAGAAGTCCTGCCAATAGAAATACCAATAAAATAGCTGGCAATGCTTTCTCAAGGTTGCCATCGTTCATGGCAATGATACTGGCAACAACGACCATACTTACAGCCGTCATAGGTGCTGTAGGCCCAGAAATTTGGGTGTTGGTGCCACCGAAAAGGGCAGCAAAAAAACTGATGAATATCGCGCCGTACAGCCCCGCACTGGGGCCCATCCCGGAACTGACCCCAAAGGCCAGTGCCAAGGGCAGGGCTACAATGCCCGCTGTAATACCACCAAATAAATCTCCTTTAAAATTGGAAAAAAAATGCTTCATAAATAATTTCATTGTTTTGTACTGGCCCTATTGTGCAGATATGTCCGGAACGAATCCCTTAAAACCAGGGACCATCAATTTATAAACAACCATATTTTCTTGATTCAGCCACTTTTTTTGGTGACATAATTCAATGAAAAGACCGTCCATTATCAAAAATGGATCATTATGGGAGCTTTAAACTATCTTTAAAGATTATAATCAGGTAATTTCAAAGTTGTTCCATCTGTTGACAGGGGCCATGTTATTGAGGTTTAAAGCGTCCCAAAATCTTGGACAGTAATTGCAATTTAAGTTGTGTATAACTTTGTAAATGATTCATATAACCGTCTCGGTTTTTCTCATGGGTATTGAGGTAATAGGCATCACATTCCATGGTATCACATTCAATGGCATTCACCATGGTCCGTTCGTAGCGGTACAATGTTCCCAATCGAAGTTGATTTTCCCTTTGGACCACCAGTAGTCTCTGGTGCATGGATGGATTTCCCAAAAAACGTTTTTCCAATTGGATCAAATACTGCAGTTCTTCATTTATCCCTTCCATGGTCTCGGTCCAATTGGTTATTTCCAATTTGTCCTTTTTACTGATAATCCGGCTTATGGATTCATGAAAGTAGGGTCTGTTCACTGATTTCATAATACCATATTTATGTTGATGGACTCATTTTCCTGTTCGATATGCTCAATGGTCAATTTCTGGTTTCCCGATGGAAACTCCCATACCAAGGAATCCCCTTTGGCATAACCCATCACCGCGGCCCCCATAGGGGTCAATATGGAGATACGATTGTTCTTGACATCGCTTTTGCTGGGCAGGACCAACTTGAATTTCTTATGCCATCCATTTTCGGAGACAATGGTGACATTTGAGTTGAACCGTATGACATCCTTGGGCATATCATCCTCGTCCAAGATCTTGGCTGCCTCCAATTCACCAGCCAGCTTCCTTACCGATTTTCGCCACGAATTGTCCTGATGATACCCAGAAAGGTTCATCAACCTTTTGAGAAGGACGTATTCCTTTTTTTCAATCAACAAACTACTGTATTTCATAGTATCAATTTTAAAGCGTTATGGGATTTCGCCGATGTACTCCAGCCCTACCCTTGTATTTTTTATAAGTCCATTATGGAAAAATCCCCCTTTGGACATAAGTATCCTCAAGTCGCTCTATGGCGATGACAAAGGCAGCCGTACGCATGTCCAGATTCTTTGTTTCTGTTTTCTGTACAACCTTATTGAACGACTCCCGCATTTTTCTTTCCAGTTTCTCCAATACCTCGTCCAAATGCCATATTTCACCATTGCGGTTTTGCAACCATTCAAAATAACTACCTATCACACCACCAGAATTGCATAGGATATCCGGTATGATATCAATTCCACGCTTTAGTAAGATCTCCTCTGCCTGAACATCTGTTGGGCCATTGGCCCCTTCGGCAATCAGGCTGGCCTTAATATTATGGGCATTGTCCACCGTGATTTGATTGCCTAAGGCCGCGGGAATACAAATGTCACAGTCCAAACCAAAGAACTCGGTATTCTCTATGGGACTTGCCCCCGCAAAGCCATAGATACTGCCCTTATTTGCCTTTGCATAATCCAAAAGGGTTTCAGGGCAAATACCCTCACCATTGTGGATACTTCCATAAGCATCCTGAACAGCTGTAAGAATCGCTCCTTCCTTTTTGAGAAAATGAGCTGCCCAATACCCTACATTACCAAATCCTTGCACAATGAACGTTTTGTCCTTTAGTTCGATTCCTTTGTGTTCCGCCCAAAATTTAATGGTCAAGAAAACACCATAGCCCGTTGCCCGGTCCCTACCCTCAGAACCCCCGGCACCTATGGGCTTACCAGTGACCACGTGTAAATTTTTGGATCGTTCATTAGGGGATTTGGTGGACATATAGGTATCCAAGATCCAAGCCATGGTCTGAGGGTTGGTATTTACGTCTGGCGCAGGAATATCGAGTTCCGGCCCAATATTGTCCCCCAAAGCATAGGTAAACCTTCTCGTAATCCGTTGTAGTTCGTCATGGGAATATTTGGTGGGATCCAATTGTATCCCGCCCTTGGCCCCACCATAGGGCAAACCGGCCAAGGAAGTCTTCCAGGTCATCCACATGGCCAAGGCCCTCGCAGCATCGATGTCCACCGTAGGGTGGTAACGCAATCCTCCCTTATAGGGACCCAATGCATTGTTGTGCTGAACCCGGTAGCCCGTAAAAATCTCGACATTACCATTATCCATTCGTACTGGAAAATGGACTACAAATTCACTGTTGGTAACTTCAAGGATTTTTCTAATGTTTGTATTCAGTTCAATGATGTCCGCTGCATTGTTGAACTGGCGCATAACGTTGTCCAACATACCTTGTTTTGGCTGCTTTCTTTTTGATGTTAACGTTGTTGTCATAATAAAATATTTATAGGGTACCATGTACCTGCTATTTGTTTGTTAATACATTTCATCCGAAACCACTATGGTAGGTTCTTTATCATCATCCATATGTTGGCGATATTCGTTACATAAATTGATATTTGACCTATTACGACTCAAAGCACAATAGGATCCGTGTATACAGGTGGAGCATAAACTCCTTGCAAATTCGTTCATGGGACTGTTGTTATTTATTTTTCTCCTTTAAGTTTTCTTTTATGATATGATCAATGAATGGGATACAGTGTTTTGATGGGCTGAAAAGCCAACATCAAAATAGACACCCCTAAGACGATCATAAAGCCGATTTCCAGATTGGACAACATTCTATTGACGCTCAATGATTTTTCTGAGACCTGGGTAAGATGTCCACTTTCCTCGATTTGAATTTCCTCAAGGGCATCCAAGGTTTTCTTGGTAGAATGGATATGCTCCAAAATTTTCGATTTGGCACCCTGCCCGCGCAAGCTTGATGAGCTATTGGAACCCAAGCTCGAAAATTGCTGGCGTAAACGTTTTAAAAATGTTGCTTCCTCACGGGTCAGTTCGGTCTCGGCAAAATCGTCAAGGATAGCGGTGATTTGCTTATCCCGTTCATTGCTTATTGCAATTTTTCCCGTTCCCAGTACCCCCACTTCCGTATCGTGCAGAAAATTTCTCAACTGATAGATATAGTCCTGAACGACCACACGATCGTCATGGATGGATTCAATCGTTTTATGTATCGTCGAAAAATGCCTACGGTCCACCAAATTGGATCCCAGCACCAAGAAAAAAGCCAACGCCAGTACAAACCCTACCAGTATACGTTGTTTTAATGTCAATTTTGCGTTCATTTCTTCTTTTTTTAGGTACAATCTGTTTCCAACTAGAGAACAACTACTTCCAGCATTGATCTTTCCAATGACCAATGGCAATTACACCTCGGGTTCATCAAGTGTTTCTTCCGTCGAATCCCATTTCAAAATATCACGTAATTCCTTCTCGGAAATCGTCAGTCTGTTCCTGGCATCAATTTGCTGGACCTTGACCAAACACAAGGAAACAACATCGCTTGGTATACCATATCAGATAATATCCCCTTTTGATAATCCCATAACGGAGCAGCCCAAACTACTGAGCACTGAGATCTTGTCCCTCTCCAAATCAACTTCGTCCGGTAGTACCAATTGAAAACACGCTTCGATACCCGATGAGCTGACAACCGAA
>NHBR02000131.1 GCA_002167435.2 Allomuricauda sp. TMED12
TGACCTAAACCCAAATTGAGTCAAGAATATGCCAGGAAAGTTACGTAAATCACCCTTAGTTAAGTTACTCCGAAAGTTATCGGTTTCTTTCATAAAAACCGTCACTATACCGTCACCTCTAGAAATACAAAACCCTGATAATCAATCGACTATCAGGGTTTGAAAGTACCTTGGGAGGGAATCGAACCCTCACTCCCGAAGGAACTGGATTTTGAATCCAGCGCGTCTACCAGTTCCGCCACCAAGGCATTGGTGTCACATTTTCAAATGCGAGTGCAAAGCTAAAAAATATTTTTTATTTATCATCAAAAAATACTTTCATTTATCCTTTAGCAACCCGAATTAATTCTTAAATTTGCACCTCCTTATTAAAAAGTACTTTAAAACGCTAGTTAACAAGAGATTGTAATGGCCTATCAAGTTCCGGAACCTAAAATTTTTGCTTGCACCCAAAGTGTCGAACTGGGTGAGAAGATTGCCGCTTCCTATGGCGCGGAATTGGGTAAAGTCCAATTCTCACGATATAGTGACGGTGAGTTTCAGCCTTCGTTTGAGGAATCCATTCGTGGAGCACGAATTTTTATAATCGGTTCCACTAATCCAAGTTCGGAAAACTTGATGGAAATGTTGCTGATGTTGGATGCTGCCAAAAGAGCTTCTGCAAGGCATATTACAGCCGTTATGCCCTACTTTGGTTGGGCCAGACAAGACAGGAAGGATAAACCACGAGTTCCCATTGCTGCAAAATTGGTAGCCAAAATGTTGGAAACCGCAGGTGCCACAAGAATAATCACTATGGACCTACACGCTGACCAAATCCAAGGTTTCTTCGAAAAGCCAGTGGATCACCTGTTTGCCTCCACCCTATTCTTGCCTTATTTAAAAGGATTGAATCTGGACAACTTGTGCATTGCATCCCCAGATATGGGAGGTTCCAAAAGAGCCTATGCCTATTCAAAAGCACTGGAATGCGATGTGGTAATCTGTTACAAGCAAAGAGCCAAGGCCAATGTTATTTCCCACATGGAACTAATAGGCGACGTAAAAGGAAAAAATGTAGTGTTAGCTGATGATATGGTGGATACCGCAGGTACTCTTACCAGAGCTGCTGATTTGATGATGGAGAGAGGTGCAGTAAGTGTACGCGCTGTAACCACCCACGGGCTTTTATCGGGTGATGCATACGAAAAGATTGAAAAATCAAAGTTGACGGAATTGATCGTAACCGACTCCATTCCAGTGGACAAAGATAAAAGCAAAATAAAGATATTGTCTTGTGCGGACCTGTTTGCAGATGTGATGCACCGGGTACACCACAATACATCCATATCTTCAAAATTTTTAATGTAAATCAATTTAATATATAACAATGAAGTCAATTACAATCAAAGGATCCCAAAGAGAAAGCGTGGGCAAGGTTTCTACCAAAGCCTTACGTAATGCTGGAAAGGTCCCTTGCGTGCTGTACGGAGGGGATAAACCATTGCATTTTTCATCTGATGAAATCGCATTCAAAGACTTGGTGTACACCCCAAACGCGCACACCGTAGTAATTGAATTGGAGGATGGCGAAAAGTTTGCCGCCGTATTACAGGACATTCAATTTCACCCTGTAACGGACAAAATTCTTCACATTGATTTCTACCAGTTGTTTGAAGACAAACCAATCACCATGAAAATTCCAGTGCGTTTGGAAGGAAACTCTCCAGGGGTACGAAATGGTGGACGTTTACTTTTCAGAAAAAGAAAACTTTCTATTAGAGCATTGCCCGATTTGCTTCCTGATTTTATCACTATTGATATTTCCAAGTTGAGAATTGGTCAAACCATTGCTGTAGAAACTATTCTAAACGACGACTACACATTCTTACACCCAGATAGTACCGCTATCGTTCAAGTTAAAGCATCTAGAACTTCTGTTGATGACGAGTTGGAAGATGAAGATGAAGAAGGTTTAGAAGGTGAAGGCGCCGAAGCTGGTGAAGCTGGCGAAGCTCCTCAAGCCGAAGCTGCAGAATAGCACCTTTAAAAATTTGCAAGAGCATCCCGTTTTTACCTTTGGTAAAATTTGGGATGCTTTTGTATTTTTAGACAAATGGAACAAAGCAAATGCTCAATTTTATCAATCAGCTTTTTAGCTCATCCAAACCATTGTTGCAAGAAACTGACCCTATGAAAAAATTTCTGATTGTTGGCCTTGGAAATATTGGAACCGAATACGATGAAACCCGTCATAATATAGGCTTCAAGATTCTTGATTTTTTGGCGGAACAGGAGGGCTTTACTTTTGAAAGTGCCAAACTGGGGGCCGTTGGCACTTTTAAATACAAAGGAAAAGGTGTGGTATGCCTAAAACCTTCAACCTATATGAATTTAAGCGGGAAAGCTGTAAAGTATTGGATGGACAAGGAAAATATAATCTTGGACAACATATTAGTGGTTACGGACGACCTCAACCTACCTTTTGGCTCACTAAGATTAAAAGGCAAGGGAAGTGATGGTGGCCATAATGGATTAAAGGACATCCAAAATGTTTTACAGACAACTAAATACAATCGCTTTAGATTTGGTGTTGGTTCCGATTTCAGTAAAGGCAAACAGGTGGATTATGTTTTGGGCAAATGGGACGATGACCAAGAAAAAGCCATGCCTGAACGGCTAAAAGTATCAACTGACCTTATACGCTCATTCATATTTGCTGGTGCAAAAAACACCATGAACCAATTCAATGGCAAGTAAATTTAAAACACTTTAAAGTCAAACACCCCTGAATCCGAAGTATTACCTTCCAAATCCGTTGTAAGGACTCTCCAATAATAGACCGTACCAGATTCCACACCCACAGGCAATTCCATGGTGGTTGAATTCGTTATTCCCACGGAAGTACTCGGAGGATTCACCTCTGAGAAAAACACCTCAAAAGAATCAATATCATTGTCCACATCTGCACCGGACCATTCCAAATATACTTCATTGGCAATATCCTTTTGCACCGTAGACCCTGAAGTTGGATTGACTATTTGAGCTGGAAACGGTGCATAGGTGGTTTCTGAGCCTGCATTATAGAACAACCATGTTTCACTTGTGGCCACTTGATCAGAGGTTGAATTCCGTGAGGTGACAGACCAAGAATATGGTTTACCCTTAGAAATAGTGAGACTAGCCGATGTTGATGTTGTGGATATATTCTGTGGCACATTGGTTTCCAAATTCACTACAGTTAGGGTATATCTATCGGTATTGTTGGATACCATCCATCGAAAAGTAACTTGGGTAGACGTTTGATTAATATCGGCTCCCGTAGTGCACTCAGAATTTTTCTCGGGAAACACCAAGGCCGCCCCTTCTGGAGCTGGTGGTGGGCCATCATCGCCACCACAAGAAACCAACAAAGCCAATATGGATAATCTAATTATATTCCGAATCATCTTTTAACCACTTTAAACATTTCTCTTACCCCAGCTTTTTCCATACCGAGATAATAAATCCCTTTGGAGAGATTGGACAAATCCAACTGAAGGTTTTCACCATACACTGTTCTCTTTTCTGTCCGAACAAGTCCACCGTTAGCTGTAAATATTTGTATTATAACATCTCCCTGGTAACCTCCCAAATAAACTTCAGTTACACTATCTACTGGATTTGGCGAAAGTATTGGCCGCGAGGAATAAAATAAAGTCTTCTCAACAACTCCTTGACATGGGAGGTTGGAATACACTTTTAATGTGTTAACACCCTCCTTTAAGGCAAGTTGAATGTTGGGCAATTCCGTTTGAGTGACCAAACCATTAAGTTCCACATTGTAAAATGTGGCGCCACTCAATTCTACACTCAAAATACCTGCATCTATCGAAGCATTTGTATCCAGAATGTCTGGTTGGGTAATCACTGTATTAAAACATACCTCTTCATAAGTTATCATTCCATTGGTTCCTGTGATACAAAGGGAATATTCCCCAGCAGTTAAATTATTAAACGTTATAGAGTCGGTAAAATCAAAAGATTCCGTACCACTTGCACCATTAAGAACGGCAGTATAAGCAATGGAAGTATCAAAAGGGGTTACTGTAATGGTGCCATTATTGCTACTACGGCAAGTTTCACTTTCTATTTGAACTTCAAAATTATCTTGGGCAAATCTATAAATGGCACATCCATTGGTATCTACTTCAACACCTTTTGGAGTACCTATACATAAATCATCTCCATCATCAAACACTCCATCCTCGTCTTCATCTGGCCGGTAAGCACCTTCTACACAAACATCCAAAGAAAAACCAATCAATGCTCCCCCATCACTTGCAGCAGTGTCTTGTATTTCCAATATCCATTCTCCCAGGATTGATTCACCTTTTAGAGAGGCCAATGATCCCAAGGGACTAACCACCCCAGATATCGCTGGATTATCTGCACATTCAACAGGACTTCCATCATCATCAAAAACTGCATTAATGTTATTTAAGTCCCCACAAGCATTGGAAATCAAGGTTACCCTAGTTCCCGCCGGCGATATAAGTGTAATGATCAAGTCCTCTAAATAGGTATGGTCCAATTCCAAGTTGACATTCACATCGGATATAGGTAAATCTTCCAAAAAAAACACTGATGTGGTCACTGTTGGCGTACCTGAAGATGAAATAGTAATAGGCAGGTCGTTAGATTCTTTGTTCTTACAATCAACTTGTGATGTAATAAAACTAAGTGCGGTTCCAAAAGTTCCGCTACCACAACCATTGTTTGGCCTAACTCGCCAAAAATATTCAGTCTCCGGATTAAGACCCGTTACCAAATAATTGGTCAAAGGAAGACTTGCTGACTCTACAATATTAACAAATCCAGCATCGGTAGCAACCTCAATATCATAACTGGAATACAGCGGGTTTTCTTCCCAAATGAGTTCAGCATCCAAAGAGACTCCACCCTCTCCATTAGCAGGTGAAAATAGTGCTACATCGGAAAAAATGCCATCCTGTACCGTTAGCTCAAAAATCACACTTTTGGTCACAGATGCTGCGGTCGAAGTAACTGTAATATCATAAACACCGGGAGCAACGCCATTGGTATTGGATAAGGTCAGATCCACCGAAGTATTATCGGAACTTGCTGCTGTTGGAGAAAAGCTTGCGGACAGGCCTGCAGGAACATCTGCCGAGAATGTGGAATTCTCATTAAACCCAACATAGGTTTCATATACAAAAGGAATTACCAAATCATTCGGCTGACAGACCTCATATTTAAGATCAGCAAAATTTAAGACTACTTCGGATTGCTCAACGGTAAAGTCGGTTGTATTAACCGCAAAAAATATGTTGTCACTTGCTTTTACCATGATTCGAGCAGTAGTTGTTACATCACCTGGTAATTGTATTTCTTCGGAGCCATCATTAAGAGTGTTTTCCAATAAAATGATGGGATACGTTAACCCTCCATCCAAGGAAAGAAAAATATCCACGGTTTGAGCATTAACTGGAGTAATATTGGTATTGGCCACATCCCAAGTAATTTCTTGAACCGATCCTGCCTGATAAACCTCGTTGGCTGCTTGGGAAGTAACCAAAAAGGGACCTGCCGCCTTAATGACCTTGACCTCCAAAACATCAGAAACCACTTGTCCTCCTCCTATAGCATTATCACGCACAGTAAAGGCAAAACCAAGGTTCCGTTCTATGTCGGAAACGGTTTCCCATGCACTTCCCGTAGCAGGATTGGTCTGCGTTAGATTACCTTGGGCAACTTCCAATAATTTTGGAAAATATCTTTTTGGGTCCGTACTAGGTGGAAGAGACCTAAAATTGGCGCCACCGGGGTTGGTAGGGCCAAAGGATGCCGTGGTCACCAAACCATCATCTATTTGTTCCCAAGTATAGGTAAGCACATCCCCAATATCGGGGTCGCTTGCAATACCTTCCAATGCAAAAGCAGTACCCTTTGGTATGGTAAAATCGTTTACCGGAGTAAGTACTGGTGGTGAATTGACCAATGCCGTAGTTTGTGCACAGGATGTGGTTTCCAAATAAGTTGATATTTGAAGAATACTGTTATAATGAAAATAATCATCCCCATTGGATGCCACGTTATTCTCCCCAACAATCCCTGCATAACCCATAATTGTGCTACCGCTGGCAGGCTCTGCCTGTACTCCAGTACCTTCAGATTCGAACGACCATGTATGGTTGGCTCCAAATTGGTGTCCAAGTTCGTGCGCTACATAATCCAAGTCATAGACATCCCCTTGTGGATTGTTAGCCGAAGAAAAAGCACTTCCCTTTCTATTGTCCACACAAACGGAAGCTATGAAACCCGCATTTCCATTATCTTCCCCTTCACCAACTTTATGAAAAAGATGTCCCACATCATAATTCGCCTCACCAATTATGGAAGTAATAGTGGATTGTACTTCCGAATTTAAACTATCATCATACGGGTCGGTAACCGCATTTGTAAAAATAATGAGGTCGTTATTGGGTATCAACTCTAATGTAACGCCCAAATCGGTTTCAAAAACTTCGTTCACTCTTGTAATGGTGGCATTGATTCCGGCAAGAGCATCCTCAACTGTCCCTCCCATCTCCTGAGTATATTCTCCTGAGGCAGATATCGCGATTCTATATTTACGTAATACTTGGCCATCTACCAAAGGAACAAGGGTCTTTGCAGTAGTACCTGTGGATTTATTCCCTGTTCCGAAGAGATCTTTGCTGGTTGCACAGATAAAATCCATCTTCGAGGAAAGTCCATCTTCTTTATCGTACAAAATATAGGCATCTGACTTATTGGAAACCGGTTCCATAAATGCTGTTTTGTTGTTCTGCAAGTCTACAACCATACTTTGAAGACCTTTGTGCGAACTACTCAGCTTCACTTTATATCTCCCGTCGGAACTAACTCCCGTGTACGATTTTATGTTAGGGTATTTCTTGGCAAGGTCAGGATGCAATACCGAAGTTTCTTTCAAATTAAATGGAACCACATTGCCATCATTATTTGGAAGGTACACTACTTGCTTCTTGTTCTTTGCTGCGGAAAAAGATTTTATCCTATCGGAAAACATTCCCTTTTCCAATGAAAAGACACTCTTAGCGCCAGAAATATCCTTTAGTGAAGCACTGCGCAGGTTAGTCTGTTTGGGAATGCTTTTCCAATAACCTTGCTGCCCGTAAATGCAAAAGCAGCTAAAAAATATGGCTATTGAAAAAACAAAATGTAATTTAGCTTTCATACACGGTTAGGCATAGTATAATTTCAAATGTAAGCCTTTTTTTATTTCTTTATTGCGTTGGAAACAATCCATAACATTTCTGATTTCAAGGACATTCCGCACCATACGGTGGTGACAATCGGCACCTTTGATGGCGTACATCTTGGACACCGCAAGATATTGGAACGCCTCACAAATAGTGCCAAAAACACAGGGCTTAAGTCTACAGTGCTCACTTTTTTTCCTCATCCGCGTATGGTGTTGCAAAAAGATGTGGACATTAAATTACTGAACACCCTAGAAGAAAAAAAGCAGATTTTGGAAACCTTGGGACTGGATTATTTGATTATCCATCCCTTTACCAAGCAATTTTCCAGGCTTTCAGCCATTGACTTTGTTCGAGATATTCTTGTGAACAACATCAAATCAAAGAGAGTGATCATTGGTTACGACCATAGATTTGGACGCAACCGAAATGCAAACATACAAGACCTGACCACCTTTGGAAACACCTTCGATTTTGAAGTGGAAGAAATTCCCGCTCAAGAAATTGAAGACGTTTCCGTAAGCTCCACAAAGATCAGAAAAGCACTTTTGGATGGCGATGTGGAAACCGCCAATAGTTACCTGAGCTATGCCTACATGCTCACGGGAACCGTTAAAAAGGGTAAAGGGCTTGGGAAGGATTTTGGTTTCCCAACGGCCAACCTACATATTGCAGAAAATTATAAGCTTATTCCCAAGAATGGCGCTTACGTTGTAAAAAGTAATATTGATGGAGAAGAGTACTTTGGGATGATGAACATCGGATTCAACCCCACTGTAGATGGTTCCAAAAAAAGCATAGAAGTCAACTTTTTCGATTTTGATGGAGACCTCTACGACAAAAAGATTCAGGTAGAACTACTCCATCGTATTCGTGATGAGCATAAGTTTAACTCTATTGAAGAACTTAAAGAACAATTAAGAAAAGACAAGAGCCACTCCCTGGACCTAATCTCCAAATAAATGCTAAGCCAATTTCTTTTTAAGAAGATTGACAATGCACAACTTGTTGTTTTCAGGGTGTTTTATGGCTTATTGGTTAGCGCCGAATGTTATGGTGCCATAGCCACCGGTTGGGTGCACCGAACCCTTGTAGAGCCCCAGTTTACTTTTTCCTTTATTGGGTTTGAATGGTTGCAACCGCTCCCAGGCAACGGTATGTACATTTACTTCGCAGTGATGGGTACCTTGGGCCTTTTGATCGCATTCGGATATAAATATCGGTTTAGCGCATTGGCCTTTGCCGTTCTATGGTCGGGTGTGTATTTGATGCAGAAAACATCATACAACAACCACTATTATTTACTGATGCTACTCGCGTACATTATGGCATTTCTGCCAGCAAACCGAGATGCATCTTTAGATGCCAAATTCAATCCAAAACTCCGTTCACAGACGATGTACAATTGGATAAGATGGATAATTATCATGCAACTCTTTATCGTGTACACTTATGCATCTATTGCAAAATTGTATGGCGATTGGTTGGATTTTAGTATGATTGAAATATTGATGGGCTCAAAGAAGGATTACTATTTGATCGGAGATTTCCTCCAACTAAAATGGGTGCATAAAATAATAGCGATTTTCGGTATTTGCTTTGATTTGCTGATTGTTCCCGCCCTACTCTGGAAACCTTCCAGAAAAACAGCCTTTGTGTTGTCCATCTTCTTCCATTTATTCAACAGTATTGTATTTCAGATAGGTATTTTTCCTTACCTGTCCCTTGCATTCACCGTTTTCTTTTTTGAACCACAGACTATCCGAAACATCTTTCTTAAAACCAAAAAGATAATTCCAGAGACCAAGACCATCATACCTAAAACCAAAAATATGATTTTGACGGTTTTGGGCGTCTACTTTCTGATTCAATTGGTTTTGCCGCTTCGACACCATTTTTTTAAAGATGATGTGCTTTGGACCGAAGAAGGTCACCGTTTGAGCTGGCGCATGATGCTCCGAAGCCGTGGTGGAAGAACCTCCTACAAAGTCGTAAATACCAAAACCAAGGATACCACCAAAATCAACCTAAACGATTACCTCACAAAAAAACAACAACGAAGAGTAGGTTGCTATCCTGATTTTATTTGGCAATTTGCGCAACATCTCAAAAAAGAATACGCCCAAAAAGGAGAAAACATTCAAGTTTTTGTGGAAAACAAGGTCAAAGTCAATCAAAACCCCTATCAACAATTTGTAGACCCCAATGTAGATTTGGCCAACGTTCCATGGAAACATTTTGCCCATAATGATTGGATTCTGCCTTCTCCCAAGGAATAAAGTTGGGCACTTCTTCAGATTGAATTAAATTTGCGGCTCAAAATAAGGCCATGCTTCAAATACAGAACATCAGGGAAAACAAGGAAAGTATCATATCTGCTTTAAAAAAGCGTAACATTGATGCCGCCCCTATGATATCAAAGGTTTTGGAACTCGATGAAAAAAGACGTTCCATCCAAACCGAACTGGACGCTACCTTGGCCGAATCCAACAAACTTTCCAAAGAAATTGGAATACTTTTCAAAACAGGAAAGGCACAAGAAGCCAATGTGCTAAAGGATAAAACCGCTGGACTTAAAGAAGCCTCTAAAAAATTAGGAGAGGACCTAAACACTACTGCCGAAGAACTACAGCAACAATTGTATTTAATACCCAATGTTCCCCACGAATCCGTTCCTGCTGGTAACTCGGAAGATGACAACGAGGAAATTTTTAAGGAAGGAGATATCCCGACATTGTCAGAAGAAGCACTTCCACACTGGGAATTGGCCAAAAAATACGACATCATCGATTTTGAACTCGGTGTTAAGATCACTGGAGCAGGTTTTCCTGTGTACAAAGGAAAAGGTGCTCGTTTGCAGCGTGCCTTGATTGCCTATTTCTTGGACAAAAACGCCGAAGCAGGATACACCGAAATGCAAGTGCCGCTTATGGTCAACGAAGACTCTGGTTTTGGAACAGGACAGTTGCCCGATAAAGAAGGCCAAATGTACCACGTACAAGCAGACGACCTATACCTTATCCCAACCGCAGAAGTACCTGTCACCAACTTGCACCGTGGTGATTTGTTGGCCGAAAGTGATTTTCCCATCAAATACACAGGCTACACGCCTTGTTTCCGTCGTGAAGCCGGAAGCTACGGGGCACACGTTCGTGGACTGAACCGTTTGCACCAATTCGATAAGGTGGAAATCGTGCGTTTGGAGCACCCCGACAATTCATATCAAGCTTTGGATGAAATGGTGGAGCATGTAAAAAATATACTTCGCGAACTCAAATTGCCATATCGCATTTTGCGTCTTTGCGGAGGGGATCTAGGGTTTACCTCTGCCCTGACTTTTGATTTTGAAGTATTCTCAACCGCACAAGACCGTTGGTTGGAAATCAGTTCCGTATCCAATTTTGAAACGTTCCAAGCCAACCGTTTAAAGCTTCGTTACAAGGATGAAAACGGAAAAAGCCAATTGGCCCACACCTTGAACGGAAGCTCTTTGGCATTGCCAAGGGTGTTGGCGGGAATCTTGGAAAATTATCAAACCGACGAGGGCATAAAAATCCCCGAAGTATTGGTTCCTTATTGCGGTTTTGATATCATCGATTAAGGGTTTCAACCATTTATTTGGATTCGCTTAACAGAATCCCCCACATTTCTGCGTTATATTTGAAATAAAACAAGCTATTGCGACGTCTTTTATTTCTCATATTGATTTTATCCAGCTGTATTGGATGGGCACAAGAAGATTTCTTGGCCAAACAATACTTTCAGGATGGTGATTATGAGAAAGCCGTGGTTTTCTATGAAAAATTGGTGGAGACCAACCCAAGGCGCACCGATTATGCCGAGGGATTAGTGGCCTGCTACCAGCAATTGGAACGTTATGATGATGCCGAGACGTTTTTACTTCAGAAAATAGAAGACAGCTACGCATTTCCGACTTTTTACATAGAGTTGGGGTACAATTTTACCTTGAAAAATGAAAGTGAAAAGGCAAATGCCTATTACGATAAAGCCATCAACAAAATTGAGGACAATCCCAACTACGGGTATAGTGTAGGCTATCGCTTCCAAAAATATGCTTTGCTGGATTATGCCATCCAAGCTTATACCAAGGCGATGGAATTAAAACCTGACCTCAATTACGATTTTCAGTTGGCCCGGATTTATGGTGAGCAAGGAGACATTGCAAAAATGTACCAGTCTTACCTCAACCTTATTTGGGAAGGACGAACATCACGATCCAATGTACTCCGCAACATTGACGATTTCATCTCCGAAGACCCTTCTAACGAAAACAATGTACTGTTGCGAAAAGTACTGCTTCAGAATGCGCAGAAAGCACCCGATATTCTTTGGAACGAATTGTTGAGCTGGCTTTTTGTGCAACAAAAACAATACAGCAGTGCCTTTGGTCAAGAAAAGGCCATTTATAAACGAAGTGAAGGTCAATCTGTGGACCGCTTGGAAAACTTGGGAAGCATAGTTTTGGAGGATAAAGACTTGGAAACAGCCACTTCCATCTACGAATATATTGTGGACAACACGGAAAATCCACGGACCAAACTCAATGCAGAACTTAGCTTGATTGACATCGCTTTGGAAAATCCAACAAAAAAAGTACTGGACGATGTGGAAAAACAATTTAAGGACTTAGTGGAAGCATACGGAAATCAAAGTCAAACCCTTCAGCTTCAGATTGCCTATGCCAATTTCTTGACATTCAAAAAAGAGCAGCCCGAACCTGCAATTGCCATGCTCAAACAAAGTTTGGAACTTCCGATGGGCCGAATGACCATGGCTTATGTAAAGTTGGCACTTGGAGACATTTTGGTATTTGATCAAAGATTCAACGAAGCCTTGATTCTTTTTACCCAAGTGCAAAAAAGCGTCAAAAATGATGTCCTTGGACAAGATGCACGGTTTAAAGTGGCCCAGACCAGTTTTTACAAAGGTGATTTTGATTGGGCCCTCACCCAACTTAAGGTGTTGAGGAGTTCCACTTCCCAGCTCATCGCCAACGACGCTATGCAATTAAGTTTGCTGATTTCGGACAACTCCCTTGAAGATTCCACCCAAACCGCGCTGAAAAAATATGCCAGAGCCGACTTGCTGGCCTATCAAAATAAAAACAAAGAGGCCATCGCCTCACTAGAAGACATTTTGCAGAACCATAAAGGAGAAAAAATTGAGGACGAAGCCTTGCTGAAACAAGCAGAACTATTGATAGAGGAGAAAAAATTTGAAAGTGCCGAGTTCAACTATCAAAAAATCGTAGAGTTCTATTCTGATGGTATTTTGGCCGATGATGCACACTTTGCTCTGGGAGAATTATACGAAAACATCTTGAACGAACCCGAAAAGGCAAAAAGTCATTACGAAAAAATCATCTATAACTATCAGGATAGTTACTATTTCCCCCAGGCCCGAAAGAATTTTAGGAGGTTGCGTGGCGATGCTATTAACTAATTACTTTGTAATTCCCGCCTCGGCGGGAATCTTATAAAGAGATTTCTCAAAAATTACACTAATTTCACCCACATAAAAACAGACGAAGTAGATGCTCATATACAACGTTACCATCAATATAGATGAAAGTGTGCACGACCAATGGTTGGATTGGATGAAGGACAAGCACCTACCCGATATGCTGGCCACAGGAAAGTTTTCCCACGCCAAAATGGTAAAAGTTTTGGTGGAAGAGGATATGGGAGGCATCACATACTCTGTGCAATATACAACTCAGAACAGAGATACTTTGGAAGCCTATTACAAAGAGGACGCCGACCGTTTACGGGCGGATGCACAACAATTGTTTCCCAATAAGTTTGTAGCATTTAGAACAGAACTGGAAGTCATCAGTCAACAAATCCCTTAAAATTTTGGAATATCTGTTTTCCTACGGAACGCTTCAAGACCTGCAAGTACAACAATACATTTTTGGTCGTTTGCTCAAAGGAAAAGCCGACGCTGCGTTAGGCTTCAAAAAAATGGAGAACGCCGTTTATGGTCGTTACCCCCTGGTTGTCAGTACAAACAATCTTGGAGACAAAGTAGCGGGAATGGCTTATGAGGTAAATGATTCCGACCTTAAAAAAGCGGATATTTACGAAACCATTGCTTACAAACGGGAAAAGTTCCCTTTGGAATCTGGGGACGAAGCTTGGATCTATATCGAAAATTCCAACTAACTTGCAAAAAAACCATCTGTGTCCAAAAAGAAAAAGAAGAAGTACTCCAACGGCGCCCCGCACAAAAATAAATATCCGCAGGAAGATGGTGCGGTAAAGGCAAAAAAACACTTGGGGCAACATTTCCTGAAGGATGAATCCGTTGCCGAAAAAATAGCACAGACCCTTTCCTTGGACGGATACTCCAATGTCATCGAAATTGGACCGGGCATGGGAGTTCTCACCAAACATTTGCTTCAACGGGATTTGGACTTGGTGGCCATGGATTTGGACGAAGAATCCATTGTTTACCTCAACCATAGCTTTCCTTTGGAACATGCTGACATCCTAAAAAACAACAATCGCCTTAACATTATTGAAGCAGATTTTCTTCAATTTGACCTGACCCAACTTTATGGAGACGAACAATTTGCTATAACTGGAAACTTTCCGTACAACATTTCCAGCCAAATAGTATTTAAAATGCTGGAAATGCGGAATCAGGTTCCAGAATTTTCGGGAATGTTCCAAAAAGAAGTGGCCAAACGTATCTGTGAAGGACCTGGAAACAAAACTTACGGAATACTTTCTGTTTTTGTTCAGGCCTATTACGACGCTGAATATTTGTTCACCGTTCCACCAAGCGTGTTCGACCCTCCACCAAAGGTGGATTCTGGAGTTTTACGTCTGACCCGAAAGAAGGAACTTAATCTCCCATGTGACGAGCGCCTTTTCTTTAAAGTGGTAAAAACAGCCTTTAACCAAAGGCGTAAAACCTTACGTAACAGTCTTAAAATCTTCAACCTTTCCGATAATCTAAAAGAAGATACTATCTTTGACCAACGCCCGGAACAGCTAAGTGTAGCTGATTTTATAACGTTGACACAGAAGATAGCCAATGACCCCATTTAAACTTACAGACGAACTTTTAGACGAAATCAGGCAACTGATTTCAGACCAGAAAAATGCGCAACTTCAGTCCATGATGAAGGAGTTCCACTATGCCGATATTGCGGAGATAGCGGACGAACTTGAGGTTGAAGGGGCCACCTATCTAATTAAACTTCTGGACAGCGAAAAAACTTCGGACATCCTCGCAGAAATGCATGAAGATATCCGTGAGGCCGTACTTAAAAACCTTACCGCCAAGGAAATTGCTGGAGAGCTTTCCGAACTGGATACGGATGATGCGGCGGATATCATTAACGAGCTTCCAAAGGAACTTGTTCAGGAAGTTATCTCCGAGATAGAAGATCGTGATCATGCCAAGGACATTGTGGACCTTTTGCGTTATGAGGATGATTCCGCTGGTGGACTAATGGCCAAAGAGCTTGTAAAAGTGAACGAAAACTGGACCGTTACCACCTGTATTAAAGAAATGCGCGCCCAGGCAGAAAATGTAACCCGAGTACACTCCATTTACGTTGTGGATGATGAAGGTAAACTTAAAGGTAGGCTATCCTTAAAAGATTTACTAACCACCTCTTCCAAAACACATATAAAGGATGTTTACATTCCTAAAGTGGATTCGGTAAACGTTAACGAAAAAGGGGAAGAAGTCGCCAAAATTATGTCCAAATACGATTTGGAAGCCATTCCCGTGGTGGACGAGATTGGACGTTTGGTCGGTCGAATCACCATTGACGATATTGTGGATGTAATCCGAGAAGAAGCCGACAAAGATTATCAAATGGCGGCAGGTATCTCGCAAGATGTGGAAGTAAGCGACAGCATTTGGATACTTACACGTGCCCGAATCCCTTGGTTGATCTTGGGTCTTTTCGGTGGCCTTGGTGCTGCTGCAATAATGGGAACCTTTGAGGACATGATATCCAAGCATGCCGTATTGTTTTTCTTTACTCCATTGATTGCGGCGATGGCAGGTAATGTAGGTGTGCAATCCAGCGCTATTGTGGTGCAAGGTCTTGCAAACGATGACTTAAAAGGCAGCGTACGCAACCATCTGTTAAAAGAAATGTTGTTAGCACTCTTGAACGGGTTTATTTTGGCTATTTTACTTTTACTCTTTACCTGGATCTGGAAAGGGGATTTTGCCACGGCATTGGCCATTTCACTCTCATTGATCGTTGTAATTGTTGTAGCAGGATTCATTGGCACTTTTATTCCTCTGTTCCTTCACAAAAGAAATATAGACCCAGCTATTGCGACAGGGCCATTTATAACTACAAGCAATGATATTTTTGGAATCTTGATCTATTTTTGGATTGCCAAAATGATTTTGGGAATTTAAATTCGAAGTATGAAATCCATCAACCTAAAAGAAAAACACGCCGAGTTCAGCAAACAATGGCACCCACATCAAATTGCCGTAGTAGACGATATGCAAGTGCTTTTGGCCAAATTGCAAGGTGAATTTGTTTGGCATGCCCACGAAAACGAAGATGAATTGTTCCAAGTGATCAAAGGTACACTCTATATGCAGTATCGCGATAGAACCGAAGTGGTTAACGAAGGGGAAATAATCGTAGTGCCCAAAGGCGTGGAACATAACCCCATGACCAAAAATGGTGAAGAAGTGCATGTGCTTCTTTTTGAAAAAATGAGCACTGCCCACACAGGCAATGTTCAACACGAAAAAACACAGACACACTACCCAAAAATCTAGGAATTGTATATTTAACCCCATGAAAGTTCTCCACCTAGACACCAATCACCCACTGCTTATTGAACAGTTTGCAGAACTTGGGTTCGAAAACCACGAAGATTATTCCTCGACCAAAGAGCAAATTGAGAAAAAAATCCATTTGTACGATGGAGTCATTATCCGAAGCAGGTTTACCATTGACCAGGAATTTTTGGATAAGGCCACCAACCTTAAATTTATAGGAAGAGTCGGTGCCGGATTGGAAAATATTGATGTGGAACATGCCAAATTCAAAGAAGTTTTTCTTGCATCGGCTCCCGAGGGTAATCGAAATGCCGTAGGAGAGCACACTTTGGGTATGTTGCTATCCTTGATGAACCAAATGTGCAAGGCCAATCGCCAAGTAAAAAAGGGCAAGTGGAAACGGGAGAACAACCGTGGTGTAGAACTGGATGGCAAAACCGTAGGGATAATTGGTTATGGAAATATGGGCAAGGCCTTCGCTAAAAAACTACGTGGGTTCGATGTAGAGGTAATCTGCTACGATATTGTTGGTGGTGTCGGCGACGATAATGCCCGTCAAGTGGGAATTATGGAATTTCAACAACGGTCGGATGTCGTCAGTTTGCATGTTCCCGAAACCGAGGAAACCGTTGGAATGATAAATTTCGAGTTTATTGAAGCATTCCATAAACCATTTTGGTTACTGAATACCGCTCGCGGCAAATGCGTGGTGACCAAGGATTTGGTTGAAGGTTTAAAGTCAGGAAAAGTACTGGGAGCAGGATTGGACGTATTGGAATATGAGAAAAAGTCTTTTGAGAATATGTTCGTACAAAAACCAAAAGCTTTTAAATATCTGCGCAAAGCCAAAAATGTCTTGCTTACCCCACATGTAGCTGGCTGGACGGTGGAAAGCAAGGAAAAATTGGCACAAACTATAGTTGACAAAGTCAAAGAGAGATTTTGTTAACTTTATAAACCTTATCGCTCCTACTTTTGGCTCTGGCAATTCAATATAAATTGACCATACATGACTATTGATGCCAAAACACCGGACGAGTATATCCAAAAACTACCTGAAGAACGTAAAGAGGTCGTTTCGAAACTTCGGGAAACAATAAGAACCCGTTTACCAGAAGGTTTTGAGGAATGCATCAATTATAAAATGATAGGTTTTGTAGTGCCCCACTCCATTTATCCTGATGGGTATCATTGTGACCCTAAACTTCCACTGCCCTTTATCAATATTGCATCACAAAAAAACTTTGTAGCACTATACCATATGGGAATTTATGCCAATAAAGCTTTACTCGATTGGTTTGTGGGCGAGTACCCCAAACATGTGAACACAAAACTGGATATGGGCAAAAGCTGTATCCGATTCAAGAACATGAACAAAATACCTTTTGAATTGATAGCGGAGCTTTGCCAAAAAATGACTCCCAAGGAATGGATTGCGTTGTACGAAAAAAACACTAAGAAATCATGAAAAACAGAGTAACAGGATTGGGCGGCTTTTTCTTTAAGAGCAAGGACCCAAATAAAATCAAGGATTGGTACAAAAACCATTTAGGGTTGAACACCGACCAATATGGCTGTACGTTTTGGTGGAAGGACAAAAAAGGCAACGATTGTTCAACTCAGTGGAGTCCTATGGATGAAAAAACCGAATATTTTAAGCCAAGTGAAAAGCAGTTCATGATGAATTTTAGGGTAGAAAACTTAGTAGAACTGCTCGAAGTCCTAAAAAAAGAAGGCGTTACCGTAGTGGGTGAAATGGAAGAATACGAATATGGAAAGTTTGGTTGGATCCTGGACCCCGAAGGCAACAAATTGGAACTGTGGGAACCTGTTGATAAAGCCTTTCTTTAAGTATTGATTTATTTGCTACATTTAACATACATTAACCAACACATTTACAAACATGTCAGAAGAAGAGAAAAAAGACTTTGGCGATAAAGCAGAAGAGGCCGCCAAAGATTTTAAA
>NHBR02000132.1 GCA_002167435.2 Allomuricauda sp. TMED12
GGATGCTTTTGGCGCAATTTTGAGAACTATGGACATTGCCTCTATTATCGACTTGGAATCCAGTACAGGAATCGGAGGGCTTTTGATCGCTTTTGTGATTGCAGCCGTACTCAAAACTGCTCAGGGTTCATCAACGGTTGCCATAATTACCACTTCGGCGATTATTGCACCCTTATTGGAAACTTTTGGCCTGATTTCTATTACAGATAAAGCTTTGGCGGTTTTAGCAGTCGGAGCCGGCGCTATGACCATTTCCCATATCAACGACAGCTATTTTTGGGTGGTATCCCAATTTTCCAACATGAATGTGAAGACCGCCTTGAGGGGTCATACCATGGGTACATTGCTACAGGGTACGGTAGGAATTTTGATGATCTTATTGCTCTATGCAATTGTTTAATAATTGGACTATTCAATAGTAATGGTCCTGCTGTATTCTTGAACCATGGCAAAATAGCCTAAAGCGTAATCATTGGGGCGCTCCACATTGTCAAATAAGTCGATATTGTCCAAACCTGTTATATCAAAAACATTGCCTCGCACTGTGGCTACTGGAGTTTGGAAGACGCCATTATTGTTTTCCGTCTGTTCTAGAACCAAATCCATATAATTGTAGAATTCTTCGGTCGCCCCCAAAACACTCACTGTGACATCTTGGCCCACACTTAACTTTTGATCATAGAAATAGGAGAATTCAAATTGTTGACCTTGGAAGAATTCATCCTCCACGGTTTGAAATTCACTGTTCATAAAATCAAATATGTAGAAATTATCTTGATCTGGATTATCGGTGAAGGTGACAATAATCTCTGTTTCCTCATCATCAAAAAGTGTATCATCACCTTGTTCAACATTGTCAATGGGAACTGTTGGTACATATTCGGTTTGGGCATAATATCTTTTCTCTTTGTGTGTTATTTGCAGGATAAAAACAACGCCTGGTTCAACAAAAGCGGTCTGTATGCGATCCTGTTCCAAGTTTGGCACATAAATCCCGGAACCTTCATCTTTTTCAACGAGGTAGGAGAAAGAAAGATTTTCAAAAAGGCCGCCGCCTGTTGGTCTTCCGTAGTAAATCAATACACTTTCTGCTTGCGTTGGCTGGTTTTCCTCAAAAAAGATACTGGATTCCTTCAACTTGATTTTTACGTCAACAAACTCCTGACTTTTGTCAACGCGTACGAGTCCGTCCACAACTAGTCTTGTTTCCACCTCTGGTAAATCAATATCGATTACATCCTCACAGGAAAAAAATAATAAAGTCCCAAACAACATGGTAATTCCCTTCTTCATTGTTCCAGTTGGAATATATGCCTTCCCTGAGAAAATTATATTTATCCATTCCATTATAAATGCTGTGTCAATTTAAGTTGGCTACAATGCTGTATGGATTTATTCGAAGAGCTGTACTGATCTTACATCTTGTTTTTCCTCAGAAAAACTATTCAGTAATGGTTAAAGTTCTAGAAAACACCTGAACTACGGCAAAATACCCTAGTGCATAATCGTTAGGGCGCTCTACATTATCCAAAACAGTTATATTGTCAAGCCCTGTAACGTCAAAAACATTGCCTCGGACAGTTGCAACTGGCGTTTGGAAAACCCCACCGTTGTTTTGAGTTTGTTCCAGTACCAAATCCATATAATTATAGAAATCCTCATTAGCTCCCAAAATACTAATGGTTACATCTTGCCCAGCCATTACTTTGTCATCATAGAAGTAGGAGAATTCGAATTGTTGACCTTGAAAAAATTCATCTTCCACAGTTAGAAACTCACCATACATAAAATCAAATACATAAAAATTATCGTTATCTCCATCATCGGTAAATGTTACGATAACTTCTGTTTCCTCATCATCTATGAATGTATCGTCCCCTTGCTCTAAGTTATCTATTGGTACTGTTGGAGCATATTCGGTTTGTGCGAAGTATCGTTTTCCTTTATGGGTGACCTGTAAAACAAAAACGACACCAGGCTCAGCTGAAGCGGTTCGAATACGTTGATCTGATGAGAAATTTGGATCTGGAACATAAACCCCAGTTCCCGGTGCTTCTTCGACAAGATGAGAGAAGGACAGACTTTCAAATAATCCACTATCATTAAGTACACCATAATTAATCACGGCATTTTCGACTTGAGTGGGTTGGTTTTCATCAAAAAACACGCTTGTTTCCCGCATGGTAATCCTAACATCCACAAATTCCTCACTTTTATCTACCCGCAGGAGACCGTCCACAACCAGTCTTGTTTCTACTTCAGGTAGATTCACGTCAATTACATCTTCACAAGAAGTAATTGCGGTAAAGGTCAATATGGAAATCAGTAGTTTTTTCATGCCACTAAAACTTAAAGTTGTAGGTTACGGATGGGATAATGCCAAATATGGAGGTGCGAATTGCTTCGTTTCTTCCAGTGTCCTCATTCTCCCTGAAATTAATAGATGCTGCATTTTTACGGCTATAAACATTGTAAATGCTAAAAACCCATTCGGATTGTATTTTTTTACGTCGATTTCTTTTGGGAGTCAATATTGCAGAGATGTCCAAACGATGGTAATCGGGCAACCGTTCTTTGTTTCGTAATCCATAATAGGGAACATTGACACCTTCGAATTCAAACTGTCCAATAGGGTAATTTGTTGGTTGCCCCGTTTGATAAATGAAATTGGCATTAAAATTCCATTTATCATTAAGATCAAAACTGCCATATAAGGACAGGTCGTGGGTTTTGTCGTAAGGGGTGCTGTACCAATCCCCTAGATTAATTCCTGTTTCCAGGTCTGATCGTCCGGTATCAATATTCAAATCCCTTCCAGGTGTTCTTTGTTCTGATCTTGATAGCGTGTACGCCAGCCAACCTTTAAAACGACCCGTATTTTTTCTTATCAAAAATTCCAATCCGTAAGCCCTTGCTTGACCATTTAATATGACCCTTTCAATGGCATTATTGGCAATGAGGTTGGCACCGTCGATATAATCTATTCTATTTTGAATGTCTTTGTAAAAGGCTTCGGTTTCTAAGCTATATGTCCCATCTTTTATGTTTCTAAAATACCCTAAGGCAAACTGATCTAATAATTGAGGTTCTACAAAAGGCCCGCTAGGTGTCCATACATCCAAAGGGGTAGGGGAGCTTGTATTGGATAGCAAGTGTAGGTATTGCGCCAATCGGGTGTAGCTTGCTTTAATGGAATTATTCTCTTTAAAATTATATGATACGGAAATCCTAGGTTCTAAATTAACGAAGGATTTGAGGGTTTCGCTTCTACTGGAGCTGATGGAGTCTATGGGGTCAGCTTCGCGATAAACCAAAGTAAACGGGTCAAATTCAACTGGGTTATTGTTTTCGTAAATATAGAGTTCATCTTGCCCGAAACGATTAAATTGACTCACTCTTAGACCGTATTCAATACTTAGGTTTTTGGATATCTGGTGTTCAACGTCGACATAAGCGGCATTTTCGTTAGCATATTTTTTGGTGAGTTGCTCCTCTACAATACCAGAATCGGGACTGTTGGGAACTATTTTACCGGGGTTGAACACATAGTAAATGCTGTTTATCCCGTAATTCAACTGAAACTTATCGTTTAGGTAATGTTTTAAATCGTATTTAAGGTTAAAGTTTTGTATTCCTGAATTCCACTCAAATCCTACAAAATCGAGTTCTAAACCATAATAATAATCTGAATAGATTAGGGAAAGGTTGGAGAAAAGTTTGTCCGAAAATAAATGGTTCCATCTAAAGTTTCCTACCGCATTGCCATAAACATTCACAAATCTATCGCTAACATTAAAGAGATCCCTCCCAAAATAGCCGGATAGAAAAACACTGTTATTTTCGTTGATTTTGTGGTTGATTTTGGTGTTTAAATCGTAGAAGTAGGCTTTGTTGTCCTCACCTGCCAGTGCCAGAAACAAATGGGCGTAGGAAGCTCTACCGCCTATCAAGAATGCGGTTCTATCTTTCTGGATAGGTCCTTCAACAAGTAACCTGCTGGCAACGGCTCCAATACCTCCGTTCACCTTTAATTCTTTACTATTACCTTCTTTCTGAAAGATTTCAAGCACAGAGGAAACTCTTCCGCCATATCTTGCAGGAATACCACCTTTGAATAGTTTGACATCCTTTATGGCATCGGGATTAAAAACCGAAAAGAAACCGAATAGATGGGAGGAGTTGAACACGGTGGCCTCATCCAAAAGAATTAGATTCTGGTCTGCTGCACCACCCCTTACATTGAATCCAGAGGATGCCTCTCCAGCACTGGTAACTCCGGGTAACAGAATAAGAGATTTTATAACATCCGCTTCACCAAGTACCACAGGAATTTGTTTAATGGTTTTTGCAGCTAGAGAGGTAACGCTCATTTGGGGTTTTCGAATATCCAATCGTTCCACATCTTCTGTTACAACCACTTCTTGGAGCTCTTCTGCCTTCTCAGTTAGATTAAAATCTTGCTTAAGATTTTTATTCAGGTTGATTGTTCTTACTACTTCTTGAAAACCTAAATAGGTCACAACCACTTGATATTGACCTTCGGGCAAGGTGATGGAATAAAATCCATATTCGTTTGTAGTGGTCCCCGTTTTAAGCTCCGATATGGCAATGGTAACACCAATTAGCGATTCATTACTGGTTGCCTCTGAGACAGTACCGCTCAAAGTAAACTTTTGCTGGGCATGAAGCACGAAAAAATGCCCAAACAGGGCAAGCAGTATTGCAAGATAATGTCTGGACATCTGATTGGTTTTTTTAAAAATACGGATTTATGGACAATCGGAAAAATGAAAAGTAGCTGCTTGATTGAATTTTAACAATTGAATCTAAAAAACAAAAGGCAGTCTTTCTGGGACTGCCTTTCATAAACTTTTAGTAATCTGTTTTGATTTATCCTATGGAATTCAAAATCTTATTAAAGGTTTCACTTGGTCGCATGGCTTTGGAAGCAACTTCTGGGTTTGGCAGGTAATATCCTCCAATATCGACAGGTGACCCTTGGGCATTTATCAATTCTTGTGCAATTTTCTCTTCGTTTGAGGAAAGTTCTTTGTGCACTTTACTGAAAACTGATTTCAACTCTTCGTCATTTTCCTGTTTGGCCAATTGCTCTGCCCAATAAAGCGATAAATAGAAGTGGCTGCCTCTTGTATCCAGTTCATTAACTTTTCTGGAAGGGGATCTATCGTTGTTCAAAAACTCCTCAGTTGCTTTGTCCAAAGCATCGGCTAGCACCAATGCTTTCTTGTTGCTGTTCTTTTCTCCAAAGAACTCCAAAGAAACTGCAAGTGCCAAGAACTCACCAAGGGAATCCCATCTCAGGTGACCTTCTTCCAAGAATTGTTCGACATGTTTTGGGGCAGAACCTCCAGCTCCAGTCTCGAACAATCCACCACCGTTCATCAACGGAACAATGGAAAGCATTTTTGCACTGGTTCCCACTTCCAGAATAGGGAAGAGGTCGGTTAGGTAATCTCTCAATACATTACCGGACACAGAAATTGTATCTTTTCCTTCCTTCATTCGCTTTAAAGTGAACTTGGTAGCTTCCGTAGGGGAAAGTATTCTAATATCCAATCCGTTGGTATTGTGATCTTTTAGGTAGAGATTTACTTTTTTGATTAATTCAGCATCATGCGCTCTTTCTTCATCCAGCCAAAAAATTGCGGGAATGTTGGTAGCTCTGGCACGGGAAACAGCCAATTTTACCCAATCTTGAACAGGGGCGTCCTTAACTTGGCACATTCTCCAGATATCGCCTTCTTCTACGGCGTGCTCGATTAAGGTTTCACCTGCAGCATTGACTACTTTAACGGTTCCAGCTTTTTCAATTTCGAAGGTTTTGTCGTGTGAACCATATTCTTCGGCTTTCTGGGCCATCAACCCTACATTGGGAACTGTTCCCATGGTTTTAGGGTCGAAAGCACCATTTTCCTTGCAAAAATCGATAGTGGCCTGATAAACTCCGGCGTAACTACTATCTGGAATAATGGCCTTGGTATCCTGAAGCTTTCCGTTTTTGTCCCACATTTTACCAGAATTCCTGATCATGGCAGGCATGGAGGCATCAATAATTATATCACTTGGTACATGAAGGTTGGTTATTCCCTTATCGGAATTCACCATGGCCAAATCAGGTCCGTTTTCAATACTTGCCTTTAGGGCTCCTTCAATTTCTTTGTGTTGATCTTCGGGCAATTCCCCTATTTTATCCAACAAGGTTTCTAGACCGTTGTTTGGGTTGATTCCCAATTTTTCAAAAGTATCTCCGTAGTTTTTGAACAATTCGGAAAAGTAAACTTGTAAAGCGTGACCAAAAATGATAGGGTCGGAAACCTTCATCATGGTCGCTTTAAAGTGCAATGAAAGTAAGATGTTGTTTTTCCTCGCATCGGCAATTTCCTTGGTCAAAAATTCGACCAATGCTTTTTTGCTCATCACCGTGGCATCAATTACCTCCCCTTTTAAAAGAGAAAGTTTGTCTTTTAACACGGTTGTGCTTCCATCTGTACCTACCAACTCAATTCGGATCTCGTCTGCATTGTCCATGGTCAACGATTTTTCGTTGGATTTAAAATCGCCGTGCGACATGGTGGCCACATGGGTTTTGGAGTCCGAAGACCATTCGCCCATAGTGTGCGGATGCGCTTTGGCGTAATTTTTAACGGCCTTAGGTGCACGCCTGTCCGAGTTTCCTTCTCGAAGTACTGGGTTTACCGCACTACCTTTTACTTTGTCGTATGTGGCTTTAATTGCTTTTTCTTCGTCTGTCTTTGGCTCATCTGGATAATCGGGTAGTTTGTACCCTTTTTTCTGTAGCTCCTCAATGGCTTCTTTTAACTGCGGTATCGAGGCACTGATGTTCGGAAGTTTTATAATGTTTGCTTCTGGGGTTTTTGCCAATTCGCCCAAAATGGACAAGTCGTCCGGAACTTGCTGCTCTTTGGTCAACAATTCTGGAAACACAGCTGCAATTCTACCGGCCAAAGAAATGTCCTTGGTCTCTACGGTAATATTGGCGGTTTCGGTGAATGATTTAACAATGGGTAAGAAGGATAATGTTGCTAAGGCAGGAGCCTCATCTGTTTTGGTATAATAAAGTTTAGCCATTTATCTGTATTTATTTGAGCGGTTGCAAATATACAATTTATGGGCGGTGAAGAACGAATGGAAACCGCTAAAAGTATGTGTTTTTAATGTGAATTTGTTAAAAAACAAAAGCCATATCCTCGATTTAACGAGGGATATGGCTTTCAGATAGGACTCAAGACTTGTTCTGTTTGACCAAAACTGCAACCTATTCGATTGCATCTTATGTCCCTTCGACGTTTGCTCTGCTATGTTCTTAATTTTTCAACTAAACTACATTCTGCAAAGTGTACTGTTGTATTCCTAAACTTTATCAAAATGAAAAATTGCTCTTTCATTCGCACATAAAATTTATTATTTCTCATCAGGTATTGCCTAAGCTCCTCCTAAATTGAAATTCCTTTTGTGATCAGTAGTGTTACCAATTAAAAGGGAATCCACAGTTTTAAAGAACGTCAACTTTAAATCGATATAACCGTGATGGTATCACTATCATATCTTCGACTAAAGTAGACTGAAAAACTAAATTTTACAACTTTTTAAAGCGTTAATAATCAACATGATATGAACCAAGGTTATCAACAATTGTTCATAAAAAAAGCACCCAACATGGGTGCTTTTTCTTGTTGTATGGAATATTGATTATCCCTTAACTTCTTTAATACGGGCCTTTTTACCGGTAAGACCTCTAAAGTAGAAGATTCTAGATCTACGTACTTTACCTTTTTTGTTTACTTCAACTCTTTGCAAAGCTGGCATGTTTACTGGGAAAATTCTTTCCACACCTACAGTACCTGACATTTTGCGAATGGTAAAAGTTTCTGTTGCACCGCTTCCTCTACGTTGTATTACTACACCTTTAAAGAACTGGGTACGTGTTTTTTCACCTTCCTTAATTTCGTAATAAACAGTGATTGTATCACCAGCTGAAAATTTTGGAAATTCTTTTTTTGGAACAAATTCGTCTTCAACAAATTTTATTAAGGATTCCATTTGTGTATTTTTTAAAGTTTTTTCAAGACCAACTTACACGGATATCGTCAGAGGTTGATTTTGAGATTGCAAAAGTAATGCAATATTTAGAAATAGCAAGTGGTTTTTTGCGTTTTTGAATTTTGAGCGGCCTTATTCCTCCAAAAGGTCGGGTCTTCTTTCTTGGGTGCGTTCCAAAGCTTGTTGTTCCCGCCATTTTTCAATCTTTGGAAAATTACCGCTAAGCAATATTTCAGGGACTTTAAAACCCTTATAATCTGCAGGTCGTGTGTAAACGGGCGGAGCCAACAAATTATCTTGAAACGTATCGGTTAGGGCAGAGGTTTCATCGTTCAAAACACCTGGCAACAGTCGAATCACAGCATCGCATAATATTGCCGCTGCCAATTCACCTCCTGACAACACATAATCACCTATGGAAATCTCTCTGGTTACGAACATATCCCTTACTCGTTGGTCCACACCCTTATAATGCCCGCAAAGCACAATGATGTTCTTTTTCATGGAAATCTCATTGGCCATTCCTTGGTTAAGGGTGCTGCCATCTGGGGTCATGTAGATTACTTCATCGTACTCCCGTTCGGATTTGAGTTGGGAAATACACTTATCAATGGGTTCCACCATCATCACCATGCCGGCACCACCTCCAAATTGATAATCATCAATTTGTTTGTAATTTCCAATGGAATAGTCCCTTAAATTATGTAGATGCACTTCTACCAAACCCTTTTCGATAGCCCGTTTGAGTATCGAGGCTTCAAAAGGACTTTTTAAAAGTTCGGGGAGTACCGTTATAATGTCAATCCGCATGGACATTGTTGCTCGAAATTAATTCACAGCAAAAGTAGTGAAAGCTGTCAATAACTAAGAAATAAAAAAGAAAGGCTTCCTTTTGGGAAGCCTTCATACTTATTTTTTCTGTTTGTTCAGTTCGTCCTGAAGTTGACGACTGATCTTTTGCTCGCGCTCCAGAGCACGTCGCCTGTGGTTTTGGTATTCCTCTTCCAAATCGGCAAGGGCCGATTTAGCTTGTTGTGTTAAGAAATTACTGTTTCTAAATCGGTAGATAAAGAATAGTAACAACAACAATAACCCAAATATGATGGACCACAATATAAAATTGTACGTCCCTTTACTTATTAAGGCTCCGAAAAACGAAATACTGTCCTTTTCCTCCGTAACAGCGTTTAAGTTATTGGAGGTTTCCTGTAACTTGTTATTAAGATCTTCTATTTCGGCATTATTAGCAGAAATCGTCGAAGTAAGGTCTTTGATATTTTTATTGGCCGTATCAAGGGAATCAAAGATGTTGTTCTTGGTTTCATACAAATCCGAGAGCTTAATTACCTCATAACGAATACCATTGGCTCGATAGTTTCCCGATTTTCTCTCCAATTCTTCAAATTGCCCCCTAAGGGTATTATCCTCTTCATTGGCGGACTCATCTTCTTGAGCATGGATTAAGAAGGTGGGGATAAGTAAGGCTAAGGCGAATAAAATGCGTAAATGCTTCATGTTCAATAATGTTCTCGTATTAAATTTAGATTAAGGGCGGGACGAAATTACATCAATATACCCAATTTCAAAAAAAGAAAACAAGTTCTTTGAACAAATCGCACTCCGCTAATAATAGGTATAACGCCTAACTTTCGCAATATATTTCGCCAATCGGACAACTTGATGGGAATACCCATACTCATTATCATACCAAATATAGAGCACCACATTTTTACCACCTGGCGATACAATAGTGGCTTTGCTATCATAAATAGATGGGGCAGTGGTCCCTACAATATCCGAGGAAACCAGTTCATTGCTCAAAGCATATTTTATTTGCTCCACCAAATCACCTTCCAATGCATATTTCTTAATTATGGTGTCAATGCTTTCTTTTGATGTCTTGTTCTTAACTTCTAAATTAAGGATGGCCAAAGACCCATTGGGCACGGGCACCCGAATGGCATTTGAGGTCAATTTTCCCTTTAAAGATGGAAGTGCCTTGGCAACGGCAGAACCAGCTCCTGTCTCTGTAATTACCATATTAAGTGCTGCCGCGCGGCCTCGACGGTACTTTTTGTGCATGTTGTCCACCAAGTTTTGGTCATTGGTATAAGCATGTATGGTTTCCAAATGTCCTTTTTTGATTCCCAAGGAATCTTCGATTACCTTTAAAATAGGAGTAATGGCATTGGTAGTGCACGAAGCCGCGGAATAAATGTTGGTTTTATCCGGGTCAAAGTCTGTATGGTTCACACCATGAACAATGTTTGGCACTTCCTTACCGGGTGCGGTCAGCAATACCTTGCTTGCTCCTTTGGATTTTAAATGTCTGGATAATGCTGTATTGTCTCTAAAGGCTCCTGTGTTATCAATGATTAAGGCGTTGTGAATACCGTGTTTGGTATAATCGATATCCTCAGGTTGGTTTGCACTGATAAACTTTACAGTGGTCCCATTTATTACAAGTGCATTTTTTGATTCATCAACATCCACAGTTCCTGTAAAAGGACCGTGTACGGAATCGGTTTTGAGTAGCGCAGCTCTTTTTTCCAAGACCTCTTTGTTCAATTGACCTCGAATTACGATCGCTCGTAATCGCAACTGACTGCCACGACCTGTTTTTGCCATAAGCTCACGGGCCACCAAACGACCAATACGGCCAAAACCGTAAAGCACTACATCTTTTGGTTTTATGGGTTTGGATGATTGTGCATCCTTTAGTTTGTCAATAACAAAGGCTTTAACATTAAGATGGGCATTTTGGTTGTTGTGATACTCGTAGGTCAATTTACCTATGTCCAATTTTGCGGGAGGGAGGTTAAGGTCGTTTATAGCCCTCAAAATCTCTACGGAATCGAAAATGGACATGGGTTTTTGCACAAATTCGCCGGCATATTCGTGCAGGTTGATGATGTCGCTAACATTTTTATCGATTATTTGGTTCTTGAACAGTACCACTTCTATGGCTTTGTCGTACCAAAGGTCACTGATGATTTTTATGAATTCTGTGGTTGCTTTTCGTCTATCTGCCTGAAAGGCAAGCTCTTTTTCGTAAGATGAAATGTCACTCATGGGTTATGGTTGCGATTGTATCGTTTATTTTGCGGCTAAATTATATATTTCAAACGTTTTCGTAAAACTTATCGGCAATAAAAAAAGCGTCTTTTTAAAGACGCTTTTAAGTGTTTTTTTAGCACGTTACTGAAGTATCATATGTTCCTTTTCACCATCCTCATTGATCATGGTGAAGCTGGTTCTGCCATATCTGGAGATTTCACCAAAATATTTTTTGGCATCATCGATATCACCGATTTTATTCCCATCAACTTCAATAATAACTTTATTTTTTAGGTCATACCTTCCATAACCTTGAGGCACATCAGTGATTTTAACCCCTTTGGAAACCCCAAACTTCTTAATATCTTCTTTCGTTAAGTTTTTTACCCTAAAAGATGTTGCAGGAAGAATAACACTGTTTTGTTTTTTCAAGGTTACGTTTTTCACGAAACTTTTTCCATCTCGGTCCAAGGTTAATTCCACAACATCACCTGGTCTTTTTGCAGAAAGATAGCCTGTTAGTTCCGAGAATTTCTGAATATCGATGTTATCTATTTTTTTGATGACATCGCCTTCCATTAAACCGGCATCATCAGCACCGGACTCTTCTTCTACACCGGCAATGTATACCCCTTCGAGCTGGTCTAGACCCATTTCAATGGCAGCTTGGGATTTGGTGTTGGCCGCAGAAATACCCAAAAGTCCTTTTTGAACGTTGCCGAACTCCATAATATCTTCCACTACTTTTTTGGCAATATTACTGGGTACTGCAAAGGCATAACCTACGTACGAACCAGTTTGCGAAGTAATGGCCGTATTGATACCGATAAGGTCACCATTTGTATTCACCAAAGCACCACCACTGTTACCGGGGTTTACAGCGGCGTCTGTTTGTATAAAGGATTGTGTTCTTCTGGCAGATAGAGATCTTGCTTTGGCACTTACGATACCTGCGGTTACAGTAGAAGTAAGATTAAAAGGATTACCTACGGCCAATACCCACTCTCCAATTTTGGCATTGTCGGAATCACCGAAAGCCAAGTAGGGCAGGGCATCGTCAGCATCAATCTTTAATAGGGCAATGTCGGTATCGGCATCGGTGCCAATAACTTCGGCTTCATAGGTTTTGTTATTGTTCAGGGTTACTTCCAATTGACTTGAATTGGCTATAACGTGATTATTGGTCACAATATATCCGTCAGGAGAAATAATAACTCCGGACCCGGTTCCCACTTGTGGGGTTTGTTGGCGTTCATAACCATAAAAGAATTCAGCAATGCTGGATGGACCTCCTTTGCTGATGGTCATATTTTTTACGTGCACTACAGAATTCACGGTTTTTTCAGCTGCAAGGGTGAAATCAACTTCATTGATTCCGGCACCTCTGGCCGAAGTGTACAAATTACTGGTCGTCACAAAGGGTGTTTCTTGTTCTGAAGTGACCCATTTATTGTTTTCTTTTTCAAAAAATAGTTTATAAGAACCCAGGGTAATGGCTCCAGCAAACAAGGCTACTACAAATAAATTGGCTATTTTCTTCATAATTCAATAATTATTTAACAAAAACTAGTACAAAACTAAAAGAAATCAAATTTGGGATCCATGTGTTTAACGCTGTTTTAACTCCAAAAAAAACCTTAAAGATTCCCATATATTTGTTCCTTTGTAGATAATCATGGAACTACAGTTTTTTAAATATCAAGGAACGGGAAACGATTTTGTAATTATTGACAATCGTCAGGATATATTTCCCAAAAATAATACCAAGCTTGTTGCTAAACTTTGTGACAGAAGATTTGGCATAGGAGCGGATGGATTGATACTGCTTGAAAATGACAATATGTCGGATTTTAAGATGGTATATTACAATGCGGACGGAGCAGAAAGCAGTATGTGTGGTAATGGAGGTCGTTGTTTGGTCGCTTTTGCCCATTATTTGGGTATTGTGGAAACGGAGACCAAATTTAATGCGGTCGATGGTTTGCATTATGCTACGGTTGAAGAGGATACGGTCAATTTAAAAATGATAGACGTGGACAAAATCCACGAAAAGCAAAATCATAGCTTTTTGGATACGGGTTCTCCTCATCATGTTCAGTTGGTAAAGGAACTGGAAAAGTTTGATGTACAAAAAGAAGGAAAGAAACTCCGCTACGGCATTTATGGTGAGTCTGGAAGCAATATCAATTTTGTGGAACAGACAAAGGACAATGCTTTTGATGTAAGAACTTACGAAAGAGGAGTGGAAGGCGAGACTTTTTCTTGTGGTACAGGGGTTACTGCGGTTGCCTTGGCCATGCACGAATCCGGTAAAACATCCGCCAGCGAAATACATGTCCATACTATTGGGGGCGATTTGACCATTTCTTTTGAGAAAAAAGATGGAAAATACAGCAATATCTTTTTAAAAGGCCCAGCTATACAAGTATTTAAAGGAACAATGGAATGCTCAATTTAAAAGGAGAAAAAGTTTATCTGCGTGCCTTGGAGCCCACCGATTTGGATTTTCTGTACAAACTGGAAAACGACACTTCGGTCTGGGAAGTGAGTGGTACGTTGAAACCTTATTCCAAAAAAGTATTGCGATTGTATTTAGATAATGCCCATCGGGATATTTATGATGTAAAGCAATTGCGACTTTGCATCAGTAATCATCAAGATGATTGTATAGGTTTGATAGATTTGTTCGATTTTGACCCCAAACACCGAAGAGCGGGCATCGGGATTGTGATTATCGAACCTGGGGACAGAAATAAAGGAGCTGGAGCGGAAGCCTTGTCACTTTTATGTGATTATGCTTTTTCTACCTTGGACCTACATCAATTGTACGCCAATATTTTAGAAGATAATGAAACGAGTATTCATTTATTCCAAAAAATGGGATTTGAGGAAATTGGCGTCAAAAAAGAATGGGTCAGAACCAATCAAGGGTTCAAGAATGAAATAATGTATCAAAAGATCAACTCAAATGAATCTTAAAAAAGTACTTTGGGCCACCGCCGTTCTTGGGCTGATTATTTGCGGTTTTATCGCCTATCAAATTTACAGTGCCATATTCAGCTCCAATACACAGTTCAATAACAATGAAGCATTTGTATACATAGCATCGGATGCTACCTTTTCTGATGTTACAACTTCTTTGGAGCCACTATTGAAAAATCTATCCACTTTTGAAGCGGTTGCCAAACGCAAAGGATACATCACTAATATCAAAGCCGGAAAATACGCATTAAAAAAGGGGATGAACAACAACGAAATTATCAATACCCTACGCAGTGCCAATATTCCCGTTCAAGTCTCATTTAATAATCAAGAATCTTTGGCCTTGCTGGCTGGAAGAATTTCTGAGCAGATTGAAGCGGATAGTCTATCCTTACTTCAAACCTTTAATGATCCTGGTTTTTTGGAAGAAACCAAGTTTGATGATGACACTAAGCTGGCCATGTACATTCCCAACACCTATGAGTTCTTCTGGAATACCGATGCGGAGAGCTTTAGGGATAGGATGCGGACGGAATACGACCGCTTCTGGAACGATGAACGCCTACAAAAAGCTAAAAATTTGGGGCTTAGTCCAAACGAAGTCATCTCATTGGCAGCTGTTGTTCAAAAAGAAACAGCGAAAGTAGATGAGCGCCGGAGGGTAGCGGGCGTGTACCTCAATCGAATAAGAAGAGGTATGTTGCTTCAGGCAGATCCCACCGTGATTTATGCCATCAAAAAAGAGACAGGAAATTACGATACTATTATAAAAAGAGTGCTTTTTCGGGATTTGGAAATGGATTCACCATACAATACTTATAAATATGCAGGGGTTCCTCCAGGTCCGATTACGATGCCGGATATCTCATCCATTGATGCTGTTTTGAACCCAGAAAAGCACGATTATTTATATTTCGTAGCTGACGTTTCCAACTTTGGGTATCATATTTTTGCAAAGTCTTTAGTGCAACATAACCGAAATAAAGTGCAATATACCCGTTGGTTAAACCAACAAAAAGTCCTTCGATAAGGCTCTTTGTCGTTGATTTTCATCGCTTTAACGGATTTTAAGGCTGATTTAAGAAATCTTTAAGAGCTTTAGGGTACCCATTAACTTATCTCCACCTATATTTGCCGGCCAATTTGATTTTTGATACGTATATGTATTGAGATCACAAATATGAACATTATGAAAAGATGGATAGGTTTTATACTGCATCTTGCCATGATTGTAGTTTTGACAAGTTTTGGTTCTTATACCGTAATGAAAAATGGGGATGTTGAAATTCCTGAATCATTGAAGGTAACAACCAATTTGGAATTCTTTGCACCGCAAGATTCCATCGCACTTCTTGACGAGGACGAGGTAATACCTCCTTTTCTGGGTAAAGCCTTTAATGGCTTTAAGGAAGCACTCGCTTTTAAAGAGTCCCAGGGTAAATATCATAGAGTAAACACATTGGGTTATTTGGGTAAATACCAGTTTGGTAGTAGTACCTTGCACCTTATGGGAGTTTACGATATGGATGATTTTTTGGAAAACCCAGAACTTCAGGAAAAGGCTTTTGAAGCCAATATTGCCCGTAACAAATGGATTTTGAGAAGAGATATAAAGCGCTTCAACGGAAAAACTATTGGTGGTATTAAGGTAACGGAATCAGGTATTCTTGCCGCGGCTCATTTAGCTGGGGCTGGAAACGTAAAGAAGTATCTACGATCGTATGGACAAAACGATGTAACGGACGCTTATGGAAGTAGTATCTCATATTATATGAGTAAATTTTCGGGATACGATATTTCCAACATCGAGCAGAAGAAAAATGCCAAAGTATAATTGGCAGAAGATTGCATAAAAAAAGCCCCGGTTTCTGGAGCTTTTTTTATGCATGAATAATATAGATTGTTGGTCGTTTATCGAGGTCTATCTCAATTTCACCCCATTCGTGAACACTTTTGGTTGAGATAAACTCTGTAGGTAGGGTAATATCGCAAGCGATACATAAGCGGGTCGACTTTTGTAGTATTTTCAAAAGTTCTTTTACCAACTTGTTGTTCCGATATGGTGTTTCCATAAAAATCTGGGATTGTCCTTTATCGCGGGACAATCGCTCCAAACCTTTTATCGTTTTTTTGCGTTCGGCATTATCTATGGGCAAATACCCGTTAAATGCAAAGTTTTGACCATTCATGCCGCTGCTCATCATGGCCATCAAAATAGAGGAGGGCCCTACCAGTGGAACCACCTTAATCCTTTTTTCATGGGCTACACGGACAACATCAGCTCCGGGGTCTGCAATTCCTGGGCAGCCTGCCTCGGATAATATTCCAATATCAAATCCGTGAATACAAGGATCCAAAAATGAAGGGATTTCTGCAGGATTGGTATATTTATTTAAAGATTGGATATGGAGTTCAGGTTGTGATTTACTTGGGCTAACGCGTTTAATAAAGCGTCTGGCCGTCTTTTCATTTTCCACGATATAGTGGTCTATTCGCTCTATGGTTCCCTTTACCGAAATGGGCAACACCTCCAAAGGGGCATTATCGCCAAGGGCTGTGGGAATCAGGTAGATTTTGCCCACCACTAAACCAGGTTTTTCCTCTTCCATGGGCTTAATTTAGCTTTTTCGCAATTGCCTCACAAGCACTATCAATCATTTGATACACATTTTCAAAACCATCATTGCCACCATAATAGGGGTCGGGTACTTCTCGAATGCCCAGCTCAACCTCGCTCAACAACAATTTAACTTTGTTGGCTTCTTCCTTAGTTTCTGCAAGATTGGCTACATCCGAAAAATTGCTACGGTCCATTACATAAATATGGTCGAACTCGGAAAAATCTTCTTTTGAAAACTTCCTGCACTTTTGATCATTTATATCAATTCCATATTTTTGGGCCACCGAAATAGAGCGTTTGTCGGGCAAATTGCCAACATGGTAGCCAGCCGTTCCAGCAGAGTCTACAAAAATTTTATTCGAATCAACTTTGGATTTTAAGATGCCTTCGGCCAGTGGTGACCTGCAAATGTTGCCTAAGCAGACCATCAAAACTTTGGTTTTCATAAATATTGTTGTGAAGTTATTAGGAGAACTTTTTGCTTAAATCCTCAATGTACTTCCTAAATTGCTTGTCCGTTTCGGCAAGATTGTCCACAGTTTTACAAGCATGAAGCACGGTAGCATGATCACGCTTCCCAATTTGCGATCCAATACTTGCCAAGGATGCCTTCGTGAATTTTTTTGCAAAGAACATGGCCAATTGTCTCGCTTGAACAATATGGCGTTTTCTGGTTTTGGATTGCAGCGTGGCCACATCCATCTCGAAGTAGTCGGAAACCACTTTTTGAATGTAATCGATGGATACTTCTCGCTTGGTGTTTTTTACAAACTTCTCTACCACTTGTTGGGCCAATTCCAAAGTAACTTCACGTTTGTTGAAAGAGGATTGTGCAATCAATGAAATGATGGCGCCTTCCAATTCACGAATATTGGTCTTGATATTTTTGGCTACGTGGTCTATGATATCTTCCGGCATCTCAACCCCGTCTCGATACAACTTGTTCTTCAAGATGGATACACGAGTCTCGTAATCCGGGTTTTGCAATTCGGCCGATAACCCCCATTTAAAACGGGATAGCAGACGTTGTTCAATGTCCTGCATATCCACGGGAGCCTTGTCCGATGTCAAAATTACCTGCTTACCATTTTGGTGCAAGTGATTGAATATATGGAAGAATACATCTTGTGTTCCGGATTTACCCGATAGAAATTGCACATCGTCAATAATAAGTACATCTATCAATTGGTAAAAGTGGATAAAATCGTTTCGGGTATTCTTTTTTACCGACTCAATATATTGTTGGGTGAATTTTTCCGCAGAAATATAAAGAACTGTTTTTTCCGGATACTTATCTTTAATTTCAACTCCAATGGCATGGGCCAAGTGGGTTTTTCCTAAACCAACACCACCAAAAACCAATAAAGGGTTAAATGATGTGCCTCCTGGTTTGTTGGCTACGGCCATACCCGCCGATCTTGCCAATCGGTTGGAATCTCCTTCCAAGAAATTATCAAAATTATAATTGGGATTTAACTGGGATTCGATTTTTATGTTTCGAATTCCAGGAATCACAAATGGATTTTTTAACTCTGGACTTTTGGAGGTAATGGGCACATCCAATTCCTGGGGTCCTACAGCTGTACGGTTGGAACTTGGGATTTGTTCCGTAAAGGGTTCCTTGTTACCGTACTTGTTTTCCATTTTTATAACGTAGATCAGCTTTGCATTGCTACCCAACTCACGGGTCATGGCAACTTTTAAAAGCTTTACATAATGTTCTTCGAGCCATTCGTAGAAAAACTTACTGGGTACCTGAATGCTAAGTGCCTTATCAGTTAGTTTTATAGGTTTGATGGGTTCAAACCAGGTTTTGAATGCCTGCGGTTGGATGTTATCTTGGATAAAAGCCAAACAGTTGTTCCATACGGAATTAGCAGTAGCACTCATAGAAGTTTTTCCTTGTTTTAATGGTTAGCTTTAATATTTAAGAGTAAACATCTAAAGGGTTATAAGATGCTTATTGGATGCGACAAATATGTGAACAAATCTTTTAAAAAAAAAATCAATTTGTCATTGAAAGTTTTGTTTTTTTTTCGCATGTTACTCTCTCTTAAAGCAAGTCTCTAAATATATAATTTTTCAGTTAAAAATGGGTCTAAATTCTTATTCTTTTCGGGTTCGATATGCAGAAACCGACCAAATGGGTGTTGTTTACCACGGTAATTATGCTCAGTATTTTGAATTGGGTCGGGTAGAGTGGTTAAGGTCTATGGGGATCACTTACAAGAGTATGGAGGATAATGGTATAATGCTGCCCGTAATTTCTTTACATATTGATTACAAAAAATCTGCACTATATGATGATTTACTTACCGTGCAGACCAAATTAAAATCCAGACCCATGGTCAAAATTGAATTTGACTACAGCTTGTTAAATGAGTCTGGGGAATTATTGGCCACAGCAAATACCGTTTTGGCTTTTATGGATAAAAAAACAGGCAGACCTATAAAATGTCCTGACTATATTTTGGAAAAATTGTAGAATTAATCCAATTGTGTGATTTTTATGTGTTGCATTTCATCGAAAAGTTGAAACACTTCTTCCGATTCACTCATTCTTACCGAAATTATAAGCGCACAATCCAATCCCATTTTTTGGGAAATTATGTTCAGATTTTTTTGTTTGATGACCCGCATCACTTTATCCATTTCTGGGTACCCAAATTGTAATCGAAACTGCGCCTTGATGGTCTTCTTTACAATCTTGGCATTTTCCAGTGCCATTTGAGCGGCGGTTTTATATGCCTGAATCAAGCCGCCGACCCCAAGTTTGGTACCCCCAAAGATTCTAGTGACGGTAATCAGTACATTGGTAACATCAAAGGATTGGATTTGACCGTAAATGGGCATTCCTGCCGAGTTGTTGGGCTCACCATCGTCATTCGCCCTATATATTGGGTTTTCGACTCCGAGTTGCCAAGCGTAGCAAACATGGTTGGCCGTATGGTATTTTTTTCGAAGTTCCTCTACAATAGGTTTTACATCATCTTCCGAAGTAATAGGGTATACCGCAGCATAAAATTTGCTTTTTCGGTCTTTATATAAAATCTCGGGCGAAGGTTTGTTGACGGTCTTGTAAACATCTTCTTTTTTCTCCATCAGAACAAAGCTACCAATATTATGCTCAAAATGGCCAAAGCAACACCTCCCCAGTTTTTAGGACTCAACCTTTCCTTAAAGAGTAAGATTCCGAGGATGGTAGAGAACATTACAATGGCGACATTGTTTAAAGTAAAGATGGCAGCACTGCTCAAAATGTCCGACCGTAGGGCGCGAATCAAAAAATAGATGGAGAAATAATTGGGCACACCAAGGGCAATTCCACCCACTATATTTTTCAGGTTGATTTTCAAGGGAGTTTTCACCGCTTTCATTCCGATAAAAATGAAACCGGTCAAAGCTGCAAAACCAAAGACCATGGAAGAAAATACTGGAATTTCCCGATCGGTCAAATGGACTTCCTCAAAATACTGAATACTGGTATCGATAACACCGGAACCTAAAAACACCAATAAAGGAAGTATCAACGCCTTTCTATTGATTCTGATACTCTTCTCTTTAATTGAGGCCAAGTATACGGCAACCAATGCCAATAGAATTCCAATTATCTGAAGCAAACTCAAATGTTCGCCATAAAGCACAACACCCATTACCACAGGAATGGCCAAGGACATTTTGGTAGCTACAGAGGCAACGGAAACTCCAGAGACTTGAGCGGTTTTGGCCATTAGGTTAAAAATCACAATAAAAAGGATACCCAATAAGATAGGCCCCACAAACCAAGGTTTGTTGCTTAAGTCACTAGCCCCAACAGGACCATCATATAAAAAGAATCCAACCAAGCAAGCAACCACATAATTGGTGATGATGGCGTATAGTGTCTGAATTTTATAAACATCAAATAGTTTAAAAACCACAAAAATCAACGTGGAACTAAGAACACTCAGGGCAAGATATATCATTTACAATTTTGATTTTAGTTGGGTGATGTCTTCTTTGCCTACCTGCAGGTTCCAGACTTTTATTCCCAATTGTACCGCAGAATCGGTGTTTTCTTTTACATCGTCCACAAAGAAGGTTTCCTCGGCTGCAAGATTGTTTTCTTGCAATACGAAATCAAAAATTTCCGAATCTGGTTTGCGCATCCCAATTTCATAGCTCAAATAAAACTTATCAAAAGCGTTTCTGAATCGATTGAACCGATTTTTCCCCATTTGTTCCTTCACACATTCTATATGCAGGTCGTTGGTGTTGCTCAATAAAATCAGTTTATATTGATTTTCTGCAGCAAGTCCCTCAATGAATTGCAATCGTTTTTCGGGAAAATCCAGTAAAATGGAGTTCCATGCTCGCGTTAAATATTCTCTGCTGGCTTTTGGAAAATGAGTTGAAACTTCATCCAAAAAATCCGAAGAGGAAATTAACCCTTTCTCATAATTTTGAAACAAGCTTTCCAGATTTGAGGACACTTCGGTAAAACCATGTTGCACCATGGCCTTAGCCGTGGCTGGTTTGTCCAAATTGATTAGTACATCGCCAAAATCGAGAATAATGTTTTTAATCATTTAAATAGACGGATAAAGTGTCGGTCAATATCTTGTTTTGGTGCTGTAAAGTTCCCTGAAATTTGGGAGCTGGCAAACCATTTTTAAAACTAACAGTACCTTTAAAAATTCGGGCTTCGTCCCAAATGTCTTCATCAATAAAAGTTTGAAGCGTTTTTGTCCCTCCTTCAACAATTAAGCTAGTAATATTGTGTTGATGAAGTGCATCACAGATTTGCGAGGCCAAAGGTTTCGAAAAATCAATCACAACATAAGCAACACCTTTTATGTATTTTGATTTGTCGTTCACCTGTGTCAGCACAATCGTTTGTACAGATTCATCTAAAACATGAAAATTCGAATCAATTTTTAAATTTTTGTCCAAAACCACACGAATAGGGTCTTTGCCCGCCCAGTTTCGGGTCGTCAATTTGGGATTGTCCTCCAAAACCGTGTTGGTTCCGACCAAAATGGCCTGTTCTTGGCTCCGCCATTGGTGTACTAACTGCTTGGAATGGGCGTTGGTAATCCAAAAAGGCTCAGGGTTCTCTTTTCGTAAAGATGTATCGGGCGCCAAAAAGCCATCATCAGACTCTGCCCACTTTAATATAAGGTAAGGCCGTTTTTTTTCTTGAAAAGTCAAGAAACGTTTGTGGTGTTCCCTGCATTCATCTTCCAGAATACCTACTGTGACCTTACAGCCTGCATCCTCTAATTTTTTGATGCCTTTGCCTGCAACTTTATCGTGAGGGTCCTGTAACCCAATAAAAACCTCTTTGAGTTTATGTTTGGCAATTAAATCTGCACAAGGAGGCGTTTTTCCGTAATGGGAGCATGGTTCCAAAGTAACATAAAGGGATGCTTCTTTAAGTAAGTCTTTATCCTTGACCGCGTTAATAGCATTCACTTCCGCATGAGGACCTCCGTAGGGACTCGTGAAACCTTCACCAATAATTTTATTGTCGTGTACGATCACACATCCCACCATAGGATTCGGAGCTGTAGTTCCCAGCCCTTTTTTGGCCAGTTCTATGCAGCGAAGGATGTATTTTTGATGTATATTCACCCCGCAAAAATAGAACAATAAAAACACAAAAATGGGAGATACGGTGATTCGTGAAATAACCCCCGAAGACAACGCACAGGTGGCCCAAGTTATACGAAAGGTTTTTGAGGATATGGGCGTTCCCAAAGTGGGCACGGCTTATGCGGATAAAGCTTTGGATGATATGTACTCCAATTACAATGTGCCCAAGGCAGCTTACTTTGTAGTCGAACACGATGGCAAAGTAATCGGTTGTGCAGGGGTGGCACAATTGGATAATTACGAAGGCAATGTCTGCGAGCTTCAAAAAATGTATTTTTTGGAAGAGGCCAGGGGCAAAGGACTTGGAGCTAAAATGATCGAGGCTTGTTTGGAAAAGGCCAAGGAATTTGGTTTTGAAGCATGCTACCTCGAAACCATGCCCTACATGGAAGCTGCCCAAAAACTTTATAAAAAGAACGGTTTCGAATATATAGATGCCCCTATGGGAAACACGGGACATTATTCCTGCCCGGTCTGGATGCTTAAAAAGTTGTAATGCTCCTGAAAGAGATAAAGGAAATTTTTCATAAAGAATTGGGTGAGATCTATCCCAAAGAGGAAATTGATTCTTTTTTCTACTCTTGCATTGAACATTATTTGAAACTGGAACGGTTTATATTGGCCATTCAACCTGGAATTACTTTGACCAAGGAAGATGAACAGCCACTTTTTGAAGCATTGTCCGAATTGAAATTGGAAAAACCACTGCAATATATTCTGGGAACGGCCCATTTTATGGATTTGGAGCTAGAGGTGAATGAAAATGTACTTATTCCTCGTCCTGAAACCGAGGAATTGGTGCAATGGATTTTGTTGGACACGGAGCAAAGCGGAAGGGTCATTGAGCGGAGTCGAAATGACCGTTCTTTGCAGATTCTTGACATCGGAACAGGAAGCGGTTGCATAGCCATTGCCTTGGCAAAGCATCTTCCCAATGTCAAAGTATTTGCTTTGGATGTATCCGAAGGTGCATTGAATATGGCCCGGAAAAATGCGGCATCAAACGGAGTAGATATTACTTTTTTGCATGAAGATATCCTTAGCACTGAGCTTGAACTTGAACTTGATTTTGATGTCATCGTTTCCAACCCTCCTTATGTTAGGGAGTTAGAGAAAAATGAGATTCAAAAAAATGTGAAGGATTTTGAGCCCGATACCGCATTGTTTGTTCCCGACGAAGATCCATTATTATTTTACAGGGCAATCATCGATTTTGCCGAAAATCATCTGTCCGAAAAGGGTAAGCTGTATTTTGAAATCAACCAATATTTAGGTGAGGAAACCAAAGCACTTTTTCATGCCCGTAATTTTTCAGAAATTGAACTGCGAAAAGATATGTTCGGCAACGATAGAATGCTAAAAGCAATTAAAAAATGAACATCAAAGATAAAATCACCTCCCTTCGTAATGAGCTAAGGGAACACAATTATAAATATTACGTACTCGATCAGCCATCCATTTCCGATTATGAGTTTGATATGAAACTCAAAGAACTTCAGAAATTGGAGGAGGAGCATCCAGAATTTTATGACGCAACCTCACCCACTTTAAGGGTAGGAGGTATGGTTACCAAAAACTTTGAAACGGTGCCTCATGAACATCGAATGTATTCTTTGGACAATTCGTACTCCAAAGAGGATTTGGAGGATTGGGAAAAGCGTATCCAAAGAATTTTGGGTGATGTGGAGGTGGAATTCACTTGCGAATTAAAGTATGATGGAGCTTCCATCAGTCTTACATACGAGGATGGTTTATTGGTGAAAGCGGTTACCCGGGGCGATGGCTTCCAGGGAGATGATGTGACCAATAACATTAAAACGATTAAGTCTGTTCCTTTGAAGCTAAAGGGAGACTATCCACCAAAGTTTGATATTCGAGGGGAAATTATCCTAACGCTTGAAGGCTTTGCCAAAATGAATGCAGAGCGCGTGGAGGCAGGAGAGGACCCATACATGAACCCAAGGAACACGGCATCCGGTAGTTTAAAGCTTCAGGATAGTGCTTTGGTGGCCCAGCGACCCTTGGAATGCCTATTGTATAGTATTGTTGGCGAAAATTTAGGTATATCCACACAATTTGAAGGGTTGGAGAAAGCCAGGTCATGGGGATTTAAGGTGCCTTCGGTTGCAAAGTTGTGCAAATCTACCGAAGAGGTAATGCAATTTGCAGATTATTGGGATGTAAACCGACATTCGATGTCTTTTGAGACCGATGGTGTTGTGGTGAAGGTAAATAGCATTCAGCATCAAGATGAGTTGGGCTATACCGCAAAATCTCCTCGTTGGGCCATGGCCTATAAGTTCAAAGCAGAACAGGCCATTACCGTATTAAATAAGATTACCTATCAAGTTGGCCGTACTGGAGCCATAACACCAGTTGCCAATCTAGAGCCAGTTTTATTGGCCGGTACTACGGTGAAACGTGCCTCCTTGCACAATGCGGACCAAATTGCAAAACTAGATGTCCGCGAAGGGGATACTGTTTTTGTGGAAAAGGGAGGGGAGATCATTCCAAAGATCGTAAAGGTTGATTTTACCAAGCGAGATGTTAACTCGAGCCCCACGGAATATATTACCCACTGTCCGGAATGCGGCACTGAATTGATTCGTAAAGAAGGGGAGGCTCAACATTTTTGTCCTAACGATATTGGTTGCCCACCACAGATTACGGGTCGAATCCAGCATTTTATTTCCAGAAAGGCAATGGATATCGAAGGTATGGGTGCAGAAACGGTGGAACTTCTTTTTAAGGAAGGTCTAATTGAAAACTATGCCGATTTGTACACCTTGACCAAGGAACAAATACTGCCGTTGGAACGTATGGCCGATAAATCCGCTGAAAATTTGGTAAAAGGAGTCGAGGCATCCAAAGCCATTCCTTTTGAACGGGTTCTTTTTGCCTTGGGGATTAGATATGTTGGGGAGACGGTCGCCAAAAAACTGGCGAAAGCCTTCAAAAATATTGATGCCTTAATGGCTGCATCACAAGAAAAATTGGTTGCTGTAGATGAAATAGGGGAGCGAATCGCCGAAAGTGTTGTCAACTTTTTCTCAGAGCCCGCCAATATTGAGATCATAGACCGATTAAAATCCTACGGATTGCAATTCTCACTGTCCGAGGAACAATTGGAGAATCAGACAGAGTTGCTCAAAGGGCAGACTTTTGTGGTTTCGGGGGTGTTCGAAACCATCAGTAGAAATGAATTAAAGAAATTGATAGAAGATAACGGGGGCAAAGTAGCATCTTCCGTTTCCTCAAAAACCAGTTTTTTGGTCGCTGGTGATAAAATGGGGCCCAGTAAGCGAACCAAAGCGGAGACATTGGGAGTGCCTATCATATCGGAGCAGGAATTTCTACAAAAACTGGAAGTATGACACCCAAAACTTACGAGGAATTTGAATTGAACTTAGAGCATAAAGTGCCGCCGGAAGAATGGTCGGATGCTTTGAAGTCCCTTTGGTTTGATGCGAAAGGGGACTGGGAAGCATCGCACGATATTGCCCAAGACCTACATTCCCAAATGGGCAGTTGGATCCATGCTTACCTTCATCGTAAAGAAGGAGATGAATGGAATGCTGGATATTGGTACAGCCGTGCGAATAAGCCCTTTCCTGATTGCAGTTTGCAAGAAGAGTTGAAAGTTTTGGTAGAGGCAAATTTATAGGGAGTTTAGTCTTCCATTTTTTTTGATACTGGTTTTTCACTCTGGCAAAGTATTTTCCAATATTCATATTTTTCTTGGTTCACATTAAATTTTTATGGTCAAAAGACTGAGAGATGATTGTTTTTAACAATCAAATTCTTTGATTCGTCAACTCAAACTGGGCATACGTCAATTATAGTAGAAATCTTCATCGGTAATTCCACATCTTGCTTCATAATTACTATAATTTTTGACTATGAAAAAAAACAAAATATGGATTATACCTATCCTGATTTTATCCATAATGTGGTCCTGCGACCCAAACAGACCGGATTCTATTTATGTAAATACTGCTCCTAAGGTTAACAACCATAGCTTTTCGGCTTTGGAGAACATTTCAGACAAAGAAATTATTGGAAAACTCACTGCTTCGGATGTTGATGAAGATAAATTGACATTTACGATTGAACAAGATGATAGCGGTTTGTTCGCCTTATCAAATAATGGAGTATTGCGATTGGCAACAGGTAAATCACTGGATTATGGAACCGCCCAAGAACATATTTTGACAATTAAGGTTCATGATGGTATTGTAGGTAGACTGGCCACTGTTACCATACAAGTGGAAAATGTAAACATTGGGCCACCAATAATCGAAGACCAGTTTTTTGAAGCAGCTGAAGATATTTCAGACATTTATGTCATAGGGGAGATACAAGCGGATGATGCTGATGGGGATGTTCTTTCCTATAGTATCGTTCAAAATGATAACGAGCTTTTTGAACTTTCCGAAAACGGAGAATTGAGCCTGAAAGATGGAGAACGATTGGATTTCGAATCCGCAGGAAAGCATGAAATCCAAATAAGCGTTTCCGATGGTACGGAAGAAGCAAGTGCAATCATTCAAATTGTTGTACTAAATGTCATAGAAATGCATGAGGAGCCAGAATCGTTTGTAACTAAATGGGAAATACCTTCAGATGGTTTTGAAGAATTTATTGGCACCAATGAAAATTACGCCTACGATTTTGTTATAGATTGGGGCGATGGGACGATCGAGGAGTATAATTTTGAAAATACTGGATTCATTGCCCATACTTTCGAAGAGGCTGGGGTATATACCGTTGCAATACAAGGTGATTTCCCTGCATTTGTAGCGAAAGGAGGGGAAGATATTGCTTTAACATCCCTAATAAGTATTGAACAATGGGGCAATATTCCTTGGAAATCTTTTCAAAGGGCTTTTGCCTTTTGCACCAACTTAGGTTACAATGCTGACGATGTACCGGATTTGAGCAATGTGACGAATATGAGTAGAATGTTCCTGCAATCCTCTTTTGATGGTGATATCAGCGGATGGGACACTTCAACTATTGAGAATATGAGTCATATGTTCTACTTTGCAACGAATTTCAATGGTGCTATCGGAAATTGGGATGTAAGTAATGTGACCACCATGAACAATATGTTTTTTGAAGCCCAATCTTTTGATCAAGACCTAGGAAGCTGGAATATTGGGAGTATTACCGATATGTTATCCATGTTTCATAACTGTGGTATGTCCCCAAGTAATATGAATTCCACATTGATCGGTTGGGCAGATTTTGTGAACCAAAATGGCGGCCCTACAAACATTACCTGTGGAATGGGCGGAATCACTGTTTGTGGACCTGAAGTAGATATGGCAGGTATGATCCTAGTGAATGATAATGGATGGGATTTCCCCGGCATCACCAATGTTTTTAACTGTCCGTAGGGAAAAGAAAAGTTCTTTAATGCCACCGAAAAGCAGTAACAGGTTTTCGGTGGCTATATATTTCCAGATGTCCGAAGTTCGAATTAAAAAACTTCAAACCCAAAAATTGTAACGAAATTGATGCCGAGCCAAGGTTTGGCCAACAGTTCACCTACACGGTAATACTTATCCCGTTTGCCGAAGCATTTTTATCGGTATCAAAATAAAAGTCGATTCTACCTAAATTGATTCCGTAGCATCCTACCTGATTAACCAATACGGAATTCCCATTTTGGTTGGTTCGAACATCAGGCTTGTCCAAAAAGGTGTGGGTGTGTCCACCAATAATCAAATCCGTGTGGAAGGTTTGTTGCGCCAATCGGGTGTCACAGGGCCTCTCTGGATTATTGTAGTCATATCCCAAATGTGAAAGACAAACGATCAAGTCACATTTTTCTTCTTCTTTAAGTTGCTTTTCCATATCCAAAGCAATCTCGTAAGGGTTCAAATACTGAGTTTCTTTGTATAGTTTTTTGGTTACCAATCCATCCAACTCAATACCAATACCATACACTCCGATTTTTACACCATCAACCACATATATTTTATAGGGTTTTACATAGCCATCCATCACTGTATTGGAAAAATCGTAGTTGGCAGATATCATTTCAAAAGTGGCATGGGGCATTTGTGCCAACAAACCATTGATTCCATTGTCAAAATCATGGTTTCCAATGGTAGAGGCATCGTACTTGAGCTTGCTCATCAACTTAAACTCCAATTCTCCTCCATAAAAATTGAAATAGGGTGTTCCCTGAAAAATGTCACCGGCATCGAACAGCAAAGTGTTTGGGTTTTCGTTTCGAATCTGCTCTACTAAAGTAGCTCTTCGTGCAACCCCTCCTAAATTTGGATACCTGGAGTGGGAGGAAGGAAAGGTATCAATATGGCTGTGTACATCGTTTGTGTGAAGAATGGTTATTTGCTTTTTTCCTAGATTGGAACACGAACTTAAACTCAGTCCTCCCAAACCGATTAAAGTTGAGGCCGCGGTGGTATTGGTAATAAAATCCCTTCTTTTCATCTAGTTCAATTGTTTTATACGATCATCTGCTACTGCTTTTAAGGTATCCACTTTTTTAAAGTAGTCGATAATAGCATTTCTAATAAGGTAATCAGTGTCTGTTGTTGAAATGATTTCATCAAAAAAACCAACGCTTGGACCGCCATTCACTAGGTAGTCTGAAGTGGCTACATAGTAATTTCGATTTTCATCAAAAGGCTGTCCATGTATATTCACGGATTCTAACGAGCGATTTTTGTCCGTAACAATCTGTATGCCCGATACTGGATGCCTTCGCGAGGATTTAGCAACAAAATCAATGAGTTGTCTTGTGGCCGAACCACTAAGTTCGACCACTTTGATATAATTTTCAAAGGGCATCACCTCGTAAGCATTTCTTGCACTTACGTTTCCTTTAGAAATTATGGACCGTACGCCACCAGCGTTTAGCACTACAAAATCCAAATTTTTACCAGACCTACCATTAAAAATGGGGGCGGCCTGCTCAAAAACAATATCCGCCATTAGGTTGCCCATGGATGAGGTGCGTTCGCCATCTTTTAACAACAGGGGATTAGGAGCGTAAGCCAAAGTGCTGTCGAGCACCTCGTTAATTCTATTTCTAAAGGGTTCCACAAAAGTGGCAATGGAATCTGTTTCGGCTAGGGTAGAATCAATTGGAATTTGCCTGCCGTTAATTTCTGTAAGCTTTCCCGTATCGGTTTTACAGGACATCAAAAAACAAAAAGTTGTAAATACAACAAATTGTTTGAATTTTA